>CAIXZH010000066.1 GCA_903923905.1 uncultured Bacteroidia bacterium
AACGCTTTACTATTGTCGAGATTTTTCTGCCTGTTCGCCATTAACCCGAACTCAATCAAAAATCATCAGCATGTCAAGGAACTATTGAATTTCGGCACTATAGCCGCTTAAATATATCTACTTTTTGAACGAACCATTGTTTTAAGGAATATTTAAAAAATGAAGAATTATACAAGACTCCTGTTCGTATTTATTTTTCTATTACACGTATCAGGCTGCATGGCCCAGGAACCGATTGATAAAATGGAGTGGTGGAAGGAGGCCAAATTCGGAATGTTTATCCATTGGGGATTATACAGCATTCCAGCTGGAGAATGGAATAGCCGTCAAACCAAGATAGGTGAGACTACCGAATGGATACAATGTTATATGAAAATACCTGTGGCGGACTACAGGTCCCTGGCAACCCGATTTAATCCAATTCAATTTAACGCTGATAATTTTGTCAGTCTGGCAAAGGAGGCCGGAATGAAATATATAGTACTAACATCCAAGCATCATGAAGGTTTTGCAATGTTCAAATCTTCCGATCCTTTTAATGTGGTTGATGCCACACCTTATAAAAAGGACATCGTGAAGGCTTTGGCTGAGGCATGTAAAAAACAGGGAATGCACTTTGGATTATATTATTCACAGGCTCAGGACTGGAATCATCACGGTGGTGCTGCCTGTTCCGGACACTGGGATACTGCCCAGCAGGGAAGCTTTGACAAATACCTTGACGAAGTTTCAATACCTCAGATTGCTGAAATCCTTTCTGCCTATAATCCTGAAATTCTGTGGTGGGACACCCCTTGTGAAATGACCAGGGAGCGGGCTGACCGGTTTGCACCCATACTTGCCAAATATCCGAATCTGATCGTGAACAACCGTCTCTGTGAAGGGATTCCCGGAGATCTGGAAACACCGGAACAATTCATCCCTGCTACAGGATTCCCGGGAAAGAACTGGGAATCGTGCATGACCATGAACGGAACCTGGGGATATGGGGCCAATGATCACAACTGGAAAAGTACCCAGGTTCTGATACGAAACCTTATCGACATTGCTTCGAAAGGGGGGAATTACCTGTTAAATGTTGGACCTACCTCTCAGGGACTTATCCCGGATCCTTCGATTGAACGCCTTAAGGAGATGGGAACCTGGATGAAAACCAACGGAGAAGCCATTTATGGGACAACAGCCAGTCCGTTAAGAGACCTGGATTGGGGACGTTGCACCGTCAAAAAAACAGGAGGAAAGAACAGAATCTACCTTCATGTTTTTGATTTCCCGGAAGATGGAATTCTTCGGATTCCAGGTCTTGCAAGCAAAGTTGAAAAGGCCTGGGCAATGAAGAACCCAAGCCATAAACTAAGGGTCGAAAATTCAGGTAACTACAAGAATATCAATGTTTCTAAAATTGAAAGAGATAAGTTTGCAACGGTGTTTGTGTTGGAAACTTCGGATGAAGTGATCGTTTACAATGGTCCCCAGATCAGTGCAGAATACTCCGTTTTTATTGACAAGGCAGCCTTCGAAATTACAACCGACATCTCCAATTGCGTCATTCATTATACAACTGACGGATCTGTTCCAACCAAAGAATCGGCGATAGCCAAGGGAATTAATGAGGTAAACATTTCCTCTTCTTTTCTGATTAAAGCCCTGTGCTTTAGGGGAGAAAGTGCAATCAGCGGTCTGACCGAGAAAAGATTAATCAAAGAGGTGCCTGTGCCGGCGATTGCGGTGCGGGAAACAAAGACTGGCTTGGAATACCGTTATTTCGAAGGGGTATGGGACCGGTTGCCCGATTTTTCAGTTTTAAAACCCATGAGTAAAGGGATTGCCCAATCCATCGATCTGACTGTGAAAAAGCGAAATAACGACTATGGACTAATATTTTCAGGATATCTTTGGGTTCCGGAGACGGCTGTTTATCAGTTCTATCTAACCTCAAATGACGGATCTCAAATGATTATTTCGGGGAAAACACTATCTAACAACGGACTTCATGGTATGGATCAAAAATCAATGGATTTTGCTCTGGGCAAAGGATTCCATCCTATTGAGGTTCAGTTTTTTCAGGCCGGAGGTGGTGACGGATTAAAACTGGAGTGGAAAGCGATAGGGAACAATCGTGCTGTTATCGATTGTTCTTACCTGAGGCACCAATAGATTGTATCATGGAAAACGGATGATCAATTTGATAATAAGGAAATTTGTTCCCGGGACATAAAAGTTCTTAGGGAAATGTATACTTTAGCAGTGGAGTCATAAACTGGCCTTAAGATCTAAATACATCGAATACCGAAATAACTGCTTTTTTTGTTCGGTTGGAAAGTCTTGGCTTATCCGGAAATTGGATGACTTAAATTATTTAGATTATTGGCTAGACATAAGTTGAAAACTTGGAAATATTATTTTAAATGACAAACGATGAAAAAGCTCCTCCTTATTTCGATGGCATTGTTGCTGATCTACAATGCTTTTGGTCAGGCAGATTTTAAATGGGGGAAAATTGATTCTATCCCCAAATCGAAGTCACAAATTTATTCTGACACTAAGATGTATATCTCCGGTTTGTGGAAGGCTTCCGGCAAGATAATTGAGAATGATGATAAAGAAGCCGGAGTTATTGTAGTTAAAGGGAAAAGTTCTCAAATCTTTAATTTTGCTCTGTGTCCCTACGAATATACCTATGAATATATCGTTACATTCAAAATGAGAGAGGGAATGTACAAAATAACGATTGACCATGTTTATTGCTCCTCTGCGTTTGGAGGTAAGGACCGTAGTCCGATCAAGAGAATTGAACCAGTCGACGGAATTCCATACCCTTTGGATACTGGATGGCTTGCTGAAAAAAGAGCCGTCAAGATGATTCAAACCCTAAAACAGGAATTGCAAACGATACTGGACAGTTATGTGGAGTTCTTAAAAACTCCCGGGAGTGCTTCGATAAATGATAAAAAATGATATTTTAAACTCCTTAAATCAAAACTTCATGATAACTTCATAATGGCAGATATATTTTTGAGGCGTAAACATTATTAAAAATACTCTATTATGAAAAAATTAGTTCTCTTATTAAGTTTTGTATTCGTTTTGGGTTTAATTTCTGTAAATGCTCAGGATGCACCAAAAAAAGTAGCTAAAAAAGCTCCTGCTAAGACTGAAGCTGCTAAACCAGCCGCTAAACCAGCAGCTGCCGCTGCAACTCCAGCTGCTAAACCTGCTGTAAAAGCACCTGCAAAAGCAGCTGTTAAACCAGCCGCAAAGGCTCCAGCAAAAGCAGCCGCTAAACCAGCAGCAAAGGCTCCAGCAAAAGCAGTCGCTAAACCAGCAGCAAAGGCTCCAGCAAAAGCAGTCGCTAAACCAGCAGCAAAGGCTCCAGCAAAAGCAGTTGCTAAACCAGCCGCAAAGGCTCCAGCAAAAGCAGCCGCTAAACCAGCAGCAAAAGCTCCAGCAAAAGCAGTCGCTCCAGCTCCAGCAAAATAAGTAAGCTATTGTAAATTTAAAGGAATGGGTATCTCAGCGATTGAGATACCCATTTTTTTGTTCCAAATGAGGTCCACCGCGTCTCATTAATTGCCTTTTCGTATTTATTTCCCGTGATTTTGATGGCAGACTAAACAAGAGTCAGGTAATCAGTATGGGTACCTGCATTATAAAAACTCCCGCAACGCATAGATTTGCAGGAGTTTAATTTCACACGGCATTGTATTTTTATTTGGTTTTAACCCCCAAATTAAGAGATCCGGTCAGTTTGCCGATATCGTTTGGGTTTATTACGCCGCGGATGCTGATCAGGGTATTATCTTCCCCTCCAACAATCAGAAGCAATTCTGAAAGAGAACCGTTAGCCCCCCCCTTACCATAAAACCGGACGACTTCATCCTTATCGGTGACATCCATCAGAGACTCGAATTTGTTGTTTTGGAAAAACCCATCATCTTCAAGTTCTTTGTAAAAATTAAGCCCTTTATTCAGGCTCTTGTCCTCTACAGAGAGGATTCGGATTCCGCTGATTCTTTCCAGCATAGAAGCTTCATCGCTTTTTGTATTATCGAATTTGGTTGCAAAACTCAATAATTTACCGCTGATATTTACGGTTGTAAACCCTTTTTTATTTGCATACTTATTAAAAAGTTTGTCAACGGGGCTATTGCCTTCCTGAGCCATTCCCAACAAAGGCAGTAAAAAAGCCAGCATTAAAAGTAATTGTTTCATGGTTATTCTTTTTTAAGTTTTTTATTTATTATTTCAACTTTTTTCATTTGTCTAAATCCTTTGTCTAATTTAGTAAGGCTTGAATATAAAGGAGATACAGCATCCCCGATCTTTCCGACAGGTTCAAGTTGAGCCAATCCCTTGTTATATTTACCGGCAATAAAATCAAGGGTTTTGCTGGCTTCAACATAAGCCTGATCAGCGTTTGTAAACGTATCATTCCACCGGTTTTGTCGGCTATAGTAATTTACAGCGAGCAATCCCAGAATCACAGCTGCCGCCACTCCTGTTACAGTTTGCCACAACCATCTGTACCGAAGCTTTTCCTTATGCTCAGATTCCAATATGAAATTCATTAAATCGTCATCTAATTTCAAATCCTTGGTTTCTGAAAGGGCTTTAAGTCCTGAAAACATTGGAATGTATGACTTCAATTCTTCGCAAACTTCCCCTGAATTAAAATAAGTGATCAATTCATTTTCCTCTACGGGATCGGTTTCAGCTTCAAAGTACTTTTGTAGTAATATAATTATTCTCTGTGATTCCATAATTTTGAATTTTTAGCATTTCATCCCGAACTTTTTTGCGAGCCCTTGATAAGTTAACCCTGATTGAATTTACATTCAAATCAGTAGCCTTCGATATTTCCTCATATTCAAGTTGTTCAATATCACGCAAATGAATAATGGTGCGTTGCAATTCCGGTAATGAGCAGATGATTTGTTTAACCAGATATAATGTATCTAAATCTTCAAGAAGATTACTGCCCGAATTATCTTCTTCCGGCAGATTCTTTTTTTTAATCAACTCCATGGAAATAGTCTTTCTTGACCGGATCACATCCAGACATCGATTCCGGACCATCCGCATGGTAAAGGCTTCAAGGTTCTCTATCTTATTAAGGTCATTCCGCTTTTCCCAGAGTTTCAGAAAAACATCCTGAAGAACATCCTTTGCCTCTTCCTCGTCCTGAAGGATTTGAAGGGCAAAGCGTAACAGTTTGTTACTAATTGGAAGTACATCAGTTTTAAACTCTCTGGCTAACATTCGAAACCGTTTAAGCGTGTTTTCAAAGTTAAGACGTGGAGGATTGGATTTTATTACATGAGTTGAACGACATGATTTATTTCATGGTGTTCTCAGTTTTGTGAAGTATAGGTATTAACTCTGTAAATTATTGCCATACAGATAAAATTGTACCCATTACAAATAGCGAAAAAAGCCAGAATACGTTATCCAAAAGCCAAAGTCCCCAGGGTTTCTTCTCATAGAGCTTAGCGCTTAAAGTCACAGGGGCAATATAACCGAACCATCCGAAAAATCCACCCATAAGCCCACCGGCTAACCCACTGATTTTAAAATAGGCATTACCAAATACAATCGAATGGTATAAAACAAAACTGAGTACAAGTGATCCGATAAAGACCAGTATAATATTTACCGGTGCCGGCTTCATGTCAGTTATCCCGGTAAGTTTCTTCCATATTTTACCAAATATTAAAGCATACCAAATAGTGGCGATGACATAGTTTGCGATTGCTGCAACCAATACTGCAAGATAATTTACATGAATTTCCATGATTTTGTTTTTTTAATGAGTTTACACTCTTTGGGTTTTTGGATTAATTAAGGATTATGATGGATTTTGGGCTATTTTATGCAAGTTCATTTTGTCAATGTCAGAAGGGTAATCTCTGCCGGACAATTAAACCTGATTGGTATCCCGCTGACGCCCACACCACTAGAAGTATATCCGGTCATATTGCCAATATTCCACTTACCATGATTAAACTGTTTGCCTTCAAACTGATGACTGATCAGCGGAGTCCCATCTTTCAGACAAATCTGACCGCCGTGGGTGTGTCCGCAGAGATAAAGGTCGTATTTATTTTTGGAGGCTACTTTTGCCATTTCAGGAGTATGAACCATAGCAATCTTAAAATCGTAGCCCTTGGTTTCTAAACTGAGCAAAGCCGTTTCAGTATAGAAGTTGAAGGGATCATCGGTTCCGGTTATCAGTATTTTCTCACCATCCTTGATAATTTCGACAGATTCGTTAATTAGCAATTCCATGCCTGATTGCTTCTCGTATTGAGCCATCAGATAGGTATCATGATTACCGAGTACAGCAAAAGGTCCATAAGGTGTCTGTATGTATTTTGATAAAATATGAAGTGGTTTTAAAATATGGCTAAAACTACCGTTGATATCCCGTCTGTAATCACCCGTGAGTAAGCAAGTGTCAAATTTTAGCTGATTTATTTTTTGAATTATCAACGCGGCAAATCCGGGGATGCTGTCAATGTGCAGATCCGATAAATGGAGGATTCTGAATCCATTGAATGCATCCGGAAGATTTGGAAAATTCAGTGTTAATTCGTTAATTTTAATTGTTTTAGCATTACCATATCCTTTTTTGTAAAACCCGGTAATTTTTAGAAGAATTCTGAAGATTCCAAGCAGTCGACGGAATAGATCCCAGTGACTTTTGCTCTTTTTACCACTTTTTTTCAGGGTAAAGCCAATATTTTCCATAATCGACCTGTTAACAGCCCAGATAAGTCGTTTCTCTTTGCGTGTGGAGTCAGAATCCAGAAATTGATACATAGCAAGTCAATTAAAGTTCTAAAATATAAAATTTTATGATCATTTCCTGATATGATGGTTGAATATGTAAACAAATTTTATTGGACCACGTTATTATAATGACAAATATTATGGGGGGCCATTTAAAATAAAATTGTGGTTACCTAATGGTTTTAAATACAGAGTAATGAAAACGCTGGAACAGGTTAAAAATAAATTGGGGAAAGCATACGAAGATCTTGAATTTCTTCTGAATTGTTTAAAGGAAGTGATGATTGAGTCAGACGAAGCTGAATTGGCAAACGAAATTCCATGGATTACCTCATCTTTTACTTTTCAGGATAAGGAATTTACCGGAAAGCATTTGCAGCTATTTTCCACCTGTTTTCAGCTTCTAAATATAGTTGAGGTAAATGGTGCAGTTCAGAACCGTAGAAAGAGGGAGGATCAGAATTCGCTTTCTGTGATTGATGGATTATGGTCCCATAACCTGAAACTTTTAAAGGAAAAAGGATTTAGTGCTGAAACTATAGCTGCAAACCTTTCAAGGATCGAAGTTGAGCCGGTTCTCACAGCCCATCCGACTGAGGCAAAACCCACTATCATGCTTGAACACCTGCGGAATTTATATTTGCTGGTTGTCAGGCGCGAGAACCAAATGTACAGCAGATTTGAGCAGGAAGAAAATCGAAAGAGAATTAAAATAGCACTACACCGCATTTGGCGGATATCCGATGTATACACTGAAAAGCCCGATATAGACTCCGAGTTGGAAAATATCCTGCACTATTTGACAAAAGTGTTTCCTGAGGTTATCACTTTGCATGACAGAAGGTTAGTTCAAGCCTGGGAAGAAGCAGGTTTTGATACCGCCTTAATTTTAGGGACCCAGCATTTTCCAAAGATTACCTTTGGGAACTGGGTGGGTGGTGACCGCGACGGACACCCTTTGGTGACTGCTCAGGTGACCAGAGATACTCTTTTAAAACTCAGGTTAGAAGCTTTTCGGGTGATCAAAAAGGAACTTTATTCCCTGCAAACGAATCTTAGCTTTAATTGCCTTGCCATACAATTGGAAAGTAAGTTTCGGGATAGTTATAACCTCCTCTTAAAGGAGTACCGGGAATTTACCGGACACCCTAAAATCGATTATCCGAATGAGGCGTTCAAACAATATTTGTCCTTTCTGATTGCAAAACTTCCGGCTACAACTTACGAAGGAGAAACAACAGCCGTTCTTGAGGATAGTAACAGCTATAAATACCCTGAATCTCTTATTAACGATTTGGGAATATTGCAAAACGGGTTAAAAGAATTTGGAGCATCCGCAATTGCTTCTGCCGATGTGAATGAAATCATTCGAATTGTAAATACCTTTGGATTTCATTTAGCCAAACTTGATATCCGACAAAATAGCCGTTTTCACGAACTGGCCCTATCGCAGTTAATGCAGGCCGCTCAATTAGATGGAGAAGCCTTTTTAATTGGAAGCGAAAGCGAAAGAATCTCCGTTATTAACCAGGAAATAAACTCATGCCGCCCTTTTACTCATCCGAATATTGCCGTTGGAGACGAAGCTAAGGCGGTACTTGATACTTACCGGGTAATCAGTGACCACATTAACAAATATGGGGGGGGCGCTTTGGGATCTCTGATCATCAGTATGACCAGGAATTTGTCTGATTTATTGGTTGTCTATTTGCTTGAAAGAGAAGCAGGTTTAATGATTAATACAGAAGATGGTATGGCTTCCGGATTACCAGTGGTCCCACTTTTTGAAACGATTGAGGATTTAATACACAGTCCTCAGATTCTGGATGCTTTTTTGTCGCATCCGGTTACCCGGAACAGCCTGGAGCTGCAGAGAAAGAGCAATTCATTAACCATCCCGGTTCAACAGGTGATGATAGGTTACAGTGATAGCAATAAAGATGGCGGAATATTGGCCAGTCAATGGTATTTATATGAAGCGCAGTCTAAACTTGCTGAAATTGGGATCAAACACGGGGTTAAAATTCGGTTCTTTCATGGGAAAGGTGGTTCTATAAGTCGGGGAGCAGGGCCGACCCATTGGTTTCTAAGGGCTTTGCCTCCTGGGACAATCAATGGGGATATCCGTCTCACTGAGCAAGGGGAGACTATTGAACGGAAATATGCGAATAAAAACAATGCGGTGTATAATCTGGAACTTTTGACGGCCGGTACACTTTCAGCGACCATGCTTCAGGACAATTACCATATTAAGGAACACCAGTTGGCCTCAGAATTCAAATATATTGTTTTGAGGAGTATGTCAGTATATAAGCAACTTATAGAAAAACAGGGGTTTATTCAATTTTATGAGAAAGCAACCCCGATAGATGCCATTGAGCAGAGCAAGATTGGGAGTCGCCCTTCCCGACGAACAGGAGCCCGAACTCTTAATGATCTTCGGGCTATTCCCTGGGTATTTAGCTGGAGCCAATGCCGGTTTAATATTACCAGTTGGTATGGAGTCGGAACTACACTGGAAGCTATGCAGAAGCATAATCCGGATCAGTTTGAACGGTTTAAAAATTCAGTTAAAACCGATCCGTTTATCAGGTACATTCTCACAAATGTTGATTCAAGCCTTGCCTCTTCTGATGAGACGATATTCAGACAATATGCCCGGCTTGCCGCAGATGTACCTGAAAATGAAGAATTTTTATCACTTATGCTGAATGAGTTGGCCCGGACACGGCAAATGATTGATATTATTTTGGATATTCCCATTTCCCAAAGGCGCGTGAATCATTATTATTCCACACTATTAAGGGCTGAGGCCATGGAGCCGCTTCATAAACATCAGGTAAATTTATTAACCAGGTGGCGTAAAGGGAATGAACCGGGAAAAACTGAAAACACCGATCTTCTTTTATTGGAGCTTTTGCGTTGTATCAATGCAATCGCCGGTGCTATTGGCTTTACAGGTTGATCGGTTGTTGAAATTAATTAAAAACTAAGGTATGGATTTAGCGCATATTTTTTCAAATAACCAGAAATGGATTGATGAAAAGCTTAAAACAGATGCTGATTTTTTCAGAAATTTGTCTCAGGGACAGCGACCTCAGGTACTCTATATTGGTTGTTCCGACAGTCGAGTAACTGCTGAGGAACTCATGGGAACAAAGCCTGGCGAGGTCTTTGTCCATCGTAATATTGCCAATATGGTTCCAAATACCGACTTAAGTGTGATGTCGGTGATCAACTATGCTGTCAGCCATTTGAAGGTAAATCATATTGTTGTCTGCGGCCATTATTATTGCAATGGTGTAAAGGCTGCCATGCAATCTGCTGATATGGGAATTCTCAATCCCTGGTTACGTAATATCCGGGATGTCTATCGTATACATAAGGCTGAACTTGACTTAATTACAGAAGAAGACGCTAAATACAAACGACTGGTAGAGTTAAATGTTCAGGAACAGTGTGTCAATATTATCAAAACTTCAGATGTCCAAAAGGCATACCAGGATAGGGATTTTACCGTGCATGGATGGGTCTTTGATATCCATACCGGAAAACTCATTGATCTGAAAATTGATTTCGATTCTATTTTGAGAGAGATCATGGAGATTTACCGGATCATATAATCTTTAACCGAACCTGAATAATCTCCAATTTTCTTACCGCTTCCATTGATTAGGAAAACCTGAGACTAAGTAGCGAATTGGTCTTTCCGTTTACCTTAACGGGAAAATTAATTTTGACATAAACTGCAGTATGATAATGAATATTCAGTCACTATTCCTGATCATTGTCCTTTATTATTTGAAAAATATAATTATTTAAATGCCAGGTATATAGTATAATAAAGCAACTTATTTGCACTTAAACCCGAAGTAGTATTTTTTGTTTAATAGTAGTTTTTAAACTATTTCAGGAGCTTTGAATTGAGAATATAGATTCCATTTTACGTGTACGAAAACGGTACCTTCATTGTGCCGGAAAAAAATTCTGTTTTGTCAAATTCTGGAATTAGAGTGCAATCACGGTTAAAAACTTGTTGCCAGGATAATCTTAATTTGCCTACTTGCACCTGTTAAAAAAAACTTACACCTGTTCGTCAAAAGGCTACGCTTGCCAAATCTCCACTAAATATTATTAAAATAAATTTTAATTTTCAATTATTAAGTTGAAATTTGTTAGATAAGAGTTTTGAACTTAAATTGAAAAATAAAATAATGATCAATCATAATAGTGCCTCATTATGATTTTTGCATAAGAATATACCTGCGATTCAATAATTTGATATTTCATTTCTAAGGAGATACCCGAAAATCCAGGACAAAGAGTAGGGAGTAAAAGCCGAAGAACTTAAGAGTAGGCGATTCTCGTTAAAATTTATCCTATGAATACAATGAAAAATTTTAATTTAGTCATTATAGTCGCTCTGTTTCTGTTCAGTTTCTCCTGCTCAAAGAATGAAAATAAAAGTGGAACATTAACCATGGATACCCTAAGTGCAAAATGGGTAGTCTCAGGAACCAGTACCGACTTTGTTTCGTTCGAGTTTAATAAAAGTGGGAATTATGTAGTCGTTGAAAACGACGGAACTAAATCAACAAGCAATCAAATTATTTTATATGGAACATACCAGATAGTTGACAATCAGACGATTTCCTTAGCTGGTTTTGGAATGTTAAAATTAACATCTATTGATAGTAACAGTTTTGCTTTTACCCTTACTCTCCAAAGTGATTCAGGTACTAAAATTGTTATCAGCACTGCCAAAGCCGCTGTAATAGCAAACTCAGCTAAAACAGATTTGCTTTGTAAAACCTGGGAAATGGTTACCTATATGGGAGCGAGTGTCGTTGGTACGGAATACGAAGGAGCCACTGTATTATTCTCTTCATTTGGCACCTATTATGTAAATTATCCTGATTATCCCGAAGATGGTGGTTTAGCACAATGGACCTGGAAGGACAATGCTGAAACGACCTTATGCTATTCCTGGGAAGGTGATCCTACCTGTAACGGGGAAAATGAAGTTCAGGTTACTGAACTGACTGCCAATTCATTGATTGTTAACGAAGCTGGCGATATCTCTGTCTTGAAACCCGCGACAGTAACTAAATCGGTTTTAGTTAAATCATTCAAAACTAAAACATTAAATTTTAAAAGGAGAAGTCTGTTTAATAAATGATAGATATGAATAGAATTGGATGTCTTTTCATTTTACTGGTATTTTTGGCCTCATGCAAGAAGGAGGCTCAAAAAGAATACAAGAAGAGTGGGTTTAATTCATCTCAGGAGTTTCTTGACAATGCAGATATCAAGCATGTGATAAATGTATCAGGTATTCCAATATACGAGGGAACAAATCCCCCTAATATTGAAGGTGAATACAGCACTAATGAATGCACCGTGGTTTCGGCCAGTAAAAATATGAGTCAGGTTATTGGGGTTTCACTTAGTTCAACCTTTAAATTTTCGAACCAGACTTCTTCGCAAATTGATATTGCGGAATCTGCGTATGGCCAATATGTAAAGGGATCAGGTGCGTTTATTACAGGCAGCGGGAAAAAATTTACACTTTGGATCGAAGCTCATCAATCGACAGGCTCTGATGTGGTTGCTTTAATGTCGGGTAATGTACTTATAAATGGAGATATTCAAATTGACAATGTGAGCCTCTATACAAATAGTCCCCCTCAACCCTTGATTATTGGCGATTGGTGGGAGAGTACTGGTCCTTTTAGACTTTTATAGCTTTATATCCAATATCAATAATTGAACTGATAAAAATCAGATCAGTTATTATTATCCTGTCAAGCCGACTCAGTAAGTTGACTTATCTGGCAAATGGTTACGGTTGTTCGCCTTTTGCCTACATCTGTCATAAAAAATGGTACACTTACCAAATCTTCTGTAATTATTAGTCGAATCTCCCCTATTATTGATTTAAATTCTTTATATTTGGTTATTAGCAGATAATCATTATACTGCAGTAACTCCGAAATTTTCAGAATGGGGGTACTTTGGTTGAAGCGTTATCCCCCTCTTGAATTTTTAGTTGATCCTTCAGTTGTAATGAAATCGGCTGGTAATATTCAACGGAAGCACCCAAAAATCCGGACAAGAGTAGGGAGTGAATGCCGAAAAACTTAAGAGTAAGCAAAACTAATCATTCTTTCAAGTATGAAAACAAAACTATTTTATGCAATCGTTCTTATGATGGTGGCTCAAATTGTCAATGGACAAACATTTGGAATTAAAGGGGGCATCAATTTTGCAAATGTGACTATTTCAGGGGGTGGAGTTTCGGTATCACCTACAGGGATTACAGGATTTAATCTGGGACTGGTTGGCGATTTTAAATTACAGGAAAAGCTTCATTTTAACACAGGACTGCTTTATTCCTTAAAAGGATTTAAGTCAGGAAGTACAACTGATAAGATAAATTATCTTGACATCCCGCTAAATATAGCCTACAATTTTGAAATCAGTAAAACATCCAATTTCTTTGTTGAGGCAGGTCCATATTTTGCATATGGATTAAGTGGTACAGATAAGACGGATGGAGAAAGTACTGACATTTTCAGTGAGGGTTATGCGAAGAGATTGGATTACGGACTAGGATTCGGAGCTGGTGTGCAATTTGGGTCAATTGTTGCCGGCATTAATTATGAACTCGGACTTGCTAATCTGAATAATGATTCCACTACAGATGCAAAAATAAAAACCAAGACTTTTCAAATTTCTTTAGCCTATATGTTCGGAAGTAAAAAATAAAGTAAGAGTTTCTGACTCAAAAGCAATGGCAGACGGCGCAGAAGACTATACTGTATTCACCAGAGTGTCATTTGTTAACGGCCTGATTGGAGGTGTAACTTTTGGAATTTATACCCCTCCACAACGACCGTAACTAAGTAAGGAATTTTAACCCGGAGAAAAGGAACCATCTTACCTTCTCTCCGGGCTATTATTCAGCTGAACCTTATTTAGATCATGCTCTCCTTTTAGCAGACTAAAAACCTTTAGATCGTAGAATTGATTATCAAACCGTTCCCCGTTCCGTTCAATTCCTTCAAAACTAAAGCCAAGCCGTAAAGCAACATTCTCGCTGGCTGCATTGCCGGCGGCGCACTTTATTGTGATTCTGTTCATCCTCATCATCTCAAACGCGAGCCCGATAAGTTCTTTACACGACCTTGTAATAATCCCTTTTCCTGTCATTTGGGCAATCAGCCAATAACCGATCTCTGTCTTTTCATTGACTCTATCAGTATTATGAAACCCAATGGTACCTGAGAATTCCCCTTTAAACCAGATAGTATATACCTCGTTCAGGGTCTCATCGCGATGCAAAATCACATTATTTATAAAATTTTCACTATCCCTGATCTCTTTTGTTTGGCCAACAAATGGTAACCACCTCCCCAAATGAGACCGGTTTTGATTAATGGCATAGAAAATAGAGGGTGCATCCCGTATCTCAATCCGCTCAAGCAATATTTCATTCGAAACAATGATACTTTGCATTTTTTTGGATAAAAAAACCCGGCAGCCGATGCCCCGGGTTTAATGAATATGATTCGATTTGAAAACTCCTTAAATAATTTTCTTACGAAGTCGCAAAGCCCGTGAACAACTGGTCGTTTATTTCCTTAAACCTTATGTTGCTGACCCCTTTGCCCGAAATTTAAGATGCAATGCCTTTATTCCAATACCGCTGCAATCCCAGGCAATACCCGGCCTTCGAGATATTCCAACATTGCTCCGCCTGCCGTAGAGATGTAGGAAACCTTATCTGCGATACCGAATTTATTTACAGCTGCAACAGAGTCGCCTCCACCAACAAGAGAGAAAGCCCCTTTGCTTGTGGCTTCAACAATAGCATCTCCGATAGCCTTGGTTCCGGCGGCAAATTTCTCCATTTCAAAAACGCCGACAGGGCCATTCCAAAGGATGGTATTTGATTCACTGATCACCTTTTTAAACAAAGCAATCGTCTCGGGACCAACATCCAGACCAGACCAGCCGTCGCTGATATTATTGGCCGGAACAATCCGTGTATTTGCCGTTTCGGCGAACGCATCAGCTTCAAGAATATCGGTAGCCAGGATAATTTTTACCCCTTTTTGTTCTGCCTTCTTTAAAATCTCAAGTGCTAAGGCCAGGTAATCATCTTCGCAAAGCGAACTGCCGATTTTCCCACCCTGCGCCTTCACAAAAGTATAGGTCATACCTCCGCCAATAATCAGATTATCAACGCTATTTAAAAGATTTTCAATTATTGTTATCTTGGAAGACACTTTTGAACCACCCATTATTGCGGTGAAAGGACGTTTTGGGGCTTTAAGTACCTTGTCAAGACTTTTCACTTCACTGTCCACCAAATATCCGAACAGCTTATCATTGGGGAAAAACTGAGCGATTACCGCGGTTGAGGCGTGAGCACGGTGTGCAGTTCCAAAGGCATCATTAATCCAGCAATCGCCATTTGCGGCCAATTGTCTGGCAAATTCAACATCTCCACCCTCTTCTTCCGGATGAAATCGGAGGTTTTCGAGAACAAGTACTTCGCCTGGTTTTAAGGCATCAGCCATTTTTTTAGTTGCTTCGCCGATACAATCCGGAGCAATTTTAACTTCAATTCCACCAAGAAGTTCCGAAAGATGAGGGACAAGATGTCTCAGGGAAAACTTATCTTCAGGACCCTTTTTCGGACGACCAAGATGTGACATGATAATTGCGGCACCCCCATTTTCAATAACTTTTTTAATGGTAGGAAGGGCTGCTGTCATCCGTGTATCGTCGGTAATCACGAATTTTTCATCGAGCGGCACATTAAAGTCAACACGGATAAGGGCTTTTTTGCCCGAAAAGTCATAATTTTCTATCGTCTGCATTTTTATACTGAATTTAGTAAATTGTCCTTCAAAGATAGATAAAAAAGTGTTTTACAGCGCTAACCCAAACCAGATTTTTGAATCGATTTAATCCTTTGTTAACAAATCTTCCTACTTTTGGAGCCGTAAAGTCTAAGTAAAATTAATGATTCCCTTTTTAAATAAAACCTATTTATAGCTGATGCAATTTAAAGACGTAATCGGCCAGGAAAGTACCAAGCAAAAACTGATCCAGGCAGTTACAGAGGACCGGATACCGCATGCACAATTGCTGGTTGGACCTCCGGGAAACGGTAAACTGGCTCTTGCTGTAGCATTTGCCCAGTACATCAATTGTTCCCATAAAAAGGATGGTGATTCATGTGGAGAATGTAGCTCTTGCCGTAAATATGCTAAATTAATTCATCCTGACCTCCATTTTACCTTTCCGGTAATAAAAACAGCTGCCATCGATAAACCGACAAGCAGTGATTATATGACTAAATGGCGAACCTATTTTCTGGAGAATCCTTATCCTCAGTATGAAAAATGGATGCAACTGATTGCAGATGAAAATAAGCAGGGCGCTATTTATGTTGATGAGGCTAAGGATCTGATTCATAAATTAAATCAGAAATCCTACGAAGCAGAATATAAAGTCTCCATTATTTGGCTGCCTGAAAATATGAATATTAACTGTGCCAACAAGATCCTGAAAATATTGGAGGAACCGCCTGAAAAGACTTTGTTTATACTGATTTCAGAGGCAGAAGAGAGGCTTCTCAGTACCATTCAATCAAGATGTCAGTTTATCCGGATTCCCAAAATATTGGATCATGATTTACAGGTAGCCCTGATGCCGATGGCTGCCTCAACCAACAGCAATCCGGCTATTATAGCCAGACTTTCCAGGGGCAATTATTTTCTGGCACTTGAGCTGATGCAAAACGATGAAATACGCAAATTTAACTTTCTGCAATTTACTTCAGTCATGCGAAATGGCTATGGGCGAAAATTGCAGGAAATTCTTGCCTGGTCCGAAGAGATGGCAGGGATCGGAAGGGTTAGGCAAATGAGCCTTTTGAAATATTGTGGTGAATTGCTTCGGGAAAATTTTCTCCATAATCTGAAAGAGGCTGATTTGATTTATATGGATGACCAGGAACTTGAGTTTTCAAAAAAATTTGCCCCATTTATCAATGAGAGAAATGTCATTTATCTTTTTCGTGAATTTGAAAGTGCATATAGTGATATTTCCATGAATGGGAATGCAAAACTTGTTTTCACCGACCTGGGATTAAAAGTTTCAAAGCTGATCCGACTCTGAGATCTTAAATGGTCTGTAAAATAGCTTAAATCGTATTTCTCATCTGCATTTTGCATCCTGCATTTTGTATTTTGCATTTATTATAGCAATAGAATCACTATTTTTGTAGAATTGAATTTTTTACAGATCCGATCTATTGGGGATCAGATTGTCTAAATATATATAATTCAGGAATATGAGTACTCCGGATAAAATAGCTCGTGGGTGTCCTGCCAGTGACAGGGTTGGAAGTTGCGCAAAATTAAATGTTTTCGATTGGTTATATGATATTAAAAATACGACGAATACAGATGAGATTGTTGAGGTCCGTTTTAAAAATACACGTAAAGATTATTTTAGCAATGTCAACAGACTACCACTTAAAGCTGGTGATATGGTGGCAGTTGAGGCTAGTCCGGGCCACGATATAGGCATGGTTTCGCTGGTAGGGGATTTAGTTCTTAAACAAACAAAACGCCACAAAGTTACTCTGATTGACGGTGAATTGCGAAAGATCTACCGGATTGCTAAACCTGTTGATCTTCAAAAATGGGAAGAGGCAATTGCCAGTGAGCATAGCACGATGCTTAAGGCCCGAAAGATTGCTGAAGAACTGAAATTAAATATGAAGATCGGGGATGTGGAATTTCAGGGGGATAAAACAAAAGCTATTTTCTATTATATTGCAGATGAGCGGGTTGATTTTCGTCAGTTAATTAAGCTCTATGCCGATACCTTCAGGATTCGCATAGAGATGCGTCAGATCGGAGCCAGACAGGAAGCCGCCCGGATCGGGGGAATCGGTCCATGCGGTAGGGAACTCTGTTGTAGTTCCTGGATTTCTAATTTTGTCTCCGTAACTACCAATGCAGCACGGTATCAGGAGATATCACTAAATCCGCAAAAACTGGCAGGACAATGTGGCAAATTAAAATGTTGTCTGAACTACGAACTGGATGCCTATATCGACGCCCAGAAAAATTTTCCTTCAACAAATATTCCGCTTGAAACCGAGAAGGGCAATTATAATTATCTGAAAGCCGATATTTTCAAGGGTATTTATTGGTACGTAAAGGAGAATAATCAACCAGGCGGAATGATGGCTGTATCGGTAGAGAAGGTAAAAGAGATCCACCTGCTTAACAGAAGCGGTAAAAAAATAGCTCAGCTAACAAACGAAAACGCTCCTGTCGTTGAACCGGAAGCACACAATTACCATAATTCGGTCGGTGTTGAGAGTATCGAAAGGTTTGACCAGGAATTCAAGAATCGCCGGAAAAAAAGGCACAAGCCAGTTTTAACCAGAAAACCCAGTAATAACAATGAAGGTCAATGAAATCCGCTTCCGCCGGAAAGGCAATTACCTTTTTGTACTTGGGGTATTGACATTGATAACAGTTTTAACAACGAACTCATGTGTTAAGAAGCCAGTTGTTGAAGATTATCGGATGCTCCCTCACTCGGAATGGCATCAGGATACCATTCTAATTTTTGAAATGAATATTCCGGATCCCAAAAAAGTATATAATCTTTCGTTCACCGTTCGAAATGAAGGGAGGTATACTTATAGCAATCTCTGGCTTTTTGTGTCCATTGAACCCCCTTCGAGTAAGGTAATAAATGATACCCTGGAATTGACCCTTGCAAAGCCGTCAGGCGAATGGCTGGGTAGTGGCCTGGGGGATCTTTATGACCGGAAATATCCTTACAAACAGACTATATTTTTCCCTGAGATTGGTAAATATACGATTTCTGTCAGACAGGGAATGCGCACTCCTAATGGGATACTTAAGGGGATTCATGATTTTGGAATTGCGTTGGATAAAGCCCTCTAAATTACAAAACAGATTTATTTCAAATGAGTAAAAACAAACTGGCCAAGTTTGCAGATCTAACTACATATGGCCATGTTATCCAATTGTCGTATAATAAATTAATCAGTGAAGGATTTCCATTTAAAGGAAATTGGAACAGGGATTTTTTTAAGAATGACCACCCGATTGTTTTAGAACTGGGATGCGGGAAAGGGGAATATACTGTCGGACTCGCCAGACTCTTTCCGGATAAGAATTTTATCGGAATCGATATTAAGGGATCCCGGATGTGGTCAGGGGCGAAGGAAGTTCATCTGAATGAGCTCAGCAACTGTGGTTTTGTGAGGACCAATATTGAGCTGTTATCCCATTTTTTTGCGGAAGATGAGGTGTCGGAAATTTGGATTACTTTTCCAGATCCACAAATGAAAAGGACGAATAAACGGCTTACGGCTGTCAGATTTTTAAAGCAATACAGTGAAATTCTTCTGCCGGAGGGTGTTATTCATCTGAAAACAGACAGCGATTTTCTTTATCAATATACCCTTGCCACCATTGAAGTGAATCATTTTCCGGTGCAGGTAAACACCTGTGATTTATACACCTCCGGATTGGCCGATGAAATTCTGAGTATCCGCACCTACTATGAGCAACAATGGCTTGACCGGGGAAAGACAATAAAATATTTGAGATATATCCCTCATGGAGTTAATCTTAAAGAACCTGAGGTCGAAATAGAATTTGATGATTACCGGAGTTTTGGACGGAATTCAACCAACAGAGACCATTTAGAAACGAGGAAATAAGTGTCAGATTTTTACCAGAATGTATTCGAGGTTGTAAGGCAGATACCGGCAGGAAGAGTTACCAGTTATGGAGCTATTGCCCGTTACCTGGGTACTGCCGGATCATCAAGGATGGTGGGCTGGGCGATGAACCTGTCGCATCATCAGGAAATCTATGTTCCGGCACACCGGGTAGTCAACCGCAATGGTTTGCTTACCGGGAAAATTCACTTCGGATCCCCGGATCAAATGCAGGAATTGCTTGAAAACGAAGGAATTATGGTTGAAGACGACCAGGTTGTCGATTTCAAAACACTCTTTTGGGATCCAATGACCGAGCTAAGATAAAAACAGGGGCGATTTGAAAATTCCGTTGGCTAAAATGAATATGGCACAAATGGCGGCTGGCAACTTGCTGCTTGCAGAACTTCCCGGTTATATGTTTGTTAATTCAAATGAAAGATAATTTTCTTAGAGAGCCAAAATAATTTTAAAGCAAATTTAAAAAAAAGAGAATGACAGTTATACCAAAAACGATTACAGATATCCTACGGAAAGTAAATTTCCCGGGAACCAATGATAATGTTGTGGATCTTGAAATGGTTCAGGAGATCAGAACAGCGGGTAGCCGGATTAGTTTTACACTGGTTTTCCAGCATGATAACGATCCGAATATCCAGGCTCTTTCCGAGGCTTGTGCCACTGAAATTGAAAATTCCCTTGGTAAAGAATACGATATTTTGATTACCCCCAAGGGACTTCACAGGATGAAGGCTCCGGTTCTGCCCGGGGTTAAGAATATCATCGCTATTGCCTCCGGCAAAGGAGGAGTAGGGAAATCAACAGTGGCAACAAACCTTGCCGTGGCAATGGCCAAGACAGGTGCGAAAGTAGGATTGATCGATGCGGATATTTTCGGACCCTCAATTCCCAAGATGTTTGGAGAAGAGGATGCACGTCCGCTAATGGAAGAGATTGAAGGCCGGGACATGATTATTCCAATTGAAAAATTCGGGGTCAAAATGCTCTCCATCGGATTTTTTGGGAATAA
Organism: uncultured Bacteroidia bacterium; assembly: GCA_903923905.1. GTDB lineage: Bacteria > Bacteroidota > Bacteroidia > Bacteroidales > Prolixibacteraceae > JAAFHB01. Next base: position 20,613 of record CAIXZH010000066.1, read on the forward strand.
GGATAACGCGTTAATCTGGCGCGGCCCGGTAGCTTCAAATGCGCTGAAGCAACTCATCATTCAGGGATTATGGGGAGAGCTTGATTATTTGCTGATTGACCTTCCTCCCGGCACAAGCGATATTCACCTCACTGTTGTTCAAACGCTTCCGGTTACAGGAAGTGTGATTGTGACTACACCACAGGATGTCGCACTTGCAGATGTTATTAAAGGTGTTTCGATGTTTCGAAGCAAATCAATCGAAGTTCCTGTTTTAGGAATCGTTGAAAATATGTCATGGTTTACCCCTGAAGAACTTCCTGATAATAAATATTATATATTTGGAAAGGATGGTGGCAGGAATCTTGCCCGGAAAATGAGTATTCCCTTCCTGGGTCAGATACCTATTGTGATGAGTATTCGTGAAGGTGGCGACCAGGGAATTCCCGTTGCATGGAGTGAAAATTCGATTATTGGGAAGGCATTTATAGCTCTGGCAGCAAATGTTATTGATCAGTTGAACTACAGAAACGAAAATTTAAGGCCCACAGAACGGGTTCGGATTAAAAAATCATAGAGGGATCATTTCTCTTTGTATCTTTACCGTAGATCTATTGAAAAGTAATTTATTCACGGATGAGACCTTCATGAACTATCGTTTGAAACAAACTGGAAGAAATATTCTGCTTCTCTTTTTGTTAATTGAAGTTTTTACAGGATGTTCTACAAAAAAGAATACCGGGGCTTCTCGTGCATATCATAATTTGTCAGCGCATTACAATGTCTATTTTAATGCAAAGGAGAGTATGAAGGCAGGTCTGCTTCGTATCGATCAAAGTCTTCAGGACGATTATACCCATACATTACCGATTTCCAAAAGCACTATGCCTGATGCAGGGAAGGTGGCAACTTCTGAAATGGATCTGGTGATTACCAAGTGCAACAAACTGATCAAGCTTCATTCCATCACCAGAAGTCCACATAGAAAACCCAATAATTCTGAACATTATAAAAAATTTGCTTCAAAGGGGGAATATAATAAGTGGGTAGACGACAGCTACTTATTAATGGGAATGGCCAGCTATTACAAACACGATTACCACAGAGCCATTGAGAACTTTAATTTTGTTATCCGGAAATTTTCTGACCAGCCTACCCGTTATGATGCATTTCTGGGTATGGCTAAATCATACATTGAAACGGGCGATTTTCCGCAGGCATTTGAAATCTTTAATTCTCTTACCCGGGATGGAGGATTTCCTAAAAGGCTAAACAGTGAGCTTAACCTCGCCCAGGCTCAATATTATTTAAAAAAAAATGAGGCTGATTTAGCAATCCCTTTTTTGAGATCTGCACTGGAATCGAAACTTCAGCACTCCGTTAAACTTCGTGTTAATTACCTCCTGGCGCAACTGTTGACTTTAGCAAACCAACCTGAAGAAGCATCCAGACTATATTCTCATCTGCTAAAAATGCGGCCAAACTATCAAATGGCCTTCAATGCCAGAATATCCCGAATGGAAATCCTGGGAGGAAACAATAAAGAGATCAAGAATCAGTTGGAGAAGATGCTTAAAGATCAGATAAACCAGGAATACAGGGACCGGATTTACTATGCAAAAGCCAATATTGCCCTTAAGGAGAACCGGAAACAGGATGCGATCGAAGATCTTAAAAATTCAGTGAAGTACAGCGCGAACAATCCTAAACAACGTGCAATTTCCAGTCTGGATATTGCCCGAATATTTTTTGAAGAAAATGCTTATTTGCAGGCAGCATGTTATTATGACAGTGCAGTAGCAGTAATCGATGTAAACTACCCGGGATACCCCGAAATCATGAACCGGGCATCCGGACTGAGAAGGCTGGCAAAGGAGTTAATTACAATTCAACGTGAAGATAGCTTGCAAAAATTGGCACTGATGCCTGAAAAGGATCGTAATGCTTTAATTAGTAAGATTATAACTGATTTGCAAGAGAAGGAGGCACGCAAATTGGCTGCAGAAAATGCCGAAAAAGCCAATCAAAATTACTTCAGATCACAACAATCAAGACAATTGATTAGTGCAGTCAATACAAATCAAAACCTTTGGTATTTTTATAATTCGGTGACAGTAGGTATTGGGAAATCGGATTTCCAAAGAATCTGGGGCAAGCGAAACCTCGAAGACAATTGGCGCCGTAAGAATAAACAAAGTATTCTGGAGTCCGAACCTGAACTACAGGAAGACTCTATTTCTAAAGATATCGCTATAGAAATTAAGAAAAAAGCAACTGATCCCAAAAAAGCTGAGTATTACCTTCAGGATATTCCCCTGACAGATTCACTGATGCGGGTCTCGACGGATAAGGTAAAAAGTGCTATGTTTGGAGCTGGCAGGATTTACCGGACAGAATTCAGTGATTTTCCTCGCTCAATAGATATCCTTTTGGAGCTAAACCGAAGATTTAAAGGGAGCATATACGAACTCCCCGCCCTCTTTGAGCTGTACCAATTATATAAGGAGAATGGTGATCTTGCTAACTCTGAAGATTATAAGCAGCGCATTATATCCGGATATCCTGAGTCTAAATATGCAAAATATTTGTTGAACCCAAAATATTTTGCAGAAATTGAGGAGAAGAACGAAGCCATTGAAAAGAAATATGGAGAGATCCTGCGACTTTTCCTGGCTTACAATTACACCAAAGCCGGTGAAGAGGCAACTCATGCATTGGCCATGAATCCGGATAGCACGATTCTTTCAAAAATAAAATTTATTGAAGTAACTGCCAAGGGAACAGGGCAGGAACGAACTGTTTTCTCTAATCACCTTGATCAATATATTAAGACTTTTCCTAGGAAGCCTACAACTCCTATCGCGATTCATATCAGAGAGTTAATCGTCAGTAATGCCCTGTCAGACTATCAGCAGCTCTTAGCCAAAGGGTACATAAAGGAAGAGATTACCAATGAAGAACTGAAAAATGGCAAAGATCATTCGAATGATGAGTTTGGCGGTAAATATTCGTACGACGGGAACTTATTCCATTATTACGTAATTGCTTTCTCTAAAGAGGCAAAGGTCGATGTGAACCGGCTCATATACGATATCGCAAATTATAACCTGGACTATTACACAGATACGGATTTCGATATTGAACCAATCAACCTGGATTCCAAAACGCAAATGGTTTTAGTCCGGAACTTCCCGGATAAGGAAGAAGGATTGATTTATTTCCGGTCAATTATTCGGAAACGCCCCGTGTTCCAGGCTTTAAAAGGATTGGAGTATATCAATTTTATTACTTCCTCGACCAATTACCGGACCATTATTGAAGAAAAGGATTACCTTTCGTATGTGCCATTTTTTGTCAAGAATTACAATTCTTATATCAGCTCCAACATTCCGGCTGATCTATTGCCTAATCCCCAGGAATTACTTGCAAAAGCCAGAAAAGAAGAAGAATCTGTTAATAAAGGGAAGTTTGTCCTGGTTCAACCCATTGCGGCTAAGGATTCTGTCAGACAGGCGAAACCCGTTTCACCGGCAGGTTACATTGGGCCATATTCTCAGGAAAAAAGTTCTGCCTACTGTTATTCCTTCATTTATCTGAAAAAGCAAACCGACGAAGCCAAATTATTTAATTCATTTGAACTTTTCAATAAAGCCAATTATGGATCACCGGCAATTAAAGTGAGCGTCGAATCGCTGGATGATAAACGAGGAATATTGATTGTGAGCGGGTTAGGAGAGAAGAACGCTGCCTTGGCCTATCTTCAAAGAACGGCATCCGATCAACCACTGGTTAATTCCTTAAAAGGGATCAATTTCCGGAATTTTATTATTAGTGTTGAAAATCTGAAGATTTTCCGCAATGAGAAAAATGTATTGCAATATATGGAGTTCTTTAATCAGTCGAAGTAGGTACCATTTGTTCAGATACTTCGTTCTCCAAATCATCCCTTTTCACTGATTTGTCTTAACAAGGCCTCATTGGTAATTGAAATTTTTTTACCTTCGATTTCAACGATCTTTTCGTTGTGAAAGTCGGTGAGGATACGGCTTGCGCTTTCGCGGGTAATCCCGGTCAGGTCAGCCAAATCCTGTCGGGAAATGGGCAGCACAAAAGTGGTTGAATTGTAAATCTCGTGGGCAAAGAACAGAATGGCATCAGCAACCCGTCCAATATTTTGTTTTTGTGCATTGTTCAGACAGTGGTGAAGACTCTGAAGCTCACCTTTACTCAGATCAAGGATAATTTGAAGGGCAAAATCTCCATTGCTGTAAATAAACTGCTTAAAAACGGTCACATCTATAAAACATACTGAGGTGCTTTCAATTGCAGTTGCAGAAAAGTGATTGACTTTGTCTCCGAATGAACTTGGAAGACAAAGGTAAGTGGGAGCCTTGACGATTTTCATGATTCGCTCCCGGATTGGCCCCCGGATATGAACTTTCACGAGGCCGGATTTAATATAAACAACATTTGTTGAAAGCGAGTTTTGTCGCACAATATTGTCTCCCGGCATAAAATCTACCTGAGCACAGTTATTCTCCAGAACGCCAATCTCACTGTTTTTTAAGGTATGGGCCGCAGCTGATTTCAGGGTACAAAATTTACAGGAAGTTTTCTCCATTTTTTGTATATTAAGGCGTAAAGGTATAGAAAAATGTGCGCTATATCACATCCCCTCTTGCGAATCCTCACAGCTAATTTCAAGTCAGATTTTAAATTTCAGTCTAATTTTGGAATCATCGATACAAATAGTTTAAAAATTTAAAATCATGGCTAACGAAATTGAAAAACAAGTCGAAGAACTGGAGAAAAAGATAAAGCAACTGCAAAAACGTGAGGCCAAGGACCAGATATCCATAATTGCTTTTTCTGGTGATTTGGATAAGATGCTGGCAGCAATGATCATCGCAACAGGAGCCAGGGCGATGGATACGGAAGTGAAAATGTTTTTTACCTTTTGGGGTACCACCATGCTTCGTGACCCAAAGAAAAGCGGAAAAGGGAAAAATTTTATGTCAAAAATGTTCGGATGTATGCTCCCCAAAGGAAGTACTAAACTCAAGCTTTCGAAACTGAACATGTGCGGCATGGGTACTGCAATGCTGAAAGGTTTAATGAAGAAAAAAGGGGTCCCATCTCTGGAGGAACTGATTAAAGTGGCCGGTGAACTGGGAGTTGAAATCAATGTATGCGAGATGAGCATGGATCTTATGGGCTTCAAACGCGAAGAGATGATCGATTATCCGAATCTCAAGTATGTAGGTGTCGGAAGCTACCTTGCTGATGCCGATGAAAGCCGCATCCAGTTATTTATTTAAATATCACGCTAATTAATCTTAAAATCAATAATTTATATCAATAATTACATGGAAGACTTAACAAAAATAGTAGCAGACCTGGTAATCGATGCCAGAGGAACAGCTTGTCCGGGACCTCTACTTGCCGCCAAAAAAGCCATCGGAGAGATCGAATCGGGTGAAATCATGGAAATCCTCTCCGCCGATGAAGGGACCAAACACGATATCCCACGCTGGTGCGATAAGATTGGGCATGAATTTCTTGGTTTCACCGATCTGGATAGTTATACGCGGCTGTTTCTGAGAAAAGCTTAAAAGATCATTCTATTTCCTGTTTTGAACCCCGGAATTTGAATGACAAGTTACGGCAATTGGATTGCTATGTTCTGAAGGAAACCTGTGGCCAAATAAAAATGCTGAATATATGATTTGCAGATAGTTAATATGATTCTATCGCACCCTTAAACCATAAGAAAATGACGCAAGATCAAAAAAAGCCAAAAATCCTGGTTTTTTCAACCGACAAGATCTCCGATCCGGGTATCGATCAGGCAGGGCTCCGGAAGATCCATTATGCCCCATCGGTTTATGTAATCAGTTTGCCCTGCTCTTCAGGGGTGAAACCCAGATGGATCATGCATGCCCTGGAAAAAGGGTTCGATGGCGTCTTTATTGCGGCCGATGGACATGAATGTTCCTACAGTTCAAAATGCGCTGAGCATACGAACCAGATTATCCTCGATTCACAAGCCCTGATGACAGCGAAGGGAATTAGCCCAAAGCGGATCAGAATGGCCGCGCTTTGTTCAGTCTGTGCAGAACCTTTTGCCAGTCATATGGAGAATTTCAGCAAGATTCTGAGTAACCTGGATAGTACCAAGGATTAATGACCATACAATCAAATACAGAAAAAATGGATCCGATGAATAGTGATTTTGATGCCGTAATAATTGGAGGAGGAATCGCCGGCCAGGAAGCGGCCCTTAGCCTTGCCGATATGAATCATAAAGTTTTGCTGGTTGAAAAAGGGCTCTCAATCGGAGGGAAGATGATTCAGCTTAGTAAGGTTTTCCCCACGCTCGATTGTGCGGCCTGCATTACCACTCCGAAAATGTCGGAGACAGCCCGTCATCCCAATATCACCCTGATGCTGAATAGTGAGATCGAAAGCATCAATAAAGTGGGAAATGATTTTGAAGTGGACATTTCCAAAAAGCCGCGTTATGTGATCCAGGAGAACTGCACCGGGTGTCAGGAATGCGAAGTGGTTTGCCCGGAAGTGCGATTGGACGAATATAATTGCAATCTGGCCGGCCGCAAAGTGGCCTATATCCCGTTTAGCCTGGCCAATCCGCGAATCGCTACGATCGACCGTCAGGATCATTCGGCACCCTGCATCAATGAGTGCCCGGGAGGTGTAAAAGCATACGGCTATATTACCCTTGCACGGAATGGTCAGTACGAAGAGGCAATGAAACTTCACCTGGAAGATATCCCATTTCCAGGAAGCCTGGGTCGGGCCTGTTATTCACCCTGTCAGAATGCCTGCACAAGGGCCGGACTCGATACGGCAGTCGATATTCGTAAGATCAAGCGCTATTTCGCCGATTACTATTACGAAAAATATCCGGAAGCTCCCGCTGTTGAGATTAAAAGCAAGTCAGGGAAAACAATAGCGGTGATCGGTTCAGGTCCTGCCGGTTTGACCGCTGCATATCATCTTGCGCTCAAAGGACATACAGTGAAGATTTTTGAAGCGGCTCCCCAGGCGGGGGGAATGCTCAAACTGGCGCTCCCCGAATACCGTGCTCCCAAGGATGTGGTTGACCGGGATGTTCAGAATGTTACCGTTCTGGGTGTTGAAATTGAATGCAACCTGAAAATAGAAGACTTAACCGAACTTAAAAAACAGGGGTTTGATCTGATCTTTGTCTCGGTAGGGACTCATAAAACCGTTGAAATGGGGGTGGAAGGGTCAGATCTGAAAGGGCTTGTCTCTTGTCTCGACTTTCTGCGGGAATCGAATATCGGAAATAAGGAAAACCTGACCGGTAAAAAAGTGATGATTGTTGGTGGCGGGAATACCGCTATCGATGCGGCGCGCACCTCCATGCGCCTCGGAGCCGAAAAGGTGACCGTGGTTTACCGGCGGAGCCGTGCCGAAATGCCCTGCTTTGCCCCTGAGATTAAAGAGGCCGAAGAGGAAGGTGTTGAAATCCTGCTGCTCCGTAATCCGGTGAAACTCATCGGAGAAAAGGGTGAACTGAAAAAGGTGCAGCTGATTAAAATGAAACTCGAAGATCCTGACGAGAGCGGGAGGCGGAAATCGGTCCCAATCCCCGGCTCGGAATACCTCGAAGAGGTTGATTATATGATTGAAGCGATCGGCCTCAAAGCCGAAACATCGTTCTTTGCCAAAGATATTGAGCTCAATAAAAACGGAACTATTAAAGTAAATGCAAAAACCTTGCAAACTTCAACTCCCTATATTTTTGCGGGAGGCGACACAGTAACCGGTGCAACTACCCTGATTGAGGCTGCCGGACAAGGGAAAAAGGCTGCTTTTTATATGGACAAATATCTTAATAATCTGACCCTGGAAGATTATGAGTCAGGCGATAAATTACCTGCAATCGATAAAGCCCTGGTGTACAAGAAATACGGGAATCATAAAATAGCTGCAATCGAAAACGGGTGCATTCCTGTTAACGATAGGATTAAGAGTTTCGACGAAGTTGAATTTGGCTATACCGAAACGGAGTTAAAAGCCAGTGCTAACCGATGTATGGACTGCAGCAACTGTCGCGAATGCCACCAATGCGTTTCAATTTGTCCGGCCAATGCGATTGACTTCTCCCAGAAGAAGCAGACAGTCCGTAAAAAGGTTAAATCGGTCATTGTGACTACCGGTTACAAGCTTTTTCCTCCAACGGGCAAACCCGATTATGGCTACTCCAAATATGCCAATGTGATCGATTCAATGCAGATGGATCGTTTAATTGCGCCAACACGCCCATTTAATAACGTGCTTAGACCCGGAGATGGGAAGGTCCCGGATAATATAGCCTATGTTTTATGTACCGGATCACGCGATTCGGCAATTGAAAACTCGGGATGCGGTGCCGATTGTGCCAACAACCCGATCTGCTCACAGATCTGCTGCATGTATTCGATCAAACAGGCTCAGCTGCTCATGGGGGCCCTCCCAATGGCCGATATTACCATCTATTACATGGATATCAGGGCATTTGGAAAGGGTTATGAGGAGTTCTTCATGCAGTCGAAGTCAATGGGGGTAAATTTTGTAAAGGGAAAGGTGGCCAAAATCCGTGAAAACGAAGATAAAAAGGGCGATCTGATCCTGCGCTATGAAGATGTTACAAAGGGTGTTGTAAAGGAAGCCAAACATGATCTCGTCGTACTCTCTGTAGGCGTTTTACCCAACAAGGAGATTCCCCAAATCTTTAAAAACCAGATCCTGGAGCTCGATGCTTTCAATTTTGTGAAACAAACTGATGAACTGGTAAGCCCGGCTCTGACGAGTATTAAAGGGGTGTTTGTGGCAGGAGCTGCATCCGGTCCGAAGGATATTCCCGATTCTATCTTATCGGCAGGTTGTGCAGCCACAGAAGTTGCAGGATATCTCGAGAGTAAAGCGATCTATGCGAGCGAAAATTTCACCCTCGTCAAAAATATGTAACCATGAAGGAAAGAATAGGAGTCTATATTTGTCATTGCGGCGGAAATATTTCCGATTACGTCGATGTTGAGGAGCTGGGTAAAATGTTTCATGAACAGGACGGCGTTATCATATCGAAAGATGTGATGTTTGCCTGTGCCGATTCGAACCAGAAGGCGATGGTTAAGGATATTGAAGAACATCAGCTCGATGCCATAGTTGTAGCATCCTGTTCTCCTAAATTACATCTGCACACCTTTAAAAATGTGGCAAGCCGGGCGGGATTGAACCCGACCAACTATGTCCAGGTAAATATCCGGGAACAGTGTTCCTGGCCTCATTCCGATAAACCACGCGAAGCAACTGTAAAAGCGGCCGGTTTAATCCGTGCAGGAATTCACCGGGTTTCCCATTCCGAATCGTTGGATAATATCGAAATCAGTGTTACCAAAGCTGTGCTCGTTGTTGGTGCTGGTGTTTCGGGGATGAAGGCAGCCATCGATCTTGCCCGTCTGGGAAATGAAGTTTTTCTGGTTGAAAAAGACTATTTCGTTGGTGGCAGGATTGCACAGAACGAAAAACTTTTCATGTCGGGACAAAAAGGGAAAGATGTGGTAACCGCTTTGTACAAGGAGATGAAAACCTTAAAAAACATCACCCTGTTTACCGGTGCTTCCGTGGATAAAGTTTCTGGTAGTCTTGGAAATTTTCATGTGGATGTGAAGGTTAAGCCACGCTTTATCAATGGGAAAGCAGATAAACAAGTCGTGAAACAGGCGATGGAAGAGTGCCCGGTATATATCTATGATGAATTTAATCTCGGTCTGGCAAAACGTAAGGCCATTTACAAGAATTATCCCGAAGCATTACCCGATGTGCCCGTAATTGATGCTGAAGCCTTGAAGGATGAATCTGATTTTAAAGCAAAATATGCTTCGGTTTTCAATTTTAACGAACAGGAGGAGGTACTATCTTTAATTGTGGGCTCAGTATTAATCACCACTGGTTACGATTCATACCAGCCCAAAGTGGGGGAATACGGTTATAAAATGCTACCCAATGTGCTCACACTACCCGAATTCAAACGGCTTATGGAGCTAAGTCCGGAGAAACTGATTTATAACGATCAGCAGATCAAAAAGATTGCCTTCATCTATTGCGTAGGCAATCGCCAGACCAAAGGCCCAAATAAATATTGCAGCCGGCAATGCTGTACATCAACGATTTATACTTCATTGCAGCTCAAGGAGAAGTATAAGGATATCACAGCTTTCCATCTGTATCGCGATATCAGAACCTATGGCAAGCAGGAAATTTTATACGATCAATCTTCAAAACAAGGTGATTTCTATTTCAAATTTGAAGAAAAAGAGGCGCCGGTAGTAGAACAAAAAGGGAAATCTCTGGTGTTAAAATTCAAGGATTACCTGACGGCCAAAATGCCACTTGAAGTTGAGGCAGATATGGTGGTTTTGGTTACAGGAATGGTAGCCCGTGAGGATTCGGTTAGGATCTCCGAACACTTCAAAATACCAATCGGAAACGACAAGTTTTTTAACGAGATACATCCCAAACTTAAACCGGTAGAAACGGTAATCAAGGGGGTTTATATCGGAGGATCGTGTCAGGGGCCCAAGAACATTAGCGAGTCAGTTCAGTCCTCTCTGTCCGCAGCAGCTAAAATCAATGCCCTTCTGAAAAGTGGTACCGTGTCGATTGATCCGGTTATTGCCCGCGTGAATGGGGATGCCTGCACCTGGTGCGGGAAATGTGCCGAAGTTTGCGATTATACGGCAATCAAGGAAGTTGACTCGGACGGGAAACGGATCGCACGGGTCAACAAGGCAATCTGCACCGGTTGTGGAATCTGCGCCCCTGTTTGTCCGGTAAACGCGATCGAAATTGCCCAATATACCGACCTTGAAATTGAATCGATGATCGATGGGTTTATGGAAGCTGTTGAAATTAAGGAACGTGAAATTTCAACGGAGGTGGCTGAGGATACAAATGCCGTTACGATGAAAGAGTATCCCCAACTTTGGAAAAATATTCTCCAAACCATGAATGGAATCAAAAAATCAATTCCCGAGGTTGCTGATGAACTGGCTGAAGATAAGGATATTGTCACCTACCACATGATGACTATGAATAAATACAGCGTGGTAATGGCTGCCGGGATGGACGATAAAGAAGAATATTACTATTACAAAATTAAAAATCAGTAAAATGGCCCTTGTAAATCCTGAATTTGCAGCTGAAATCACAAAATACGGCGCCGGCGATTTTAAAGCCTGCTTCAACTGCGGGAACTGCACGGCAACCTGTTCCCTTTCGACTACCGAAAATTCATTTCCCCGCGAAATGATCCGATACAGCACCCTTGGATTGGAAGACCATATAAAAGCTTCGCTAAAACCTTGGGAATGTTATTATTGCGGCGAATGTTCCGCGCAGTGTCCGCGTCAGGCAAAACCCGGAGAGTTGATGATGTCGCTGCGCCGCTGGCTGACTGCCCAATACGACTGGACCGGTTTGTCGGGACTTTTGTACAAATCGCTTACATTAAGTCTGACTGCATTCGTGCTGGTCTTGGCCGGAGTAATCGTGTTTGCATCTTCAGTAGGTTTTGAACTGGAAAAGATGGTCCGTATCGGACATTATTTTGAGATGATCGCCATTGGATCTGTCTCCCTCTTTATCCTGCTTCCCAATATTATCAGGATGTGGTGGTTCGTAATTGGTAAACCGAAGGTTAAAGTTCCGATTAAATCCTATTTCATAGCATTAGGGGATCTTTTTGTCCATATGTTTACCCAGAAAAGGTATCTGGGTTGTGATGACAACCAGTTCAGATGGTTTGAACATTTTATACTTGTAATCGGCTATCTGACCTTATTAATTACTACAGTCTTTCTCGATTGGTTTTCAGCAACCAACTTGTTCATCATCGTTCTTGGGTATATGGAGAGCCTTGTAATATTCGTGGTAACAGTCGATTTTGTATTGGATCGTATAAAAAAGAAGAAAGAAGTGAGCAAGAATTCACAGCCTTCCGATTGGTTCTTTGTGGTTGGACTAGTACTTTTAGGTTTCACCGGTTTTCTGGTCCGTTTGTTCATCGATTTCAAAATCCTTGAACAGAACAGCTGGATATACCTGATTCACTTAATGGTATTGGTTCAATGGGCCCTGATTATTGTTCCGTTTGGCAAATGGACCCATTTTATGTACCGTTCATTCGCAATGTATATGGCAAAATTAAAGGTATCATTTTAAAATTTAGCTAGTTAGAATTTTATCAATGGAACTTCGCTCTTTCTCTGAAAGGGTGTCCATGTCATAAAGTGCATGCTCTATTTTTGTTTTGAAGTTCCAGCAAGTCATTTGACGCAGTGATAGACGACGGCCAAATTCATAAGATGAGATGTTCTCATTACCCTTACAAATAGTATAGGCGATATAGAAAGCCTTGCTGATTGGAAATTTAACGCCATGAAATATTGTCCCATTTGTGGCAGTTTCTTTCGATTTACATTTGGTACAGCGGCGCGAAAAAGGCTCCTTCCCTGCACAGGAATTGGTATTGCCACATTTCTTGCATTCAAAACCATTGGCCCATTTTATCTGAGCCAGAAACGCGAGGCATTTTTCGTCGCTTTGAAACATTTCGTCGAGCTGTTCCTGGCTTAGGCTGTCACTGAAAATTTCACTCATAATCAAGTTATTGATTTGCAAATATAAAAAAAATAGTGTTATTAAAAAGATTTAGGTGTCATCTATGCGATTTATTTAAAACTTTCTTTAGTTTTGCTTAATAAAATTTTAAACAATTAATCAATGGACTACTCGGCAATAAATATCAGGTATGGCAAATTGGCCAGCTCCGATTGTTGTCTCTCATGTGGTGGCGCCATCAACTACGCCAAAGCAAAAAGCGGCGAAGTGTGTGTTGATTTGGGAAGCGGACGGGGTACCGATGTGCTTCGGATGGCAGACGAAGTGGGTGAGGCTGGATTGGTATATGGAATCGATATTTCAGAAGGGATGCTTGAGAAAGCCAGACAAAATGCGGTAAAGTTAGAGGTACAAAATGTCCGGTTCATTCAAAGTGAGCTCGAAAAAATTGAACTTGCTGATGGCATTGCAGACCTTGTGATCTCAAACTGCACCATTAATCACGCCACCAATAAAGAGGCCGTCTGGAGTGAAGTATACCGGATACTTAAGAAAGGGGGACGGTTTGTGGTGAGTGATATTTATGCAACATCTCCTATCCCGGAGGAGTATCGGAATGATCCCATGGCAGTGGCTGAATGCTGGGCTGGTGCAACAACGCGTGACGAATATCTGGGCACCTTAAATAAACTGGGATTCACAGGAGTTGAGATTATTGAAGAATCTAAACCTTACCCAAAAGGGAAAGCTGAAGTGGCAAGCCTGACAATTGCAGGGAAGCGACCCTCAGGATGCTGCGGTTAAAGATAAACCTACTTCCCTTTATTGGGAGCCAGGCTGTAACAATAACACAATAATTAATTTTTATGAAGAGTCTGATTAAGAAAAAAGAGGAGCCCAAAGCTGTGACAGTGGCTCAGTGTTGTGCAAAAACCTCCAGAACAGTTGTTGGTTGTCATGATTAATTCATGATGGTTAAAGGGGAGTGCCGAATTTCAAAAACCGGCACTCCCTTGTTTTCAATCGCATTTTATTTTCACTGTAAGATTATTAAATTGATATGTTTTAAATCAGCATTTTTCACCAATTACATCATTATTTTTAAAAATTCAGGCAAAATCCTCTTTTAAATAATTCTTATGGCAAAAATTGTAGTTTTGGGTGCTGGTATTTCCGGACATACTGCAGCAGCCTTTATCCGAAAAAAGCTGGGCAGAACGCATGATGTTGTAGTAGTAAGCCCTGGCGCTTATTATCAGTGGATCCCTTCCAATATTTGGGTAGGCGTGGGAAAAATGACGATCGATCAGGTGCGGTTTAAACTACAACCGGTTTATGACCGGTGGAAAATTGATTTCCGGCAGGCAAAAGCTACGGCCCTTTTCCCCGAAGGGGATCAGGATATCAAGCGGCCATATATTGCCATTGAATATACCGGAGAACACCGCAATGGTGAAGCTGATCAGGTCGATTACGATTACCTTGTCAATGCCACCGGGCCAAAACTTAATTTTGAAGCCACTGAAGGACTAGGTCCCTCCAAATTTACCCACTCGGTTTGCTCGTGTGATCATGCCGTTGCGACCTGGGACGCCCTTCAAAAGTGTCTTTCGCGTATGGAAAAAGGGGAAAAGCTCCGTTTTCTGATTGGAACAGGTCATCCGACTGCTACCTGTCAGGGTGCGGCATTCGAATATGCACTTAATGTAGCTTACGAGATTAAAGCAAGAGGTTTATTGCATATGGCTGAAATCACCTGGATATCCAATGAATATGAATTGGGTGATTTTGGAATGGGTGGAGCATTTATTAAACGCGGCGGTTATGTTACCCCAACGAAAGTTTTCAGTGAGTCTATTTTTGCAGAATATGGCATCCGCTGGATCAAACGTGCCGGGGTAACAAAAATTGAGGAAGGAGTTGCCCATTATGAAACCCTTGATGGACAATTGCATACTCAGCCATTCGACTTTGCAATGCTTATTCCCGCTTTTTCAGGTGTCGGATTAAAAGCATTCGATAAATCGGGTGAAGATATCACCTCAAAACTCTTTGCGCCCAGCGGCTTTATGAAAGTGGATGCCGATTATTCCGGCAAAGGATTTGAAGACTGGTCGGTTGAGGACTGGCCTTCAGTTTACCAGAATCCGACTTTCACGAACATCTTCGCTACCGGGATCGCTTTTGCGCCTCCTCACCAGATTTCCAAACCGATGAAAAGTCCCAACGGTACATTGATCACTCCTGCTCCACCGCGCACTGGAATGCCATCGGGCGTTATCGGTAAAATTGTGGCACTCAATATTGTGGATCTCATCCGTCACAACCGGAAGGATTTTAAACATAAAGCTTCAATGGGGAAAATGGGAGCTGCTTGTGTTGTTTCAGCAGGTTTTAGCATGTTTAAGGGAAATGCCGCTACCATGACCGTATTCCCAATCGTCCCTGACTGGCAGAAATTCCCCGAATGGGGACGTGATCTTAACTATACCATCGGTGAAGCCGGCTTAGCGGGTCACTGGATTAAGTTATTTCTGCACTATATGTTTATTCACAAGGCTAAGGGTTATCCATTCTGGTGGCTTTTACCTGAGTAATGTATTGAAATATAATTAATTAACTAAATATATCATGGCAAAAAATATAGTACGCGGCTATTACGATGAGTCGTATCCCCCAATCCCTACCAGATTTACACGTTTCTGGCGCCGCAACCTGCTTTGGCAGGCCTGGCGTTTTATTGTGCTCAACCTTAGGATTATGCGTATAATCGTGGGAGGGCATTCATAATCAGCCTCCTGATCATACGATTTTAGAAGCACATTCCATTTAGTAAATAAATTTATTTTGAACAAATGTTCATTATGTTTTGATTAATGAACATTTGTTCATTATTTTTGTGCCAATTATCACAATATGGCACGCACCAGGAAAAATAGATTAATCGGGATGGCACCTCACTTTAATGGATTCAAACCATTGGGATTGCAAAGTATACCCGGCGATGAGGTTTGCATTAAATTCGAAGAGTACGAAGCCTTGAAATTATGCGATTATGAATTGCTTACCCAGGCTGAAGCTGCCAGGTTGATGAATATTTCGCGGCCTACCTTCACCCGGATTTACGAAAGTGTCCGCAGGAAAATAGCCAAAGCATTTATCGAAGGAAGTTCCATCAGTTTTGAGGGTGGAAATTTTATCCTGGCAAAATGGTATAAATGCAATCCTTGCAGAATGACATTTACGATCTCCAAAGGCTCTGATGCCTGTTGCCCTATTTGCAAAAGACAGGAAATAACTGAAATTAATTAAGCCATGATAATTGCCATTGCAGCGAGTGAGAATAATTTGAATGCCATTGTTGACCCTCATTTTGGAAGGTGTGAATGGTATTGCATTTATAATACAGAAACCCACAAGAGTTTATTTACGGAAAATCTTTCACGTAATCATCAGGAAAGTGCAGGGTGCAGGGCTGCTGAATTTTTGCAGGGGGAAAATGTAAACATGGTCATAGCCGGACGCTTTGGCTCAAAGGTTACCGATGTTTTTCGTAAATCCAATATTCAGATGGTTATTCCTGAGGTGCAGCAAACATTGGCCGAAATTATAAACCAAATAAAGTAAATTGAGATGAAAGTAGCAGTACCAACACGAGGAAACATGGTTGATGATCACTTTGGCCATTGTGAAGCATATACTGTTTTTACAGTTGATACATCTAATCAAATTGAAGGAGCTGAAATGCTCCCTTCTCCGCAAGGCTGCGGATGTAAGAGCGATATCGCTGCCATATTGCAGAAAATAGGGGTAACGGTGATGCTGGCTGGAAACATGGGAAATGGTGCATTAAATGTGCTTAACAGTCATAATATTAATGTTTACCGGGGCTGCTCTGGGAATGTCCGTGAGCTTGCCGAGGCCTACTTGCAGGGAAGGATTGCTGATTCCGGCTTCGGGTGTAAAAGTCATGAGAATCATGGAGAAGAACACCAGTGTAATCATTAACAGGATGGAAGGAGTGGTGAGTAAACACCTGTACGATAGCACTTCACTTGAAATCATGCAGGCGGCTGAGCACGCATATGTTCGCGGTTCAAACCGGGTGGAGGAGATTAAAAATTTTGCTCGTGAAGCCGGATTTAAGCGGATCGGAATTGCACACTGCGTTACCTTTCCCAATGAGGCCGAGAAATTAAAACAGTTTCTGTCGGATGAATTTGAGGTATTCAGTGTTGATTGTAAATGCGGAAAAATTCCAACGTGCGATATGCTCGGAGGCGAGGGTAAAGCGATTATGTGTAATCCTGCAGGACAGGCTGAATATCTGCAGAAAAACAACACAGAAATGAATATTTCAATGGGATTATGTGTTGGCCATGATATGATTTTCAATCAGAAATCGGCTTCACCGGTCTCCACAATTCTGGTAAAAGACCGCATAAATAATCACCATACCATTACAAGTATTAACAATTTAAAATTCTAAATTATGTCCAGTTTTGATGCCCGTGCCCGTGAATGGGACAAAGATAAAATGCATATGGAACGTTCGGTGGCTATTGCTGCTGAGCTTGAAAAGATGATACCCCTTGACCACTCCATGAAAGCCCTTGAATATGGGGCTGGTACCGGTATTCTAAGCTTCCTGTTCAAAGATCGCTTTTCAGATATAACCCTTATGGATAGTTCGCAGGAGATGATTAAGGTATGCGGGGAGAAGAGCGAATACTTCGAAGCCAGTCATATCCATCCGTTGTGGTTAGACCTCGAACACACTGATTTTGACGATAAATTTGATATTATTTACAATCAAATGGTTCTCCATCACCTAAAGGGTTTTGAGGCTATGCTCCATAAATTCTACGATTTGTTAAATCCTGATGGTTATCTGGCAATTGCAGATTTGTTCCCGGAGGATGGCTCGTTTCATGGAATGGATAATCTTGACGTCCATTTAGGCTTTGACCCTGAGGCACTTTCAGTTATCCTTAAAAATGCAGGATTTAAAAGTGTAAATTACATCACCTGTTTCGAGGTAAAACGTCCGTCGGGCGAGAATTTCCCCGTATTCTTATTGGTAGCCAAAAAATAATAGTGTCATTAAAAAGATTCAGGTGATACTTATGCGATTTATATTTTAATTATTATTAGCTTTGCATCGAAACAGTTTAAAAAAGTTACCATGGAAGATAATTTAGAAGTAAAAGAAAAACCACAGACTACAAAAGAGTTTCTTAAATCACGAAATTTTCTGAAGCCTTTTCTCGGAATTGTACTTGGCGGCGTGGCAGGATTCCTGTATTATCATTATGTAGGTTGCTCGTCGGGCACTTGTGCCATCACCGGCAACCCCTTCATGAGTACCGCTTATGGCAGTATGCTTGGTTTATTTCTGGTGAAAAGTCCGTGTGCCAATGGCAAATGTTAAATTTTCATACCTGACAACCATGAAAGCAACATTTCTTACACTAACCATCTGTTGTTCAATGCTTATGAGTAATTGTAGCGCCGGGGTTCAGGATAAGACCAGGTCAACGAGCAGCAATTCAAAATCGGAAGCTGTAATTGTAATGACCAACGACATCTTTAAGCAAAACGTTTTTAATTATGAGATTAATAAAGAGTGGAAATTTGAAGGAAATCTCCCTGTAATTATCGATTTTTATGCAACCTGGTGCGGACCTTGCCGAATGCTGTCACCAAAAGTTGAGGAAATTGCCCGGGAATATGCCGGAAAGATTGTCGTTTACAAAGTAGATACCGATAAAGAACCCTTGCTGGCACAGAGTATGGGAATTTCAAGTTTACCCACGTTGTTATTTATTCCTCTAAAAGGGAAACCCCAGGCTTCAATGGGTGCAGTACCCAAAGAGACGCTGGTGAAAGCGATCAATGAAATTTTACTAGTGAATTAATTTATCTGTTTAATTATGAAAAGTTTGATCAAAAAAACCGAAGTTGAATCAAAGGCAAAAGTTGCTCAGTGTTGTGCTAAAACAGCTAAAACGGTAGCCGGTTGCCATGATTGACATTTTTAAGGGATAAAGAGTGCGGTTCATATCCGCATTCTTTGTTGCAATATCCTAATATTCATACATATGTACTTTTCAAAACACAATATTTTTTCCAAAATAAAGGATTCAGACAATTATTTCATAGTCAATTCACTTACGGGAAATGCCGATATTCTGAACCCTGCGGATGCCGGGAAAGTGCATAAAATCCGGAATAACGAAGTTGTGGATGATTCGGAGTTAATCCACGAAATGGAGGAAAAAGGTTATCTGATCGAAGAAGCCCGCGAGAGCAAACTATTCAGAAGCAAATACCTCGATTTTCTGGACACCCGCGATGACGATGAGGTCCAATTGTTTTTTGTCCCCAATTACACCTGTAACTTTGCCTGCACCTACTGTTATCAGGATGAATATGCCCCCTCCAAAGGCAATTTAACCACTGAGATCATCGATTCGTTTTTTGTCTATATCCAAAAAGAATTTGCCGGACGCCGGAAATACATTACCGTTTTTGGGGGTGAACCACTCCTGAATGCTCCGGGTCAAAAGGAGAGCATTTCGTACCTGATTCATAAAGCAAATGCGGCTCAGCTTGAGATTTGCTTTGTAACAAACGGCTATACTTTAGTTGATTATATCGATATTTTGAACCGGGGAGTGATCCGGGAGGTGCAGATAACCATGGATGGCACAGCAGATGTTCACAATGCACGCCGCTTTATGAAAGGGGGCAAGGGGACCTTCGATAAGATCGTGGAAGGCGTAGATGTCTGCATTGCAAACAACATTACGGTCAATTTAAGAATGGTCATCGACAAGGAGAATATTGAGAACCTGACTGATCTGGCTCAATATGCGATTGATAAGGGATGGACCTCATCTCCATACTTCAAGACCCAGATTGGGCGCAATTATGAATTGCATCATTGCCAGTCAGCAGCAAGTAAGCTTTTTAGCCGCATTTCGCTGTATGAAAAATTATACGATTTGGCAAAAGAACACCCTCATATTCTTGAATTCTATAAACCTGCCTATTCAATTTCCAAATTCCTTGCTGAAAATGGAAGCATGCCTGACCCCTTGTTTGATTCCTGTCCTGCCTGCAAAACCGAATGGGCCTTCGATTATACCGGAAAGATTTATTCCTGCACCGCGACAGTCGGCAAAGCAGATGAATCGTTGGGGACTTTTTACCCGGAAGTGAGCCGCATTGACGAGGTAATTAATTTGTGGGAATCACGCGATGTTACCACTATCCCGGAATGCAAAACCTGCTCAGTGCAGTTGGCTTGCGGGGGAGGATGCGGCTCGGTTGCCAAAAACAGGAATGGATCGGTCTGTTCGCCCGATTGCCGTCCGGTGGAGCAATTACTTGAATTGGGATTCGCTGCGTGGTTTAAAGAATAATACCAATAATTGATTTTTAAAAAGTGATATCATGACTGAAATTACATCTGCTGAATTTGAAAAAGAAGTATTGGAAGGGGGAAAGGTCGTACTCGATTTTTATTCTTCTGAATGTCCCCCCTGTGAAGCTTTGGCTCCAAAATTTGAATCACTGGCCAAATTGTATGGCAACGACATTAAGTTTTTAAAGATTTTCCGTCAAAAAAACAGAGAGCTGGCCGATCGGCTTGGTGTTAAGTCATCACCAACGCTACTGTTCTTTGATAACGGGAAAGAAGTTGGTGAGGTATTGACCGGCGGAGTTAAACGAAAAGACATCATAACCAACCTGAACAAATTAATTTCTTCAGATAAAGTTACTGCGATCAATAAGAAAATCACACCAAGTATTACCGAATATGATGTGATGATTTTGGGTGCCGGTCCGGGAGGACTCACTGCCGGGCTCTACCTCTGCCAGGCTAAAATAAATACGGTTCTCATTGACATTGCATTGCCCGGCGGTCATGTGGCCACTACCCATGAAGTCTCGAACTATCCCGGCTTTATTGAGCCACAGGCAGGATATATGCTTTCGCACAATATGTCTGAGCAGACAAAGCTTTGCGGAACAGCCTATAAGGTTGCCGTTGATGTTTCGAAGGTTGATCTTGAGAAACGGGAGGTGATTCTTGATGAATATGAAACCATAAAAGCAAAGAAGATCATTATAGCTACCGGAACCTCGCCGAACCTGATGGGAATCCCAGGGGAAAAAGAATTAAAGGGGAAAGGGATCTCTTATTGCGCTACATGTGATGCCAAATACTATGGAGATAAGGAGGTTGTCGTTATTGGAGGCGGAAATTCGGCTGTTGAGGAGTCTGATTTTATCTCCAAATTTGCGGGCAAGATCACACTGGTTCACCAGTTTGATGCCCTGACAGCCAATAAGACTGCTCAGGAGAAACTCCTTGCCAATCCGAAGATCAGCACAATGCTGGAACATGAACCAAGGTCATTTAAACGGGTAGGTGATAGGGTTATCACTGAAGTGGAGGATCTTAAGACAAAAGAGATGAAAACCCTGATCTCAGATGGTGTTTTTATTTTTATCGGAATGAAGCCCAATGTTCAGCTATTCAGGGATAAACTCATTCTCGATCAATGGGGTTATATCAAAACCGACGAAGATATGCGAACGAATCTTCCTGATATTTATGCAGTTGGAGATGTGATCAGTAAAAAGTACCGGCAAATCACCACAGCTGTAGCTGACGGTACCATTGCAGCTATTGCTATTGCTAAAGAATTGAATTGAATTTAAATCCTGATGGTCACTTTTGTTGCTATACTTTTCACGGGGGCCTTATTCGCCGGATTTCTTGGGGCCCTTACAGGCCTTGGAGGAGGTATTGTCATCGTGCCGCTCCTCACTATTGGGTTTGGGGTTGACATCCGTTATGCTATTGCCGTAATTTTTGGCATTGTTCTATTATATTCAGCTTTTATCTCTTTTCAAAAAAGAAAGGTGGCCGTCGAAGTTGCCTCTAAACCGGAACGGAACCCTGGCCTGATTGTCCAATTATTGAAAGCAAATGGGACCTATCCTACAGATTCCGGACCGAGAAATTACACGTTACATCATTTAGGCGGAGGCTTTACAGTTATGGTCCTGGCAGGTATATTATCTGGGTTATTGGGTATTGGGTCGGGTGCCCTAAAAGTCATTGCTATGGATTCGATTATGAAGATCCCATTTAAAGTTTCAACAACTACAAGTAATTTTATGATCGGCGTTACTGCAGCGGCCAGCGCAGGAATCTATCTGAACCGCGGTTATATAGATCCGGTATTGTCAATGCCTGTAATGGTTGGCGTTTTAATTGGTTCACTTGTGGGTGCCAAAATTCTGATCAGGTCTCAAACCAAAAAGATACGCTTAATTTTTGCACTTGTAATTATGTTTTTGGCAATTGAAATGATTTATAACGGACTTGCAAAAAATATCTGATATGGAAGGTAAGCTAAAAGAGTGGAATGAGGAGCGGATGAGGAATATTATGGGGTCACTGTTACGTGCAGGGGGTGTTTATTTCTGCCTCATTAGTTATCTTAGGAGGGATGCTATTTTTCATCAGGCATCCGCATGAAATCTTAGATTACTCCACTTTTAAAGGTGAACCGGCAAAATACCGACAGGTTCATATGATCCTGAAGGAGGCACTGAATTTCAAGGGAAGAGATATCATCCAACTTGGACTTTTGGTATTAATCGCTACACCGGTTGCCAGGGTAATCTTTTCACTGATTGGCTTTCTGTTCGAAAAAGACTGGATATATGTTGCGATCACATTTATCGTATTAATTATTCTTTTTATTTGCCTGTTTAGCAACTACATAACCTTCTGACGCCCTTTTATGAAAACAGAATAATGATTTTTGACACCGATTTTTAACTCGTTCTAAAAGTGAAAAATATCACATAAATAAGGTTAGATTTATTAAGTACAGTTAAGACGATGTTACTAATTTTGACTGTCAGAGGATTACGTTACAGTAGGAATTAACTCAATTAATTTTAATTGCATAACTTATGATTATTACAATTTTCAGTTTAGGATTTTTATTTGGCGCCATCTTACAATATGCAAAACTGAATAAATATAATACAATCTCGGGTTTGGCACTATTTGAGAATTTTGCAGTTGCCAAGGCAATTTTGATCGCTATTGGAGTCGGAGCCGTTTTAGTGAATATCGAAATAGGATTAGGTTTCGCTTCGTATCATACAAAGCCTATCCTAATGGGTGGAATTATGCTTGGAGGATTAATTTTTGGCATTGGAATGGCCATCTTGGGCTATTGTCCCGGAACACTACCTGTTTCATTGGGCGAAGGTTCTTTGGATGCTTTAATTGGAATTTTAGGTGGATTAGTAGCGGGACTTCTGTATACCCTTTTATTACCTTCAATTCATGGAATTTTAGGTCCTGATTTTGGAAATATCACCTTAAAGTCATCATTAGGAGAAAATACGTCACTGTTTTTTATACTTGTTTTCATTATTGCCGCTATTTTTATTGGCCTATCACTTTGGATACATCGGTTAGAGAAAACTAAAGACTTAAAATGGCTTTTTGCAGGGATTGCATTAGCAGTTTTAAATGCGGTTGTCTTTTTGACCGTAGTATCCAACAGGCCAATCGGCGCATCAACCACTTATCCATATCTCAGTGATTTAATTACCGGAACAACAGGAAATGAGTACTTTGCCAAGATTAAGGAACCCGGTCATTGGGAATTAATATTTTTGGCCGGGGCCTTCTTTTCAGGCCTGGTGCTATCTCTGATCAGAAAAGATTTTAAACTGACTCTGATTTATGACAACTGGAAAAAACATAAGGGTAATTCTCCTGCCAAACGAATAATCTGGTCATTTATCGGGGGATTTTTAATCATTATCGGTTCAAGAATGGCTGGCGGATGCACAAGCGGACATATCATTTCGGGAGGAATGCAACTGGCTGCCAGTAGTTTCATGTTTGCAATATTTGTTTTTACAGGTTTACTCGTAACCGGAAAGCTGTTTTACTCCAAAGGGAGAGTTCATTCAAAATGAGAATAAATCTTAAAAATATTTTTCAGTTCTATTATCTGGGTTTCAGGTCTATGACTGTTGGGAAGCGACTCTGGTTGATTATTATCCTGAAATTGATCGTGATGTTTCTTATTTTAAAAATTTTCTTCTTCCCCAATTTTCTGAAAACAAATTTTAAAACAGATAAGGATCGCAGTAATTACGTGATTGAACAATTAACTAAATAAAAACAGAGAATGGAACACATTGATTTTTCGCTTGTTGATTGGTCCCGGGCTCAATTTGCCCTGACAGCCATGTACCATTGGTTGTTTGTGCCTCTGACGCTGGGGCTTTCATTTATTGTAGCGTTTATGGAAACGTTGTATTTTCGTACCGGCAACCCCGAATGGAAACGGATTACCAAATTCTGGATGACCTTATTCGGGATTAATTTTGCCATCGGTGTGGCGACAGGAATTATTCTTGAATTTGAATTTGGGACAAACTGGTCGAATTATTCCTGGTTTGTAGGCGACATTTTTGGTGCGCCGCTGGCCATTGAGGGGATCATGGCTTTTTTCCTCGAAAGTACGTTTATTGCCGTCATGTTTTTTGGCTGGAATAAAGTGAGCAAAAAGTTTCACCTGACTTCGACCTGGCTGGTTGCCATTGGATCAAATCTCTCTGCCCTCTGGATTCTGGTTGCAAACGCCTGGATGCAATATCCCGCAGGAATGAAATTTAATCCTGACACGGCTCGTAACGAAATGGTTAATTTTTGGGATGTTCTATTTTCGCCTGTTGCCATCAATAAGTTCCTCCATACTGTTTTATCGGCCTATGTTTTAGCTTCAATCTTTGTTATTGGGGTAAGCGCCTGGTATTTATTAAAAAACCGCGAACAATTATTTGCAAAGAAAAGTATAAAAGTAGCCGCTATTTTCGGTTTGGCTGCCTCATTTTTAACAATGGTTTCTGGCGACGGCTCCGCCCGGAATATGGCCAAATTTCAGCCCATGAAATTTGCAGCCATGGAAAATCTATACAATGGACAGCAAAATGCTCCGCTGGCTGTTATGGGGTTTTTACAAAAGAATAAAACCGAGACCGATCCAAAGAAACAGGATTTTGTATTTAAAATCGAAATTCCCAACATGTTGTCTTATATGGCTTTTCTGGATCCAAACGCCTATGTTCCGGGGGTTTTTGATTTGGTAAAAGGGGATAAAGAACATCATATTTTGTCCTATAAGGAGCGAACCGAGAAAGGTAAAATTGCGATTACATCGCTTGCTGCCTATAAAAACGCAAAGAAAGCGGGAAACGATAGCCTGGCAAATGCATCACTTGCCCATTTCCAGGAAAATTATCCCAATTTTGGTTATGGCTATTATGCAAACCGCGATGTTAATGAATTAATTCCTAGTGTACCAACAACCTTTTATTCTTTCCGGATTATGGTCTTCCTGGGTCTCCACTTTATTGCCCTGTTCCTGGTAGTGCTCATACTTACCAACAAAGACAAGATTGAACAGAAACGATTTATTTTATACACCGCACTTTGGACGATTCCTTTAGCGTATATTGCCTCCGAATTAGGTTGGGTTGTAGCTGAAGTAGGTCGTCAGCCCTGGGTCATTCAGGATATTTTGCCCACCATTGCAGCTGTCTCGCAAATAAAACCGGTTTCGGTTCAGATCACCTTCTGGCTCTTCTTTGTCCTGTTTACAGGCTTGTTAATTGCTGAGATTAAAATTATGATTTCCCAAATCAAGAAAGGTCCGGCTTCCGAACCTTCTCAAAACTAATTATAACTATTTAAAAATCTGAGTTATGTTTGAAACATTTTCACATACCCTGCTACAGCAATACTGGTGGATCATTGTTTCGCTGCTGGGGGCAATTGTCGTTTTCCTGATGTTTGTCCAGGGGGGACAAACGCTCATTTATACCATCGGAAAAACCGATGACGAAAGAACTGTTTTAGTTAATTTGTTGGGCCGTAAGTGGGAATTCACATTCACCACGCTGGTTACTTTCGGGGGTGCCTTCTTTGCCTCTTTCCCGTTATTCTATTCCACAAGTTTTGGGGGTGCCTACTGGGTTTGGATGCTGATTCTGATTGCATTTGTTGTTCAGGCGGTTTCGTATGAATACCGTCAAAAACCGAATAACCTATTCGGGAAACGTACCTATGAAACCTTAATGTTTATTAACGGGTTACTGGGTACTCTCCTGATTGGAACAGCAGTTGCTACATTCTTTACCGGGTCAGAATTTTCGGTGGATAAAATGAATCTGACCCGAATCACCGGCAATCTGATGCCTGTAATTTCGGAATGGAAAGGGATGGCAAATGGTTTGGAAGCGGCATTCAATCTGCAAAACCTGAGTCTTGGATTAACGGTTTTCTTCTTATCGCGGGTTCTGGCCTTGCTCTATTTCATGAACCGGATTCGGAATGCTGAAATGATGGAAAGGGTCAAAAAGCAATTGCTCTACAATGCCATTCCGTTTGTCGTTTTCTTTCTGACTTTTGCGATCTGGTTAATGCTCATCAAAGGATTTGCGGTGAATCCCGTTTCCAAAGAGGTTTCGATGGAGCCATTCAAGTATTTCCATAATTTAATTGAAATGCCCGTCGTGGCCCTACTCTTTGTATTGGGTGTCATCTTCGTTTTATTAGGGATCATAAGGCCACTCGTCGCTTTCGAAAAGTGCAGCACCAAAGGGATCTGGTTGTCAGGCGCAGGTACGATTCTGACCGTTTTTTCACTTTTCCTGTTAGCCGGTTTTAATAACACCGCCTATTATCCATCTACCTTTGATCTGCAAAGCTCATTGACAATAGAAAACAGCTCTTCAAGTCATTACACATTAGCTGCCATGAGCTATGTCTCGCTCCTGGTTCCGTTTGTAATTGCCTATATCTGGTATGCATGGCGTTCTATTGACAATAAAAAGATTGATATTGAGGAGATTAATTCGGAATCACATGTCTATTGAAAAACATCAGGATTGAGATTGGTCTTAAATGACCTCAGCGAGGTCACATATTTATAGAAAAATATTTTGTTAAGTCGCCTATGGCTCCGGCCGGAGTCATAGGCGTCATTCAATCAGATTTCTATAAACATACAAACCCTCCGGGTTTGTAAAACATACGCAGGTCGGGACGCAGATGACGCTGAATGAACAGTTCGTCACAGATTTTTAGAAAATCAGTGGTTATCTGCCAGGTCAGTGTCATAAGTGTTCCAATTTGCTTATCATCTTATTACCCTTTCCTGCTTATTTCAGCCAATCCATTGTGGTTAAGTACAACAATATCTTTCTCCTTCAATTCGATAAATCCATCCTTTTCAAAGCTTTTCAACAATTTTACTGCACTTTCAGTCGAAATGCCGGCAAAATCAGCAATGTCTTTACGTGAGAGGAGCTGAAAAATCCGGGGAGTATCATTTTTAAATCTGTCGATATAAAGCAAAGTTTCCGCAATCCGTCCGTTCATTTGCTTGTATAAAACAGTACGCAAGGTATCAAAAAGGTTGGCATTCTGTTCGCAGTACCTTTTAACCATAGTAAAACCAAATAATCCGTTTTGCTTAACTACCCTGGTAATGGCCTCCTTTTCTACCAGAAATACCTGACAGTCGGTAAGTGCAATGGATGAATAATTAAATGTATTCTTGGTGAAGACTGCCGAAAGTCCCACAAATTCGCCGGGTTTTATAATCCGAAGGTTGTGGCTTTTATTATTGTTACCCTCTACATATTGTCGTGCCAGGCCACTGATTATAAATAACACATAGGAAGAAAATGCCCCTTGTTTGGTAAGGTGGTCCCCTTTGCGAAAAAGCACCTGTGTTTTGCTTCCCCTTACAAGCTCCACTTCTTCAGGCAAAAGCATCTGAAAGCATGGTGCCTGTATATCACAGATAAATTCGTTATCGGTTTCGAGTATTGTTTTCATTCACTTATATTCTGTTTTAATGACCAAAGTTAAGCAAATCAGTTAATATACTTTTAGGATGTTAGATTTGAAAGTTGTTTTGAGTTAAATTCCGAAAAATGAAGTCGAATATTTCTTATCTTTACAAGCAATTGAAATAGAGAGGCCTTACTCGTTGGCGCTATCAGAGCATCTCTCACTTTCCTGTTTTTTCAATACTACATCAACAAAAAAGTTGTCCTGATTTAATCCGGGAGTTGTTGCATTCTTAAGCAAAAGAATGACTTCGGTAAGTTGTTCAGTTTACCTTTGCGAAGTAGAATTTAAAACGAATAAGCCATGTTATACACAAATCTGAAACACATCGAAAGTGCGGTTGAACATGCAAGGATAATAAATGCAAGTGAAAACGTAATGGTCATTTGTGGCCGTATGGGTGCCACGTCGATCTCTGTTTACAGGATTGCCGAAGAACTTGAGGGCGATTACACCCAGGTAAACTTCTATGATATGGAATTTGATAATCCTGAATCGGGTGTAATTCGTAACCTTCCTGAAGTCATCGGCTTTATGAGTATCCCTTTAACCATTTATTACCGGAGCGGGAAGGTGGTTAATACCACATCTGGAATTCAAACCAAGGCTCAGATAGTTGCAATCCTTGATAAAGAATTTGCAGTTCATGTAACCGCTTAACTCATTGTAATAAAAATAAATAATTGAATAATATGCAAACAGCATTAATTGTTATCGGAGTTTTAATCCTGACGTTTTTTGTCTTCCGCACTGTTGCGATGGCGAAAATAAAGAACACTCCAATGGTCGCTGATCATGCGAATGTTTTGACACTCACGGAGAAGAATTTTCAGCAGCAGACAAAAAACAAGGTGGTTTTGGTTGATTTCTGGGCAACCTGGTGTGCGCCATGCCGGATGATGGCCCCTGTATTGAATGATGTGGCTTCTGAACTATCGGGAAACTCGCACGTAGGGAAAGTCAATATTGAACAGTACCAATCGTTGGCCCAGAAATTCAAAGTCCGCAGTATCCCGACTCTGATCCTTTTTAAAAATGGCGCGGAGATAAACCGCTTTGTGGGGATCAAGTCGAAAGAATTTTTATTAAAGGAGATTGCTAAAGTAGGATAGTAAAAATAAAAATACATCTATTAAGAATATGGAAAAAATTCTGATTATAGGGGGAGTTGCCGCCGGAGCAACAGCGGCAGCCAAGGTGCGACGCATATCCCCAACTGCTGAAATCATCATGCTTGAAGCGGGACCAGACATTTCGTTTGCCAATTGCGGATTACCCTATTTTATCGGTGGCGATATCAAGAGCCGATCAAAACTGATTCTTCAAAGCCCCGAAAGCTTTAATGAGCAGTATGGGGTTGAAGTTCATACCCATACCATTGTTTCTTCAATTGACCGGGTTGCCCATTCGGTGAAAACAATGGACACCCGAAGCGGAGAACAGCAAACCTTTGAATACACCAAACTGATTATGGCACAGGGTGGAAGGCCGATAACGCCAACCTTGCCCGGTGCAGATTATGACCATGTTTTTACCTTGTGGACATTGGAGGATATGGATAAAATATCGCACCATCTGAAGGAGAAAAAACCCAAAAATGCAGTAGTCGTAGGAGGGGGATTTATTGGTCTCGAAATGGTTGAGGCCCTGGTTAAACGAGGTCTGAAGGTAAATGTTGTCGAGATGATGCCTCATGTGATGGCTATTATGGAAGCTGAAACTGCAGGTTTCATTGAAAATGAACTACTTGCGTATGGTGTTGGCATTCATACCGGAGCCGGAGTGACCCAAATAATGCCACATTCAGTGAAACTGGATAATGGAAAGATCCTTGATGCCGATTTGGTTCTCCTTTCAATTGGCGTCCGTCCTACCCTGCAGCTGGCAAAAGAGACAGGTCTCGAAATAGGGGAGGCTGGAGGATTGCTCGTTAACTCACAATTGCAAACTTCAGATCCTGATATTTTTGCGGCAGGCGATATGGTCGAAATTGAACATCGGGTAAATGGGAAAAAAGTCAGAATCCCTTTGGCAGGACCCGCAAACCGCCAGGGACGGATAGCCGCTGAAAATGCACTCGGGGGAAATCACAGTTACAAAGGTTCGATAGGAACTTCAGTAGTTCGGGTTTTCGAAGCAGTAGCCGGGACTACCGGTTTGTCGCTGAAACAAGCCCGCGCTGCCGGCATGGATGCCGATGCAGTAGTAGTTCATAAGGAACACCACACCTCCTATTATCCTGGAGCTGAAACGGTCACCACCATGTTGATTTATGACCGCAATTCGGGAATTATTCTCGGTGGTCAGACTGTTGGCTACAAAGGGGCCGATAAACGTCTGGATGTGATTGCAACAGCCACTGCTGCTAAATTAACCATCAATGATCTGGCCGATATTGATTTTGCATATTCCCCACCCATCGGAACAGCCAACGATGCCATCAATATGGCAGCATATACTGCTGAAAACCGTATTTCCGGTTTCAGTCCATCGGTAACAGTTTCAGAACTTGATGATTTTATCGAAGGGAAAAATCCGGTTTTCGTGGATGTGCGCGATGTTTTTGCATACCAAAAAAGTCATGTCAAAGGGGCTGTTCATGTGCCGCTTGAAGTATTACTGCAACAAATGAATACGATACCTGCAGGCTATCCAATGATTGTTTATGACGAAACCGGGAAGAAAGGGCACCAGGCACTTCGTATCCTGCTGGGTGCGGGATATAATGAGGTAACCAATATTTCGGGAGGACATACCTCGCTACAACGGCAGGCCCGAACAACAGGATTTAAACATCTGAAAATAGATCTCTTACCTGTTGTGCTAAAATCTTTGGGAAAGGAGGTATCGAAGGTGGAAGAGAAGACCGAAGAAAAAGCTACCGATGAAAATTCACCAATTATTGTTGATGTACGCACTCCTCATGAATTTCAATCGGGCGCTTATCCGGGTGCTGTTAATATTGAGCTTGATCAGTTAATGGAACGGTATA
The DNA here is from genome assembly GCA_903923905.1 of uncultured Bacteroidia bacterium. GTDB lineage: Bacteria > Bacteroidota > Bacteroidia > Bacteroidales > Prolixibacteraceae > JAAFHB01. The sequence goes on from CAIXZH010000066.1 coordinate 51,212, forward strand.
GCGAATTGGGTAATAATAAATCACGGAATATCATTGTTTATTGTGCTTCAGGAGCCCGTTCGGCTTATGCGCAGCGGATACTTGCACAGCTTGGTTTTACCAATGTAAAAAACGGCGGTGGTATTGCTTCAATGATGGCACAGCGCAGTACAAAGGTCTCTGCGGCAGCTGTCTCATCAGAACCTCTCATCGTGGATGTCCGATCGAAGGAAGAATTTTCAGGTGGCGCTTTCCCGGGGGCCATAAATATTCCCGTGGATGAATTGCCCAAAAGAATCGGAGAATTAGGGAGCCGGTCGAGAGAGCTGACACTCTATTGCGCTTCAGGAGCCCGTTCCGCTTACGGACAAAGGGTCCTGCTTCAGCTTGGTTTTACCAATGTAAAAAACGGTGGCGGGTTAATGCACATGATAATGCGTAATGCACATCATACTAACTAATACTCACTTTACAAAATTGCAACGATAGATGAAAGAGGTGTTAATTTTGGGCGGTGGGTTTGCTGGTATTCAGACAGCCATCGACTTGCAGAAAAGCGGAAAGTTCAGTGTCACATTGGTTTCTGACAGAGACTATCTTTATCTTTTTCCGATCTCCATCTGGATTCCGGTCCATAAAAAGGAATTAAACGATGTGAAGGTCCCAATCGCGAATATTCAAAAGAAATACCCCTTTAAACTGATCGTGGATAAAGTTAGCCGGATCAGGGCTGCAGAAAAAAAGGTTGTTTGCGAGAATAATACTTTAAGTTTTGATTATCTGGTTGTTGCCTTTGGCTCTGAAAAGATGGTGCATAAAGGGATTAATCATACGCTCTCCATTTGCGCAAAACCGGAAATGGCGCTGGAGATCCGAAACAGAATCGATGAATTGGTTCAAAAAGGGGAGGGCAAAATTGCAATGGGATTTGGCGGAAATCCGAAGGAGAAATCAGCAGTACGCGGCGGCCCTGCCTTTGAACTGATGTTTAATGTTCACAATTACCTGAAAAGCAAAAAGATCCGGCAGAATTTCGAACTCACTTTTTTTGCCCCGATGGATGAGCCGGGAGCCAGAATGGGAAAAGGGGCACTGGTTATGCTGGATAAGATGTTTACCAAATTTGAGATCAAAAAGGTATTCGGTAAAAAGATTAAAGAGTTTGAAAGTGATGGAGTTATTTTTGAAGATGATTCAAAATTAGAATCCGATTTCACGATGTTTATTGCTGCCGGTGCCGGACCCGCTCTGCTTAAAGAATCAGATCTTCCGTTGTCGGAAGGAGGCTTTATCAAAATCGATAATTTTTGCCAGGTTACCGGATACCCCAACGTTTTTGCGATCGGTGATATTGCAGCCTTTGAGGGGCCGGAGTGGATTGCAAAACAGGGACATATTGCCGAATTAATGGGGAGAAATGCCGCTTTTAATATCCTCGGTCTGGAAAATGGAACCCCGAAACGGAAAGGATACCAGGAGCATCTGAATATTATGTGTGTCATGGATACGGGTGATGGGGCCGCCTTCGTTTTCAGAAATGGTCAGAAAGCATTTATTATCCCCATGCCTGTCATCGGACACTGGATGAAAAAAGGCTGGGGCGTCTATTCCAGGCTGACGAAAGTCGGGAAATTCCCACGGTTACCTGGATTGTAACGTAAAACATAAGTTTGAAAATTAATTCATTATGGAAAAGAAACTATATATTTATGTGGGTGTGATGGTTGTTCTGATTCTGGCATCCTTTGCCTGGATAAACAGGGAGAAAGAGATGGCTAAAAGCGAGGTCTATCCGGACAAAGAGAATGCGCCAATGCATCTGACCAAGGCCAAATTTTTAGCAAAAGTTGCGAATTTCCAGACGAACCCGACTGATTGGAAATATCTGGGCGATAAACCCTGCATAATTGATTTTTACGCTTCGTGGTGCGGCCCTTGCAGATTGGTTGCCCCAATTCTGGATGACTTAGCCAAAGATTACAACGGTCAGATCTATGTATACAAGGTGAATATTGATGCTGAGGAAGAAATAGCCGGCGCTTACGGTATTCAAAGTATCCCGACAATATTCTTTTGTCCGATGAATGGAGCTCCGCAAGTGACAAAGGGGGCCATGTCAAAAGAATCGTTCAAAAAAACAATCACCGGGCTCCTGCTGAAGAAATAAAATACATTCGTAAAGTGATTTTAAAACTAATTATAATATCAAAATCAATATTTTAACTATTCATCAATTTCAAAACATGAAAACAAAAATTTTGACTTATTTACTCTTTGCGTTTACAACTTCTATGTTTGTAACACAACCGTTTTCTTCTTGGGGTCAAAACGATCCATGGACACAGGAGCAATTATTGGCTCCGGCTGAACTGGCAAAAGTTCTGAATAATCCCAAATCTCCCCAGCCAATTGTCTTTGGTATTGGTATGCAGGCAATTATCAAAGGTTCAATCGATATCGGCCCTGCCATGCGAGCCGACAACCTGAATACCTTAAAGCAAAAACTAAATCAGTTACCAAAAAATTCAAAGATTGTGGTTTACTGCGGTTGTTGTCCATTTTCGAGGTGCCCCAATGTAAGACCTGCCATGGCGCTTCTAAAAAGCATGCAATTCACCAATTATAAATTGTTAAACCTGCCTCAGAACATTAAGGTTGACTGGATTGACAAGGGTTATCCAATATCGGAATAATCTATTAATCAATTCTATATGAGAATTAATTTATTGGCCGTGACCTTTTTGATATTGGGTAGTACCATTTCTATATTGACGGCCCAGTCAACCGGGCTCGAAAAAGGGAACAAGGCACCGGAGATCAAACTCCCTAACATTGAAGGGGACACCGTTTCGTTATTTGCATTAAAAGGCAATTTAGTTTTGATTGACTTTTGGGGAACCTGGTGTGCTCCGTGCGTTGAGGAACAGTCTGAATTAGCTAAGCTATACCGGACAAACAAACAAGCCCGTTTTACTAATGAAAAAGGTTTTGAAATCTATGGGGTATCTCTGGACTCAAAAAAAATCAACTGGGAAAATTTCATAGCTAAGAATAAAATCAACTGGATTCAGGTTAGCGATCTGAAATTTTGGAGATCACCGGTTGCCAAAACCTATAACATTCAGGGATTACCATATAATGTTTTGATTGATGGTAAAGGTGTCATTCTGGCAAAAAACCTGCACGGGAAAGACCTCGAAAAAGAGATAGGCAAGTACTTGCGCAAATAAAAACAACCCTGGCAACTTATAATACAAAAGGTTGATTCCAAGTTGACTATCGTTTTTAACCGGATTTTAATCAAAAAATAAAAAATGAAAGGGAATTTTGAATCGATCATTAACATCAACAAACCAGTTATTGTTGATTGTCATGCCTTGTGGTGTGGCCCTTGTAAAGTACAGACTCCTATTTTATCGGAAATGGCGGCCATATTTGCATTAACCAGCTTAATCAGTTTTTGTCCGTTGTATTTGCCATTTGGCTTAAATACGGGCAGAAAAAGGTGACAATTCAAAATGGAAGGGTATGAATCTATAAAGGTATCTTTCCATTTTTAAATATCTTTGAGGCTCTTTTCAGGATAAATCCGATCTAAAGGGATGTTGATAAATGTCAGGATATTCATGAATCATCAGAAATAGAAATGCGATATTCCAAAGAATTTATAGGGGAGACACTGGGAACTTTTCTCCTGGTATTATTTGGGCGCGGATCAGTAGCTGTTTCCGTATTATTTGGTGCCTATCAGGGAATAATGCAGATTGCTATGGTCTGGGGAATCGGAGTTACCCTTGCTATTTATCTGACCCGCCATTTGTCGTGTGCCCACCTTAATCCGGCCGTAAGTGTGGCAATGGTAATGGGAAGACGGATGCTTGCCAGAAAATTGCCGGTGTATCTTATCGCGCAATTCACTGGTGCTATCCTTGCCGGTTTTGTGATCTATCTGCTTTTTGGGCCATCAATCTCTGCCTATGAAAGTCTGCACAAAATTATCCGTGGAACTCCGGAATCGGTTCAGACAGCCCGAATGTTCGGTGAATACTATAACAGTGCGGGGAGTGCAGCAGTAGTATCTTTACCCCTTGCCATCGGTGCTGAAACCTTTGGAACTTTTGTGCTGTTACTGATGATTTTTGCCCTTACAGAAGGGTGTAATGTTGGACGGCCAGACGATGCCCTGGCTCCGCTGTTTATAGGATTGACAGTAAGTTCCATAATTTGTCTGGTTGCCCCGCTTACACAGGCCGGGCTGAATCCTGCACGCGATTTTGGTCCGCGACTTGTGGCCTGGGTTACCGGATGGGGTCCCGCAGCATTTCCCGATCAGGTTGGAGGTTTTTTCATCGTTTATATGCTGGGTCCTGTAGTTGGCGGAATATTGGCTTCCCTGTTTTTTGTGTATATTCTTGAACCTGCAATGAAAGGTCCAAATCCAAAGTGTGATTGCAACTGCAACAATGATGACCAGATCAAATAAATTACTGATATTAATGAAGACTACAAGACTTATATTGGTGGGAGGATTCCTCGGTGCAGGGAAAACCACCCTTTTGTGGGAGGCGGCCAGAAGGATTATAGGTAGTGGGAAACGGGTAGGGCTGATTACAAACGACCAGGCACCTGACCTTGTTGACGCTGCAATACTTTCCCGCAATGAAGTAGTGGTTAAGGAAGTCAGCGGAAGTTGTTTCTGCTGCAATTTCAACGGTCTGATAAACAGTATGAAGGAAGTCCATGATTCGGCAAATGCCGATGTCATCATCGCCGAACCGGTGGGCAGCTGCACCGATCTTTCGGCGACCATCGTCCAACCGCTCAGGGAAAAGATGGGACGGGAACTTTTAATCAGCCCGCTTACCGTAATGGTTGATCCTGAACGGCTCACCGATATTTTAAAAGGTGGTACTGCCGGACTTCACCCCAGTGCGGCTTATATTTTCCGGAAACAGATGGAAGAGAGCGATATCATCCTGATCAGTAAAACAGATAAGCTCAAGCCCAATGAGTTGGTATTGTTGAAAGAAAAGGTAAAACTGAATTTTCCGGATGCAGATGTTATGACAATCAGTGCAGTTTCCGGGGAGGGAATTGATGAATGGCTCAATGAAGTAACCCGCCGGACTGATGCAGGTAAGCGGATTGTTGAGGTTGATTATGATGTCTATGCAGAAGGAGAGGCGGTGCTTGGCTGGCTTAATACCACGATTGAACTTGGGGGTGAACCCACAAATTGGGATGAGTTTGCCCGGAACCTCATGCAGGCTTTGAGTCAACAGTTCGACAGGATGAAAGCGTCGGTAGGTCATCTCAAGATTATCCTTGAATCAGGTGAAAACTACCTGATCGCCAATCTGACAGGGTTAAACAGTACCCTGAATTTTCGCGGTTTGGCCGGAATAAGTAGCGCGGCCAGACTAACCTTAAATGCCCGGGTAGAGATGAGTCCTGAAAAGCTTGAACTAATTGTTCGAAAGACACTTAATAAATATACAAAAGATAGTCTGACTTTAAATATTGTTGCTTTACGCTGCCTGAGTCCGGGCAGGCCCAATCCAACCTATCGCTTTGATCACATCATATGAGATTTAAAATTTTATCTCATTTGACACTTTTAAACATTAAACAGTATGGAAACAAATCAGTTAATTCTCGAAAAAGTAAGTCCTTATGACTTCGAAAAGACAGTGGAACTATTGACTGCTGAGGCTAAACGGCGTAACTGGATGATTCCGGCGGTTCACGATTTGCAGCAATCACTGGCCAAATCCGGGAAAACGGTGAGATCTGTAAAGGTGATTGAAGTTTGCAAACCTGAATATTCCGGTAAAATGCTCAAGAAAAATCATGAACGGATCATCTCGGTGTTAATGCCTTGCAGGATCTCGGTATACTTAAAAGAGGATGACAAGACCTATATCGCCTTGCTCAATGGGGCAGGTATTGCTTCTGCGTTACCTGAAAATATCCGCAGTGTAATGGTAGCGGCTACAGATGAGATGATTGAGATTGTAGGTTCTGTGATTAAGTAGGTAGAAATCTTAACGGAACGATTAATCACATGATTCTTCGCTATCCCGGTTAACTGTTCGAATTTATTGAAGGGTTTGGATTCTAATTCAGTGCTATATTGGATTCTTATTCAGAGTAATACGAACCCACATTGGTAGTCCAGAGATGCTGATTTTTTCGATGGTATAGCTTTCTGCAAAACTGGTCTTTTCTATGATTCGGGAGAAATCTTCTGTCTGATAGCTCAGATTTAACAATTTTCGAAGGGCCAGCGGGCCAAGTATCCTGCGGATCCAATCCAGTTGCCGGAGATTTTTTTTAAGAGCCAACTGATATTCATTTTCGCTGATATCTTTATAGACTTCGTAGAGGTAGGCCGAATGACCTCTTTTAAGGATCCGGTAGATCTCCTCAAGTGATTCTTCAGGATAATCCCAGAGATAGAAACTTCCAGTGCAGGTGATCGTGTTAAAAAAATCATTTTCATACTTCGTATGCCGTATAGTGCCAGACAAGAGGTTGACAGGGATGTCCTGCAGATTTTTTCTTGCGAGCTGAATCATAGAGGCAGAAATATCAAGTCCATATAACTCAAGGTAGGGGTTCAGCAGGTTGATCTCTTTAAGCAACCGGCCTGGACCGGTTCCTATATCGAGCAAATTTCCGCCGGCTGTTTCCAAAACGAGATCATGTGCAATTTCCCTGAGACCGTCGTAAATTGGCTCTTTAAATAATAGCCAATCATACAACCGGGCGCCAAATACCGGAAGTTTCGAAAAAGAATGTTCCCCCCTTGTTTTCATGACATTCAAACTAATTCCTATCAAATATACGAAATCTTTTAACTTATTTAAAGGATTCAGTTAAACACAAAACCCGGTATTTCACCGGGTTTTGTTACAAATTATAGATGTTTCTTCTAATCTAAATACCTGAGATTATAGTTTCAGCAATTTTTTCAGAAGTTCGGGAATCTCAGATGGCTGTCGTGCCACCTGCACTCCGACAGCCTCGAAAGCTGCAATTTTTTCGGCGCCTGTTCCGGTACCGCTTGAGATAATTGCACCGGCATGTCCCATCCGTTTCCCTGGAGGAGCGGTCAATCCACCTATAAAACCAACAACCGGTTTTGTAATATGCTCTTTTATATATTGGGCTGCCCGTTCTTCTGCATCTCCGCCAATTTCGCCAATCAATACAATTGCTTCAGTTTCAGGATCTTCTTCGAACATTTGCAATAACTCCTCGTAATAGAGTCCGGCAACAGGATCTCCACCTATCCCAACGCATGTGCTTTGTCCTAATCCGCTGTGAGTTAACTGATAGACCATTTCATAGGTCAATGTACCACTGCGGCTCATCAATCCGATATTACCCTTCATAAAAATACCTCCTGGAAGAATTCCAATCATGGCTTCTCCCGGAGAAATTAGTCCCGGACAGTTTGCTCCGACCAATTTAGTCCCCTTTTTCTTAAGATAAGGGGTGATTCGGACCATATCCAATGTTGGAACACCCTCAGAAATTGCAATTACAAGATCAATACCGGCTTCAGCTGCTTCAAGTACCGCATCTGCAGCGAAAGGTGCAGGGACGAAAATAACCGAAGTATTAGCGCCAGTTTCTTTGACTGCGTCAGAGACGGTATTAAAAACGGGTACTCCATGCACTGTTTGTCCACCTTTACCCGGAGAAACACCGCCGACTACTTGAGTCCCGTAATCGATCATTTTTTTTGTGTGAAAACTGCCGTCGCGCCCGGTAATACCCTGAACCAGCAATTTTGTATTCTTATTAACTAAAATGCTCATATTTATTGCTTTATTAAGATTATCTTAAAAAATCCACGCTTAGGCTGATTGCTTTTTCAGCGGCCTCACTCATGGTTTCGACAGTAGGAAGGTTGGCATTCTTCAGAATTTCAAGCCCTTCTTTGGAATTTGTCCCGGAAAGCCGGATCACAATAGGGATCTGAATTTTAATCTGTTCGAGTGCTGCAACCAAACCTTTAGCCACGTCGTCGCACCTGGTTATACCTCCGAAAATGTTGATCATCACTACTTTTACATTTTTGTCTGAAATGATCAGATTCATGGCATCAATCACCTTCTGCGGATTTGAACTCCCGCCAATGTCCAGGAAGTTAGCAGGTTCTCCACCATATAACTTAATCATATCCATGGTAGCCATTGCCAGACCGGCTCCATTCACCATGCAGCCGATTGAACCATCCAAACGTATGTAGGATAGCCCTTTATCCTTTGCGTCAATCTCCTTCTTCTCATCTTCAGAAGGTTCGTTAAGGGCCAGAATCCCAGGTTGACGGAATAGGGCATTATCATCAAAAGTCATTTTTCCGTCAAGGGCAAGAAGCTGGTTGTCCGATGTGATAACCAACGGATTGATCTCCACCAGCGAAGCATCGGTATCAATAAATACCTTATATAATTTCTGAAAAAGATCGGTTGCCTGACGGACCAGACTAAGATCATCAAAAAGGGCGAAAGCAATTTTGCGGGCAAAAAATGGGGCCATTCCAAGATCAGGTTCAACGGCAAATTTGAAAATTGCTTCCGGATTATCTTTCGCGACTTCCTCGATTTCAACGCCCCCTTCACGACTAACCATAAAGACTGCGGATTTCGTATTTCTGTCAATGGTCAGACCGGCATAAATTTCGCTGACAAATGAGACCCCCTGAGCGACAAGCACTTTCTCTACCGTATAGCCTTTTATATCCATTCCAAGTATCTTCTCCGCTGCAAGGGTAGCTTCTTCGGCATTTCGGACCAGCTTAACACCACCTGCTTTGCCTCTTCCTCCTGTAAGTACCTGGGCTTTAACCACACAGGGGAAGCCTAATTGTTGAGCAGCTGTCTGTACTTCGGAAACCGAATAGCACAGTATTTCATTTGTTACTGGAATTTCATAACGCGCTAAAATCTCTTTAGCCTGATATTCATGAATTTTCATTTCGAGATCGATTTGTTGTGTATGATTCTTATTAGATTTGTCGTGAAATGCTTATTATTCGATAATTAGATGAATAATGAATTGCCAAAAATAGTTTTAAATTGGTTATCTGAATTAAAATTATAAAACAAATAGATAAATTTTACAAAAACGGATAAAATCTGTGATATTTCAGCTTTTATTAATCTAACAATTTATTCTTTTGCGCAAAAATAAGGTTTAAGATGAGATCTAAAATTTTTCTGAGAATCCGTTCGTATACGGTTATGATAATTGGCTTGGCGCTATATGCCTTTGGGATAACCGCATTTCTGATACCATTAAAGATAGCAGGAGGCGGGGTGACAGGAATATCGATGCTCATTTACTATGCCACAGGATTCGGAACCGGATATACCTATTTTCTAATAAATGTGGTTCTGGTGATTATTGCAATCAAAGTGCTGGGAGTTAACTTTGGGTTAAAAACGATCTTCAGCATGTCGATCATAGCGATTATGTTGACAGTAATGCAAAATTTTGTTACTGAGCCAATTCTAAAAGATATGTTTTTGTCATCTGTCCTTAGCGGCATCCTTGGCGGTGTAGGTATCGGTCTGATTTTTAATGAAGGGGGAAGCACGGGGGGAACTGACATTATTGCCATGATCATTAATAAGTACCGGAATATCAGCCCCGGACGAATTATTATGTATTGTGATGTAATTATCATTGCCTCATCCTTTATTGTACTGCATTCTGTTGAGAAACTGGTATACGGTTATGTAACGATGTGGGTTGTCTCTTATTCCATTGATGCCTTTCTGACTGGAGCCCAGCAATCTGTCCAATTGTTTATTGTTTCAGAAAAATATGAACAAATTGCCAATTTCATCAATAATGAATCACGGCGGGGTCTTACTATAATTGATGGAACAGGCTGGTATACGGGGCGAAATGTAAAAGTCATCATGACGGTTGTCCGGCAACGGGAATCTCCGGAAATTTTTCGTAAAATAAAAGAGCTTGATCCCGAAGCTTTTATTTCGCTTAATAAGGTAATGGGAGTTTATGGGAAGGGATTTGATAAACTCAAATACTGAGTTTTAAAACTATAATCAATTATAACGAAAAATAGTATTGCCATAAAAAAAATTAATTCGTTATGTTTGCAGATTATAAAATGAAAAATATTGAAAACGAAATCCACAATTTACATAGCACTCCTTACCGGAGTATTATTTTGCCTGTTGTTTAGCTGCCAGAAGACCCAGGTGCCAAATGTTTTGCCCACAATTGCAATATTCTCAGTAACTAATATTACTTCCACATCTGCCGCAAGCGGTGGGGCAGTTACTGCCAGCGGAGGTGCTGTTGTTACAGCTTATGGGATTTGCTACAGCTTAAACCCGGAACCTACCACTGCTGATAACAAAACAAATGATGGAAACGGGATTGCCAACTTTTCGAGCACACTTTCAGGATTACATCCGTTAACCACCTATTATGTCAGGGTCTATGCTACAAGCAGTGCAGGGACGGCCTATAGTAATCAATTAATATTTAATACACTGCCTTTGGCCCCGGGTTTGACGACTTCGACCTTATCGGGTGTCACCTCCACCTCTGCTTATGGCGGCGGTGAGGTTACTATCGATAACGGATCTCCTATTGAAGTTCGTGGAGTTTGTTGGAGTACAAATCAGAATCCGACAACCAAAGATGGCAAAACCAGTAATGGAACTGGTTTAGGCACTTTTACAAGTTATCTTTCCGGATTAACCCCGGGAGCGCTTTATTATGTGAGAGCCTATGCAATCAATAGCGGGGGAACTTCATATGGCAATCAACTGACCATTACAACCAATGATACATTACCCACAATCACTACCACCGCAGCATTAGGAGTCACCTCGACAACTGCATCAAGCGGGGGGTCAATCTATTCCAATGGCGGGGCTGCAATTACAGCCCGCGGAGTTTGTTGGGCTACCAATCCCAATCCAGTGATCACTGACAATAAGACAGTTGATGGAGTTGGTTCCGGTTCGTATGCCAGTTCACTGACCGGATTAATTCCGGGCACTACCTATTTTATCCGGGCTTACGCAACAAATAGTGTAGGGACATCCTATGGAAATCAGACTTCCATAACTGCAACTATCGCGTTTATTGGTGAAAAATTTCAGGGGGGGATTGTTTTTTATATTGATGCCACTGGTCAACATGGCCTGATCTCTGCACCTACCGACCAGGCATTGAGTGTGCCATGGTGGAATGGAAGTTATAAATCTACAGGCGCTACTGGTACTGCAGTTGGAACAGGTCAGGCAAACACCAACGCTATTATTCTGACGCAGGGGGTCGGAAATAATGCCGCAAGCATTTGCAGATCACTTACACTTGGAGGATATGCTGACTGGTTTTTACCTTCTAAGGATGAGCTTAATCTGATGTATATGAATATAGGTCAGGGAGCAAGCGGAGCTAACGCAAACCTGGGTGGATTTGGTATCTATGTCTATTGGAGTTCAAGTGAAAGCAACAGCCAAAATGCATGGAGCCAGCTTTTCAAAACTGGCTATCAATATTACAACTACAAGGACTATCTCTTCTTAGTCAGGGCTGTAAGGGCTTTTTAGCAGTCTTAAATTGAATCAATGACAAATCGGCGGAAATATGTGATCACAGGGTTAGTGATTATGGTACTGGGGTTTTTATTCACATCATTGTATGTGCGTTACTATCAAAAACTTCCCCCTTTAGGCGAAGATTTGGTAGTCCATATTTCTGAACCTAAACTACTGTATGGTTTAAAAGCTGATTCATTCCATGTTGAGGAGAGTACGATTGCCAGGAATCAGAATCTTTCGGATATCCTGATTGACCGTGGAGTTTCTGCACAGACGGTTGACCAGCTTGCAAAAAACTCGGTTGCCATATTTGATGTTCGGAAAATGAAAGCGGGTAACCGTTATACCATGTTCTATTCCCGAGATTCAAACAGGAGGCCACTCTTTCTGGCATACGAAAATAATAGTATCGATTATTACCTGTACCCGTTAACCGGTTCGTTATTGGTAACAGCCGGTAAACAAAAAGTGACCTCAAAGAGACAAACTGCGTCGGGCGTAATTACCAGTTCCCTCTGGAATGCTATAAAAGACAGTCATATAAGCCCTCTTCTGGCAGTTCAGTTATCAGATATTTATGCCTGGACCATCGATTTTTTTGCCATTCAAAGAGGTGATCAGTTTACCGTTATCTATGATGAAGATTTTGTAAACGGTGAGTCAATTGGTCCGGGGAAAATCTATTCGGCATCATTTACTCAGGGGGGGACCGATTTTTATGCCATCCGGTTTACCCAGGAGGATGGAGATAGTTTCTTTGACCTGAAAGGGAACAGTCTGCGGAAATCGTTTTTGAAAGCGCCACTGAAATTTTCGCATATCAGCTCCCGCTTTTCAAATAACAGGATGCATCCCATATTACGTATTGTCAGGCCCCATCATGGTGTCGATTATGCAGCAGCAACAGGAACACCTGTATATACCATTGGTGATGGGGTAGTCCTCCAAAAGAGCTATCAGCCAACCGGGGGTGGCAATTTTGTGAAAATCAGACACAATTCTGTCTATTCCACCAGTTATATGCATTTATCCAGGTTTGCGGCAGGCCTTAAGGTCGGAGCCCATGTCAGGCAGGGTGAAGTGATTGGATATGTAGGCGCCACTGGGCTTGCATCGGGTCCTCATCTCGATTTCAGGGTTTACATGGGGGGAACCCCTGTTGATCCGCTGACGGTAAAATCGCCACCTGCAGAACCTGTAAAGCCTGCAAACCTCACTAAATTCAATGTGTTAAGAGACTCTGTATTGCAACAGCTTGCTGTTAAGAGGCTTTGAGGATCCGGCAACTGACAGGTCCGAATTTGCTGCTGGCTAATGGCTGCCAGCTTGTTCAGCTTACGCGGTTGAATTTAGTTTCACAATGAAGTATTGAAATCGAACCAACCCGTTTGGAGTTGTCACAGGCCAGCTGCCATCTAAAATTCTTGTCCGGATGTAAAGCTGTTATTTCCCTTCAGCAAGCATTACATCAGCTACAAACTGACGAATTTGCTGTTCATCTTCTTTTTTGCAGATTAACAGGGTTTTTTCGGATTCAACAACGATATAATCCTCGAGACCCTGGATAACCGCAATTTTATGGTCAGGCATGTTAATTATGCACTCACGGGTATCGTATAAGAATATTTTGTTTCCACTTACTGCATTGGAATGTTCATCTTTTTTGTGATTTTCGTAAAGCGAACCCCAGGTACCCAGATCTGACCACCCAAAGTCGGCACACAAAACGTAAACATTACTGGCTTTTTCCATCACCCCGTAATCAATCGAAATGTTGGGACATTCAGAATAAACTTTATTGATGTACTGAACCTCGTCAGGAGTGTTGATATGTTTTTTCCCATATTCAAACAAGGCAGTTACTTCGGGCAGATGTTTTGTAAAGGCATTCTGGATAGCCTTGGCCGACCAGATAAAAATCCCCGAATTCCAGTAAAACTCTCCCGTTTCAATGAATACTTCAGCCATTTTACGATCCGGTTTTTCAGTAAAAGTCTTGACTCTAAATAAATTATCCTTTTGCTTAAAGGCAATTTTTTCAGCTACCTGAATATAACCATAACCAGTTTCAGGACGGTTAGGCTGCAATCCAAGGGTGAGTAGGACATCACTATCGGAAACATACCTTAGGCCATTGTTTATCTCTTCCAGAAAGTAATCTTCTTTTAAAATTAAATGATCAGAGGGAGCTACAATGACATTGGCCTCAGGACAAGTGCTCAGAATTTTATAGGTTGCGTAGGCAACACAAGGAGCAGTATTACGCCGTAATGGTTCAGATAAAACCTGAGATTCCTTCAGTTGCGGGAGCTGACTGAGAACAAGATTTTTGTGATTTTCACTGGTAACTACAAGAAAATTGGCGGGAGGAATAATACGTGAAAAACGATCGAAGGTAAGCTGAAGAAGGGAACGGCCGACACCGAGAATATCTAAAAACTGTTTTGGTTTTTCAGCAGTACTTAATGGCCAGAAACGACTCCCAATACCACCAGCCATAATCACACAAAAATTTTTACAATTTTCCATCGTCTTATTTTTACTCAAAATTATTTATTTTTTTGAAATAAAACAGCATGGGATTTATGTTGTACGACCAATCCTGAATAATGGTTCCTTGAATTTTAGCCTGGGGGGTTGAATGGCAAACAAATTACCTTTTTGAAAATCATTCCAGGAAAAAATGGTCGTTTCTGAACCTGGCTAATTCAGTATAGATCTTATTGTAAAGGTTTCCCAATTATTTGCCCGATGCGAGTAACTCACGGGATTTCGGGACTAAATTAATATCCGTCATTGGATTCTGGTTTTGTTTGCTGCTTATTTCGTCATAGAGTCAATTTTTTGTACTTTTATCGGAAAATTTAAGCGTTGTGAATTTTTTGAGATGAACAGTTATATATTTACAACTATTTAATTATCAATTATATATATCTAATTTTTATAAGTGAATATATTTTATCACATTGGACAATATTTTTTGCTGATGGTCAGGGTGTTTAAAAAGCCGGAGAAGAACTCAATCTATATCCGGCAATTAATCCTTGAAATAGAAAAACTGGGAATAAATTCAATTGGTATTGTCGCAGTAATTTCTGTCTTCATGGGTGGCATCATCACATTGCAGCTGACCTATAACATGGTTAATCCGTTAATGCCCTCCTATATTATTGGACTTGGAAACCGCGATACACTGATCCTTGAATTTTCCTCAACTGTACTAAGTCTGATGCTTGCAGGGAAGGTGGGTTCTAACATTGCTTCTGAACTTGGAAGCATGCGAATCACAGAACAGATTGATTCCATGGAGATTATGGGTGTTAATTCAGCATCTTACCTGATTCTGCCAAAAATTATAGCTGTTGTTTTTATAAGTCCGTTTTTATTCATTATCAGTGTATTTTGCGGCTTGGTGGGTGGATTAATTACCGGTCCGCTTTCCGGGGTGGTTACCATCGCAACTTATCTTACGGGAATTACCACCCTGTTTGTTCCGTTTTATGTCTCCTTTTCAATTATTAAAACATTGGTTTTTGGATTCTTAATTGCTTCTGTACCTGCATATATGGGTTATTTTGTACAGGGAGGAGCCCTTGAGGTAGGGCGTGCAAGCACCAAAGCGGTGGTAAATACCAGCATCCTGATTCTGTTTTTCGACCTGGTCCTTACTCAATTGCTATTCAAATGATTGAAATTAAAAATATATATAAGTCCTTCGAAGGCCGGGATGTACTTAAAGACATATCTGCCGTTTTCGAAAAGGGGAAGACCAACCTGATCATCGGGCAGAGTGGTTCAGGGAAGACTGTTCTGTTAAAGTCAGTTGTTGGACTGTTCGATATTGATAAAGGTGAAATCCTTTTTGATGGAAGAGATACACTGATCATGGACTTCCAGGAACAAAAATTACTTCGGCAGGAGATCGGCATGGTTTTCCAAAACGGAGCCCTTTTTGATTCCCTGACTGTAGAGGAAAATGTCCGGTTTCCCATGGATATGTTTACAACTATGACCATGAAGGAAAAGGTGATGCGGCTTAATTTTTGCCTTGATCGGGTGAATATTAAGGAATCGAACCATTTATATCCGTCAGAGATATCAGGAGGTATGCGTAAAAGGGTAGCTATTGCCAGGGCTATAGCGCTGAATCCTAAATATTTATTCTGTGACGAGCCCAATTCCGGACTTGATCCGGTAACCTCCATCCTGATTGATGCTCTTATTAAAGAAATTACGTCAGAATTTGACATCACAACAATTATCAATACCCATGATATGAATTCGGTGATGGAGATTGGCGACAATATTCTTTTTATCTCAGAGGGGCAAAAGTGTTGGGAAGGGAATAGTTCCCAGATTTTTAATACCCGCAATAAAAAGCTCAACGCTTTTGTTTTTGCATCACCTTTCTCAAAGAAATTCAGGGAAATTAAGCAAATGGAGGATGACGAATGAGAAAAGTTCTGATCGTTTTAGCCGCAATTCTGGTTATGGCCTGTGCTGGAAACAGAACCCCCAATGGGATTATGAGTGAAAAGGAGATCATCCCTGTACTCGTTGAAATTCATCTCGCTGAAGGTGTTTATGCTCAACGGTATATGGACAAGATTACCCGGGAAAATTATCAGGAAGATCTTTACCTTTCTGTGCTTAAGAAATTTAAGTGTGATCAGAAGGTATTTGAAGCATCTTTGCTGTATTATGGTAAATATCCCGAAAAATATAAGCTTGTTTATGACGAAGTGCTTAATCGGTTAAATGAAATGGATGTGAGATCCAGGGCAAAAGACTCGATTCTGCGTGTAAAAAAGTAGTCGGATATGCGCAAGTTCTCAGCTCATTTTATTTTCACGGGAAACGGGACTATTCTTGAAAAAGGAATTATTGTCCTCACCGACCAGGGTGTTGTAGCTGATATTATCGACACAAACGGAAAGCTTGAAGAAAAAGCCGGAGTTGAGTTTTATAGTGGTGTATTAACTCCCGGTTTTGTTAATGCACACTGCCATCTGGAATTATCTCATTTACGTGCAGCTTTCGGGGAAAGATCCGGACTCCCTGAATTCCTGAAAAATGTTGCACAGCGCCGTAATCATAATGACCCGGAAATTCTTGTTGAAGCCCGGAATGCAGATCACGAACTTTGGAGAAATGGGGTTGTGGCAGTAGGTGATATCTCTAATACGAATGCAACATTTCCTATAAAATTGGAATCGAAAATCGCCTATCATACTTTTGTGGAGGCCCTGGGATTCTCCCCGGATAGGGTAGAGAAAGCTTTTGGGTTAGCTTGTCAATGCTATGATCAGGCAAAGGAAATGGGATTGTCTGCTTCAATTGTACCCCATTCTCCATACGCAATCTCAAAAGAACTATTCGATAAAATCACATCCTTTGCGATTAGTGAAAATTCAGTTTTATCGATGCATAGCCAGGAAAGCTCGGCTGAAGATGATTTATACCGTTCAGGGGATGGCGAAATCTTCAGGCATCTGACCGAAAACCTCAATATAGACCTCACCACTTTCCGACCCTCAGGAAAGGGAGCCCTGGAAAGTGTCATTGGCAATTTACCCATTGAAAATAAGCTTCTGCTCGTCCATAATATCCGGACAGCGCAAGGAGATATTGACCTGATTAGTAAGACAAGGCCACTCTTTCAGACCTGGTTCGTCCTTTGCCCTGAATCTAATCTTTTTATCGAAAACCTCCTACCCGACATTGAACTTTTTCGCAAAAATAAACTTCAGATTTGTCTTGGAACAGACAGCCTATCCTCAAACCATAAACTCTCAATCCTCGATGAGATGAAAACAATCCAGTCCCATTTCCCATCGATTCCTTTAATAGAAATAGTGTCCTGGGCCACGATTAATGGAGCAAGAGCCCTGGAAATGGACAGTTGGGCAGGAACTATTGAAATAGGAAAAAGACCCGGGATTAACCTGATTACCGGGATGGATTTACAGCAACTACGTCTGCAGCCTCAATCCCAGATCAGAAAATTGATCTAATTTTATTTGTCTTAATATCAAGAATATTCGAAAATACAATATGCCGACATTTCTCTTTGATCAAACAATATTTGGACCCGTTATCAGTCGAAGATTGGGCATTTCGCTTGGAATCAATTTATTGCCGAACGATTCCAAATTATGCTCATTTAACTGTATCTATTGTGAATGCGGATGGAATCCAGAAAAGGGTTCAGTAAAACCTATTTTACCAACACAATTGGAGGTGAAAAGCATACTCAGGGGAAAGTTGCTGGAGATGAAAAACGAAGGAAAATTGCCTGATGTAATTACATTTGCCGGAAACGGAGAACCAACAATTCACCCCCATTTTGCAGCCATAATCGACGACACCATACTGATCAGGGATGAAATATGTCCGCAAGCAAGAATAGCTGTCCTCTCCAATTCAACGATGCTTCATAAAGCAAAGGTTGTTGAGGCCTTAAAAAAGGTGGATGATAATATTCTAAAACTTGATTCGGGTATTTCGGAGACCATAAGAGTTCTCGATCAACCCGTGGGAAGATTTAATCTGGAAAAGGTGGTGCAGAATCTAAAGCAATTCAATGGCAGCCAGATTATTCAAACAATGTTCATCCGGGGTACTTTTGAGGGGACCAAAATAGACAATACGACAGAATTCGAACTAGTGGCCTGGATAGCTCTGCTCAGGGAGATTCGACCAAAATCTGTGACTATTTATACCATTGCCCGTGATACCCCTGCCAACAATCTTTTTAAGGTTCCAACCGATGAACTCGAAACCATCGCTGACCGGGTCCGGGAAGAAACGGGACTTGAGGTCCAGGTGAGCGGGTAGAGGAAAGAACAATCTAGGGATTGCAATTGGTTGAAATTTATAGAAATAGGGAGATATAAAAGTTAGGTTAAACTTCTGATAAGATAAACGACTAAAACGATGGAAATGAGATTAAGATTTGTAGTGTTTGTGGTGGTACTGTTTGCCTTGAATACCTTTGGACAACAAAAGGGGAGCCAACAAGCCTCTTTAGTGGAATATGTCAATCCACTCGTTGGAACTGATTCCGATCATTCCCTTTCAAACGGGAATACCTATCCTGCTATTGCCCTGCCATGGGGGATGAATTTCTGGACTCCGCAAACCAATAAAATGGGAAACGGCTGGGGATATATGTACCATGATGTGAAAATAAGAGGGTTTAAACAGACGCACCAACCCAGTCCATGGATCAATGACTACGCTGCATTTTCTTTATTCCCCGAAACAGGCAAACTCATTGTCGATGAAAATCGGCGTGCGTCATGGTTTTCACACAAGGTCGAAATCTCAAAACCTCATTATTATCGGGTATATCTTGCAGATTATGATGTGGTTACTGAGATATCCCCAACTGAGCGTGCGGCGCAGTTCAGGTTTACCTTTCCCGAATCTTCCTCTTCCCATATTCTGGTTGATGCCTTTGACAAGGGATCGATGGTGAAGATATCACCAAAGGAACAGAAAATTACAGGCTATTGCCGGAATAATGACGGTGGCGTCCCCGATAATTTTCACAACTATTTTGTGATCCGGTTTGATAAGGAATTCGCTGAAGTAGCTACCTGGAAGGACAGTGTCATGACTGCAGGAAGTGAAATAGCCGAAGGAAACCATGTTATGGCTATAATCAGCTTTAAGACCAAAAAGGGTGAGCAGGTTCATGCCCGCGTAGCCTCCTCATTCATCAGTCTGGAACAGGCGGAGCTTAACCTGAGCAGAGAGGTGGGAGAGCAGACCTTTGATCAGACCAGAAACAAAGCAGCGGAGACCTGGAATAAAGAATTTGCCCGGGTAAAGGTTGAAGGGGGAACTGTTGACCAAAACCGCACTTTTTATACCGCACTTTATCATACCATGCTTTTCCCTCGAAAGTTCTACGAAATCGATGCGAATGATAAAGTAGTTCATTACAGTCCTTACAATGGTAAAGTTCTTCCGGGATATCAGTTTACCGATAATGGATTTTGGGACACTTTCCGTGCCGTATACCCCTATTTCACGCTGATGCATCCAACCCTCAGTTCTCACATTATGGAAGGGCTTGCTAATACCTTCAATGAAAGTGGATGGCTTCCTGAATGGGCCAGTCCGGGACATCGTGACTGCATGGTTGGTTCGAACTCAGCGGTCATTATTTCAGATGCCTACCTTAAGGGAATACGTGGATTTGATATTTCAAAATTGTATGAGGCTATTCTGAAAAACACGGAAAATGAGGGCCCCATGCATTCAGTGGGTCGTTTTGGGGTTAAATACTACAATAAATTGGGTTATATTCCGTACAATGTCGGAGTGAATGAGAATACGGCAAGAACTCTCGAATATTCGTTTGCTGACTGGTGCATCTGGAAGCTGGCTAAAGATCTGGGTCGTCCTCAGGAAGAGATTGACCGGTTTGCCAAACGTGCCCTGAATTACCAGAATGTTTTTGATAAATCGGTCAATTTTATGCGCGGGAGAAACGAGGATGGCACCTTCCAGTCCCCTTTTCGCCCTGACAAATGGGGTGATGCCTTTACTGAAGGGTCGAGCTGGCATTGGACCTGGTGTGTGTTTCACGATCCGCAGGGGTTGGCCAACCTGTTTGGGGGACGTCAACAGATGGCTGATCGTCTGGACGAAATGTTCGCTGCAGCACCCACTTTCGATTACTCTTATTACGGGACGCAAATTCACGAAATCACCGAAATGCTGATTGCCAACATGGGGCAGTATGCCCATGGTAATGAACCTGTCCAGCATGCAATTTATCTTTATGACTATCTTGGTCAACCCTGGAAGGGTCAGTACTGGATCCGGCAGACTATGGACAAACTTTATAATCCAAATCCCGATGGACTTTGCGGTGACGAGGACAATGGCCAGACTTCGGCATGGTATGTCTTTTCGGCAATGGGTTTCTATCCTGTAGCTTCCGGAACTGGTGAGTATGCTATTGGTTCACCACTCTTTAAGAAAATCACGCTGACCCTCGAAAATGGAAAGAAATTTGAGATTGAAGCACCTCAAAACAGTGCTGAAAATATTTATCTCAATAAAGTCACCCTCAACGGAGCCGTGTATGATAAAAATTATATCACACATACCGCTTTTTTAAAGGGGGGAAAACTTCAGTTTGACATGACCAAAGTGCCAAATAAATTGAGAGGTACTTTACCTGAAAGTTTTCCTTATTCGTTCTCCAATCGCGCGAAATAGATTTAAGAAAGGCTGTTGGCGACTGGCTGCAGGCTGTAATTGTAAGGATCGGGCAAAGAACGCAATTCCTCAATCGATGGATTGAGTTCTTTGCCCGAAAATTTTTATAGCAGCATAATTCCGGTTGCCATTCTGCCTGTCCTGGCTCCGTCACGCCGGGCTGAAAAAAATCTGTCGCTATCTGACCAGGTGCAGAGTTGTGCAATTTCGATCTTTTCAGATGAGACACCTCCATCGATCAGCTGATGTTGGTTGGCCTTCCAAAGGTTAAGCACTCTTTTATCCGACCGAACCGGATTTGTGTCCTGATAAAATTCCGGATCAAACTGGCTATGTACGTCTTCCCTGACCTCGTAAACGTCAGGGCTTATTGAAGGACCGATTCCTGCAATCAGATCTGTAGGGTCTGATCCAAACTCTACAGCCAATCTGTGAATTGTTTTTAATACTATGGTTTGTGCTGTTCCGCGCCACCCGGCATGGATTGCTGCAACCACTTTTCGCCTAGGATCATAGAGGAGCACCGGTACGCAATCAGCCGTTTTTACAGAAATGCACACTCCCCTGAGATTTGTTATCAAGGCATCTGTTTCATGAAGATATTGTTTTTGTGCCTTTTCACATGCAGCAAAAAATTCATCGGTTATTATCTTAACAGTTGCGGAGTGGGTCTGCTTCGGAAAAATTAATCGATCAGTACTTATATTTAGTGCTTTAGAAAGGATGTTTCTGTTGGCAATTACATTTTCACGTGCATCGCCCGAATTGAGTCCAAGGTTTAGCGAGCTGTAATTTGCTGTGCTTTTACCCCCCGTGCGCATCGTGGAGAAGTGGAGCAATTCAGGATAATTGCTCAGATTATTGAATTGCAATAGCGATAAACTTTTTATAGCGACAGAAATCATCGTACGTTTCTACTTTTTACGTTAAATTCGCTGCCAATTTACAAAAGTTCCTGATGGAACGATTAAAAGCGTACAATGGAAATTGAAATTCTTCAGCTTACGGAAGGTGCCAAAAAAGCGAAAGGGCTAACGGTTGTGATCGATGTCTTCAGGGCATTCTCCACTGCTTGTTATGTTTTTGCTGCCGGAGCTGAGAAGATTATCCCGATTGAACATGTTGAAGAAGCTTTTGAACTGAAGAAAGTAATGTCTGATGTAGTCATGCTGGGTGAACGGTTTGAGCGGAAAGTGCCCGGTTTTGATTTTGGCAACTCCCCGACACATGTTATGAACCAGAATTTTAAAGGAAAAACTATCGTCATGACCACAAGCTCGGGAACCAAGGGTATTGCCAATGCCTCTTTGTCTGATGAGATTATTACCGGTAGTTTTGTAAATGCAGATGCGATTGTGAGGTATATCCTGAAAAAAGATCCCCAAATAATCAGCCTCGTTTGTATGGGTTACGAAGGGCGGTATCCGACACAGGAAGATACCTTTCTGGCGGAATATGTAAGTGATAAATTATTGGGTATGGAGCCCGATTTCGACAAAATGAAGGAAATGCTCACCATCGGTGACGGAGCTCGTCTTCTTGATCCCGCGAATCATGAATGGTCCCCTTCAACCGATTTTGAACTTTGTCTTGATCCAAATCGTTTTAATTTTGTTTTGAAGATTGAAAAGGGAGAGGGTTTTAACTGGCTTAAGAAAATAGAGATATAGCATCTGGCTGTTAACTGTTGGCTATTTGCTCAAGGCTACCGGGAAACGGCTCTTCAGGACAAATCCATAAATTGCTTATATCTGATTGGTAAATAATAGAATAAGGTTTAAATAATCCAGGTAGACCATCTAAGTGACAAGCTTGACAGCAGCCAGTCGCAATATATACAAATTATAAAATACAGTACTAAAAAATGAAGAAATACAATTTTGATGAAATCATAGAACGGCGAGGAACAGACTGTCTCAAATACGATATGCTTGAGGCTTTTTTTGGAAAAGCAGACGCGGTACCTCTTTGGGTCGCAGATACCGATTTCAGGGTACCTGACTTTATCATGGATGCGTTGCGACAAAGGCTGAATCACGAAATTCTGGCCTATTCCTATCGTACAGATGGTTTCTACGAGTCGATAATCAATTGGGTGGATAGGCGGCATAACTGGAAGATTGAGAAAGAGATGATTTCTACCAGTCCAGGTGTCGTTTCTGCGGTTTCTTTGTTCGTGATGGCATTGTCAGAACCAGGAGACAAGATAATTATCCAGCCTCCGGTCTACTTTCCATTCTTTACCAGTATTAAAGGGTTGGGCAGGAAGATGGTTGAAAATCCGCTGATTATCAAGGACGGCAGGTATACCTTCGATTTTGAAAATCTTAAGAAAGGGATCGATGAAAATACTAAACTACTGATCTTGTGCAGTCCCCATAATCCGGGGGGGATGGTCTGGACAAAGGAAGAGCTCGAAGAGTTGTGCCGGATTTGTAACGAGAACGGCATATTCATTGTTTCGGACGAGATTCATGCTGACCTTGTTTTTTCAGGAAGTAAGCATATTCCAATCCCCATGGTTTCTGAGAATATTGCCATGAACAGTGCGGTATTGATGGCTGCCAGCAAGACTTTTAACGTTGCCGGACTCTCCTCTGCTTTTGTAATCATCCCGAATAAAAAAATCAGAGTAAAGTATGAGCAAATCCTAAATACGGTGCATATTCACAGCGGAAATATCTTTGGGAATATTGCTACGGAGGTTGCCCTTCGAGATGGTTACGACTGGCTTGATCAATTAATGGTTTATCTTGACGAGAATTATAAGTTCTTGGAGTCTTTCATCTCTGAAAGAATGCCTAAAGTCAAGATCATGAAGCCGGAAGCCACATTCCTCGTTTGGATGGAACTTACTGCGTATGGTTTGAGCGAAAAAGAGCTTGCCAAACGGCTGATCGACGCAGGAGTAGCATTGAATCATGGTAGCAGATTCGGAACAGGAGGGGATGGTTATTTCAGGTTAAATTTTGGTTGTCCCCGATCCGTTCTGAAGGAAGGCTTAATTAATATGGAGAAGGCGTTGCAGTAACAACTGCTTTTGAAAGTGAGCTGGTGATTTATTCAGGTTCTGAACATGTCACCGGCTCACTATTTTCTGGTCGGGAACAAGTCACCCGCTTACTAATTAAATCTTATTTTTTCAACTCCCAGCTGAACCCCTCTTTGGTATCTTTAATCTCAAAGCCCAATTCGGTAAGGCTGTTACGGATTTTGTCGGAAGTAGCCCACTCTTTGTTCTTCTTGGCTTCGACGCGCAGGTTCAGCAATAAATCGACCACCTTTTTTAAAATCTCCTGATCGGATCCTCCGGAAGCAGTTTCAGACTTGAATCCAAGGATATCGAAGGTAAAATCATGATAGAGCTGTTTCAAAAGTACGAGGTCTTGCGCGTTCACAGAGGCCTTGCCATCATTAACTGAATTGATCACTTTGACCCCGTCGAACAGATGGGCAATCAGTACAGGTGTGTTCAGATCGTCATTGATCGCTGCATAACACTTCTCTTTTAATGCCCCTACGTCCATCGAAGAATCTGCAGAGGGAATAAGTTCATCGAGAAGTGCAACGGCTTTGAGCAACCGTTCCAGACCCTTCTCAGCAGCCTGGAGTGCTTCATTCGAAAAATCGAGCGGACTGCGGTAATGCGCCTGCAAAATGAAAAATCGTATCGTAATTGGAGAATAGGCCTTTTCAAGCAGGGGATGAGTTCCAGAGAACAATTCGTTGAGTGTGATGAAATTCCCAAGCGACTTCCCCATTTTCTGACCGTTAATGGTGATCAGGTTGTTGTGCATCCAATAGCGGACTGTATCGTGTCCGAAGCAGGCCACACCTTGTGCAATCTCTGCCTCATGGTGAGGGAAGAGCAGATCAAGTCCTCCTCCGTGAATGTCAAAAGTTTCACCCAGGTATTTGGTACTCATGGCTGTACACTCGATATGCCAGCCCGGATATCCGGTACCCCACGGGGATGGCCAATTCATAATATGCCCTGATGAAGCCTTCTTCCAGACAGCAAAGTCAAGGCCCGATTTTTTCTCATTTTGGGAGTCAAGATCACGGGTATTGGTGTATAGATCCTCAATTTTCCTTCTGGATAATTTTCCGTAGTTATGAACTGAGGCATATTTCTCCACATCAAAATAGACCGAGCCATTGATCTCATAGGCAAACCCGGAATCAATCAGCTGCTGAACGGCAGCAATCTGCTCAATAATATGCCCGGAGGCTGAAGGCTCAATGCTGGGAGGCAAAACATTGAGCTGGGCCATATTTTGCCGGTAACTATTGGTATAAAGCTGAACGATTTCCATGGGCTCGAGCTCTTCCACCTTCGCCTTTTTGGCAATTTTATCCTCACCTTCATCGGCATCATTGACCAGGTGGCCAACGTCAGTGATATTCCGGATATAGCGCACTTTATATCCCAAATGGTTAAGGTACCGAAATAATACATCGAAGGTGATTGCAGGGCGCGAGTGACCAAGATGAGCCTCGCCATATACGGTGGGTCCGCATACATACATCCCTACATGACCGGGATTTAAAGGTTTGAAAATCTCTTTACTCCGGCTAAGGGTATTATAAATAATAAAATCGCTCATCTTTTTAATCTTTTCAAACTTGACCACAAAATTAAAAAAATTACGGCTCATTTACTTAAGGAATAAGGGCACATGTTAAAGTGCTGTTGGTTGATTGCAACTACCTTCTGGCCGCCCCATGTTAAAAGAGGATCACCCCCTTTAGATTAAAAAGATATTAATTAAGGGAAATTACCTCATTGTTCAATTTGATTATTTGAAATTTCATTTCTGAAAGATGAAATTGCCAGAAGACAGGTGCCAATAGCCAGTCGCATTTTTTCTTATCTTTGGTCCAAAACATCAAAGACCGATGAAGAAAATTTTTACAGGTATCATTATTCTGGCCTCCATATTGATCATCTCCTGTGGCAATGCCCAGGATAAACGTCCCATAGTAGTAATTAAGACTGAATTCGGTGAGATGAAGGTGGAGCTTTATAACGAGACCCCCAAACACCGCGATAATTTTCTCAAACTGGCTAAAGCCGGATATTTTGATGGGCTCCTTTTTCACAGGGTGATCAAGGATTTTATGATACAGGGGGGTGATCCGGATACCAAAAATGCAAAACCCGGACAGAAACTGGGGAACGGTGGCCCGGGATACGAGCTGGAAAAGGAGATTAATCCCAATATATTTCACAAAAAAGGGGCACTGGCAGCTGCCCGCGAAGGGGATCAGATCAATCCAGAAAAGAGATCTTCCGGCTCGCAATTTTATATCGTTCAGGGCGTGGTATTTCCGGCAAACAATATTGATGCGATTGAAGAGGAGGTGACCCAGAAATTAGCCCAAAATATTATGAATCAGCTTGCCCGGGCCAGCAGCGATTCTTTGATTTTCTACCAGAAAGCGGGAAACCACCGGGCTTTCGATAAACTGGTCACAAAACTGCAGGCTCAGGCTATGGGAAAGGCAAAGCAAACCCCTTTCAAATTGACCGAAAAACAAAAGGAGCTTTATACTACTGTCGGAGGAACTCCACACCTGGATGGCAATTATACTGTTTTTGGGGAAGTGATTGAAGGGTTGTCAGTTTTGGATGCTATTGCGGCTCAGCCCACAGGTCCTAATGACCGGCCGGTAAAGGATATCCGAATGGAGGTTAAGGTAATCAGGGAATAATACAATAGAGACGCGCGACCGTGCGTCTCTATTGTATTATTCCCGAAATCCCAGAAATATTTCAGCAATCCGGAGGTCTTCGGGAAAGGTAATCTTGATATTCTCGCGATTCCCCATTACCAGATGGACTGCTATTCCAGCTTGTTCAACGACTGATGCATCGTCTGTAAATTCGGGAATCCAAGGTTGTTTGTAACTCTCCTGAATCAGGGAAGCTTTAAAAACCTGGGGAGTCTGTACCAGGAAATAGCGTGACCTGTCAACGGGTACAGAAGTATTCATGGTTCCTTCGCGTACTGATTCATTGGCAGGAAGAACCGGAATCGCAGTTCCCATTATTTCGGCGCATTTGAAACAACGTTTGAGCGTCTCATGACTGACCAATGGCCGAACCCCGTCATGAATGGCAATTAAATCAGAATCATCCGCCATCGAGAGTCCGTTCTTCACAGATTGAAAGCGGGTGTCACCTCCGGCAGTCAACAGGTGCGGAAGATTAAAGTGATGCTGATGGCATAGTTCCTTCCAGTTATCAATCTCATCAGCCGGGAGTAGGACGATCAGTTGAATCGACGGGTCAAAATCGTGAAAATTCCGGATGGTATGCATCAGTACAGGAATACCTCTGACCCGCAGAAACTGTTTGGGTAATTCAGTTCCCATGCGTGATCCATTTCCTCCTGCGACGATAATACAACTTCTTCTCATCGATTTTTGATTTTTTATACAAAAATAGGGAACCATTCGACAGTTAGTTTCCCAATTTCAGTTATTTTTGATCTATGAAGGAGATACTCGGTTTTCTTAAAGATCTTGAAGCGAATAATACGCGTGATTGGTTCAATCTGAACAGGGAGAGGTACGAGGTGTCGCGTAAGAAATTTCTGACTGTCGCCGAGCTTCTGATCCACGAAATCCGGAAGTTCGATGAGGAAATTCCGGTGTTAAATCCCAAAGATTGTGTATTCCGGATTTTCCGCGATGTCCGCTTCTCGAATGACAAGCGACCCTTTAAAACTAATTTTGGGTGCTTTATCGCGCGTGGAGGACGGAATTTGGGATTTGCAGGCTATTATTTTCATTTGCAACCCGGAGAATGCTTCCTTTCCGGAGGAATTTACATGCCACCGCCTGAGCACCTTCAGGCTATCAGGCAAGAAATCTACTACCACCCGCAGGATTTTATCCAAATTATTGATAAAGATGATTTTAAAGCAACCTACACTCTCGATTATTCCGATAAATTAAAGAAAGCTCCCAAAGGGTATCCAAAAGAGTGGGAACACCTTGAACTGATAAAAAACCGCAGTTATGCAGTTGGCCACCCGGTCAAAGAGGAGGAGCTAATTGATTCAGATTTTATAGTCAAAGCGATTGAAATTTTTAAAATTATCTATCCGTTTAACAGGTACCTGAACCGGGCTATTGATGAGAATATCAATTCCTGATTTCCAGATTGGGCTGCTCATCATTTACGGCTTATTGTAAAGTCAAGGAATTTTTTGATACGATTTATTTGGATTGATTATTTGATTCTTGACCCAAATCCAACAAGAAAGTTATATATATTTTCGGGATTTTATAAAGATGGAGTATACAATATTTAAGGTTGTCCGGTTAAAAAATTCGTTTGGATTGCTTTTTTAAAAAGCTAACTTTGTGACCTTTAAATCTTATGTATGCCAGTTTTTGTCAAAACAAAATACCACCTTAAGTCGCTATGTTGCGGAATACAGTTTGAAGATCAAAATTGGGAATTAAGTTGTCCGGATAACGATGGACCAGCGCTGATCAGGGCAATCTATGATGATAAGCAATTAGTTATAGATGAAACACTTCCCGGGTTGTATAAATTTTCCTCCTGGTTGCCTGTTTATAAGACCTTAAATGGTTCAGGTGCACCTGTCACTTTTAAAAGTATTGGCCTGGCAAAAGAATTAGGGTTAAAAAACCTCTACATTACCTTTAATGGTTACTGGCCCGAGAAGGGTGCAAATATGGAAACCGGAACTTTTAAGGAGTGTGAGGCTTATACTGTCTGTGCCCGGATTAACGGAAACCGTAATGGCGTCATGGTTGTTGCCTCAGCAGGCAATACTGCCCGGGCTTTCGCCAAAGTTTGTTCCGAAAATAAAATTCCCCTTTTGCTCTGTGTTCCGGAGGATAATTTAAATGCTATGTGGTTTGAAAAGGAAATTGATCCGTGTGTAAAACTGATCGCTGCCGAGTCAGGAGGGGATTATTTTGATGCCATTCATTTATCCAATTTGGTTTGTCAGATCAAGGGCTTTTATCCTGAAGGGGGATCAAAAAATGTTGCCCGGCGTGATGGGATGGGCACTACGGTTTTATCAGCCGTGTCAACGATAGGAACGATTCCCGATTACTATTTTCAGGCTATTGGCAGTGGTACCGGGGCAATCGCAGCATGGGAGGCAAACCTTCGGTTCCTCGAGGATGGAAGGTTTGGCTCGACAAAGATGAAACTGATGGTTTCTCAGAATTCCCCCTTTTTGCCGATTAAAGATGCCTGGGACGCTGGTTCGGGTGATATGCTACCGATCAATGATGAAGAAGCGAGGAAACAGGTTGAAGAGATAAATGCCAAGGTTTTATCCAATAGAAAACCCTCTTACGGCATCAAAGGGGGATTGTATGATGCAATGAAAGATGCCGGTGGTGAAGTGTTGGCAGTAACCAATCAGGAAGCAGAAGATGCAGCAAGGTTATTCACTGGCACAGAAGGTAACGATCTGGAGCCTGCAGCGGCTGTTGCAGTGGCTTCTTTGATTCAGGCGGTGAATTTGGGTAAATTGGATCTGGATGCCATAATTATGCTAAATATAACAGGGGGAGGTATTGAAAAATTTAAAAGTGAACATAAAATATTCTACCTGAAACCGCAAGTAGTATTCCCGCTTAATCCTGATCCTCAATCTGTTTACGAAAAAATTAAAATGCTGTTCTGATATTATTTAATTCTGAGACTTCAATCCTATAAGGTAACATCTATTGGAGTTCCCTAATAAATAAAGTAATCTAATCTTTATTATGAGTTTCGAATTTACTTTGCTTTTCTTAGTGCGTTTATTATCAGGCGTTTTTGCTCTAGCCTTAGTTTTAGCACTTTGGAAAAAGAGAAAGACAGACGGGGTAAATTTCATGATACTTTTTGAATTCGCGGCCTCCTTGTGGGCCATAAGCGAAGGTTTTGAACATGCAGCGACAAATTTTCAGGTCAAACTCCTCTGGTCACAGATCGGATACATCGGAGCCTCAACCACAACTCTTTTTTTCCTCTTTTTCACCCTGGCCTATACCCAGTCGAATAAGTTCACCAAACCGATGGCTATTGGGATATTTTTGTTGATCCCCTTTATTACCGTTTTGCTGGTTTTTACAAATTCATACCATCATCTGATCTGGGAAAAAGTTGATTTCTTTCCCTTGACCAATGAAAATGTTTACTATTATGGAAGTTGGTTTTGGATATATGCATTTTATGAGTATTTAATTTTGGGCACAGCAATAATTGTTCTGCTTGTGGGGACATTCAGGTTTTATAAAATCTATAAGGTTCAACTGATTTACCTGATTCTCGCCTCAATTATGCCACTGGTTACCAGTATTATGTATGTATTTAAGTTAATACCGGTTAAGGCGGATCTCACCCCCCCCCATTGTCCTCATTTTCTCGGGGATACTCTCGGCAATAGGGATTTACTTTCAACGAATGTTTGATGTGGTTCCTGTTGCCCGCCGGCAGACCATCAACAACTTATCGGACGGAGTTATCGTGATTGACATGGTCGACCGGATTGTAGATGTAAATCAGGCTTTTGGCAGAATCATCAATGCAGATAGGGATGTGCTTATCGGAAATCACTTCAAAAGGTTTAGCAACTTGTTTCTGGCCGATAGGCCTGAACATTCATCCGAAAGCGAATTTTTGACTGA
The DNA here is from genome assembly GCA_903923905.1 of uncultured Bacteroidia bacterium. Taxonomy (GTDB): domain Bacteria; phylum Bacteroidota; class Bacteroidia; order Bacteroidales; family Prolixibacteraceae; genus JAAFHB01. Next base: position 81,700 of record CAIXZH010000066.1, read on the forward strand.
AACTACTATCCGGACCAATGGTGGGATCAAACATTTTGAGGTAAAATACAGCCCGGTAACTAACAGTAAACGGCAGTTAATTGGCAGGATCTTTCTTCTCCATGATATATCTATCCGGAAAAAAGCGCTTGATGCGGCATTCGAATCAAATACCCTTTTACGGAATGAGATTGTTGAAAAGGAAAAATTGATTGCGGATCTTGATGCTTATGCCCGAACTGTAGCCCACGACCTTAAAAATCCGATCAGCGGAGTAATCGGGTTGACAGAGTTTATAAAGGAGGACATTCAGAATCAACAGGAAGAACAGGCTTTTGAGCTTCTTGACCTGCTTAACGAGCAGGGACATAAAATGATTAAGATTGTTGATGAGTTGTTGATGTTATCAAGGATCAGAAAAGAAGACATCAACCTGGAGGCTGTAGATATGTATTCAGTAGTCAATGAGGCGATTAAAAGACTTAGCCTCCTTGCTGAAGAGCGGAAGGCAACGTTCAGTTTGCCTGAAAAATGGCCAGTAGTATTAGGTCATCCGCAATGGATTGAAGAGGTTTGGGTCAATCTGCTAAGCAATGCCATTAAATATGGTGGAGACCCACCTAAGGTTGTAATGGGAAGTGAAGATTTGAATGATGGCCATTATCGTTTTTGGATTCAGGATAATGGGAATGGGCTTCCTTCCAAATCGTTTGAAAAATTATTCATTGATTTTGAACGGTTGGGTAAAAATAATGTGGAAGGGCATGGACTTGGACTCTCGATCACGAAGCGAATTATCGAGAAATTAGGGGGCCAGGTATTTGTATCAAGCGAAAATATTCCTGGAAAGGGGTGCATTTTCAGCTTTACTCTAAACGGATAAAATTGAAAATCTGGCATTCCGGGGGTCCAGTTCAAAAATTATTAAGGGCAGATAACCAAAGTTATCCACCCTATTTTTATTTCCAATTAAAATTAAACTAATCTTTATTTGACCAAAAATGACTGTCTGATGGGAGCAGCAGATTGATCAGCTCAGGTATGCGTTATTATTGATTTTATGGCTTTCGTTTTTCATCCGTTCCATTGGGCGATAAACGTAGGTCAAACCATATTCTCCAGCTCTCTCTCTTTTTAAATCATCAGGAAATTCGGAGAAATGTTCCTCTACCTCATTCCAGATATCAAGAATAATCTCGTCAGCCTCTTTTCTCAGATCGGCCACCTTTGTTGTCCACCTGGCTGTATTGCTCTGCAGGGTCTTTTGAAAATGGTAGGCATCGACAAATTGGTCAAATTTCACTTTTACAAGTGCAATGGAGGGATTGTATAATGGATTTCCTCCATGATTAACCCGTTTATGCTCACCTTCAATGATCTTCTTCCCCCACTCCAATACCTCAGAGTCCATAATCAGCGAAGGCGATTTTTTGTCACTAAAACCGTAAAACTCTCTTACTGAAGATTTCATGTCACCTCGCTGTATTGAAAAATTCAATACCTGAATGAAATGCGACAAATAGATTCTGGCCTTCCTTACAGTTTCGAGGTAAGCATTGCTGCTTTTCTCCTGCTGGGTTCTGGCGAGCTTATGATGAATAAGAGTCGTTTCAAAATTTGTATAAAATGCTCTGAGCCTGTTCAATGATTTTGCAGAAAAAGCGAGCTCCTCAGGATCTCTCTTCTGCCCCAGCATTATGGCTGTTTGAAGGGCCCTTAATCTTGCCTGATCCGTGTTCGGTAGTCTTCTGTATGGCATTCTCTTAAGTTTTTCTTCATTAGTCCTTCCACTGCGAATTTATACAAATTATAGCTTTATTGCTTCTTCGCAAGGTATAAAAAATAAGAGTTATCAACTACGATAAGTTCATAACAAAAAAGCACGATCTCAAAATCGTGCTTTTTTGTTATGAACCTTTTGATAATGAGTTAATCAGCAATTTTTGCCTTGAGGTATTCGCGATTTAACCGGGCAATGTGGGCGATTGAAATACTTTTTGGACAGGCTAATTCGCATGCACCGGTATTGGTACAGCCACCAAATCCAAGCTCATCCATTTTGGCATACATGGCTTTCGCCCGTCTTTTTGCCTCAACCTGACCTTGCGGTAATTTGGCAAACTGCGAAACTTTGGCAGCCAAAAACAGCATGGCCGACGAATTTTTACAAGTAGCGGCACAGGCGCCACATCCGATACAGGCAGCGGCATCCATCGCTTCTTCTGCATCATCCTGAGAGATGGGAATCGTATTTCCGTCAGGAACGCCTCCGGTATTGACTGACACGAAACCTCCGGCCTGTTGAATCTTTTCGAATGCTGTACGGTCCACCATAACATCCTTGATCACCGGAAATGCTCCTACGCGCCAGGGCTCAACGGTGATCGTCTGACCTTCGCTGAACTTCCGCATGTGCAGCTGACACGTGGTTACCAGGGTATCGGGGCCATGTGCATGACCATTAATATAAAGCGAACACATTCCGCATATTCCTTCGCGGCAATCATGATCAAAGGCAATCGGATCTTTTCCGCCCAGGATGAGTTGGTCATTCAAAATGTCAATCATTTCGAGGAAGGAGTTTCCCTGGGATATATTTTCCACGGTGTAGGTCTCAAACCGCCCCTTAGCCTTAGCGCTATTTTGCCTCCAGACCTTTACATATATTTTATTGAGAATTTTATCAGCCATTTTTATAGAATATTAGATATATGAGCTACTAAAAAGGAGATTCTTTATTTATAACTTCTCTGGGTTAAATGAATTGTTTCGAAGACCAATTCTTCTTTATGAAGGACCGGTTCTGCGTCTACGCCTTTAAATTCCCATGCCGCTACATAAGCAAAGTTTTCATCATCGCGTTTTGCTTCACCCTCTTCGGTGGAAGATTCTTCCCTGAAGTGTCCTCCGCAGGATTCGTTTCGGTTGAGAGCATCGCGGGCCAGTAATTCTCCAAGTTCAATAAAATCTGCAACTCTTCCTGCCTTTTCCAGTTCAGGATTTACATTTTTCAGTTCACCAGGAACCAGAAGATCTTTATAGAACTCAACCCGCAACTCCTGGATCTCCTGAATAGCCTTGGTCAATCCTTCGGCATTACGAGCCATACCAACATATTCCCACATGATATGACCTAATTTCTTATGGAAATGATCGACAGGTGTTTTTCCTTTGATATTGAAAAGCTTTTCAAGTTTGGCAGTTGCACTCTTTTCTGCTTCAATGAATTCGGGACGATTGGTGTCAATTTTGGGTACCATAATCTCGCCGGCAAGATAATCGCCAATGGTATAAGGCAGTACAAAATATCCGTCAGCCAATCCCTGCATCAGTGCAGAAGCGCCAAGTCGGTTGGCACCATGATCTGAGAAATTGGCTTCTCCCAGGGCATAAAGACCCGGAATAGTAGTCATCAGGTTGTAGTCAACCCAGGTTCCCCCCATGGTATAATGGATGGCGGGGTAGATCTGCATCGGCTCTTTATAAGGATCGGTATCGGTAATTTTCTCATACATCTGAAAGAGATTGCCATACCTTTTTTCGATGGTGTGGCGTCCCAGACGTTCAATGGCGTATTTAAAATCAAGATATACTGCTTTCCCTTCTGAATTAACTCCAAATCCGGCATCGCAACGCTCCTTGGCTGCCCTGGAAGCGACATCACGTGGAACAAGATTTCCGTACGAGGGGTAGCGTCTCTCCAGGTAGAAATCGCGATCTTCATCTGCAATATCATTTGGGCCAATCAGTCCTTTACGCAGTTTTTCCGCATCTTCCTGTTTCTTTGGAGCCCAAACCCGGCCATCGTTTCTGAGCGATTCTGACATCAGGGTCAGTTTGGATTGTTGCGAACCATGAACGGGAATACAGGTCGGATGGATCTGAACATAACACGGATTTGCAAAGAAAGCCCCCTTTTTATAACATACCCATGAAGCTGAAGCATTGCAGCCCATGGCATTGGTAGAAAGGAAGAATACGTTTCCATATCCGCCTGAAGCGATTACAACGGCATGAGCTCCAAAAGGTTTAATTTCGCCGGTTACCATGTCGCGGGCAATAATACCGCGCGCTTTGCCATCGATGGTAACGAGGTCAATCATTTCGTGACGGGTGTACATCTTTACTCCACCTTCGGCAATCTGCCTGTTCAGGGCGGAGTAGGCTCCCAGTAAAAGCTGCTGGCCTGTCTGACCGCGTGCATAAAAAGTACGGCTTACCAATACTCCGCCAAAAGAGCGGTTCGAAAGAAGACCGCCATATTCGCGGGCAAAGGGAACACCCTGCGCAACACACTGATCAATAATATTTGGTGAAACCTCAGCCAGACGGTGAACATTCGCTTCGCGTGAACGGTAGTCACCCCCTTTAATGGTATCGTAGAATAACCGGTAAACCGAGTCATTATCATTCTGGTAATTCTTTGCGGCATTGATACCTCCCTGAGCAGCAATGGAGTGTGCACGACGGGGACTATCCTGGTAACAGAATGCCTTTACATTGTACCCCAACTCGGAAAGGGAAGCTGCAGCAGAGGCTCCGGCCAGCCCGGTTCCAATCACAATGACTTCCAGTTTGCGCTTGTTGGCAGGGCTGACAACTTTAATATTTGCCTTATGGTTGGACCATTTTTCGGATATGGATCCTTCCGGTATCTTTGAATTTAAGATGCTCATAATTATGGATCTTTTTATTTTCAATTAAAATTTAAGGAGAAAATAGATCGGGATGGCTGAAAACCCAACGGCAAAAATAATTCCAATCAGGTTTGCAAGACATTTCAACCGTTTCATCCAATTGATGTTACTCAGCCCAATGGTCTGGAAGGCACTCCAAAACCCGTGAGAGAGATGCAGACCTACCAGAATTCCGCCAATTACATAAAGCACATCATAAAGCGGAAAGTTGACAAACAAGGTTTTAACCAATTCATAGGTATTGTGCATTTCAATTCCGGTACCAGTAGGTTTGGAAAGAAGTGGATCCCCTGTAATTTTCAACTTCACCCAGAAATTAAAGATGTGTAGAATAAGGAAAACCAAAATCATTCCACCCAGAATAAACATGTTCTTGGAAGGAGCCCACCATTTGAGAAGCTGGTCTCCCGAAGCATATCCCTGCGGACGTGCTCTCATATTATCGAGGGTAATCCAGCCCGCCCAGATAATGTGAATAATAAAACCTAAAGCGAGGATCGGTTCCATTATCTTAATCATTGGATTTGTGGCCATAAAATAGGCTGCCTGATTAAACAGAACGCCTGTATCATCGAATATCAGCAAGAGATTCAACGTCAGGTGAAGTGATAAAAATGAGATAAGGAACAGTCCTGTGAGGCTCATAAAAACTTTCCGGCCAATGGAGGCGCTCAGGAAATTGCTCATAAGTACTTGATTTTAATAAATATTTGAGTTAAAAACTGCCTTTATAAAATTCCATGCAAAATTAGCCGTTGACAAATTGGTTTACAACATAAATATGCTCCAATGGCTAATTTAAAATGGTTCTATAAAGACCGGTAAAAATAATTTTTTTGATCCTATAAACCGGACAGGAATTCCTGAATTTATTTAAAAGTCAAATTTAAATTCATGAACTTACCTGGATATCCAGGGGAATCAAATTTGATCCAGGAATTGTTTCAACCTGCTTAAAACCTTTATCGACTCTTCCAGAAACCCCATATGGCCTGAATGTTCCAGAAACAGTATTTCTGCACAAGGAATTTTGAATCCATCCTCCAGTTGTCCCTCTGAATCATAGACTTTATCATGTTTCCCAACAATGATAAAAACCGGAAATGTTTGATTTTGAAGGAATTTGAGATAGTTGTTTCGATGATTCATAGCTTCTATTGAGCGCAGGGCTCCATCGAGAGTTACCTGTTTGCTGGTCTGCATAACCATCGCAAGGGTTTTGGCCATATTTCCATCTTGACCGGGAGCAAAATTGGATGGAACAGTCACTTGTAAAAGAAGCTCCTTCTTCCCTTTCCGCAACAAGTCAGCCTCCCGGTTCCGTGAATTAATGCTTTGATCATCTGCGCGCCTTACAGGAGAATGCATCAGAATCAACGATTCCATTCTTTCGGGAAAACGTTCCGCAAATGCCATGGCAACATAACCACCCATGGAATGACCAATAATGGATATTTTCCCGGCGATATTCAGCCGTTGAAGTAGTTCATTAAGAACCACGGCAAATGAATCAAAACGATAACCGGGAGGTGGGGTGGCCGAATTTCCGTGCCCGGGAAGGTCAATCCGGATAACTTTCCTGGTCTTAGAAAGCTCACCAGCCATTTCGTCAAATAAGAGCAGACTTCCCCAATAGCTGTGCAGCAGTAATACCGGAGGACCTTCCCCTTCGACTTTTGTGTTTATAGGGTACCCGGAAAGCTCAATGATTTGTTCCATAGATCTATTTAGATCAGTTTCCGGGTGACTGTCCAAAACATGGCTAGCCACCCGGAAACTAAATTTATAAATTGTCCTAACGTTAACATTTTGCAAAGTTATGGATAATGAAAAACCCTTTTCCACTTTTTTTGTTATTTTGATGTGGAATAACCTTAAACCAATACCATGAAGAATTTTATAGTTTTGTTCCTGATCATACTCCTGTTTGTCTCATTCACCTCTCGGGGAGAGGGCTCTGTAAAAGGTAGGATATTTAATTCAAAAAACAATGAATCAATTGTTTATGCGACTGTCCAGATTTCAGGGACTACCAAAGGAACAGTTTCAGATGACCAGGGGAATTTTAATATCGATAATATCGAACCCGGGTTTTACAAGATTAAAGTCTCAGTTATCGGGTTTAAGACCTATCTTTCGGAATCATTTCGAATCACCAAATCGGTTGGAGCGACGATCCTTGTTCCATTGGAAGAGGAAAATATAAAGCTCGAAGAAGTGGTGGTCAGGCCATCCTATTTCCCCAAAAAGGAGGAGAGCCCCGTTTCGCTGCGAACCATTGGAATTGATGAAATTGAGAAAAACCCGGGCGGCAACCGGGATATCTCAAAAGTAATTCAGTCCTATCCGGGTGTCGCTTCAACTGCAGCTTACCGGAATGATATCATAGTGCGCGGCGGGGGGCCGAGTGAAAACCGGTTCTTCCTTGACGGAGTCGAAATTCCAAATATCAATCACTTTGCGACCCAGGGGGCATCTGGCGGACCGGTTGGGATTATTAATGTCGATTTTATCAGGGAAGTGAATTTTTATTCCGGGGCATTTCCTGCCTCCCGCGGAAACGCGATGAGCTCGGTGCTCGAATTTAATCAGCGTGAAGCCAATGAAAAGCTAAAGTTCCGGGGAACCGTGGGGGCTTCAGATCTGGCAGTTGCGGTAGAAGGGCCTCTCACCCAAAAAACAAGTTTCATGGCCTCGGTACGCCGGTCATACCTTCAATTTTTATTCCAGGCTATTGGTCTCCCTTTTCTGCCAACCTATAATGATTTCCAGTTCAAAATAAAAACCAAAATCAATTCTAAAACTGAGCTCTCCTTTATTGGTCTTGGGGCGCTCGATAAGTCAGTTTTAAATACAGGTGCCGATAAGACCGATCAGCAGCGCTATATTTTAAGTTATCTGCCCGAAAATACCCAATGGAATTATACATTCGGGGCGGTCTTAAAGCATTTTAATCCAAACGGAAATGATACGTATGTGTTAAGTCAGAATAAATTGGACAATTCGCAGCTCAAATATCAGAATAACGTGGTTCAGCCTCAGTTTCTGAATCTGGATTATAATTCGTACGAGATGGAATCCAAATTCCGGTACGAACACAATTATCGCTCAAAATCCGGGATAAAAGTTAATTATGGAGTTGACCTTCAATATGTGAGCTATTTTAACCGGACAGTTCAAAAAAGTTTCCTAAAGGAAGCCCCGGTTACCATTAATTACAGGTCGACACTTGGTTTTGCCAAATATGCCGCATTCGGACAGGTCAGCCGCTCTTTTATCGACCAGCTGCTTGATCTATCCTTTGGCATACGGGCCGACGGAAATACCTATTCGGGAAATATGGCCAGCCCATTGAGTCAGTTATCACCGCGACTCTCTGCCAGCTACCGGTTAACTCCGGGCACTTCACTGAACTTTAATGTCGGGCAGTTTGCCCAGCTTCCATCCTACACCACTTTAGGTTTTCGGGATAACAACAGTGTGCTTGTGAATAAGGATAACAATCTGACTTATATTCAGGTTAAACATCTGGTAGGAGGAATTGAATTCCGTCCATCTGACAATTCCCAGATTACGGTGGAAGGTTTTTACAAAAGATACAGCCATTACCCGTTCTCGGTCAGGGATTCGGTCTCGCTGGCGAGCAAAGGGGCTGATTACGGGGTAAGTGGTGACGAAGCGGTCACACCAACCAGTAAGGGGAATGCCTACGGGATGGAGATTCTGGGTCGCATTAAAAAGTACAAAGGACTTAGTGCAGTTATCACCTACACCTGGGTGCGAAGTGAATTTACCAATAAAAATGGTGAATACATCCCTTCTTCATGGGATAATCGCAATCTTCTGACAATTACTGCAACACAAACTTTTAAAAAGAACTGGGATCTGGGTTTCAGGTGGCGTTATATCGGCGGAGCCCCTTTTACCCCTTGGGATTTAACGAAATCGGCTATAAAAACAGCCTGGGACGCACAAGGAATTGGTTACCTGGATTACAGCAAATTTAATACTCAACGTTTAACAGCCTTTCATCAGTTGGATTTGAGGGTTGATAAAGCGTGGTATTACAACAAATGGTCGCTGATGCTCTATTTTGATGTCCAGAATGTTTACAATTTCCAGGCAGAACAGCCTGATTATCTCGTCAGGGTTGAGGATGCCGGTGGCAACCCCGTTACCGATCCGGCGGATCCCAATAAATACCTGCTCAGGACGATAAAAAATACAGTTGGGACCGTGCTTCCTACAATTGGGATTATGGTGGAATTCTGAAACAGGGATGGGGAGAAAGAGAGAATTGGCGAGAGGGAGATGAAGCGAGATGGGGCGATGGAAGGTGATTTTTTAATCCGGCAATTCGGCAATTAGCAGATTCCGCTATTAACCAAGTATTTATAAGCCGGGATTACGTCTATTTTAAAACCATCTTCTTCAATAAGATCGGAGTCGGAAAAAGTAACAATTGTAGCTCTTTCCTGTTTAAAAAATTTCATAGCCTCTAATAGCCCATTTAATTCCCGTTTGAGATTATCGGGGTTAAGTTCGTAACAGACTTGAATTATTTCTTTTACGACGCCCTGTTTCATTGCTATAAAATCGCATTCACCTTTATCATCAAAATAGTAAAGTTCTGTATATTTTCTTCTCAGATGAAGAAAGATCAGATTCTCTAATTTCCGTCCTGCATCCTCAGTCATGGCATTCGAAACCGCGTCAACGAGACCTAAATCAATGGCATATACTTTTCTGGGATTGATTAGTTGTGCTTTATTGGAATAACTAAACATTGGGAGAAAAGAGAAAAGATATGATAGTTCCAGATGGGAAAACCAAATCAGAATTGTGCTTGTCGCTCCAATTGAAAGCGGTTGCCTGAGTTTTGTGGCTGTTACACGATTGCCAATATTTGAAATAAGAAAAGAAGCCAGCCGATGTAGACTTTTTATATCTTTTAACCCATAACGGGTAACAATATCCCGAATAAGCACATCATCGAAGAGTGTTGTAAGTTGTTCCTGATCTCCTATCTTCAAAAATTCAGGGAAACCACCCATACTCATATAAATTTTCAAACTTTCAGCAGAAGGCTCTAATGTTTTGAATTTGAGAAATTCAGAGTACGAGAATGGGAAAAGTTCCTGCGTAATATGGCGTCCGGTAAGTCTGGTTCCTAATTCTTTGCTTAGTAAAGAGGCGTTTGATCCGGTAATAATTACTTTAAAGCCTTCGTCCAGCTTTTGCCTGACATACATTTCCCAACCCTCAACCAGTTGTAATTCGTCGAAAAAAAGTGTATTGATCCCAGTTGGTGAAATCAGATTATCCAAACGGGTAAAATCGTGAAGTGCAAAATCATAAAGTTGCGGTGACTCAAAGTTAAGGTACAAGACAGAATCTGGCTCCATTCCCTTCATCATTTGCATCAAAAGGGTACTTTTACCACAACGTCTGACTCCTGAGATAATCAGTGCTTGAGACGATAAGCTTTGCGTTGCAGGTATAAGTTCACGCCTCAGACCGCTATCTTTTACCATTAAACGGCTCTTTTGTTGCTCAATTACACGGGCAATTACACTTTCCAGTATCATAACAATCAAATTTATTTGATTCAAAGATACAATATTATTCGATTGAATCAAACAATATTGTATTCTATAAGACTACAATAATAAAATTAGTCGTCTTAATTAAAAAAAACCGCTAAGGTTTAGTAATGTTCTTGGCATTGGAATTCATCATACAAGGACATCCGCTATATTAAAAGGGGCACGAGGCATTACTGCAGATACGGCACTTAGATTAAGTATGTATTTTGGGACAACGCCTAAATTTTGGTTAGGACTTCAAGATGATTTTGATTTAGAAGATGCATTAAAGAATAAACAAACTGGAATAAACAAAATTAAGAAGATAGGAAATTACGCCGAATAACCAGGATTCACAACAATTTTATTCTGTTGACTTGTGACAATTTTAAACTCCAGGGAGAGATTCCTGATTCGAAAATTGCAAAATCATCAGAATTAATTACTTTTGATCAACTGACCTGATTCAATGCAAAACCCTTATTTTTGAAGGTTAACAAAATATGGAAAAAAACAGGGTACTTACTATCAATGATATTGAAGAGATTATCCTCAGGCTGAAGAAGCATGATAAATCTGCGCTGGATGAGCTGTTTGGTTATTATTACACCCGGTTATACCATTTCTCAAAATCAATTCTTAAAATCGAAAATGATATTGACGATATTCTACAGGAGGTATTTGTGAAAATCTGGCTCAACCGGCTGAAGATCGGGAACCCGGAAACCTTCAATGCCTATATCTTCACCATTACTAAAAACGAACTCCTCAATTTAATCCGGGCCAACATCCGGGATCAGGCTTTCAGAGACCAGCTTTTTCTTCGGTCAGTCGCTGAAGAATATCAACAACAAAGTCAGCTTGAATTCGACGAAATCAAAGCCGGGATTGACAAAATAGTAGCCAATCTCCCCGAAAAAAGGCAGCAGGTTTTTGTTTTAAGTCGAACCGAAGGACTTTCCAACAGTGAAATAGCCCTGCAACTGAATATTTCTGAAAAAACTGTTGAAGATCATATCACCCACGCTATCAAACAGATAAAAAATTCAATGAAAGAGATGGGCGTCATCTCTCTGCTCTATTGTTATCTTTTTTTATAATTTTTTCATGGTTGAGCAGGGGATACCCCACCCTTTTGTGTATTACCCGTATAACATGGAAAAACAAATCAGCAAATATTTGAATGGCACAGCCAATCCGGATGAGTTTTCCTCCGTTTTGGAGGCTTTATGTGCAACGGATGCCAATGACAAAGAGTCTTTGGAACTCCTTAAATTCTGGCAGGAAACTTTAAATGCCGCGATTGAGAACAAAGAGAACAACCAACTTCTGGATAAGATTCACCACCGTATTGCGCTGGAAGAATCGAGAACCGCTGCCCGCAGGTTTACCTTATACAAAAACTTGTTAAAAGTTGCCGCAGTATTAATAGCCGGACTAATCATCTCAACCTTTTTCCTTTTCACCAAACAAGAGAAACAATTTGCAGCAGCAACAATAGAAACAATTAAAACTCCCTATGGGGCAAGAACAAGTTTTAAGCTCCCGGATGGTTCGGAGGTTTGGCTTAATTCGGGATCTGAAATTTCATTTCCAAATCAATTCGGAGCTCTCAGGAGTGTTGAGTTGATTGGAGAGGCTTATTTCCAGGTTGTCAAGGACGGGAAACCCTTTCTGGTGAAAACTGGCTATGGTAATGTCAAGGTAATGGGAACTACATTCGATGTAAAGGTTTATACAAACGAAGACTTTGAAACCACTCTTGTGGAAGGTTCAGTTAAAGTATGCAATAAAACCAATGAGGTGGTTACCTTAAAACCAGGCCAGCAATCAGTGATCAATCTGGCCAACGAATTTTTATTAAAGACAGTAAATACCAATATTATCACTTCCTGGAAAGAGGGTAAACTAATCTTTGTCAAGGAGCCTTTTGCAAATGTGGCGAGAGAGCTTGAAAGGTGGTATAATGTAAAAATTGAATTGCAGGGAGAAAGGCTTAAAAAACTGTGCTATACCGGAAACATTGAGATGGAGACCTTCGGTGAAGTGCTTGAATTGATTAACACTACCGCTCCAATAAAGTACCAGTTCAATAAAAATACCAGGATATTAAAGATTTCAGGGAGATAAAGGCCCTTTTAGATTCAGCCAACTAACTAGTATTAACTAAAATTTCAGGGATGGAGAAAAAAACAACCAGATTTAAAAAGTAAAGGTGAGAATGGCCGTTCCCACCTTTTAACCAGATTCGATTTAATAACAAACATTATTTAAACCAATTACAAAGTTATGAATAAATTGCTACAAAAACATGGCAACCCGCCATTATTTTATCAATTTTTTAGAAAAATGAAACTAACTATTCTTATTGTAACTGCGTCAATTTTAAGTTGTTTATCAGCCGAAACCTATTCGCAGACTACTAAATTGACTATTGTCGGCAGTAATTCGACGCTTCTGAATGTGATCCGGGCCATTGAGGACCAGAGTGAATTCAAATTCTTCTATAACGAGAAAGTCGATGTGAATATGCCCGTTTCAGTGGAAGTCACAGGCAAACCCGTCACTGATATTCTGGATAAGGTACTCTCAAGTACCTCTGTAAAGTATAAGGTGCTTGGCCGTCAGATCGCATTGTACGACAAGGATGAGATGGAGCCGTTCATGAGTGAACAACAGACCAAAAAGGTGACCGGCAAAGTGACAGACTCAAATGGCACATCAATCCCGGGGGCATCAGTTGTAGTCAAAGGGACAACAACCGGAATTGTTACGGATAACAACGGGGATTATTCTTTGTCAAGTGTTCCGGTTAAAGCAACCTTACAGTTTTCGTTTGTGGGTATGAAATTGAAGGAAATAGTCGTCGGCAGCAAAACCTTAATTAATGTGGTTCTCGAAGAGGAATCCATTGGTCTAAATGAAGTTGTCGCTATCGGATACGGCACAACAACCCGTAAAAACCTGACAACAGCGATATCCAAAATTGACATTAGCCAGGTTTCCAATGCGGCAAACTCAAATGTTAATGCCCTTTTAATGGGTCGTGCCGCAGGTTTACAGGCATTCCAGGGGACAGCACAACCGGATGGAAAAATTAATGTTTCGATTCGGGGCGGTGGAGATCCGCTTTATGTTGTGGATGGCGTGGTAATGCCTTCAAACGCGCTCGATCCAGGCAATGGATCCACCGCTCCTTTAAACTCGGTAAACCGTTCGGGTATGGCTGGGTTAAATCCTGAAGACATTGAATCAGTTGAGGTTTTAAAGGATGCCAGTTCTGCTATATATGGTATTGCCGCCGCAAATGGTGTTATATTGATTACTACCAAGAAAGGGAAAGGCGGAGCTTTGAGCGTTTCTTATGATGCGAACCACTCCTGGATGCAGAATTATCCCTACTACAAGCCGTTGGATGCAAAAGGTTACATGAATACCTTTAATAATTTTGCCAAGGATGTATACATGTTTGATAATGGAATGGGCGTTTATGGGAACAAGACAATTGATTATTCAAATATAGGCGGGGATGCCAATATCAAACATGCACTCTATACCGATGTCCAGATTGCCAAAGCGGGAGCCGGGTTTAATTATCTGAAATCAGTTATGCGACAGGGTGTTGTTGATAATCACACGTTCACGTTTAATGGGAGTAACGAAAATGTCCATTACTATTTTTCAGGAAATTACTTCAACCAAAAAGGTACCGTAGTCAATTCAGGTTTGGAAAAATATTCAGCACATATGAACATGGATGCCCGGTTTTTGACAATATTTAAATTTGGTGCCAATGTGAATGTGAATAAGAACAGTTATCAGAATTCAACTGCAGGAGTTCAGACCAACGGAGCGGGACAGCAATCCTACGGAGCTCTTCAGTCCGCAATTGCATGGCCTGCCACCATCAATGCCTTTAACCCCGATGGCACATTTGCAGTTGACAGTAATCTACCTAACCCGCTTGGCTTACTGGGAATAAGTGACCAGACAACCTCTTCAGGAATTTTTGGAAATTTAACCCTCGAAGCTGAGATCATTCCCGGGATGCTAACCGCCAAAATGCTTTATGGCGAAAACTCAGAAACATCCGACAGGTCCTATCATATTCCAAATAATGTATTCTGGGATCAGATGTATCTAACCAGGGCCGCCTTAAATAATGCTAAACGTAACAAAACAACAGTTGAGGGCACTGTAAGCTTTAATAAAAAATTTGGTTCCATATTGAATCTGAGCGCTGTCATCGGGGCTGGCCAATATGTAACGGATGAAATTGGGAATGGCTTTTCTTTCTCTGATTTTCCCGATGCTTTGGGAAATTATAATGCTGCAGCAGCCACAGGAGCGATGGCTATAAGTTCATACCGGAATTATCAAAAGGAGAGGTCCTATTTCGGAAGGGCAACCTTTGATATTCTCGATAAGTATATAATTACCGGCACAATCCGTCGTGATGGAGACAACCGGTTCTTTCCTCAGAGCAAATATGCCTCCTTCCCTTCAGTTTCAGCAGCATGGAAATTGACTAATGAGTCGTTCCTCAAAGACAATCCAGTTTTGAACCTCTTAAAATTAAGGGGTAGTTATGGGATTACCGGAAGTAACAACCTTGGCTTGAATGCCTATGGAATTTATCAGCCTTCTACCGATATTTTGTCTTTCAACCATGGATCGACCTATTACGTCACCTATTTACAGAATGGCATTGATTACCCCAATCTGACCTGGCAAAAACAGGACATGTTGAACGGTGGGTTGGATTTCAGCCTTTTCAAGGGAAGGATTTCAGGATCAGTGGATGTTTTCAGAAATGATATTACCAATTTACTGACCTATGCCAATACCAGCCAACTCTCGTTTGTTACTTCTCAGCCAGTGAATGGGGGCGAAATAATTAATTCAGGGTATGAGGTTAACCTGAATACGGTAAATATTAAAAAGAAGGATTTTGGCTGGAACATGTCGCTTACCGCATCCCATTACTACAAGCATTGGGCCAGGCGTTTCGCTACTGATGATATTGACAAATCCTATACCGGAGTCAAAGATGCTGTTGACGTTATTTATTATCGTCCGACATCAGGTATAATTTCCGATTTCTCAAAATTATCATCAAAACAGCAAGCCATCCAAACGGCACTTGGTGCAACTCAGCCCGGTTATGAAATTTATAAGGACACCAATGGTGACGGAGTAGTGGATAATAAAGATATTAAATCGGTTGCCATTTATCCCAAGCTTTATTTGGGTTGGGGAAATACGTTTAATTATAAAAGTTTTGACCTTGATATCTATTTTTATGGTCAGACAGGCTTCAAACGTTATAACCACAGTTATGACTGGGCCACTGAATCCGGAATCATTTACGGGACAAGTTCAGGCACAGTGGATGTGAATAAGATATGGACCCCTTTTAGTTCGTCGGGTATTCTTCCGGGATATGCCTCGGTTACCCATCCTGTTACAATTGCTGCAGGAACTTATAATACAGGAACTTATCCTAATCTTCAAACCATGAGCGTGGGTACGGGGATCGGGTTGGAAGATGCCTCCTTCCTCCGCTGCCGAAATATTACCCTGGGTTATAATTTCAATCTTCCTTCCTTAAAGAAATATGTCAGGGGATTAAAAGTATTTTTCGATCTGCAGAATGCTTTTATTCTAACCAGCTATAAGGGAATTGACCCCGAAGTGTACGAATCGCAGACTAATGGGGGCGGTGTCAAAGGCGGACCGGGAAATTACCCGATGGCCCGTACTTTTTCTCTTGGTTTAAAAGTTAACTTTAATTAATTCAAAAAAATACTTGAAAATATGAACAAATTTCGTAGTATTTCACATATAGTGACCTTACTTATTCTCGTAGTATTAAGTAGTGGTTGCAAGAAGAATTTCGATCCGGTTCTGTCAGGCACCTTGTCACTTAGCGGATTTCCGGTAACTGATGCAGACTGGACCAATTATGTCATGCAGGTTTATATGCCCTACAACCCGAAATGGGGTTACACCTTCTTTGCGAGTGGTTCCGGACAGGATGGTTACACTATGTTTCAGCCCGACAATTCCATGTTCCAGTATATTGATCAGGCATCTGATATCAGTCAGGTATTTTCGGGATGGGGTGGTAACTTTTATACGTTGAGCGAACTTAACTTTGCCGGTTCGGAATTAGGTATCGGCAGAGGGCAAGGACATTTTGAAAAAGTAAAGTTTATAACCCGCTGGACTGCCCTGATTGACAAACTTAATAAAGGTTTCACCACGAAAAATGATTCGTTGCGTAAACAGTTAAAAGGGGAGGCTTATGCGGCACGTGGGATTATGAATTTCTATTTATTGTATATGTATGGACCGGTACCTGTAATTATGGATCCGGCAAAGATTGGTACATCTGCCGAGTCTGATATGACCCGTCCCGATCGCACCACTTTTGTGAAATATATTACCGATGATCTTCAGACAGCTGCGGATAGTTTGAGTCCGGTTATTCCTGCCACTGAATTTGGCCGTTTCACCAAAGCAGCTGCTCTGACCTTTCTGATGCGGGCCTATTTAATGGAGCATAATTATGCTGCCGCTCTTCCGGTTGGAATGGCGATTAAAAATCTGAACCTCTATTCGTTAACGGCTAATTACAACGATAATTTTGCGAGTTCAAACAGCAGTGTACAAACTACAGAAGAAATCTGGTCGATAACTACAAACAGTTCATCCCAGGGAAGGGCCGGCAATACAACAAATCTGAATGCGTTTTCCTACTATTGCATTCCTTGGGATTGCCACTTATTGAGCGGCAATGGAGGATGGTCGCAGGTATACGGTATGCCATGGCAAATTTATAATTCATTCGAACCCGGAGATCAACGGCGCCAATGGTTATTAAACAGTTATATTTCAACAGCGACCAATTCTCTTGTGGATAGTGCACATGGGATGACTTCGGCGATTATGAATAAGTATACAGATAATCTTGTCGCCTCTTACCAGGCCAATAATATCGTGGTATGCCGGTATGCAGATGTGCTGCTGATGATCGCTGAAGCAGAAGTGGGATCAGGGGTTACCGGCGAAGGACTTGCCGATTTAAATATCGTGCGTGCCCGGGCAGGTTTAGCTCCTCTGACAGGTCCATTGACTATGGCTAAAATTTTCAGGGAGCGAACCCACGAAATCTGGTGGGAGGCCCAAAGAAGACTCGAGCTGATCAGGTTTAACAATTGGTATACTCAAATTGCAGCATACAACGATTATTATTCTACCGCAAGTATGAAGAAGCTTACCAATGTTGCACCTATCATGCCAATACCGATTTATGCCGTCAGCGAAGGTTGCGCACAGAATAGTCAATATTCCGGTGTTTCCGGTGTCACCAATGCCACCTGCACCGATGCGCTTCCATCCTATTTTACCGGTACAGGTAATTAGATCTTTTTAGTTTGTTAGTTTATAGGTTTGTCTTAACTGCCGGTGATTTCTGCCGGCAGTTATTACCTGTAAAATCAATATAATCATGCATTTATTATCAAATGAATGATCTTTCAGAACCCCATTTTATCTCTTTTTACCCGAACAAACTCTCCAGGATAAATTGCAAAGCCCATACACGAATGACCCGAAAAATTTCCCGCTAAGAACTCCATGATCGCTAAGAAAAGTCTAAATATGCTTTGCATGGGTTTTGCGACTCAATGCGAAATAGTTTATTGCTTAAGTGTCTTGATAAAATAGATGAAAAGCAACCAAATTTATTTTAAAAGTTTCCCAATATTTAAAATTATCATGAGAAAATATCTGATTAGCCTGATTCTGATCTCCAGCTCGCTATGTTCTCAGGCGCAAAGAACTTACTCTATTGATGCTTCAACAGGAGATACAACTATCAAAACCGGGTTGCTCAGGATGGGCAGTCCCGGGTTGCGGGGCCAGGAGCTCGGGGTGAACAATCGTTATTTGACCTTAAATGGGAAGCCGATTTTTCCTGTAATGGGAGAGGTTCATTATTCACGGATCCCCAGAAGTCAATGGGAAGATGTTGTGTTAAAGATGAAGGCCTGTGGTATCAATGTTATTGCCACCTATGTTTTGTGGATTCATCACGAGGAGATTGAAGGTCAGTTTGATTGGACCGGGAACAAGGATTTTCGTGCCTTTGTGAAATTGTGCGCCAAACACGGGTTATGGGTCTATCCCAGAATCGGCCCCTGGTGCCACGCTGAAGTCCGCAACGGTGGAACACCCGATTGGATATTGCAGAAAAAAAATATTAAGGACCGTTCGAATGATCCTGTTTATCAGAGTTATGCTGAAGAATGGTACCGGCAGATAGGGTTACAGCTTAATGGATTACTGTACAAGGATGGTGGTCCGGTCATCGGTATTCAGCTCGAAAACGAATACCGTTTGGGTAAAGAGGGTGAGGACCATATCTTATGGCTCAAAAAAACAGCCCTGAAAAACGGATTGGATGTTCCGCTCTATACGGTTACAGGTTGGCAGAACGGTTCGGTACCCCCCTATGAAGTGATTCCTCTCTTTGGAGCCTATCCTGATGAACCCTGGGCAGATAATCTGAACCGGAATACAGATTGTAAAAATTTCAGATTCTCCCCTTATCGCGACAGCGATAACATTGGCAATGATGTTATAACCGGCAGGGAACCCTATCTCGATTTATCTGCCTATCCTTATCTTACCTGCGAAGTGGGTGTCGGCATTGAGAACACAGATCACCGCCGTTTGAAAATAGGTTCTCAGGATGGTTTAGCCCTTATATTAGCCAAAATCGGATCAGGAAGTAATCTGGCTGGCTATTATATGTTTGCAGGCGGCACGAACCCTCATGGATTGCTCACCTCCCTCGAAGAAAACAGGGAAGAAACAGGTTATTACAATACCAATCCTCTGACATCCTATGATTTCCAGGCGGCAATCCGTGAATCGGGGGAACTGAATGACTGCTATTTTGAAGTTAAAAAACTCCACTATTTTCTGAATGAATTTGGATACCGCCTGGCCCCTATGGTCCCGGTATTTGAGAAAAACGACGAAGATCTTCAATATAGCGTCAGAACAGATAACCATTCTGCCTTTTTGTTCGGGTTAAATTATTGCCGGCATAACGTGATGAGTGAGAAGAAAGAGGTGCAATTCAGCATCAAATTGAAAAGTGAAACGTTGGTTTTTCCATCAACTCCGGTAACGATCAAAGACAGCGCCTTATTTATCTGGCCTGTAAACTTCAGGATGGGAAGTGTACTTTTAAAGTATGCTACCGCACAGCCGCTTTGTAACCTGGCTGATAAATGGGTATTCGTCGAAGATGCTACAGTCAATCCTGAATTCTGTTTCGACGCAACCACCATTACAAAAATAAGTTCGTCAACCGGAACGATCAAACAAAATGAGGGTAAATATGTAATTTCCGGCCTCCAACCCGGGATGAATTGTCTGATTAATATATTGGATAAGAATAATTCAGAACAAACCATTGTGGTGCTTTCAAAACAGGAGGCCAGGGAATCCTGGCTGTTGAGGAGCGATGAGAAAGAGTACTTTTTTATTTCCAGCGCCAATATGTATCTCAATGGAGAACAACTTCATGTGTTTGGTAAATCCACTAGTATCAAAATCAATAAACTCAATGACGGGCAAGGTACTGATCCTGTTTTTGCCCCATTCACGCAGTCCATACCCGGGAAGAAACCGGAAATTAAGATCCAGGAAATAAAACCACTCGGTGATGCATTATGGCTGAAAACCAGTATAGCTAACAAGCAGGATAACACGAATTCACTACGGCACCGCTTTTTTGTAAAGGAATTCAGTCTTGGGAATCCTTCCAAAATAAAAAATGCCCGTCTGATTATAGCCAACCAATCACCCTTCAGGATACAAATTAACAATGTCTGGGTGAATCAGTCAGTGCGGTCCGATACGCTGAACAATCTTGATCTGACCGGATATGTTCAAAAGGGTGAAAATATACTGATGCTCGACTTCCCTTTTGAAGCTGGCCAAAAGGCATTTGCGGCAAAGTTTGTAGTAGAATACTTTAATAGTGATCAGGTTGAGATCCCCACCAATGGATCATGGCTCGTAAAAAATGATTACATTTTCCCATCCTACCTTTCGAAAGATGGGGGCTTTAAACAACCTGAGATTATTAGTCCGGTTGTAAAACTGAAATCTTTAGTTAATGATAAAATGAGCTATTCCATGAGTTTGCCCAATTATTACCTAAGCGGACTTTGCAACCTGATTCTGAAGATTGACTACTCCGGAGATAAAGCGCGAATGTATCTGAATCACAGGCTTATCGCGGATGATTTTGGTGACGGAACGACCTGGAGCATTGGTTTGAACAGGCTTGAATGTAATTTGGAAAATCAGCCGATAAGATTGGATATCTGCCCGTTGGCAAAGGAGTCGAGGATTTATTTTGATGATGATTTGGCCAGACAAGACGGAGCAGTGGCAAAGATGAAATCAATTCATTTGGTTCCCGAATATCAATTTGACTTCAATTTAAACGGAGGTAATTTAACTTACATTAAACCCTGAAAAGTGAAACGAACCCTTTGTTTTTTGTTTTTAATATGCATCCTTGTTGCAGCATCAGGCAGTGAACAGCCGTTCGTACACCGGGAGGCTTTTGTAGATAAGAAGGGGATAATCCGATGGACTGACACTAAAAAGGAGGTTGCCTTGTTCGGTGCCAATTATTGTCTGCCGTCAGCTTGTGATTATCGTGCTGCGGGACTTTTCACTACCGACCGTAAAAAGGTTGTGGATCAGGACATGGCCCATTTTGCCCGGATGGGGTGGGATGCACTTCGGTTAAGTTTCTGGGGTGACTGGGAAAATTCCGACAAACAGGGTAACCTGTTCGTGAACGATCACCTTGATGTTATGGATTATGTGATTGCCAAAGCCCGCGAACGGGGTATTTATATTTTGCTAAGCCCTATCGTAACTTACGGGTCGCTCTGGCCCGATGCAATGAAGGATACTGCCAGCGTTAACGGCCTCTCTGCCCATTTCAATAAGAGTGAACTGGGGACAAACCCAGATGCAATTGCTGCCCAATGCAATTATT
This sequence comes from uncultured Bacteroidia bacterium, assembly GCA_903923905.1. GTDB lineage: Bacteria > Bacteroidota > Bacteroidia > Bacteroidales > Prolixibacteraceae > JAAFHB01. The sequence continues at coordinate 103,059 of CAIXZH010000066.1, forward strand.
GGAAACAGATGCTCAACCACGTGAATCCGTATACCGGTGTTGCGTTGAAAGAGGAGCCTGCGATTTTGTTTCTTGAGACCATCAACGAGCCCGACCACCACAGCAAGGATCTGAATGGCTCGGTAGCCTATATCAATACAATGGTAGAAGCTATTCGGAGTACCGGTTGCAAAAAACTAATTTTTCACAATTACAGCCAGGATAACAAAATAGGCATGGCGCTCAGAGCTTCCAAAATAGATGGGCTGACCTTTGCCTGGTATCCTACCGGGCTTAATTCTGGCCATTTGTTGGAAGGTAATTACCTGAGATCAGTCGACGATTTTCCCACAATGCTTTATCCTGATATTGAAGGGATGGCACGGATTGTTTACGAATTCGATTCTCCCGATCTGAATACCGGGTATATGTATCCTGCGATGATGCGAACCTTTAAATCGGTCGGAGCACAGTTTGCAACTATGTTTTCTTATGACATGCTGGTTTCAGCACCTTACAACCAGGGTTGGAACACTCACCTGCTAAATCTGGTTTATACCCCGGTCAAAGCAGCAAGTGCCATCATCTCGGCCCGGGCTATGAAAAATCTGCCGCTTTACAAACAATATGGATCCTATCCGGAGAACACCTCCTTTGGAGATTTCAAGGTAAATTATGACGGGAATTCAAGCGTAATGAACTCGAAGGAAGCTTTTATGTATGACAATTCAACTTCGGAGACTCCCCAAAATATAGCCGGGCTCAAACAGTTGGTAGGTGTCGGTTCATCGCCGGTGGTTCGTTATGAAGGTCTGGGAATATATTTTCTGGACAAGGTGAAAGAAGGTGAATGGAGGCTTGAGGTTTATCCGGATGCAGTTACAGTTGGAGATCCATTTGGCATCCGGAAGGAACCTAAGGTTGTAATACGGCTTATCAGTCGGGTCCATGCAATGAAAGTCGATTTACCCGGCCTGGGTGATTCGTTTAATATTTACCCGGTGAATGCCGGAAATAAATTCACTTCCAAAGCTGTGAAGGGTTTATTTACTATCTGCCCCGGAGTTTATGTACTGACTTCCGGTGTACTTGACAAAAACAGTTTGCCCTCTAAGTTTGGACTGATTGGTTTTTCTGAATTTGTCTGCCCACCTGACGAAAAACTACAAACTCAAATCAGCGTAAAAGCTGCATCTGAATATCCTGTTGATCAGACTATTAAGATTGTAATTCAGGTGGCTGATTCAGCAGCTCCAGGGAAAGTGGAACTTTGTGCACGTCTAAAGGGCGAAAATGATTTTAAGCGGTTTAACCTGATTGATACCGGGAAATTTAACTTTCAATGCAATATACCAGTCGGCACTTTTACTGAAGGTTCACTGGAGTTTTATGTTGAAGTGACGACCAAAGGGAAAGTTCAGCGATTTGAAAATGAAGGTTTAGTTATGCCGGAAGAAAAAGGGTATTACACTACACGGCTTGTGAAATCAGATGCCCCCTTGGTATTGTTTAATCCTGAAGCAGATTACAGACAACTGTCGTTTACCAGGATCGGCGATAATATCCGCCATGGCTTATTCAAATTGGTTGATGAATCTGACAAACAGAAAGCATTTTCATTAAGTTTACCGATGACGATCGATTCGACGCTTAAAGATTATACTGCATCATTGATCATCAGTGAGCGAATTTTGTCCAGGTCGGCCAATCATTCCGCTCGAGGAATCATTGGCTTTAAAGCTAAAGGTTCATATCCTGGAACAGCCTATCTTTCCCTTGTTGAGGCCGATGGAACGACCTGGATGAAAAAGCTGGAACTCACTGATGAATGGAAAGAATACAGGATTTCACCTGACGAATTTACTGCCGGTCCGGGGGTCAAGTTGCCGCAGGCTTTCCCTGAACAATGGGATTACTGGATGGCTCCTGCTAGCGGGCGAGGAGGTATCGGCGACAAGATTAATCTGGATAAAGTAGAACGATTACTGCTGTCGCTCCGTCCGGAGAATAATCATAAATATGCTTCCGATCCGGAATTGGAGATCGGAATTATCAGTCTGGAGTTTTAGATGATCTGCTAATCCGGAATAGGAGCGCTTGATAAGGAAAATGACTTTGCAAATATTGCTACTTGCAGCTAGTGACTTGCAACTGGCTGATTCATTATGAAATATGTGTAATTGCATTGCCACTGTTCATAATATGATGATAGATCTAATAAAGGAGTAAAAGCCAGCCGCTAATAGCAAGGTAAAAAATCTTTTGGCATAAAAAGGATGAAAGTGTATTTATCCAGTTAATTTTGTAAAAATTAAACAATGAGAATTCAGTTTGTTTTGATTGTACTGTTTTTATTCGGGTTTTCATGTAAGAAGAGTTCCTCATTGGTCGTTATGCTACCTAAAGTGATATATGATTATTATAATCCGTCTCAATTTGTGATGGGAGCCGATCTCTCGTATGCCAGCCAGATTGAAGATCATGGCGGCGTTTACCTCGATTCGGCCAAGGTGCGCGACCCTTTTCTGATCATGAAGGAACATGGGGCAAACCTGGTGCGGGTTCGCCTCTGGAACGATCCGGAATGGATTCGTACGGTTTATGGAAGTGAACAGACTCCATTATACAGTGGGTTTGCCGATGTTGTAAAAACCATTCAACGCGCCAAAACTTTGGGGCTTGCTGTTGATCTCGATATCCATTATTCGGATACCTGGGCCGATCCCGGTACCCAAAACCCTCCTGCAGCCTGGGCAAATATTACCGATCTGCAAACCCTGAAAGACTCGGTTTACAGCTATACCTATTCGGTTTTGAGCCAATTGAATGCCAGGGGCCTCATGCCTGAGATCGTGCAAATAGGCAACGAAACCAATTGCGGAATGATGATCACTAACACAAATCCCGGGTTTCCGGATCTGAATGGATGCAATGGCAACTGGCAGCAGCTGGGCGCCGTGATGAACAGCGGGATCAAAGCGGTCCGGGACGTGTCGGCTAATTCGGTTGTAAAAACCAAGATTGCACTCCATGTGGCCGATCCGAAAAATGTGGACTGGTGGTTCGCCCAGATTACCAACACAGGGGGTGTCACCGATTTCGATATCATCGGCATGTCGTATTATCCGTTGTGGCATACCACTGTTGCATTCAGTGACATCCCGGCACTGATCACAAGCCTTAAAAACACCTACAACCGCGAGGTGATGATCCTGGAAACTTCCTATCCATGGACAACTCAGGGAGACGATTCATATGCCAATCAGTTTGGGGGCCAGACACCCATGGCGGGATATCCTTTCACAGTGGCTGGTCAGACAAAATATCTTACCGATCTCACCCAAAACATGATTAAAGTAGGTGGGAGCGGAGTTATGTACTGGGAACCGGAGTGGATTTCCTCTCAAATGAAAGATCCATGGGGAACCGGTTCTTCGATGGAGAATTGTACCTTCTTTGATTTCACAGGAAATACGATACCATCTATCGATTATATGCGGTTCCCCTATTCCTTTCCCAAGTAGTATTGAATTTGAGTTAGTTCAATCGTAAAGATACTTTTTGTCCAGAAAGTTTATGATCTTCTTATCCAGTGTCCAAAGTTGGGAATCGGTTTCGATCGTGGTGTAAATCAGACATGCATCAATCAAACCGATGCCTTTTGAGATAAGTCTGTTATCAAACGAAAACTGACCTGTTTAATTCTCTGATCTCCTCCGCCATATACTTAAATTGTAAAGGGCTGGTATTTATCGAATTACCCATTGCTTTCAGCTTTTCGAAAGCAACATAGGAATTCAAGGCTATGATCATCGTTTCGGTAATGCTTCTGGCATGTGACAGAACTTTAGCTTCATTGATCAGTTCATCGGGAATTATCGCTGTTACTTTCATGTGAAAATAATTTGTTATTAAAAGGCACATGGAACCCTCATTGATTTTCATCTTCATTGATGAGCTTTTGCTCATGAGGGTTTCATAATCTTCTGGAAATTATATCAATACAAATATACAATGGCGTATAGTATATTCCAAATTACATGGTTGTATTTGTTACAATTAGATTCAATTATATGATTGGATATATAACAATAATAGATATATTTGTAGTTGTTTTTATGACAATATATCTCTATGATAATGTTTTACAGAAAGATAATTGATAAGCTTGAAGAGTGGTCGCAGCGAGCTAATAGAAAACCACTGGTTTTACGAGGTGCACGTCAGGTTGGGAAGACAACTTTGGTTAATTTATTTGCAAAAAAATACAAATGCTATATTTATCTCAACCTGGAAAAACCGAATGAAAAGGCAATTTTTGATTCATCGGGTTCTTTTAATGAAAAATTAGATGCCATATTTTTCCTTAAAGGATTAAAAAAAGGACAAAAGGATACCCTTATTTTTATTGATGAGATACAAAATTCACCCCAGGCAGTTTCGCTTCTTCGCTATTTCTATGAGGAAGCACCTTCAATTCACGTCATTGCCGCAGGGTCATTGCTGGAGTCCCTAATTGACAGGCATATTTCATTCCCCGTTGGACGGGTTGAATACCTTGCAGTCAGGCCATGCTCATTCTCCGAGTTTTTGACAGCTATTGGCGAACATACTGCGCTCGACGCACTGTTAGAATGGCCAATCGCCGGATTTGCGCATGATAAACTTCAGTCACTTTTTAACCGATACACTTTAATTGGCGGGATGCCGGGAGTTGTGGCCAATTATGCTCAAAATAACGACTTAATAAGCCTGGATACAGAGTATCAATCCTTGATTGCCGGTTATATAGACGATGTTGAAAAATATTCTGTAAGAAACAGTTCGGTTCAACATATCAGACATATTCTTAGAACCGGATTTCGGTATGGCTGCCAACGTATCAAATTTGAACGATTTGGTGAATCGGAATATCGTTCTCGTGAAATGGCAGAGGCTTTTCGCTTACTTGAAAAAACTATGCTTATCGAGATGGTTTATCCCACTGGTTCAGCTACCTTGCCGTTTCTTCCCGATTTCAGGAAATCTCCAAGGTTACATTGGCTTGATACCGGATTATTGAATTATTCAGCAGGAGTTCAGCAAGAAGTTTTCGGGGCAAATGAACTTAGTGCGGTGTGGCGTGGCCTTGTTGCGGAACATATTGTAGGTCAGGAGTTGATTGCTGAAGATTACAATGTTTTGGCTCAGCGCACTTTTTGGGTTCGTGAGGCTAAAAATTCAAATGCTGAGATTGATTATTTGATTTCATATTCCGGCCGGTTGATTCCAGTTGAAGTAAAATCGGGTGTTGGAACCACGCTGAAATCATTGCACCTATTTATGGATCAGGCTCCGCACCGGCTGGCTGTCAGAATATGGAACAAGCCCTTTAGCGAATCTGATGTCCAAACTCCTGCAGGCAAAAAATTCTTGCTACTCAACGTACCCTATTACCTGGTATCACAATTAATTCGAATTATTGAAAATTATAGAGAATCCTACCTTTAATAAGTTAAACTCTTAATTGAAATATTCCCCGAAGTATTCTCTGACTTCCCTTTGATCTTAACTCGGAATATCGTCGGAAACTCATCCAGCGTTTGCTGCGATCGGGTTATTCTGAAGGTTGAACTCTCTTTAAGGAACTCAATTGAACCGGTTGCCTTTCCTCCGTACATCTCCAGTTCCCAATCTTTAAATTCCAGTCCGGATTCCTTATGCTCTTTTGTTGAAAAAGCTATTTCATACTGACCTATCCTGGTTACATATCTGGTCAGATCAAAACCCATCGCTTTCCATTCTCCGGTTCTCAACGAATTATGGTCCCAGGAGCCAATTTCAAATGCCGGTTCTTCCAGGGGATCAGTACCGTTTTTACGTGCAAGCCCATTGTAGAAACTTCCGAGATTATCTCTTTTTTCAGGGGCAAGGTTTACCCCTTTAACGTTATAAACCGCAAAATCTGACAGGTGCGGGTCGCCCTTTGTGTTGGTAACCGAAATCCTTATTTTTTTCAGGGTAACAGGATTAAAGTAGCAGATCTTTTTATTCCCGATCGATGTCCCTGAATAGACCTTTTGCCATTGATCCTCAGAATTCATCGCTTCAATCTGAAAGGCCAGAACCCGCTGTCCGAATAAAAGATCTTCCTGTAGGATGGCATGGTTTAATTCAGTGGGTTTTGAAAATGGGATTTCCAGAATCTCCCCGGTTCCGCTTGTTTTTGCGACCGGGTTTTCAAAGCGTCGTTTTATCTCGCTACCGAAGTCGGCATAGGCCATTACATGCGACTGGGGGATCAATCCTGAAGTATCCGGCGTTGAATTCAGCAACAGGAGCGCACCTCTGCCTACAGATTTATAGTAAATATTCATGAGCTGATCGGTTGTTAAGATCAGGCTGTCAGTATTCTGGCCCCAGAACCACTTGTGTCCCTTGTTTTTAAGTAATGGGACATCAATTTCAACGGGGGCATAGGCATCACCAAACGGATCGGACTGAACAGCTGTCGAAACGCCGGTTTTCAGGTCTTTGGAGTTTAGGGTGTACCAATTGGAGAAAGGGGCAAAGCCATCTTCGTTGCCTACCCATCTTAGGTTAGCCATGGGTCCCTGAAGGATTACCGCATCGGCGGCGTATTTTACCAACAGGTCATTTACATTTATAAAGCAACTTCCATCGAACCATACCTCGCTCACTCGTCCATATTTGGTTAAAACTTCTGTCATCTGCTGCCGGAAAACCTTATTGTAACCCTCCTGTTTCGCGGGATCTTTGGTAACCCCTCCGCTGCCGATACCGGCACCCCAGGTATCGTCTCCGGGATAAACGTAGATTCCAAGATCCAGACCATATTTTTTACACGATCGGGACAACTCTTTCAGAGCATCGCCCCTGCCGTTTTTCCAGGGGGTGTTTTTGATTCCGTATTCGGAAGTATTTGTTTGCCACCAGCAAAAACCACCCGTGTGTTTGGCGACAAACAGGATCAGGTGGGCTCCCCACGATTTTGCGACTTCACACCATTGGTCCGTGTTCAGATCAGTTGGATTGATCCGGCTTAACGGGGTGGAATGATTATCATATTCACGTCCCTGCCAGGTCGCAGGATCGAGGCAGACGAACATGGTTTGCTCATACTTTTGCCATTTGAGTTGCGCTTTTGATGGCAGGGGAATCGGAATGGTTTTTTCGACGGTTTGTGCCAGAGTGCATAAAACAAAACATATCAGGAAGATTAATGAACAGATTATTATTCTCATATGAACAAAATTTGAAATCATCTCATCCTGGTTTTTGATCATTATACCATTCCGCGTCGATTTTAAGATCATTTTCTACGAATGAGTTGAATTTTAACGAATATCGCTTCATCCAATATCTATTTTACAGATCCACGACTTTATTAAACAACTTCTGGTTTAACGTTTTTGTCCAAGTTATTGTTATCTGTTTAGAAAATTAGCTTTTACATCTTCCCAATTTTTTCCATCAACCGGATTTTTCAACACCATTTTGTACCCTTTATCCAATTCCTTCTCCATTTCGGTTGAGAGACCGGTTTCATCTTCATAAGTTGTTACATTGGGACTATCCCCCCCACCAATTCCTTAATCAGAGTTATAGGTTTCTTTGATTCTTTGTCAGTATTTGTCATTCTGAGCGAAACGAAGTGTAGCGAAGAATCTCTAAATACTGATTGCCATTTCCCCGGACACTACTGATTTTTTTTATAATTGAAAATAATTAACCTGGTAAATCTCTGTCAAAGATAGTGTATCTTTAAAGGGTTTTAATTAAAGATCCAAAATTTGATCACAGGTTTGGGGACCAAATAAAAAATCGAAATTTCATTCTGATATGAAACGAGTGCTTATTGTGCTGTTGATCTTTTTTGTCACCGGCTGTACCGGGAAAAGAGATAAATCCAGACAGGTCTTTTATTTCTATAACGATGCCGGAGAATTTAGTAAAAGTCAAACCAAGGATGGAATATCTTTTTCAATGAGACAAGGCTGGGGGTATTTTGATTGGAATGACGTCCCTCTGCCTTCGATGATGAAAAAGCGATGTACCTATTATTTAAATTATTTCAATGGGGATACCATTTTTTGGAAACAGAAATCGTATTTGGATAGTATTCGTTATTATGATGTTTATTGGATGACCAGTGACTCGAACCTTCAGGATTTCTGGACCAAAAAGAGGTACGGATCTTCCGCCCGTAAGGATACTTTGGAGATATACCTCATCGAAAAATTAGCCAATAGCGATTCGGTTCTTTTCAGGCGAGTGCAACGGAGATTTGGGGATACAAAATGAGAGATAATGGTTTTATGATAAATCTGATACATAGACTTCATTTGAAAAGATGGTTCGTCGCTCATGAGATTAATCGTTCATATGAAAGGTCGAATGTTGAGCTCCTACCAATGACAGAATTTTATTGGCTATTTAAATAAAGAGATTCCTCACTTCGTTCGGAATGACACCCTTCATTTTAAAGGATGTGTGGGAGAGGGAGTGGGCGGCCGCGCCGCCCACTCCCTCTCCCACACATTATCAAAGTCTATTGTCATTCCGATTGGAGCGCAGCGGAATGAGGAATCTCATTTTCAATTATCTTTCACCGTCATAAAACTTGGTGTTCTTGTTCGTATTAGGACTATCAATGACATATTTGCTCCCTGTCATTTTCACATTGTGCCCAAATTTTTGGGTGCTCCTCGCAATGACAATGTTTTTGTTTAAAGTTGAGGGACAGGGGGATTTGGCGGCTTTGCCGCCAAATCCCCCTGTCCCTCAAACTCATATAGAGAATACCGTCATTGCGTGGAGCCGTCAAAATTCATTTTGTCAAAATAAACTGCTAATATTTAAATGGCGACGAAGCAATCTTTCTAAATGTTTGTGTATCCCCTGGATCAAATGGCAAGATAATACAACCGGTTTGGAAGTTGTAAATTAAAGAAATATGACATTTTATGTTTATTTTCTTTCAAGGAGGTTTTTATCCGTGACGACACTGCCAACCCGGCTCCACCCTTTTGCGAATTGGATATCCTTCCGCCTTGATTCAGGAATTACTTTCAGACTGGTTAATACTCCGTTTTTTACAACACCTTCAAGGATTGTGTTTTTCATCGCGTGCAATTTGAAATCGATATCCCACGCTTTGGGCCAGGCCGGGAGGAGCAGGATTTTCCCGTTATCCTCCTGAATCAGCATCCGCTGCAAGGCAATAGCACCTGATCCGAACTGGTCAAAATCGGGACAGGAGTCGGGCCCCTCCCTTCCAAACATCGGGAAACGAACCATGGTTGAGGCGATCCGGAAACGGCGGACCAAACCCTTGGATGCCTCCGTGGCGTTGCCGGCATAAGCCCAGTCGATCTGATCCTGCGTCCAGCATCCGCCACCCATGGCATCCTTGAGGGAACGATGATTCATCGTATTGGTCACGATATCTTCCGTTCCGGAACTCAGACCAAAACACCGGAAGGGGAACACAGGATAGAGCTCCCCGTTTTCTGAATTCTGTCGCTTTTCCCATTTATCGGCAGGAGCTATGGCTTTAAGACCGTCAATAATCTGAAGGGGTACCTCCGGGATTTCACTCCTGAACCTGCGCCAGTTTGCCTGATCTTCTGCATTTCCGGCTTGCATGGCCAGCAGCTGGTCCATGCAAAACCGTAAACCGGCAATATCAGGAGAGGGGTTGACCGCAACCCACCAGGTCTCCACAACCTGGGCCGGTTCAAGACGGAGTTTACCATTCACTTCACGCGGATAATGCTTGATAAAAAACAGCAATACCTCACGCGCAAAAGGGACCAGCACGCTGTCCCGGAATTTCTGATCATCCGTGTAATTGACATTATCACACATCATTGCCAGGATCTCGAGTCCGCAGGTAAAGTAGTAGTCGTGGTACCAACCCTCATATTTTTCGCCGGCCTTTGTCCGGGGTGGACGTCCCTCATTCCCGCAGTCGTGTTCTGCACCGTCAGGTTCTATATTTTCGCGGAAATAGGCCCCGTCGTGTCCAAACCAGGCCCTGGTAATCGCCTTGCGCATTCCGAGCACATTCGAGTAATAACTGAAAAACGGTTTCATCAGATCATTGTCTCCGCTTGCCAGTAGCGGCCAGTAAAGGAGCCGTTGATTTTGAAAGGTATAGCGGCGTCCCCATAAGCGGTCGTCCTCATGGGTGAGCCACGAACCATCAGCCTGCTGTACCATATTTGTCCGATTTTTTTTGTCCTCCTTTTTAAATCTGAGCTGTTGTGTGAAGAGTCCGCCATTGAATTTGGTCTGGACACGTCCACGGCTCTGGCAGGCCATCAGGAAGCGGAAAACGTTATAGCTTTGCGAAGTTAAAGCGGCGCCATCCTCTTCGTCGCGACTACCCGTGCTGTTTGCCTCACCTTTCAGAATTTCACGTTTTGCATACGGAACGGTGTTATCGGAAGCTACGATCCAGCTCCGGTTCCAGAAGTCCGACCACCAACGGCAATGATCGTTCCAATTATCCTTCACATTCATCTGAATATCTGACTGTTTTATAATTTCAGAGATCCATTTTGAGTAGTCGGGTGTCTGCATGGTGAGGGCATGGATCCGGATATCGAAGGTTTTTCCTGCCCCCGTAAGAGCCTCACCCTTTAACTTTAAGTCCGGACTCTCCAGCAGATTCCCGAAGGTATTGAAACGGAAAGGATCCGGAAACGTTGTGGCCATCTGTTCCACGTTGTAATATTTAAGGTCGTCACCGTAGATGCTGCGGTCGCCGACCGGGTAATACCAGAGCAGTTTTCCGTCCTTTTCAAGACAGATATTCTGAGCCGGCTCAGCGATTACAGTTGAAGGGTAGAACTTTGTACCGTTGAATTCCGCCATATTGAACACTGTGTAATCGAGGCGTTTCCATAAATCAGGACGAACGGTCACCTGTACTTCCCGGGGAGAGGAAACTTCAACATGAAAAACCGGCCGGTTTGCATCTGCCCAAATCCGGATGGTCATCCCATCTGCCTCAATCCGGATCGATCCAATGGCAAGGTCGAGTGTCTGCCGGAAAGGTTTTCCTGTCTTGAAAGGATTGGGGTTTAATGAGATGCGCACTCTTCCGGTTTTGAAAATATCGCCCATATAATTATAGGCATCGTTCTTGGACAGGAGCAGATATAAATCCCCGTTTTCGATCGCATAAACTCCTGCCGCGATATCCCCGTTTCCGATGGGCATGACTCCCGTGGCATCCTTTGAGGGTGTTTCCCATACGACATTGTATCGGCTGATCCGATTGTTGGTTTCCACCGCCTTTGCGGAGAGATTCAAGATGACCAGGCAAATGATCAGGCTCGTTAAAATATGGAGAAGGAGATTTCTCATGGCTTGGAACTTTTATTTTTTGTAGACCTTCACCCAATCAACAATAAACACATCGGGGAAAATGGTTTTAACAAGATTCTCCGGTTTACCCGGAAGTTCCATGCTCAGGATCATATATTCCTCAATATTTGAGATTCCCCTTGTCTCTTCATGGAATTTATAGCCATCGATAAAAAATGAATATTTCTCGGGAGTCCATTCAAACCCATAGATATGAAAACCATTACTCAATCCCTTCAGATAACTTTTCATGGGTCCGATAGAGTGCATATTCGGCCCATAGGCCCAGTGGATGGCATGGGTGATGGTGTCATTTCCCATCTCTTTGAAGAACTCGAAGATATCCATTTCCGATCCGAATAGTGAAGGGTCTTCACCCTGGGCGATTTTTGAGGACTGGATCCAAAATGCCCCCCATACTCCGATTGATTTCTGCAGCTGGGCACGACATTCGAAATAGCCGTACCGGGTATTAAAATGACGGGCGGTGCCTACAGCCCCCGCTAAGATTGAATCTCCCTTCTTCAGGGCATAGAGTTTGAGAAAACCTTCATCAACTTTTACTGCCTCTGTTGAATTATAACCGACCCTTCTGGGACCAATGCCGCGAACATTCCATTTGGTGGTGTCCAGAGAATTTCCGTTAAACTGATCAATCCAGACCAGATGATAACCCAAGGTTCGGGGAGTTGTCTGCCTTTGTGACATCGCATTATTGGGTTTATTCGTCTGGGCAAATCCCAACGTGAACGTAAAGAGAGCGATAGACAGAATCGAGAATTTTTTCATTTATTGACTTTTACGGATAAAATTAGACTGATTACCGGTTTAGCTGTTCCAGCACATTTTTCAGATTGATATATTTTTCCAAAAGGTACTGGGGTACATAGTAATAATGGTTTGATGATTCAAAGGCAATGTAAGGATCTTTCTTCAATATTGGGATCATCCGTTTTACAAGCCTGATCTCTTCCCGGGTAATTCCCCGCATTTTGCCGATCCACTCTTGCTTCTCTTTTGGATCCTTTGAAGCATAAAAGCGGTCACGGGCCATGATAAACCGGGCCTGGTTTACCACTGAAGAAAAGTGGATTGCGACAGCTGTTGCACGATCCAGCTCCACCCTAAGTGCTTTTTGATCCCCAATCCCCGGTTGTTTAAGCCCATCTTTCAGAGTTCTGCACCCTTTTTCAAACCCTTCAGCCACTTTGGCCATTTGGTCGGCCCATATCTTTTCCGGATATACCGCCTTCCAACGACTTAAATCGTCGTAAGGAAAACCAACCATGGTTGAGATCATCCCGGTAGGCTGAATATAAAACGGGTTTGCCGGCCCCACTTGCTGCGGACCCTGATAGACTGTCGAGATGTGATATGGATATTCCCTGAACGCTTCAGAGAATTGGGTCCATGCTTTTCGTACAAATGGGGTGGCTTTCTCCCCGTAATATTTTTTGGAAAGAGCGTTTAGGTTCTCTTCCATTTTCCCCGTTTTCCACGACTGGAAAAGATCGATATTTGCCGAAGGATATCCGCCCAGACTCCAGCTAAGCATCACCCCTGTAACAGATTCCTTTGAGAGATTTTCGGCATGCTGCGCCACAAGATCCATGGTTGGGAGGGCTGGCACAATTGACATCTCCCAGGTACAATTGACTTGGACCTTAGCAACAGTTTTAAGCCCGGCCTCTCTGGCTGTTTTCCAGTGATCCAAAGCTCTAGGCCCAGGTCCAACGGAGGAGATTGAGTATTCGCCAACAGAGGATTGTATCCCTCCACGCACAATTGGCAACGACCATTCGCTCACCGACATGAGCCAGCACGATTTTGGAATTCCTTTGATAATGGTTTCCGCGAACCGATCATCCCAGCCCCAGTCCCACACGATCACGTTGGCTTTGGGATTCCCCGATTTCACCCCCTTCTCCATGGCAGAAATGAGTTCAACCATGATATCGGAATAGACCCGGTCTTTACACCTTCCGCACTCCTTTTGTTTGCCGTGCGAAATACAGCTCGTCAGATTTTCAGATCCGGTTATTGTAAATATCCCTGCCAGATTAGGAACGTCCTGAAAAACAGTTTTTAGTGAGTTCGTCAGCCATTCGCGGACTTCAGGCACGGTCGTGCAAAGTGCAGCATAATCAGTCTCTTTAACACCTTCAAGGCTTTTGCGCTTCTCAGAAGATTCAAAAAAACGGGTTTCCAGCCCGCGTGGTTCGTTCAAATAGAGGTAGATCCCAATTCCAAATTTTGAAGCCCTTTTCACCAGGTTCTTTAACCCCTCAATTCTCTTTGGGGCATCCGTTGATCCCGGGAAATCACCATCGGGCGCAACCAGGGTATTTAGAACGGTGTGCAGCCAGATTGAATTGACACCTACATTAGCGAGTTTAAACAGAAGCCCTTCCGGAAAGGACCCTAAATATTTGTCCATCAATGGATCGCCAAATTCGGCACAATAGGATGAGACCATTCGGAGTCTGAAGCCTGTGGAATCAGTTCCATTATTGAGTAACGGGTGGTCCGGAATCTCTTTTTCGCTGACCTGTTTGGGAAAATCATTTAAGAATGAGAACCTCGGTTTTTCGGGTGCAAAAGCCAGATTGCCAATCTCTTTTACCCATATTGCAATTTGTAAGGCCTTTGCACCTATCTCTTTGGTCGGCGCTTCGTAAATGAGAGGAGTGCAAAATGGTTTTAGGTTTCCTAATTTAACATACAGAAAATCATCCTCCTTAAGCCGCCATGCCAATTCGGGTCGGGTGATCCCTAACAGAGTAATTAACTGATCATAGTTCAATAAGTTCCAGTTTGAACGTAATACCGTGATATATCCTTTTGAGCTGTTCCACTGCGGCTCAATATTTCCCTGGGCGGGAAGCCCCATCGATGTGGCCATAGCTGATACATTCTCAACAGATGTTTCCAGAACTTTTGCCAGACGGTCAACGGGTACCAGTGTCCAGTTGCGGAATACAAAGGCGTGTTGCCGTGAAGGAAACCAGCTAGACTCTACTCCTGGCATATTCCCATTTTCACCTGGCAATTCCTGACCAACCGCGAACTGAATTACCGATAAAAACAGGAAAATTGAGAGATAAATCCTATATCTCATAGAAGATGCTTAAATTAGAATTGAAAAAATCCGGAGAGCCGCCAAGTTCACTAAAAGAGAGTTAAAAATAACTATTTTTGTTTACTTCGTAGATTAATCACCAAACAAATGGATAAAAGATACTTCATTTTCATCAACTGGAAAAAGATGGCCTTCGTGGTGGTGTCATCATTGCTCGCTTTGAACTTCACCTCCCTTAATGCTCAGGTTAAGTATAATTCGGCCAAAGAGCTTCAGGAAGCCAGAATGGGGGTAGAGCGGGTCGCCAGATATTACCTTCCGGCTTATTACAACAGAGCCATCAATAACAATGAGATACGATGGATCCAGATCGATCTTGGGCAGCAGAAGAAGATCGAGGCGATAAAACTGTTGCCCGGGGCACAGGGATGGGGAGCTGCTTCGGGGGGTTTTCCTGCACACTTTAAACTGGAGGTTTCGAACGATGAGGATTTCAGACATTCCGTTATGTATGAGGATTATACCTTAAAGGAAGAATTCCCAAATCCGAATGATGCCGTTTGTACCTTCGCTTCAAAAGAGGTTAACGGGCGATATGTCCGGCTCACAGCAACAACGCTTAGGGACAGTAAATTGGCAATGACTAAAATTATTG
Organism: uncultured Bacteroidia bacterium; assembly: GCA_903923905.1. Classification (GTDB taxonomy): domain Bacteria; phylum Bacteroidota; class Bacteroidia; order Bacteroidales; family Prolixibacteraceae; genus JAAFHB01. Next base: position 118,148 of record CAIXZH010000066.1, read on the forward strand.
TCCTTTCGGACGGAAAAGATATTGCTGAGGGTTGCCGGGCTATGGAATCAAATCCAAATAAAGACTCTAATATTGAATTACTTACGCGCGCGCCTCGTCCTCAGGGAGAATATGTGGTTACGGATAATCCGGGTAATGTAATGCCGGTTGAGACCTGGAAACCTGTGGCTTATAAGGCCCAAACCCCACTGGGTGGTGTACAGCTGGGTGAAGGGTTGTTTAAAACCACGATGGAAAACAATATCAGCTACCTCATGAATTCGTTTACTTTCGATCAGCTGGTCCGTAATTTCCGGGTTAAGGGTGGATTTCCGGTGGAGCCGCTTGAGGAGCGTTTTAAGAATATGTGGTTCCAGATTCTCCCCGGATCTGAAGCTGCCCGCTTTTTAACCGGTGCCGGGAATACCCTGAGATGGATCGAGAATGGTGATTTGCGCAAGAGAATGGACGATATTGTGGATGTGATTGACCAGTGCAAAGAGCCTGACGGCTACCTGATGGCTTTCCCCAAACATACGATGTTCGATCATGAAAACGGGGCCTACACGAGGTCATGGGTATCGCAGGGGCTAATCGAAGCAGGATATGCCGGAAACAAAAAGGCGTTTCCATTACTTCGGGGATTCTACGACTGGTTCGATAACTGTGAATATCTGCCTGAGATGTTGCGTCGTGTGAGACAGGGTACACAAGGGATTATCCCGATTACTCGGACCTACTTTTCTCCGGTCGGGAAACCTAAAGATATCCAGGTTGTCCAACAGTATTTCCAGGAAAACTACTGGATGGAGGGTATGGACAGGCGCGATCCAAACTCGATCTGGAGATATCCCTACGATCGGCCTCATAATTACCTGGTTACGGGAATCGAGCCCTACCTCGATTTATACCGGGCAACGGGAGCCAAAAAATACCTGGATGCCGCATTGGGCGGGTGGGATCTGTATCATGACAATTGGGAGCATATCGGAGGTTCGCTGGCCATCAACGAAGGGACTTTCCTCTATGAGCCCAAATCGTACTACCTGCATCGTGAGACAGGCGAGCTTTGCGGAAATTCCTTCTGGATAAAGTTGAATCAACGCTTTCATCTGCTATACCCTGAGCAGGAAAAATATGTCACTGAAATTGAGAAATCGATCTATAATGTGGCGATTGCCAATCAGTATGGGCCGGAGGGAATACGCTATTTTGCCAAACTGGTCGACCGGAAATATGGCGACCATTCCCCTAATTCCTATCAATGTATGAATACCTGCTGCGAAGGTCAGGGGACCCGGATATTTGGATCCCTTCCCGAGTATATCTATTCGGTAGCCGATGACGGCATTTATGTCGATCTGTTTTCCGCCTCAGAAATTAAGTATTTGACGCTAAACCATTCGATGCAGCTTAAAATGAACACCCAATTTCCCAATGACCCAAAAGTTGAAATTGCGATCGGGAATGATCAGCCCGTCCAAAATAAAATCCGGATCCGGATCCCTTCCTGGGTTTCGGCCGACATGCCAATAAAAGTCAACGGAAGCGAAATCGGCAGCGGGAAGTCTGGCACTTATCTGGAGGTTGACCGGACCTGGAAAAACGGAGATGTGATTTCATTCACCCTTCCAATGGATTTTCGGGTAACCAAATATACGGGACTAGAGCCTGGATTTCAGGAAAATCACTATGCCGTCGAATACGGGCCAATCCTCATGGCGATGGTTGGGGTGAAGGGAAAGAAGTTTGATATCGGGGTAAAAACGACACCTGAAAATGTCAAAAAGCTTCTCAAATCAGTCCCTGGCAAACCGTTGCATTTCTCTGTTGAAGGAAACAGCGAGTTCGAGTACTGGCCATATTACGAAGTGCAGGAAGAGCCTTTCTCGTGTTTTCCGGGGTTTTTCAGGTAATTTTCGATTAGGTCAAAAACATAACGGCAGGTATAGCTGTAATGTTTTCTCCAAGCTTTTTAACTTTAGGATCATTTGATAACAAAAATGATCCTAGAAGGGGTTTGTCAAGTAATTCCGCCAACCCTTTAAGATGGCGCGCATCGGTGTTTCCGGCATTTATCGTCATCTTCACTTCAATGGCATAATACCCTTTGTCTGTCTCGATAAGCAGGTCAACCTCTTTTCCATCAACGGTTTGCAAATGATAAAAAGAAGAGCTGACCGGAAGATATTTTGCCTGTTTATAAATTTCAGCCACGACAGCACTCTCAAATTCATTTCCGGTGAGCCCACCTTGTTTCTGAAGAATGGCATGTTGCACTCCAACATCCAGATAATGGAGCTTAGGGGATTTTACCAGCCTTTTCTGATGATTCCTATACCAGGGCTGTAGAAGAATAATCTGGTAACTGGTTTCAAGATAGGAGAGAAACTGCTTTGCTGTTGCAGAGGTAATTCCGGCCTCTCTGCCCAGACTGGAATAATTTGTTGTTTGGGCTGTGTGAATTGCAGTCATCTGCTGAATAAGAACAAATGGCTCTAAATTTCTGAAATTTGCAACATCACGAATGTCTCTTTCGAGGTAGGTGCGCACATATCCTCTTAACCATTCGTAGCGTTCCTCCGGAGTGAGTTCATCCCCTATGATAGCCGGATAACCTCCAAATTTAAGATAATACTGATAAACGTTAAACCTTGAGGCATGGTCGGGGAGAAGCAGAAAATTCAGCCCAAGACTTTCAGTTGTAGCTTCGCCAGACAATAATTTCTGGAAGAACGACGGAGATGGATCCTCATCCCATCCTGAAGTTAACATTTCTGGTAAAGTTAAAGGATAAAGCTCGACAATCTGGCATCTTCCGGCAAGACTCTCTTTTACCTTTTCAAGTAGTAACAGCTGGCTTGATCCGGAGAGTATATAGCGCGGATTTTCGTAGGTATCGTAAATTGCCTTGACAGACTCGATCAATTGGGGCAGTTTCTGTATTTCGTCAAGTAACGCGCATGGATAGGTCTCCATCCACTGTTGGGCAGTCATTGAAGCATATTGATTTCGCAAAACAGGATCATCCAATAATATCCATGCATGATCCTTGAAGGTGTTCTTTAGTAATGTCGTTTTACCTGTTTGACGGGCTCCGGTCACAACCAAAATACGCCCCATACTGGAGGAGTGTTTCCGAATAAGTTGCTTTTTTAATATTCTATTCTTCATATTGACGTAAATATAGTAATTATATTTTAAAAAATACGCTAAAATATATATTAATTTTATCCTGCCTTACTTTATTATTGTCGGAAGCAACTAACGTTTCATTTTTATTTCTGTATTTTTGTTCTTGTTAATATTGAGTTCACCAAACCATTGATTATATCCGGATGTAGACTCGCCGAAGCAGATCTATCCATTTTTAACCGGAATATCCTAAAGTAAGACTATCTTATGAGACCAAAATATTATTCGTTTCGAGGTTTATTAGCTTTTTTATTATTTCAATCCATACTCACTCAGGGGCAAATTAGTTTTAATCTCAAAGTTGGCCCTCAGGCAGATGGCAGCGTACTGGTCCCATCCAACCAGATGTTACGACCTGCAGGTGTCCAGGTATCATTACCCGGCAGGCCGGTTGACCTTTCACTGATATCAAATGGGAATTTCATTCTGGTTAAAAACATCAAATCCCTTGATCTTATAAGGCTGAAAGATAAGACCTTAATGCAGTCCCTTCCTTATGAAAAGTGTAGTTCATCATTTACAGGAATCTGTTTGACCAGTGATAACCGGCATATTTACCTTTCGGAAGCAGCCAATAAGATTCTGATCGCCCGGTTTGATCAAAGTAACCGGTTAAGCTGGGAGACATGCATCGTTATTCCTGCTCCGGCAATCGGGGGTGATCCCGGACCCGGAGGGCTTGCCCTGAATGCCAGAGAAGACCGGTTGTTCGTGACCCTCAGCCGGAGTAATTCGCTGGCGGTCGTAAATCTGGAGGATAAATCGGTTAAGGAGATCCCGGTAGGAATTTGCCCCTATGGTGTCGTATTGGCTTCGGATACCAAAGCATATGTAACCAATTGGGGCGGAAGAAGACCTGTCACAGGGGAATCCACTTACAATTCCTCCGGTAGCCAGGTTCTGGTCGATCCTAATACAGGAATTGCCAATAACGGATCGGTTTCGGTAATTGATTTGAAACAAAACAAATCAATAAAGGAGATTAAGGTTGGATTGCACCCTTCCGGAATGGTCCTAAGTCCCAACAGGTCTTTATTGTATGTGGCTTGTGCCAACAGCGATGTTATTGACATAATTGATACGCGAAAAGATGAAAAAATCGGGGAAATCCCCGTTCACGCGACCAACGAAACCCTGTTTGGCAGCGCACCCAACGCCCTTGCCATCTCTCCAGACGGCAAATATCTTTATGTGGCAAATGGTACTGAAAACGCGATTTGTGTGATCGAAACCGGCTCTGAAAACCAGGTTGCCGGACGTATTCCGACCGGCTGGTACCCGGGTTCAGTGGTTATCAGCAAGACGGGAAATGAATTGTATGTTGCCAATGTCAAGGGGACCGGAGCAAGGAACAAAGGTGCAGGCAGGGGTGGGTTTAATTCCCATGACCACCTTGGAAGCGTCTCAATAATTCCCGTTCCGGATAAAGCGACATTACCGAAGATGACAGACATTGTAAGCCAGAACAATTCTCTGGCGAAGACATTGAAAGACCAATCTTTATCGGGGGGTAACCTGAAACAGGTGGCACTTCCTCAGTTCCCGGGTCAGCCATCTTTTTTAAAGCATGTCGTCTATATCATCAAGGAGAACAGAACGTATGACCAGGTTTTGGGTGATATGCAACAGGGAAACGGAGATACGAGTCTGGTCCAGTTCGGCCGCCATTTCACCCCTAATCACCATAAACTGGCGGAGAGTTTTGTTTTGATGGATAATTTCTACTGTAGCGGGACACTAAGCGCTGACGGACATCAATGGACCGATGAGGCATACGTAACCGATTATCTCGAAAAATCGTTTGGCGATTTCACACGCAGCTACCCCTATGACGGGAATGACGCTTTGGCTTATGCAATCTCCGGATTTATCTGGGATAACGTGCTTAGACACGGGCTGACTTTTCGGAATTACGGCGAGTTTGTGAATGCCGAGATTCTTCCGCTAACTTCAAAGTACCTCGATATTCTCAATGACTTCCGGAACGGGACAAAAAATGTATCAATCAGGGCCAAAGCCAATCTGGAGCAGATTATTCGCTATACCTGTCCAACATTTATCGGGTTCCCGATTAAAGTGCCCGATGTATACCGTGCTTCCGAGTTTATTAAGGAGCTTCATGAATATGAGAAAACCGGCAATTTTCCGAATTTTACGATTATGCTCCTTCCGGGCGATCATACCTCCGGGACAAGACCCGGTTTACCCACTCCGGGAGCCGCGGTGGCAGATAATGACTTTGCCCTTGGACAGATTGTTGAGGCGATTTCAGCCAGTAAATTCTGGAATGAAACGGCCATTTTTGTCACAGAGGATGATCCGCAGGCCGGACTGGACCATGTGGATGGCCACCGTACCGTTGGGTTTGTAATCAGCCCTTATGTCAAACGCAATGAGGTAGTTTCGACATATTACTCCCAGATCAATATGGTCCGTACCATGGAAAATATCCTGGGGATACCTCCGATGAATCAGCTGGATAACGCCGCAGAGCCGATGTCTGACTGTTTCACCGAAACTCCGGATTTCACGCCGTACCACGCAGTTCAGAGCAACATTCCCCCTGATGAGGTGAATCCTCCATTGAGTGGACTTTCAGGGAAACAACTTTCATGGGCCAAAAAATCACTTGAGCAGGATCTCGATGATTATGACCGGATTGATGAAGATACCTTTAACCGGATTATCTGGCATGCCATGAAAGGTTATGACCGGCCCTATCCGGATTTCTCGCTCAAATGATGATTTACTATGAATCAAAATGGATCCTTCAATTATTCTATTCGATTTATAGCCTGATCAGATTTAAAAGGAAAACGTCATTTTCCCGGATTTCAAGTTCTTTTGAAAATGTTTCATCTGGTTTGACCTCAATTATTTCTGTTGAAACAGGAGAACCGTCATTTTGTTTCTTTAGTTCCTCAACCTGTTGTTTGTTCAGTTGTTTTGGTTTACCCATTTCCAGATAAACAGAGTAAGGGTCATTGACATGATATCCTACTTTAAACATTTCCAGCGTGTATTTTCCTGTCGGAACATGAGTAAAATTTACTTTCAGCTTACCCTTTGATCTGGCAGGCTGATCTTTAGCATAATAAATCTGGTTATTTACTGAATCTCCCGGATGAGTGTTGGTGAAATCCCAACAGAGCAACTGGATTCCTCCATTATTACCTTTGCAGGCCCATGAACGTGTATCTGTATTGGCCAAACCGGTTTTCCCCAGTTTATTCATAAACTTATAGGCATAAAAGGCAGATTTACAAATGCCCTGGATAGTGAGCAACCCGAACCCGCCATGAAAAGGGGTAAAACGAGGTCCTGCTTCTTCAAAAATGTCGGTAAATGTCCAATACGACATCGAATTGGCCGCATTTCCTACCTGTTTGATTTTTTCCAATATGTATGCTGCCTCATGATAACTGTCGTGAATCGGATCGGCAGGAGTGTAGGACGAACTCCACTCGGTATAATGAAGTTCCAGGTTTGGCATGGAAGAGGTTGATATTTCCTTGCGTGAATTCAGGATGTCTCCACTGACAGCCATTGAATCTTTACTCAATACGGTACCTGCATTCCCAAATTCATCCAAAAAACCTTGTTTTACGCCGTAAGAGTGGGTGCTGACAAAGTTTATGGGAACCTTATTTTTCGTGCAGAAATCAATCATCTCAGGTAACCAGGCAGCCCCTGCAGTAGCCGGTCCGCCGACTTTATATTCCGGATTTACACTTTTGATTGCTTTCACCGTGTACTTGTAGAGTTTGAAATATTCCTCCTGTGTGCCGGTCCAAAAGCCAGGTGATAAATTTGGCTCGTTCCAAACTTCAAAATACCAGGTTTTTAGCTCGCCAGTACCGTACCGTTCTGTAAGGTGTTGCACCAGATTGCGTATGAGACCTTCCCATTTATCATAGTCTTTTGGCGGAGTAACATTTCCTCTCCACCAAAAGATCGTTTGACTTCCGCTTGCCAGCGCCGCGGGCATAAATCCAAGTTCCACAAAAGGTTTTATGCCAATGCTTTGCAAAAAATCAAACAATACATCAATATACATATAGTTGTACTGAGGAATTCCTTTGCTGTCTTCGGTGTAAACGGCCATATCGTCAGTAAGGAGTCCGTGCATACGGATGTATTTAAAATCGCAGGTTTTTTTAACGAAGGCCAGTTGTTGCTGCCAGTCAGCCCGAAGTCCTTCATTCGCCCTGCCGGCTCCAATGCATTGCTTAAACAGGGTATTCATTGTTCCATTCTCAACCTCATAATCAACGTCAATTATCCGTTGAGGATTTTCCGGATTTTTATCCGTTCTACTCTGTGCAAAAACAGAAGTCGTTGCCAACAGGGTAATTGCAACTAAAAGAGAGCAATTTAATTTCATTTTAAAGTTATTCATATCAATATGGATACGTTCCATTAGCTGCTCCGGTAACCAATGCTTTTAGACCTTGTTGATCGACTGGTACTCCGGTACTCCTGGTGAAGAGTCCTGTACCTTGATCGCCGGTAAAACCGGCATCCCAGTAGAATGGGGCCAAACCGTAATTCTTAGCCTGTGTCACTACATATTGCAGATAATAGGCCCTCGAAGCCAGGTGGTTGGTCAGATCACTTCCGGTTAGTGACAACCGGCGCATTGCTCCAAATTCGCCTAAGATAACAGGGTAACCGTTATCCACAAATTTGGCTTTTATTTTAGCAAATTCACTGATAAAATAACTTTCCTCTCCCCAGGATGCATTTCTGTCAACTCCATCGACAGGAGCCTGGTGAAAGGTTGCTCCCCAAAAATAGAACATATTGCCCCAGGATGCATCTGAATTCAATAAGCTAAACTGATAAGGATCGTAATCATGCACCTCAAACGCCAAACGGTGGGCGGTAACATCGGCAGGCAAAGTGGTCATGTATTTCACCGCGTAATCAATATTCGTTGATGGAGCCTGACAAATCAAGGTACGGTAGCTATTCCGACCACCGGTTGAACGCACAGCATTGATAAAAGTTTGTTCATATGAAAGCAGCACTGCCATTCCGGTTGCATCCGATACATTAGGTTCGTTGCAGCCCGCGAAGAGCAGATGCTCATCATAATCACGGAAATACATGGCAATCTGCTCCCACAAGGCACGCTGCTTCAGGTTAACCGCATCCTGTTTTAATAACGTGCAGTTATTTTCGAGCCATCCGCCATCCCAATGGATGTTGATAATGACATACATATTGTCATTATAGCAATAATTTACAACCTGTTTTACGCGTGCCAGCCAGACCGGATCAATTGCACAGGATGTGGCATCTGCATGACTATCCCATGCACATGGCAAACGGATTGCATTGAAACCTGCGGCTTTTACAGAGTCAATTAACGTTTGTGTAGTCAGCGCATTTCCCCAACCGGTCTCTCCACCTGCACTTGCAGGCACCTCAAGTGTATTGCCTAAATTCCATCCCATTGAAATCTTGCTTACCAAAGTTCTTGCATCGCTGTTCATGTTAGATGGATCGGCAGGCACCGGAATACTGTAATTGGAGTAGACAATTTTGGCAATATCCTGCGTAATTTGGACGAGAACAGAGATCTTGTTATCCATGACCAGTGACAGGGTTGCAGTACGCACACTTCCGGTTGAATTGGCGGCAGCAGATACGATCAGTTTATCACTTGCCTTTACAGAAGAAAGGAAAGATAGTCCAACCCAGGTTTGGCTCGAAAAAGCTTCCCATTTTGTGCCATTCATATTGACAGTCAGGGTGTCATTTCCGCCTGTAACACTGAACTTTAAAGTGTCCGGCACAGCTGTAAAAACAGGATTTGGCTCTACAACCGGGGTGACAACCGGGTTGGATTTTCCACATGAGGCCATAAGTGTTATTACGTGAGCTGTTAACAGCAATAGGATGGTCCGTTTGTTCATTATTTTTAGGTACAAGGTGAAATCTGAAAGTTAAAAATATGGGAAGAGTTATTTGCCCTTCCCATAATGAATTATTGACTTCGAAAATTTTAATGCGAGTCGTAATAAGCCTTGCTTACAAAGTTAAAGGTCAGATAACAGGCACCCTGGCCGGAAATAACCGGATCACGAAGAACAGCAATCTGCATTTTGTCGGCTGTCAGAGAGAAGATCTTAAACGTCCCAGTCCAGGATTTGGTGGTGTTATTATCGTAATTAATTGGGTGTAATACCGAAACATTGTTCAGGGTGAGGGTGTGGTTGGCTTCACTGATCATATAAGTCCCGGTTTGTTGGCCACCCATGGTAATCCCATCCGTTGTTGAGGTGTGGTCAACCTGAGCATACGGTCCATTTTTCAGATTGAAAGTCATCGACCCGAAATTAACTGCTGCGCATAACCAGGTATTTCCGGACCAGGATGGACTCCAGTTCCAGGAGTCTACAGTGCCGGTAATGGCGCTTACGCCAGCTGGAAGACCTTGAGTTACATCAATCCAGCTATCTGAAGTTCCGTAATAAGAGATTGGGCCACCCCATATTTTGCTGACTCCAGCCGCATTAAGATCGAGATACCAGGTTTTTTGATTACCGTATCCACCTGAAAGATTTGTCCACATTGGTGTACTTACCGCATTCTGGTCGAGTGTATTGATCGTTATCAGCACTGAATCTGCCTGCACATAACCACCGGCGCTTTCAACGCCATATTTGAAGGTGTAAACTCCTGGGAAAGCAATATTTACAGTGTCCTTCACACGCAATGAACGACCGATCGGGGTTGTCCAAAGTGGGGTAACATTCGGAGTTAAACTGGTCAGAATGATATTGTTCGGATTCGAAGCTGAAGGAACAACGGTGAATTTCAAGTCGCCGGCACTCATTAAAGATCCCAGTTCATATTTGTTTGGAGAACATGCTGAAAACAGCAGGATTAAACCCAATATTGGATATAAGATTCTAAATTTATTTTTCATCTGTATCTTATTTTTTATAAATAACTATTACCAACCTGCATTTTGTTTCAATACGCCTGATGACAGGGTGATCTGATTCTCAGGTATTTGCTGGAATCCGCCTGTGGCCGTAATATTGGCCTGCAGTTGGGCAGCAGTTGGTGGAGTACCACCATCATTTAAGAATGAAAGTGTGGTATTATTTGCAATTGTCGAAGCTGCTGTTGCAACACCCTGTCGCAATAAATCGTAGTAACGGATTCCTTCGCCTACAAATTCCAGTTGACGTTCGTTCAAAATATCTGTTTTGGAAACCGAAGAGGCGGCAGTGGCAGATGGTATGGCACGCAGGTGAACCTGGTTATAATAATTTACGGCATTCGGGCTTCCTAACTCAGCTGCCATCAGCAATACATCGGAATAACGAATGGCGAAATAGTCCTGATACTGACCAATCTGAAAATTGGCTACAATGGAAGTCCCAGACTGATCACATATCGGACTGTATTTCTTCAAGAAGTACCCGGTGTATTCACGATTGTGAGAGGCAAGTGTGAAGAGGATATTTTCTTCTGAAATTGCAATGATTGAGGCGAACTGGCGTGAGTCAGCAGTGGCAAAGGTATGATACAGTTTTGGATCGACGGTACACGCTCCCCAGCCGTACTGATACGGATAATGAGACTCTTCGCGGATTCCTTCCATGACCATCCATTCGTTTCCGGTAACATTCCCGTTATAATCAGCGGTAGAGGAATATTTGATTGAGAATACCACTTCCTGATTTGCTTCTGTAGCATAGGTTACCCCTTTGGCGATCGAGGCTGCAGGCCATAAGGTGGTAAAATCACCTACCAGTCCGTGTCCGCTATGAGCAATCACATCTTCAACGGCAGCAAGGGCGGTGGCTGAAGTTTCAGAACCTAAAGCGGACTGTCCGTAATAGCCTGAATAAAACATATAAACACGTGCCAATAAAGATTCGGCAGCCCATTTGGTCACCCTTCCGCTTGTTGTATTGGAGTAAGTAGTCGCGGGGAGACTATCGGCAGCAAAACGGAGATCTTTCATGATCTGAGCATAAGTTAATGCAGGATCAGATTGTGCCACATTTGCAACTGTAGGAACAGTTAGCAGGGGAACTTTTTCCCACAAGCGAACCATGTCGAAATAGCAAAATGCCCTTATAAAACTTGCTTCGGCTTTGTACTGAGTTTTCAATGCGGTACTGTCACCCCAGGAAACCTGATTCAAATTTCCAAGTAGTGTGTTACAACGGTAGATAGCCTGGTAATAGCCAGTCCAGGTGGCACCAAACAATGAATTGTCAGATGGTGAAACTGTTTTATTGAATTCATCCATCATTTGATAGGAATATCCATCGGAAGCACCGGTACCTCCCAAACAGTTGTCGGAGAATACTTCGGCAGCAACAGGTAGCGCAACGCCGCCATTCCAGATCAGATCTAATCCGTTATAGCATCCTACCAAAGCGGTAAAGGCTTCAGATGGAGTTTTGTAATAGGAGGTATTGGTTTGCTGAGGATTGGTCAGTTGGGTGGTCAGAAACTTGTTGCACGAATTGAATGAAATCATCGCCATTAGTGCAAGCGTTAATATGGTATATTTTTTCATGATCATGTTTTCTTAAAGATTAGAATTTAATATTTACACCCATGAGGAATGTTTGCGGGCGGGGATAGAAACCTAAGTCAACACCCTGACCAAAAGAATATACTCCGCTGGCATCGGTTGCTGAATGGCCAACTTCAGGATCCATTCCACTGTATTTAGTGAATGTAATCAGATTCTCAGCAGCGATATAAACGCGTAGCTGACTCAGATTCTTCCATTTGATATCCTTTGAAAAGTCGTATCCAAAAGTAATATTCGAGACCCTTAAATAACTGCCATCATGAATATATATGTCTGAGATCTGAGCCCAGTTGGAATTGTCCTGGGTTACCCGGGGCATTGAATTCGACGTCCCGGCACCGTGCCAGCGACTCAGGATATCTGTAGTCCAGTTATCATATGAGCTTGCAACGCTTCGGTATGACTGAGCAATTTTATTCCCGGCAACTCCGTTTGTTGTTACTGCAAAATCGAAATTTTTATAGTTGGCCGAAAGCCTCAAACCAAAAACATGATGAGGATTTGGGTCACCGATATTGGTTTTATCGTTGGCAGTGATAGTGCCATCATGATTCACGTCAACATATTTAAGATCCCCCGGCTGAGCAGTTGGCTGAAGTACTTGTCCTTTACTTTTCCAGTTCTGGACATCGGCTTCAGACTGGAATACGCCGGCTGTTTTGTATCCCCAGAAGTAGCCGATTGGATTGCCAGCTGAAGCACGGAAAAATTCCCCGGCATTCGTATATAAACTGTTGCCACCTCCATGGATAATTCCATCCGCTGTAGGAATGTTATTCACTTCATTGTGATTAAAGGCATACGAACCCGAAACAGAATAACTAAAGTCGTTGCCAATTTTGTTATTGTAACTCAGCTGAAGTTCAATCCCTTTGTTGGTAACATCGCCTCCGTTAATATACGGATTTGTGGAAACCCCTGCCGTAGCCAATAAGGGAGCTGCAACTAACCAGTTCTTAGTTAATTTATTGTACAAATCGACGTTTACACTTAACTTATTGCCCATAAAACGGGCATCAAAGCCAAGATTGGTTTGATACGAAGATTCCCATTTGGTGTTATTTACCCCTATTGTTGCAGGATAAGAACCGGGAGTTAAGGTACTGTTACTAGTCCCAAAATTATACTGTGCATTTGATAATTGAATCAGTGACAGGTAGTTGAAGGCTGAGATGCCATCATTCCCGTTAGAGCCCCAACTCGCGCGCACTTTGAGGAAATCCATCCAGTTTTTTGCCGATTCCATAAATGACTCGTTGGTGGCTACCCAACCGGCTGAGAGTGATGGAAAGTATCCCCACTGGTGTCCGGGAGCAAACATGGTGGAACCGTCAGCGCGGAAAATAGCAGATGCCAAATAAGTCTCTTTGTAATTGTAGTTTACACGACCAAAAAAAGAGGATTGAGCATAAACAGCGTTTGCATTTCCTGTCAGGGATACAGAATGGGTGACAGTTTGCATATCAGCCGGAAGCGAGCTAGGACTCATGCTGATTGTTGTAACATTTGAAGTGCTTAAATAGCCTTGATTGAAATTGCCAAACAGCGTGGACCCCGTATTTGACCCGCTTATCCACGAACCCTGGTATTTACGAAGTGAGCTGCCCGCCAAAACATCAAATTCATGTTCCTTGATTTTAAACAGGTAGTTGATCGTATTATCCCAGTTCCAGGTATATCCCGTTGATGAACTCTGGCTGATATTTTCGTAATTGTTGTAGGCGTAGATTGAAAGATTCGAATAAGCAGGGGTATAGCTGTGATATGCCGATGAGGAATAATTCAATCCGAACGTCGATTTAATTTTCAGATTTTTTATGGGCTCAAGTTCTGCGTACACATCCCCCAGCAATTTTTGGGTCTTGTTATCGTTTTGATTGTTGTATTTCATTAAGGCATAGGGGTTGGCTTCACCGTTATCCCATGAGCCACCGTTATAAACCTTGGAATTCATGCTATTCAGGTAGTTGCCGTTTGCATCGTACATGGCTAGTAACGGACTCGTTTCAAAAGCTCCGCGAAGGGTGTTATTGTATATGCCGCCATCCTGGATACCCTTTTGATCAATGAACGAATAAGTCAGATGTTCTCCGATTTTCAATTTTCCATCATACATTTTACGTTCGGTATTTGAACGAAAGTTATAGCGATCGTAATTGGAAAGGCTCGGGCCACCGACAATACCTCCCTGTTGAATATAGGAAAGACCTAATGAATAGGTTGAAAGCTCATTCCCGCCATTGGCGGCCAGATTATAATTCTGAGTTGGCACATCCGAAGAAAGCATTTGGTTTAACCAATTGGTCCCGTTTCCCAAAGTGTTTATCTGAGACTGGGTAAAAAGTGGCGCTTTTCCTGAGTTTATCGCTGCTTCATTTTGAATAGTAGCATATTGTTCCGAATTCAAAAGATCAGCTTTGCGACCGATATTCTGGTGACCGTAAAATGCATCAAAGGTTATCTGTCCCCCTTTTTTACTGACCGAGCTCCCGTTTCTGGTTGTAATTAAAACAACCCCGTTTGCGCCATTGATCCCATAAATTGCGCACGATGCTGCATCCTTTAAGATATCTACGGCAGCAATATCCGAATTATTCAAATAGGTAATATCCCCGGTAATAACGCCATCTACAACGTAGAGCGGATTTGCATTTCCAATAGTACCTACTCCACGGATATTTACCTTGAAACCACCGCCCGGTTGTCCTGAGGTTGATGTGATATTTACACCTGCTGCTTGTCCTTCCAGAGCCAGCAATGGATTTGTTGTGTTAAGTTTTTCCAGGTCGTCACCTTTAACCGAAACCGTAGCACCGGTTACTAATTTTTTCTTTTGAATGCCATAACCCACAACAATAACCTCTTCTATATTTTTATTATCCTCTTCAAGGACAATGTTAAAGCTTGTCTGATTGCCGGCATTTACTTCCTGGGAAACCATTCCCACAAATGAAAAAACCAGCACATTTTTGTCCGAACCAGGGAGGACTAACTGAAAATGGCCATCGTTCCCCGTGGTAATTCCAATCGAAGTCCCTTTGACAATTACTGCGGCACCCGGAATGGGTAGTCCGGCTTTGTCTTTTACTACCCCTGAAATGCTCCTTGACGGTTGTTGCTCGCCCATTGAGGTTGGAGCCAGTACAATCTTGCGGTCAATTACAGTCACTTCAACGTCTTTTCCTTCAAAGATATTGGTGAGTATATCACTGATCTTTTCATTTTTGACGGATAGATCAATTTTCCGGTCAACATCAATCAGTTCGTTGTTGTAGATAAAGAAGAATTCGCTCGTGTTTTCTATTGCCTTGAGTGCTTCTTTAACCGAAACACTCTTTAAATCAAGTGATACCCGCGTATTTTGCGAATAACTCCCTACTGCTAATAAGCTTAGTGTTGAGGTGATTAGAAAAATTAGGGTTAGTCTCATAATAAAAAACATTTTTTTTAGGAAATTCCGGGACGGAATTTCTCTGTCTTTGAATTTTTTTTTCATAAATTTGATCGATTTTTATTAATAATTAATTTTTGTTAGCCTGAATTTCAGGCATTACGGAAATTTAAACAGGGGAGTGCTTCCAACACTTTCCTGTTTTTTTATTAAAAATGTTACGCCATAGGCATGCAGATTTAAAGGTTTACCAGTTGTTTATCTCGATTTTAAAATAATCTTTCGCTTTGAATAGGAATTGTCTGCCAGCTTTCGTGCCGGAATCACTTTGTATTCCATTTTTGAGGTTAGGTTGAGAATGTTTAAAACCTGTTCGAGAGGTTCGTCAATAAATGTTCCTGTAAAACGATATTTATTTAGTTTGGTGTCAGTAGTCACGATATCAACATTATACCAATTGCCCAGCTTCCGGGTTACAACATTTACCGGATCATTCGAGAACACAATCTTCCCTTCAGTCCAGGCTGTATATTTATTTATATCATTTTCGGTTTTAATGCTCAGTGAGTTTTCAGTTTGCTGGTAAGTTGCAACCTGGTTTGGCTTCATCTCCAAAAGCTCTTTTACCTCATTTCCTGAATTCTGCTGCAATTTGATACTCCCTTCAACCAGCGCAATGGTAAAATCAGAATTATTGGGATAAGCATCAACATCGAATGTTGTTCCTACCACCCTGATCTGCATTTTTCGGATATCCACGATAAAAGGTTGATTGCTGTTTTTCGTAACCGAGAAATGACCTTCGCCCGAAAGTTCTACCTTCCTGGTTTTCATTCCATTGAAGGAGGTGGGAAACCGAAGTGTGCTTCCGGAATTGAGATATACTACCGATCCGTCAGCCAGCTCAACACGCGACTGCATCCCGAAACTTGCTTTTACCTGCTGATAGGTGAGAGCTTCTGTTTTTTGTCCCGATTTTGGGGCAAGATACAAGTTGTATATCGATGAGAAAAGAATTGCAAGAACCAAAACAGCAGCAACCCGAACAAACATGGTAAACCACCTGACCTGTCCCCTGTCAATTCCCGCTATTTTGCGGGTCGTATTTAGTGAACCGGGAAGATCAAATGGCGATGGCATTGCCAAACGGTTGGAATGATTCCAAATGTCCAGAAAATCATTGTATTCTGAAAGGTTTGACCTGTCAGAACTCTTCCAGGCATTTAACTGTGCCAATTCTTCCCCTGTTAATTCACCGGAGAATGATTTTGCAATCAGACTGTAAATTTCGTCGTTAGTAAGATTCATTGTTAATTAGTTTCAATAGATTGACAAATGGAGGCTGCCATTGCCCTACATTACGAGGTGAAAAAAAGTAAAAATAATCTGTATTGACCAATAAACCCCGATTTTAAAGTTTGACATGAATATGTTTTCCGGTGTACTGAACTGATTTATCAATAGTTGCAGTTATTCCCACACCTGTTCCGTTTTCCGGATTAACCAATACGATGTTGAATTTTCTTTCTTTCAGCATTCCGTTAAAGGACCCATTCTGATCCGAAATATCCAGTGTCCTGGTTTTGTCGCTCCAGGTGAACCGGATAGTTGCATATTTCCCCTGTTCATAATTGTAATTATCGTTCTCGTCTTCATACAGTACAAATTCACCGTCAGCCCCGGGGTAGATCCTCAATTCGATCACGTCGGCAGGCTTTTCGGTGGCATATTGCAGAAACCCTCCCATAGGAACGATTGAGCCGGCCCTGACATACAGCGGAATTGTCTCTATCGGAGCCTGAGCTTCAACAGTTTGTCCCCCTTCAATAGTTTGCCCGGTCCAGAAATCGACCCATGCCGTTGATTTTGGGAGATACACTTTACGGGTTTTTTCCGCCGGAATATTGGCTGTCAAACTGTACATCCGCTCCGTTACCGGATTTACCAGGAATGCTGATCCAAACATATACTGGTCAGGAATGGAATGTACCTTTTCATCATTTTTGAAATCAAAGGCGAGCGACCGCATCATCGTATAACCCTCATGGGTGACCTTCCACGAAAGTGAATAGATATAAGGGAGTAACCGGTAGCGTAAATTGTCATAATTCAGCAGGATAGCCTTGGTTTGTGCGTCCCAGTTATCCGAAAACAGGGCACGTTCGCCTTTCCCGTGGATTCTGAAAATCGGGCAAAAGGTCCCGAATTGAAACCAGCGTGTAAAGAGCTCTTTCTGGATAGGGGTTTTCCAGTCGGGGGCTGTCCAGTTCAGGTGATATCCGCCGATATCGGATGTCCAGTAGGGAATACCGGATGCACAGGCATTGATTCCCTGGGGAACCTGGCTTTTAAAGGCCCTCCAGGTACAGGTTATATCCGAAGACCATAAAGTTGCGGCATTGCGCTGCGCACCTGCAAACGACTGACGGATCAGGAAAAATGCCCTCTTTCCTTTGATATCGGTTCTCCAGTGTTTGTATAAACCTTCGGAGTGCATCAGGGAATAGGTATTAAAATAGTCGATCCCTTTTCCAACGGAGAAATTACTCTGTCTTCTCAAATCAAGTAAGGATCCGTTGTCGGGTTCGCATTGGTCAACCCACCAGGCATCCCAGCCATAACGGCCTATCAGACTGTCTTTTGCCTGTTTCCAGTAAAGATCTCTTGCCTTTGGACTATGTGCATCATAGTAATTATCAAAAGTATGGGTCATCACATTGTCCCAGGTGATGTCGGTCAGGCAACCGGCCTTGTCCATTGCCTTATAGGCTGGCGTCCCCTTGGCAAACACCGGCCAGATGGAGATCATCGCATGGACATTGGCTTTATGCAGTTCATCCACCATTTTCTTTGGGTTGGGATACCGTTCCGGCCACATCACATGTGAACCAATCACATTGGGTTCCCAGTAGAACCAGTCCTGAACGATGCAGTCTACCGGAATTTTGGCACTCCGGTATTTATCTTTTACAGACAAAACCTCTGCCTGACTTTTATACCGGTCTTCAGACTGAAACAACCCGAATGCCCATTTGGCAAACATCGGGGCAGCCCCTGTGGCGTTACGATATCCGGCAATGACCTGATCCAGACCGGGACCATAGATAAAATAGTAATCGACCATCTTTCCGCTTTCGGATACATATTTGTAGCGCGTATTGGAGCCTTCGGCACCGTAAAAGTTCGAGGCGGAATAATTATCCCAGATCAAACCATACCCTTTGTTTGACACAAGAACAGGAATTGCCCCGGTCATATATTTGATAGCCAGATCCTGGTTTCTCCCCTTATAATTGATTGAAAGGGTGTCCTCCGGATGACATCCCAGGCCGAAAAGAGCTTCGTCGGCCGGAGAGTTAAACCGGGTCCCGCAGTTGTAGGTGGCAATTCCGGCGATGGTAGCCGGAACCATATTTTTACCTGTTTCCTGATCTTCGGAAAGAATAGCCTTATCATTCAGGTCAGTATAGCGGATTGAATTATTGCTTTTAGTGACGATTACCTTCACTTTGGCGGTCGAAAGGGTTATCTCTCCATTTGCTTCGGAGACTTTAAATTCTGGTACTGACTTCCACGGATTATTAATGACCAGCGATTTTTTCAACGGCATTGCATCGAGAACCGTGTATTGCACCTCTACAATATTATCCTTGCATATTTTAATTTTCATCGCCCCTTTGTCGAGCAGAAAAGTAACCCCATTGTTCTCTTTCTTAAAGGATTGAACCGAGGCCTGCACAGAAGCATTAGCTGCCAGGATCATTAAAGCCAGGATCAGAATAATTGCCTGAAATTTGAATTTCAACATTGTAATGGATTATTGGATGAAGTTTATTTGTTGTTTAGTCTCGCTGTATAGACAATTGAAAGGGTGTGTGACCCTACACCGGAAGAGCGTAAAATTGATTTTTTGATCTATATGTAAAGAGATTAGATAAATGTAGTTTCAGAGCCATCGGCTCAATATATTTTTTAACAGCGGATTTTAATCCGTTGCCATAAAATCAGTAACTACAAGGGAGTACCATCGGTACGATACATCAGACATATATATGTCCCCAACCCAAGGTTCTGGGGATGGGATTATTATCATCTCACCGGATTAAAATCCGTTGTTTCAATATGGGTCGAGGCTTTGCCTCTGCAATCCCCGGGTTTAAAAGGGAAATTCTTCGATTTTCATTTTTGGGGTTTTCCGGTTAGCCTGAACAGGGTAAAAAGAATCGTATCCTTGATTTTTCTACTTCTCACGGCAGGCAGATATTCGAGAAGTGAAATGCGCAATGATTTTAACGATCTTCCAATCAATGCTTCAACTCCCTTGACCGAAATTTCCATCTTTTGAGCGATCTCTTTATTGGTCAGATTTTCAAACCTGCTGTATTCAAAGGCCATCTTACATCGTTCAGGCAGCGATGCGAGGGCAATCATCAGTTGTTCTTCAAAATCGTGTATATCAATCTGTTTTTCAGTGGTATTTTCGCTGTAGGAATTGGCGGGTAAATCGGAGAGTTTGGTATTTCTTTTTTCGCGCTTCACGAAATTCAGACACTGATTACGAACCATTACCGTGAAATACGGAGCCAGCTTCTCTACATGCTCCAAAGATTGGCGGGATTCCCATAAATTGATAAACACCTGCTGAACAAGGCTATGGGCATTGTCTTCATCATGAACAATGGAGTGGGCCAAACGACAGAGGTTCTGATAATGATCATTGAAAATCTTATCAAAAGCCCGGGAGTTGCCGTTTTTAAACTCCTCAAAGAGAAAGCTATCCATCTGGTCCTTTTCAGTCATTCAAAATTGGTGTGGTTAGAATCAAAGGACAAATTTAGTCATTTGCAGGGAACGGCAAAGACTGGGGAATTTATGCCAAAAAAAGTGTTTGGATTACTGTGAATGATGGATCTGATCAATTGTTTTTATAAAACCGGTCATGAAACAAATAGCGCTCATCCTTATCCCCCTTTACTGCTTTTGATTCAACATTAAGAATCATAACCGGCGGATTCGGATCATTGGGTGCTGCACCGGGCCATTCGGGTAGTCCGGTATCGTTAGGATTCCCGGTTTTAATGAAATTGGCAAAGAAGCTCAGCATCGTCTCCGAAACCTTGTAATCCTCTGCAGTCCAGGCATACTCTTTGATCAATCCCAGGTTTCCCATGCAGTATTCTATTTCACAGGCATGTGGTGCACCAATCGGTTCAGGCATCTTAGGTTGGTTATTCTCTTTTTTAACAGTTCCGCCAGCCAGACCGGATGCCAGAGACTGATCAACCAGAGGTGGTCTCAGTTTGCTGAACAAATAGCGGTAAACCGGTTGCTTGCTGTTTTTCCGTTGCAGGTCAAACCATTTCCAGGTACTGTAAGCGATGAACCGGTCGGAAGCCAAGGCAGTAGCCGATAGTTCAACCTCCTTCTCCGAACTGTGGGAATAAATCCGGAGAACCTCCTCAAAATCATTCGGATAGGTCTCTTTTACCCTGTTCACGAAATTCTCTTCGGTGTACGGTTTCCCATACATGAAGGCCATTCCGGGAATCTCGGAAGAGTTCCATCCAACTAAAACCGGGATTTGTGCCTGCTCGTGAGCCTTGAAAATTTCGGGAATAGATTTCGGGAAGAAATAGCCGTCAATAACCGTTGGAAATCCAAAACGTTTTGATTCGTTATAAAGCTCGAATATTTCGCGCGTACTCATTGCCCGCAATTGTTTCAATGTATAATTACCCGCTTTTGCAGCAAACTCCAGACCTTGCTTTTCTGCCTCGGCTAAAGGAACCGGGGCCATAGTGGGATTGATGGCTGCACCGCTTTCGCCAATCGCACCGGCAATAAATCCTTTCGAAAGAGGAGAGGCCATCAGAGAACTGACTGCTATTGAACCTGCCGATTCACCGGCAATTGTTACCTTATTAGGATCTCCGCCAAATGCTGTAATGTTTTTACTGACCCAGTTGAGGGCGGCAGCCTGATCGAGAAGACCATAATTACCCGAGGCTTTGTAGGAAGCTTCCGCACTCAGTTCAGGGAGTGCAAGGAAACCGAAGATGTTCAGCCTGTAATTGACCGTGACAGCCACGATCCCTTTTTTTGCCATACTCGCCCCATCATACCTGGGTTCCGAGCCATCTCCGGCCACAAAACCGCCGCCAAAAAAATAGACCAGAACCGGCAAACCCGAAGTGTTTCGCTTTGCAGAAGTCCAGACATTCAGATAGAGACAGTCTTCGCTTATCCCGTTTGAACGGGCATTCATATCCCCAAAAACGATCCCCTGAACTGCCCTGGGTCCGAATTTTTTGGTCTCTCTCACCCCATTCCAGTTTTCAGCAGGTTGTGGCGCCTTCCACCTGAGTTCGCCTAACGGAGGTTGGGCAAAAGGGATTCCAAGATATAATTGCAGTGATGTTTTCGTATCGTAAAGCCCTTCAATGATCCCATTTGCAATTTTGGTCTGAACAGGAAAACAGTTATTGGTCTGTCCTTTCGATGAATTGGGAGTAATGCAAGCCATTCCGCACAAAACACTTAATGTGAAGATTTTAAATATTGTGTTCATAATTGACAGATTTAGATAACTACCGTAATTATGGAATGTGGCAGACTGACAATGGGGGCGGCCTTGCCTGATATCGAAAGGCTGAATGGTAATTTGTCGTCTGAGGTGTTCAGAACCACCACGACAATCTTTCCGTCCGGATTTATGAAGGCTGTGGCCTGCAGTTTATCGCGGTTGGTGGAGCAGCTGATCCGTTTGGCGCCGGGCTGAATGAATTTTGAAAAATGGCCGATATAATAATAGCTGTTGGTATAAATCAACTTTCCGGTTTGGGTATCTGCGTGAACAGGTGCAAAGCAGAAATTCCCGACATGGTTTGGACCTCCGTTTTCATCCAGCAAAATATTCCAGTCGGTCCAGGCTACGGTGCCACAGTTAAAATCATTAACCATCGAATATCCGTATTTTTCTCCAAGTGACCAGTCGTTAATATGCTCCATACTGAATCTTTCAACACACCCTTCCGTAAAAATCAGGTTTTTAGCGGGGTAAGCCTCATTCACCCGTTTCAAATTTTCAAATTGCATGGCACTGCCGGTCCAGGTTTCATACCAGTGAAATCCTATGCCCCAGATAAATTTTGCTGATTCCGGATCATTCAGTAACGTGCTGGCTCTTTGATAAATCAAATCGCGGTTGTGGTCCCATGCAATTAGTTTTTTGGTACTGAATCCATTTTTTTTCAACGTTGGACCCAAATAATTTTTTATAAAATCACGCTCTTCAATGGCTGTAAATATGCATGATTCCCACTTCTGGTTGGCCATTGGCTCGTTCTGGACAGAAAGGCCCCAGACAGGAATCCCCTGTGCTTCATAGGCTTTGATGAATTTCACATAGTGATTTGCCCATGCCTGATCACACTGGCGGAGTAATTTACCGCCGTGGATCAGGCTGTTGTTATCCTTCATCCAGGCCGGAGGGCTCCATGGACTGGCAAAAAGGGGCAAACTTCCACCTGCAGCAGCGATTGCCTTTTTGATCAGGGGTATGCGGAATTTTTGATCATGGGAAATGTTGAACGTTTTCAGGGAGGTATCGTTTTCTGCCACATATCCGTAGGAGTCGCTCGAGAAATCGCAACTCGCAATATTGGTCCGGGCAAATTTGTACCCGATTCCTGTTTTTGTATCGTAGTAAGCGGTAAGGAGCTCTTTTTGTGATGTTTCCGGCAATTTGGCAAAGACTTCAGCAGAGGCATCGGTCAAAGCACCGCCAATACCGGTCAGGGTTTGGAATGTACGTAAAGGATTGACAAAAATACAAACCTGGGTTTCGAAGGGCTGACCAAAATTCTCAAAAACAGCATCTGAAGTTTGGGTTAATCGCAACCTGGTGTCTTTTGCAGTAGTAAATACCTGAGCTTTAGCGGGTATTGGAGATTTGGCTGGTTTAGCCGGGAGGTTAGTGGCTGATAATTCAGGAATGCACCACAACGCTAAGAGGAATAATCCCAAAAAGGTTTTAACAAGATTCATAACTGTGCGTATAATGAGGGTTAAAGATTATCTTTTTGGCAGACATTTCTTTTTAAAGAAGACATTATGATGTAGTTGGGAGTTACGTGGAAATAAGGCGACTTGCTTCTTGCAGCTGGCAAAAAGTCCTTAGTTAACAGCGAAAAACCTGGAATAAAAAACATAAACTTCCTTTAAAAGAATATATAAAGAAGAAGCAAATTATCCAAAATGTCAAATCATAAGCCAGATACCAGCTTCTAATTGCCAGCCTCTTAGAATTATTCTCTGGAAAAGGGATAATTTCTTTACGCAAACATTTCTTTATAGATTAATGCAAAGATATCTATTCCTCTTTTGTATTCACCATCCAGAATGAAAAGGTATTCAGATAATTCCAAAAAGATTCAATTACCTGCTCCGGCAGCTCCAGTTTGGAGAGTACTTCGATGTAACATTGCAGCCAAACAACACGGGCGTGCTGATTGATGGCAAAAGGGGTATGCCGCGCGGCAAGCATAGGTTTTCCCCGACTCTTGTTGTAATAGGGATGTCCTCCGCAAATCTGAATAAAAAAATCGGAGGAACGCTGTTTTGCCTTATCCAAAGCTTCTTCAATACGGGGGAAAAGATGTTTCACTTCACTCCTGGCCAGTAAATCATAATGATCACTCACCAGCTTCCTGATTCCTTCCTCTGTGAGCAGTTTAAGAAATTCAGGTGTTGGAATTGTAACCGAAGGTCTTTGGCCAAATTCATATTGGCTGATTGTGAAGTTCATGTTGAAGTCAAAAATTTTTGACAAATATTTGGTTATGCAGGTATGTTATTATCCAAATCAGTTTTCCGCCACTAAGTCACAAAGAATCAAAGATTCACGAAGGTTGGGAAAGTACATTTCTTTGTGAAAACTTAGTGTCTTCGTTCCTTTGTGACAATCGAATTATTTTATTTTTTATGGTTTAATTGTCATTTGAGGACATTAAATCTCAAGCGTCATCCGTTCAGAGGCGGTCATGTAATATCTGGCAAACTTTTCTTCCTTCATATAATCATGCAGCCTGGTTTGCCATTTTTTAGCCCGTTCAGAGAGGAGAACGAGATTTCTATTATTTTCGATATTTTCCGGGTCAACCTTTTGAATTTTAATAACTTCGATGAACTCATCCATCCATTTCCCGTAATGGGTCATAAATTCCTTTTGATCTGGAGTGATGCTCATATCCAGATTTGATTCCACGATATTTGCCGAAATCACGGAGGATGCTGTCAAAGTTGCACCAAGGGTGAAACCCAATTTGCGCAAAAAGTCTCTTCTTTTATCTTCGTAACCGTCCATGTTGTCTTAAGATTTTTTACTAATAACAACGATTTTCAGATTTTGTTTGATTTACCGGAAATATAAATCTTTCAGGATTTCAATTCACGGGTTTTTTATGCAACGAACCGAATGACCATCCCGCATGGCCACGTAGCTGTTTACCGCGCCGTGCCCGTACCCAAGAAAACGGCCCCATACGCTGCACTGATTCCACTCGGCCGAAGCCCACCAATGACAAAAACTTCCCGGTTTACTGAACGAACCATCATAGTTGCGCGACCCTCCTGAAAGGGACATAAATCCGCTTTTATTAAATGTCCCGTCAGGATTGATCCATGATGCCGTTCCATCGGCTTCTGCTCTTCCGCCAGGATCAATCGAGTTTGATCTTTGGGCAATGCCCATTAAGGTTGTTATTTTCCCGAATTCCGAATCGGCCGGGACGTGCCACCCTTCCGGGCATAATTTGCCGGTGCTTATGGTATACCAGTTATATATCGCACCAAGTTTTTCCCGGTAGGTCGCTTCATTATTATTATACCAGCAATAACCTGGGGTATACAAGGAATTCCACTCTTTTGGACCGGTAACCAGTGGAATCGGCGTCCCATCATTATACCTGGTGGATTTTAGGTTTTCGGTCATCCAGACCTGGGTTCCAATGATGACGGAATGGTAAAGATTTCCATCCACATCCTTAACTGTTAGCTCTTTGCCGGCAGATTTACCCTCCTGGGCAGATAGCCCCAGGCTAAATAAAATCAAAGCAATTAAATTTATGGTTATGAGTCGCATTTATTTCTGCTTATTTAATTGGTGGAAAAATGTCATTATTAAATCTGAAAGCTAAATTGTTCTCCTTCAAGGGTTATCTCACGTAAGGAACTGTAAAAATATAGTGGCCTGAGCCGATCCCGAAAACAGCATCTTTCCCATGGATTTCTGAGGAAATAACTCCTTTGGCCTTTGCAGATAGATGACCATTCACTTTTACCGTCGGGCAATTACCTGAGGGAACTTGTACGGTGGCTTTGGTATTTGCCGGAATGGTGATCTCGAGGGTAAGGGCGTTATTTTTCACACGCCATGCCGATAATACCTGGCCCCGGATCGTATTGATACCTGCCGAAGCCCAATCGAGACCTTTGGGTATGTATGGATTAATCAGGATATTTTCGTAGGCCGGTTTGGTTTCGTCAATTTGTATTCCCGCCAGTGAGGTATAAAACCATGAATCAATAGCAGCAGTAAGTACGATGTGGTTTAATGACCCGCCGCTCCAACCTTCGGGGACCGTTGTACGTCCCCTCAGCAGGTCACTCCATGACGGAAATCCGTCAAGTTGTGTGAGCTGCCAGACCACATCGGATCTCCCCTGACCGGCAAGTGCATCGATGAGTGACTTTGTTCCCGGGTATCCGGTAGTCAGGTGGCCGTCATGTTTTCCATTCATGTCGTTAAGCAACGTTTTCAACACCCCTTCTTCATGCCCCTCAGGGACAAGCCCGAGGCAAAGTGCATAGGCCTGCGGCGCCTGAGTCCCGTTGTCGTAGCTGTCTGCTGAACCATCGAAGAATCTTTTGTTAAACGCCTCCTTTATTCGAATGGCGGTTTCGCTGAATTTTCTGAGGTCCTCCTTATGATCCAATACTCTGGCTATTTTGGCCATTATGCAGGCATCATAATAATAGAATGCAGTATTGATTGAGAGCGGAAGATTCCTGTTTCCCTTGAAACCTTCGGCAAGAGAGAGGTGATCTCCCCACACCGATGTCTGGAGATATCCCGGATTAAGAGGCTTCTTACGCGGAAAATCCAGGAACGGGGCCGTGATTAACCGGGGAGCCACATCGCTTTCACCCTGGTCTGCAAGATATTCCATGTAATGTACGAGCGATGAATAGTGATCCTTGAGGATCCGCTGATCACCATACTGCAAATATTGATACCAGGGGACCAGAATATAGGCTGCACTCCAGATCAGATCTTCCTCGACTCCTGATCGGGGAGCGATCATGCCGATAAGACCGGATGGTAACTGTGTATCCTGAAAATCACTGACCCACTTTGCATAAAATCGGGACATATCCAGATTTAGCATGGCTTCCTGGGCTGAAAGCCAGCCATCGGCACCCCATCCCTGACGTTCTGCGCGTTGGGGACAGTCTGTCGGAACTCCCATTTGAAGGTTGCACCGCTGTGACTGGACCGTACAGAAATGAATTCGGTTTATAATATCGTTTCCACACTCAAAGAATCCTGCCGGTTTGATCCCGTTATAAATAAACTGCCCTTCCAGATCATCGGGTGTCGGAATACCGGGATATCCCGTTACTTCGACGTACTGAAAACCGTGGTATGTGAAGTGAGGTTCATAGGTTTCGATCCCATTCCCTTTGAGAATAAAATTATCTTCTGTCCGTGTTGGTCCCAGAGAGTTACGGTTAAGGGTACCATCGGGCATCACCGTTTCTGCAAACCTTAATTTAATCGTTGTTCCTTCGGGTCCCCTGGCGCGGATACGGACCCATCCTGAAAAGTTGCGACCCATATCGAAAACATAGACTGCGGGTTTTGGCTCCGCAACGGTGAGTGGATGGATGATTTCATTGGAGACTTCAGGCTGCAATGAATTGGAAATCAGTGTCCCTCCCGGAGATGGGACCAGGTTGGCCGGGTCCCAGTGGCTGTCATTGAATCCCTGCATATCCCAACCTGACTGTTCCAGCCTGGCATCATAATCCTCACCATCATAAATACAGCTGAATGTGACTGGCCCAAGAGACGAACGCCAGCTTTCGTCAGAGATAATCCTCGCGGATGAGCCATCCGAATAGGTAATCTCCAGCTGAAGGATCAGGCGTGGCAGGCCATACCACTGCATCCGCCAGCCCCACCATTTCCCGGGAGTATTGAACCAACCGTTTCCAAGCATCACCCCAATGGCATTCTGACCGCTCCGGAGCTCCTTGCTCACATCATAGGTATCGTAGAATATCCGTTTTTGATAGTCAGTTTTTGCAGGGGAGAGTACCCGGTTGCCAATCCGTCCTCCATTCAGGTGAGCTTCATAAAGACCCAAACCAGCGACAAATAGTCTGGCACGGCGCATGGGCCGGTCTATTGTGAATTCTTTCCGGAAAAGGGGGGACCTGAGATCGGCTTCAGTTTGTTTGGTATTTGGGGGAATTCTCAAATCCACTTTTGGGGTGATCTCGTCAGAACTTCCCCGCCCGATCCATTTTGCCTTCCAATCAGAGCCATCCAGAAAGGCGGTACTAAATTTCTCACCTTTATTATAAGGATGCAGTTTACCTGTCTCATCCCGCACCCTGACCCGCCAGAAATAATCCGAATTGGACTGCAGCGGATGACCATTGTAGGTAATCTGTGTGGATTCTTCAGAGGAGACAATGCCGGAGTCCCATAGGTCGGGCTGACCAGAATTCAATAATTCAGGTGAAGAGGCGACCTGAATCTGATAGGCAGTTTGCATCCGTCCTAGTCCGCCGAGCCTGACCACCCACGAAAAGCGCGGATCTTTTATACCGATCGCATTGGCAGCGGGATCGAATTCCACGAGAAAATCATGGTTTTCCTGGTTGGCGATCCACTTCCGGTAATCCACCTTCATCTGCTCAAGCTGGGTATCTCGATTATCTGACCGGGCAGTGGCAATCCCTAAACTTAGAACAGGAAGCAACAGGATTAAAATTTTAAGGAGGCTATAATTATTCATAAGGCAAGGTTCGTTTGAAAGAAATAGTTTTTCGGGTCTTTTTTTGCAGATTAGTACTTCTGAAAGAGATGTGGGACAAATATATTCAGAATTTTAAGATTGAAATTTATTGCTGGTAGGTCACATTGAAAGCTCAAGAATCCTGGTTTTTAAAAGTTTAATCCGCTCTTCCCGTTTTTCGGACCAGGTTCTATCCTCCTTCTCGAGGAATTCAAGCAGGGTCAATGACTTTTCATAACAAATCAGACTGTATTGCCTCTTGCCCTGGGCCTCGGTAAGGGTGGCTTCTGCAAAGAATAATTCAGCCAGAACAGTAAGGTGACCGTGCTCATAATGATGCTCCCTGATCAAGGTATCAGTCAGCTTTTCTTTGGGAATGAATTGGAAAAAAGCCGCATCGCGCCTGAGCAGTTCCATATAACCCCTTTCGAGCATCTTTTCTGCCTGCTCGAGATCCCCCTTTTTGATGAGTCCCAACAAGGCGGCAATCAAATCACCGATCATCTCAATCATCCTTAAAATATAGTCTTTCTGAAACATACAAATCTTCTGTCAGGTTTTAAAAACCAAATTTAGCAAAATTAAACACAGGATCCGGGGCAATTGGAAAGCTTCTTTGAATTTTGTAGTTTTAAGGGTAATATTTGAATCCTGTTACAAATTTCCTTCAGCCGGATTGATATTTTTTGTTCTAAGCCGTTTAGTATGGGTGATGTAAATTTTGCTCTCAATGCATCTGGCAATTGGCAACTGGCTGCTGGCAGACTTTCGCCAGTAGAAGGTTGTACTTCTCAGAACAAGTCGAAGGATAAAAGTTAAATATTTATTGTCATTCAAGCTAGCCGCCAGTAGCTAAGAGCAAGCTGCATATCATTAATCTACCTGCAGGAAGGAACGCTTTCTTACCCTCAGGATTCGTTATAGAGCAATATTTTCAATTCAAAATAACCTTAAAAGTTATGCAATCAAAGAGTAAGTTAGTTCCGATGATTAAACGGGTAATTCTGATCATTTTTTCAGTCCTTGCAATTACCTGCCAGAGTCATAACAAGAAGGCATCTGGCCCATCAGTCTCCGATTTTAGGTTTGATGAGCAGGATATCCTGCAAATTCAACAGGGATATAAAGATCAAAAGTTTACGATTCAAGAGCTGGTCCAGGCCTATCTGGACAGGATTGAGGCGATCGATAAACATGGTCCCGGACTTAACTCAATTATTTGCATAAACCCTGATGCGATCCGGATTGCAGAGGAGCTGGACCGGGAGTTGGCTGCTGGTAAAAGTCACGGTCCGATGTTTGGAATTCCGGTGATACTGAAAGATAACATTGATACTCACGATAAAATGCCAACCACTGCGGGTTCGAGGGCATTAAGAAATTCGCATCCGTTGAAGGACAGTTTCATTGCCAGGCGGCTCAGGGATGAGGGGGCAGTAATCCTTGGTAAGGCAAATTTAAGCGAATGGGCCAATTTCCGGGGGCAGCTTTCGACAAGTGGCTGGAGCGGGGTGGGGGGACAAACCAAAAACCCATATGATTTAAGCCGTAATCCCTGCGGTTCGAGTTCAGGCTCCGCAGTGGCAGTAGCTGCAAACCTGACCATGGTCGCTATTGGTACAGAGACAAACGGATCGATTGTTTGTCCTTCCCAAACCAATGGTATTGTTGGAATTAAACCAACTGTCGGCCTCGTAAGCAGATCAGGAGTGATTCCCATTTCATTTACTCAGGATACTCCGGGACCGATGGGGAGGACCGTTCGAGATGCAGCCATCTGTCTTGGAGCGATTGTCGGAGTCGATTCAGCAGACGAAAAAACACAGGCCAGCAAGGGACAGTTTTACACCGACTATACCCAATTTTTACATAAGGATGGATTAAAAGGGAAGCGAATCGGTTTAGACAAATCTGCATTGGGTATTAATTATAAGGTAGATACACTGTTTAACAGTGCTGTTGCTTTTTTGAAAGCTCAGGGTGCGACTATTGTTCCTATCGGTCCGATTGATGACAAGAAAGTTGAGGGATATTCCATGGAGATTATGTTTTATGAGTATAAAGACGGGTTGAATAAGTATTTCCGTTCGTTGGGCCCTAATGCGCCGGTTAAAAACGTGGAAGAACTTATTGCCTTTAATAAATCTGACTCCATAGAATTACGATATTTCAATCAGAAGTTCCTGGAGCTGGCGCAACTCAAAGAGGGGTTATCCTCTCCAAAATATAAGGAGTTACTGGCTAAAATGTTGCGGGGAAGTCGTGAAGAGGGGATCGATCGCGTAATGAATGCCAGCGATCTCGATGCGATCATTGCTCCCACCGGGGGGCCTGCCTGGAAAACAGACCTGATCAATGGGGATTCTTTTCAGATAGGGACCTCTTCGGCAGCAGCCCAGGCGGGATATCCGAGTATCACGGTCCCAATGGGTTTTGTTGAAGAGTTGCCTGTCGGGATCTCCTTTTTTGGCAGGGCGTGGAGCGAACCTATCCTTATTGAAATGGCTTATGCTTACGAAAATGGAACGAAATATCGAAAGGCACCGAAGTATTTGAATTCAAAATAGTCTTCTTTACAAAAATAGGCTGACTGTCCTGGCATGAATTAAGTTGACGATTTCAATCTTTTCGTAGTCATTGCCCTGAAGGGGACTAAATATTAATAACCACGGGTAAGGGTACAACCCGCCACCATTTAGAATATTTTATCAATAAATTCCAATTAATTACGTCTTTATAGTCATCAATTACGTCTTGATGATAAATGCTTTAAAACGCAGAAATGGGGAAAGCTAATGGCCATAGCACATTGAAAGAGCTCGGGGAGGTAATAACCGAATTTCAGGATCAACTATTCAGGTTCGCATTTTTTCGGACAGGGAGTTTTGCTGATTCACAGGATATTGTTCAGGAGGTATTTATCAAATTTTATCAGGAGAATAGTCATTTAAGCTCCGTTAAAAACATTAAGTTCTATTTGTTCAAGAGTATTTCGAATGCGTGTGTCGATTATCACCGGAAAACCAGGAAACTAAAGTTCGAGGTTCTTGACAAACTCATTCAAACTTCTGATTTGCAGGAGGCAGATGCCCTGCAAAATTTAATCCACAGAGAGGAATATAACCGGATTGAAGAACTTTTAAACGAATTACCCAACGAACAGTCAGAAGCAATCAGCTTAAGAGTCCTGGACAATCTCAGTTTTGCTGAAATTGCCGCAATCCTGGATGTCCCTGTTACCACGGTTAAATCGCGGTTTAAATATGGCATTGACAAGTTGAAAACAAAAATCGTTAATTCAAAGTAGGTAAGTTATGGACTTTAATGAATGTAAATTGGAAATGGTTAATCTGTTCGATAAGGATATCGATCATAAATCACTGACTGGCTTACTGGAACATATTCAGCATTGTCCCGATTGTGCCAATGAATACCGTGAAATGGAAAAAATCTTGTCAGGCCTTAAGCCCAAAACTCAGCTCAATGCCCCAATTTTGCTTAAGCAGAACATTATTATTCAATTAAGTAAAATGGAAGAGATGAAAAATAGCACATCACGAACTTTCGGGATTAGTTCAAAAGTCAGGAAAATCCTAAGTATTGCGGCATTATTGGCTGTCGTGTTAATTATTACGCCGTTTGTAGTTAAAAACGATGCCTTTATGAATGGTACCGCCAAAGCAGCGGATATTTTTATAACAAGTTCTATTGAAGCGACCCATCTGATCAAAAGCATGATTATCAAACTAAAGGTAAGAACTATTTCTGATGACAGTTTTGCACTTGTTGGTACGGAATATCCGATGGTGGATCATACGATCTGGAAATCATTTGAAAATCCTGTGAAATGGAGGGTAGACAAGGGAGATCGGGTTGCAGCATTTGATGGCAATTCCCAATATCTCTGGTTACCTAAAACTGAAGAAGGGATAAAAGCAGGACCTGAAATCAACTTTACCGAGTGGCTTCAAATATTGCTCAATCCGGCAAACATTCTTTCTCAAGAACAAAAATTGACAAAAGAAAGGGGGTCAAAACTGACCATGAATGAGAAGAATGGCCTTTTAAATCTGACCATCACTTCAAAAGCAAGAGGTAATTTCATCAATGATTACTGCAAAAACAAGTCAATTGAAGAATCAGACAACCGTCGTGAGTACACTTTTGATAATGTCACCAAACTATTAAAAGGGTTGAAAATCTATATTCTTGACGGGAAAAAGGAGACCTTAATTGTGGAAATTACGTCTATCGAATATGACCTTAAACTGGACCCTTCACGTTTTGTTATCAATTTACCCGTGGGAGTGGAATGGAAGGAGTATAACCAAAACTTTACCAGTGAAACATTCAGGAACATTACCAGCCAGCGTGTTGCAGAGTTGTTTTTCGGAGGTATGGCCCGGGATGACTGGAAACTGGTTGGGGAGGCTTGTGATTTCTTCAGTAGTACATCAGAAAAGGCCAGAAGTGTAAAGAATCAATTTAGTGGATTAAAAGTGATTAAAATTGGTGAACCGTTTAAATCAGGACTATATCCCGGTGAATTTGTCCCCTACGAGATCAGGCTGAAAACCGGCGAACTTGTGAAACATAACCTGGCTGTCCGAAACGATAACCCCAATAAAACCTGGATTGTGGATGGCGGGTATTAAATCAGTCGAACTATTTGTTCTCTAATATTCTACCCTTCGCTTGCTCTGTTTGCAAGGAAGGGTAGATTTTTTGTTGAGGCAATTAATTCTTTATGAATCTGAACACTTTTACCGAATGAGGCGGAAGCTTTAGATATAATGGGTTTTTATCCGGTTTCAATTCCTTATGTTCCCACAGATCACGAACTTTGTAAGCTTCGAGTTTATAAGGATCAGAGGACCAGTAATCTCCACTGGCTTTCAAAAGAACATTAAAATCAACCTGTACTGTTTTCTCTTCATCACTCCGGTTTAATAAACATGCTGCCTTTTCATTATTTGCCAGCTTTTTTATCCAAATCTGGTAATTCCCGTTATCCCGGAAGCAAAAGCCCTGTTTGCCGAGGGTATCCTGATCCAGGGCAATGATTTCGCTGTTGGTAAGTATCTCTTTAGTATCAGTTGACATATTTCCTAAATCATTCCCCGCAATTAAAGGTGCTGCGAGCATACACCACAATGAAAAATGGGTTTTATATTCCTCGGTGGTCATTCCGCCGTTGCCTACCTCAAGCATATCCGGATCGTTCCAGTGTCCCGGACCTGCATATTTTGCCAACTCTTTTTCCTTATCCAGAATGGCAATCATAGCATCCCATCGGTCAACAATATCCTCGGTTGATCGCCACAAGTGCCCAACTTCCTTTGCCCATTCCCAAGGTTTCGCCGTACCCCATTCACATAAGCTGAAAACGATAGGCCGGCCCGCGGCATGAAGTGCATCGCGCATATTGGCGTAGGATGAGCGGGCATCCTGCGTTGTTGCGAAGCACCAATCATATTTCAGATAGTCAACACCCCATCGGGCATAGGTGCGGGCATCCTGGTATTCATGTCCAAATCCCCCCGGACGTTCCTGACAGGTTTTTGTTCCGGCACATGAATAAATTCCGAATTTCAATCCTTTTGAATGGATATAATCGGCCAGACTTTTCATCCCGTTTGGAAACCGGTCTTTGTCAACCACAATCTCCCCGTTTTCATCCCTTGAAACCTGCCAGCAGTCGTCAATAACCACATATTCATACCCTGCTTTCTGCATGCCACTTGCGACCATCTCATCGGCCATTTGCTTAATGAGTTTTTCACTCACATTACAGGCAAACTTGTTCCAGCTGTTCCATCCCATGGGAGGGGTTTTTGCTAACTGGTCAAATTTCTGGGCAGATACGCTTAATGTAATCAATGCCAATAAGATCAATAAACTTAGTTTTTTCATCCGTTTTTAATTTGTTTTTTAATTGCCGGATGGAACTCGCATGTGAGATATTCATCCGTTTTTATAGTTATCGAACATGCTCGTTTCATTTTTGCATATACTTGTTATAAACATATCGAAATCGGCAGGATAATGGGTCTACAAAGCTACTTCTTTTGCATCTGAAATAAATGTTAACACTCGTAATTAATTGGATATTATTTTATTATTTTTTTTGTTAAATAACGAATTTGTAATAAGATTTTTTTTTTAATAAGCAGGATTTTTAGGTGATTCTCTTGAATGCAGGCAATTTTTTACGGATTGAAAATATTAAGGGTTACCGGCCCGAGTAAACCGGAAACCAGGGAGCCGGGGTATCGCGTAGGAATGGTTGTATAATGGTTGGCCAGGGTGTTATATACCAGGATTTCGATCCGGTTTTCGCCGGCAATTGTTAATCCTGATATATCGAACCTCCAGGGGGACGTGAGCTTAATCCCCGCGCTTTTACTATTGATTAAAACCTCGGCAGTTGAGACTACATTTCCCAAATCGAGTTCCAATCGTTTCCCGGAATCAGCGGGATCAATGAAAAGCTTTTTCCTGTACCATATACCCCCAGAATAAGCTTTTAAACCCTGTATCTTTGACCAGTCTCCGGCAACAATGCTCCCTTTCCCGCAGTTTTGACGAATGAATTGTGGTAGTGCTGCGCCGCCTTTGTAACCCGGTAGATACTCAATTTTTAAAACCACCTGTGCCCCCTTGATTTTGATTTGGCTGAGTTCAACCTTGTAGGAGGTCAACCCATCAGTTTGCTTAGATCCTGGGATAGGTTTGACTTCCAGGCCATCCACCCAAATCGTCACCTTTCCGTAGGCCTCAAACTTAAATGAGATTAATCCGGGTGCCGATTCAAAGGCGAACAGGGCAGATTTAGCTCCGCTTGGGAAGGAAAAATCGAAAGGAAGTATTCCTGTATCGTTAAACCAACACATTGAAATTGGCTGTTTCAGGGGTTTGGGAACTCCCGGTTTTCTGAATGTGAGAAAAGTTTCGCACGATTTGGAATAAACGGCCAAAACCGCATTGGCTCCCTTATTTAACCGGATTGCTTTCGATTTCAGGTCCACCGCCGAATGATTAACGAATAATTTTGTTGGCTTTTCTTTCCCTGTCAGAATATCATAATTGCCTTTATCATTTGCAATTACCGATGTACTTAGGATATAGTAATTGCCTGTTTCTTCTGGGATGTGAATTTTGGACATCTTCTCTTCTGCCGGTGCGCCAAGGCGGATAAAGTCGTCGTACATCTGCCCTTTAAGCCCGTGATAACCCTGATGTCCGGGATCATTCTCAACCCCATGCTGCCATGAAAAACAGTATTCTTCCCATTGGTATTTGATTCCATTTATTGAAGTTTCGTCTCCGGGTTTTTGAGGTTCCAGTTTGGCCAGTTCAGCTACAGTAGGTAATAAGGGTAAAGCCCCAAGTTTTAAAAATTGTGGGCCGAATCCGCAGGTAATATTTTTCCAGTTTTCATCGAAAGTCAGCTTTTCACCTTTAAACGCCACATTTTCACTAAAATAAGGCTGACGTATCTGAGCACCAATGAATCCGTCAAATGCCGGGAATTCATAATCAGCCCACTTGTTGCTGAGTGCAGGTTTAAGTTCCGATTCCCAATTTCCTGCAAGGATCAATTTTATTGAAGGTTCTGTTTTAAAGTCGGGCTGGACCGGAATTTTCTTCGGTGAATTTTCATCCGGGTTAAAAACAATCAGTTGAATCTCCTTTTCGGTGAGGGGTAGTTCCAGTTCTGTTCCATCGGCTGCAGGTTTTGCAAACGCGTCGAGTGAGGTCACTTTCCCGTTCCAGGGGTTCCAAAGCTCAACGGAACCTTTGGCCTTAAAAAAGCATTTGGTTCCGCGGGGGAAGTTATAAAGGGCAAAGATATCCCTCTTCCCAATCCGGCGATGCATATTATATGAAGGCTTCGAAACCGGAGTTAATACTTTAAAATGAGGATGATACAGATCTTGTATCGCGCCAGGAACCTCTGCGCCTATGTTGCATTTTGCAATATTTTTCCCGGAAGAGAATATTTGGGAGACTAAATCATTCACCTCTTTGTCATTGGTTCCACTTTTCTCAGTGGCTTCAGGCAAATCACCAAGGTTCACGATGATTCCTCCGGCCTTTTTAAATTCTGCCAGTTTCATTAATGAGGCAAACCGGATTGCTTTCATCGAAGGCACAACCAGCACCTTATAGGTCTCACCGGATACTGCCAGTTCCCCATTTTTAACGGCACACCGGGCCAGTGATTCGAAGTCCATAAAATCGAAGTCAATATTTTTGGCGTAGAGAGCTTCGCCGGCCTGAAATGCAGCTTTCACTGAGGTATCGTCACCCTGGTCGGCAATCACTGCCTCAACCGGGTATAGCACTGCCACATCGCAGCAATGGTGTCCCTGTGATAGGGTATAGGAGAGGCGCTGAACGCACTCCATGAGCGGATCAATGTGATTCCAATATGGCATGTGGTAATGATTGCATGGAGGAGCCCATTCCCACCAACCGCCGTATGTTGTATAATATAATCCATGGAATGACAGCAGGTTATAGCCGGCTACAAAATTGCCGAATATAGCATCTGCAACATCTGATGTTGTGGTTCCCCATCCGCTGCCGTAAAAACCTTCGAGCCAGACACGGGGCCGCAGGTATAGGTGGGCTATTGAGGAGGCTACCTTAGCTTTAATGATATCTTTTGCAAGTTTTGGCTGATCGGACCCCGGCCCCTGGTTCCAGCGGTGGGTGCGGAAATAATCACCAAATTCAGTCACATTCCTGCCCCGCCCTGAATGATCGCAGCCGAAGATCATTCCACGCTCCTCGTGCCACTGGTAAACAGGTTTAAAAAAATTCTCTTCGCTCAGACTTACCAAAACATCGTTATAATCCATTCTTATTTTAGCTGTTTTGTTGCCAATGTCTGTGAACAGGGCATCAAGAAAGGGGACAACATCGTACCCTTTTCGCTTTTTGAATTCTCCGGCAAAATTTTTATTCCAGAGGTTTCCACTCAGGTGAAAGTCAAGTTCATCCGAAAAGAAGAAGTTCAGCCCTTGGCCCCCTTCACCCGGAAAGGCCTGCTCGAATTTCCCGAAAAAATGACAGTTATACGCTTTTCCGCTTGCCGGATTCATCGGATCAAACGATGGTACCTGTTTTTCGGGATAAACACAAAATATCCGCCACGATTCATTTCCAAAGTCATAGATTAAAGTCCCGTTTTTAACCTGTTTCATCAGATCCTTGCGGGAAGAGGTCTTTTCTTTATTTCCGTCAATCTTAAAGGCAGTTATATTTAACAGATTCCCCGGCACTTTTATAGATCCTGCCTTATTAAGTACCAGAAAGGTGCATTTAATCAATGAACCGTTCAGGTCGGGGTTCTCCTTTAAAGCCTCATCGAAGCTGAATCCCTGTCCTAACCCAAGGGTGTAGTCGCTCAGACTTACTGACATCCCTCGTTTTTTTGCTTCGGGGATAAACCATTTCAGTAATTTCCACCAGGCCCCGGAAAACAGGGGAGGCTTACTTGGCATCGAAAGACCGTAGGAGATTCCACCATTATCAGTGTGGCAGTAATTGATCTGCAGACTGGAAATCCCTTTATCTTTCAGCCGGTCGAGTTCCCAGGTCAGGTGCTCCCGGGTCAGGGTATCCCCAATCCACCAAAAAAAGGGAACGTCACCGTATCCTTTGGGCGGATTAATAAACCCGGGGAGGACATCCATTGAGGGGCTGCGGTCGGGCTGTCCGGTTGGACGGGAGTTTTGGGAATATAAATCTGAATAAATAAATAGTATGGCAAGAGATGGAAGTAGCCATTTCAGTGTTAGAATTTTGTTTTTCCGCATGACAAAATATTTTTTAAAGCCTGTCTCACTTGCTGCTTTAAACAGAAGGTTAAACGATCTGATCTGTTTAATTATTTTCGCTTAGTACATGACAAAAATTATAATGATCTGATATTGAATGACATATGTTAATAACTTGGTGATAACTTTAGCAAGATTATCAACATAAAACCCTGATATTTAGTATCATAGGAGAAAAACAACCACGAATGACTCCAGGATACATGAACACCAGGGTTGAGAGTAAAAATAGCATTTTATTCTCAACATTATCGCAACTATTCGGGAACAAAATGAATCTGGCCCGAATAGAGTTCTTTGGCTTATTTATCTGTGCTCTTTGCAGGGTTCAAACTGTTTGACAGATATCGACAGAATTAACAAGCTCTTTGCACTGGTACTGGTTGCTTTTGTCTGGGCATACAAGGTTGGAATATTCTTAAATTCTATTCGCCCAATCAAGATCAAAAAGCATGGGAGAAGAGCTCAAAGTTTATTCAAATATGGACTGACATATCTTTCAA
>CAIXZH010000067.1 GCA_903923905.1 uncultured Bacteroidia bacterium
ATATATTATACAAGGTGATAGTTTTGATCCGGAAATAATATTTGTCATTCAGTACGAATTCCCAAATTACGTTAAAAGTTTTCAAATATAATTCGCTTTTACCTATTTTTGACCTTTGGAAATTACAAATATGTTAATGATGACCACAAAAACGGCAATTTTATCTGTTATTTTTTCGTTTGCGCTCACGGCCGGTCAGCTTCAAGCCGAAAACATGGGCAAAACACTTCCCCGGATAGAGCAACTTCAAGGATATCAACCAAGCGACTCTTTGAAATGGAGTGTCGGTTTTCTAAATAAATTACTCTATTCATGTAAAGAGTGGTACCTTAATGATGATCAATATAAGAAACCAATTCAGGGGGTTTTGAACTATGCTGAGAATGATCCATTGGATACTGTGGTTTTTAATCTGAGAAAGTTGTTGAAAGATGGCAAAGTGGTTTATCTGATCAATCGACACTCGGAGGACATCCGGGATTTAAAAGATGTTCCTGGCTATGTTTCGGAAGAGGAAATGACCAAAAGAATATCGAATATCCGGAAAGATATTTTTAATAATCTGAATGACAGCGATATAGTTGTTCCAATGATGGTTATGGAGTCTGGATTGTCTAAGGCACCTCATGTACCTGATGGAGAACCAAATGTATTATTGGGAAGGCAGAAGGAGCTTCCTCCTGAATTTGTGAAAAAACTTAATTTACAAATTTCTGCATTACGATTTCCATCGAATGTAACAGGTTTTGCAATGGATTCGACCATTAATCAGCTCTTTAATAACTACCGCAAGATCTATAATGATTCGATACAGATCCGCATTCGTGATAAAATAAACTTTAATTACCGGACCAACTATATTGCCGCAAGAACTGATTTAAGAATAAAGGAGTATAAGAAATCTGTGGCTGAGCAAAATACGGCACAGCTAGCTTCCTACAACGAAAAGACGATTGGTATAATCAATGATTCTCTGCGGATTGCACTTCATTACCTGGTTGCTCATGCCGAGACTGATTCTACATTGATCAGGTTATCCAATTTAAACAATGAACAAACCAGTTTATGGACAGCAAACCGATCCATGAAACCCCTAAGAATGTTTGTAAAAAATGCCCAACAGGATTCGCTTAGTATAGCTTTGATTAATAGTGGAAAAGGCCTAATAAAACTGATCATCGATGATGGTGTCATCCTGACCAGGATCTCAAAAAAACAAAACCGGTATACTTCTTTTGAAACCAAAGACCCTGACAAAAAGTTGAAAAAAGTTGAGCTGAAAAAGGTTGTACTTCCGCCATGGACACTTAAAGGAAACGGCTCGCTTGGATTTACGCAGACTTCATTATCAAACTGGGCAAAGGGGGGTGAAAGTTCACTTCTCTTGCTGGCTATTGGTAAATACAATGCAAACTATTCGAAGGATAAGGTCAAATGGGAAAACGGAGCAGAATTCCGCTACGGGATCACCAAGAGCAAAACAACAGGTTTAGAAAAAAACGATGATAAAATAGAATTTCAAAGTCGGTTTGGATACCAGGCTTTTAAGAAATGGTACTATTCGGTCGAGTCGGACTTTAAAACCCAAATTGCCAATGGATATGCTTATCCGGATAAAGTACACCCGATTTCAGCATTCATGGCTCCAGGTTACCTGACATTATCATTAGGTCTTGATTATAAACCGAATAAAGACTTTTCCCTTTTCCTTTCTCCGATTACCTCAAAAACTACCTATATTAGGGATACGCTTTTGATCTCCCCATTAAAATACGGATTTCCACCCGGAGCCAAATCCCTTTGGGAGCCCGGTCTGATCATAAAGTCAAACTGGCATCTAAAGATTTCGGATAATATCACCTATGATACCAAAGGCGAATTCTTTGATAATTATAAAGACTTTTTTCAGAAAGTCTCTGCAGAATGGGATCAGACACTCATTATGCAGGTCAACCGGTTTATCAATGTTCGGGTTATGACTATGATGATTTATGATTACAATACCAAATTTCCGGTTTTGAATGCAACCGGGACTGTAATTGGCCAAAAACCAAAATTGCAATTTGAAGAGCTGTTTACTTTAGGATTAGTCTATAAATTTTAACCAAATGAGAGATTTTAAAAAATATTTTAAACTGGAAGCCTCGCCCTCTGATTTGTATAATGCCCTTACAAACCCAGTGATGATTGAGATCTGGACCGGTGAAACCGCAGTGATGAGTACCGAACCCGGAAGTGAATTTTCGCTTTGGGACGGTGAGATTGCGGGTCGAAATATCGAGTTTGTCCCTAACGAGAAAATCGTGCAGAGCTGGTTTTTTGGAGAGGATTCAGATTCAATTGTGACTATTAAACTCCATCCGGATAAACAAGGCACTAATGTTGAGGTTCACCAGACAAATATTCCGGATGAAGCTTACGAAAATATTGCAGAGGGGTGGGAGTCAGACTATATCGGTGGTCTAAAGGAGTTGTTTGACTAAACTCTTTGATTGGAAATTAATCTACATTCCCGATCAACAACCCATCATTTGTTCACAATTTGAAGATTCCAGGAGTTCCCCGATGCATCATGTATTCGTTCCGGGAGGTTTCAGAGAACTCCGGGATAAAATTCATTTGTCCGCGATCGCAACAGGATGCCGTTTAAAATACTCAATCAGATTCTTTGGCCGGTAGGTCGGATTAGTCCTGTATCGCTCTATTACAGAAGAATGCAAGAATTCATTGGTAATTCCTCTTCCTGGTATTACTATATCTATGGGTCTTAAATACTGAGGCCTCAGCCTGTAAAATCCGCTGTACGATTCATGTTTCATAGCCATAGCATTAGGATTCAAGGGAATGGGATCAAATTTTAACTGACAGTTTTGGGCCCTTTCAAGCATCCATGCCAGTGCAACATCGGATAGCCCATTTTCAAGATACCCACCACCAACATCACTATGTACGCCGGTGAACCAAACTTGTTCAAGTACCTGATTTCCTGAGTCTTTTTGCTGGTGCCATAAAGTTGATTCAAAATTTTTCCGTTTCTCATCGATGGCAAGGGCCTGATAAGCGAAATTTACTTTGGTCGACAAATCAGTATCATGAAATCCATTTCTTTTGCTGACGATTCCGTTCAGAAACAATGGATTACCTAATGCCCCTACAGTATCCCATACCCCTATGAATTTTATTTTTGTAGTCTCTTCAACAGCATAAGTTTTTCTGAAAAGTGTAGCTTCAACTTCACGGGGTTGGTGTTCAGGTTTACGAGACCGGTAAAGGCGATAAGCCCTGGGAATCTGATCCTTGTTTTCCGGCAATAAAATTCCGGAGTTCCTGATCAGCCCCGCCAGGCTGCGAACTGTAAAAGCGCCTCTGCTAAATCCAAAAAAGAACAATTCATCATCCCTTTCGTAGTTTGTAATGAGAAAACGATAGGCTTGCAAAATATTTTCAGAAATACCTGTCCCTGTGGCACCGTCATAAACCCTAGAGAGTAAGTTTCCCTCTGTTCCAATACCGGAATTATAATAGAGCAACTGGGGCATACCGTCATTGGAAACAGCCGAAAGCGCCTTGGCCATTTTAACCACATTTGTCTGACAGAGTTTCCCATCAATCCTCTCGTCCGGAGTATTCCATGTGCCATCACAAAAAATTACGATCTTCTTCATTGGATAAATGATTAGAATAATAGATTTTATAATTTATTCCGGATCTGCTTTAATTACAATGCAATATCCATATTTTTCAGATCAATAGCAAGTAATTTAGTCCAAATAATTAGTTAAACATTGAACAAATCCTCCGCTTAGGCATTACCTTTGCAGGTATCCTTCCCTTTCCGCCTGGATTTCCAAAAACTATTCTGAGTAATTAATTCGTTGCGATGCCGCAATATTAAAAATGTAAGTAATGAAAACTGAAAATATCAACGCGAATAGCTCCCTGTCGTGGATAGAAATTGTCTCCAAATACAATTTTTCGGACCCGGTAAGGAGTTGGTGGCAAATATCCAATTCGGTAATCCCCTATTTTTTACTTTGGGCCGTTATGGTTTGGAGTCTGAAAGTCTCTTATTTGCTTACGCTGTTTCTATCCGTTTTTGCTGCAGGATTTATGGTACGGATTTTTATTATTTTCCACGACTGCGGACATGGATCATTCTTTAAATCCAAAAAGCTCAGTCGTATCGTGGGTATTGTTACCGGACTAATAACCTTTACTCCATATGATAAATGGACTCACGAACACAAGGAACACCATGCAACCGTAGGTAACCTTGACAAGCGGGGTGTAGGCGATGTCAAAACGCTAACCATTGAAGAGTTCCTGAATTTATCCCCATGGAAAAAATTTGTTTACCGCTTCTACCGTCATCCGCTCTTTCTGTTGGGAATCGCCCCCTTCCTGGTTTTTGTCTTTCAAAATCGGTTACCAAAAAACAACATGAGCCGAAAGGAACATCTGTATCTTCACCTTAGTAACCTTGCTTTAATCGCAATAATCATACTGGCGATGTGGGGACTTGGCTGGAAAACCTACCTTTTAATCCAGCTGCCGGTACTCTACATCGCATCGGTACATGGGGTCTGGCTTTTTTATGTCCAGCATCAGTATGAAAATGTAGTTTGGAAACGGGCACAGGAATGGAATTATAAGGAGATCGCCCTTTCAGGAAGTTCCTATTTCAAACTTCCCAAGGTTCTTCAATGGTTTACCGGCAATATAGGGTTTCACCATATCCATCATCTGAGCCCCAAGATTCCCAATTACAAACTCCCGGCCTGTTATAAAGAAAATACAGTTTTCCAGGAAGTTAAACCTGTCACTTTCTTCTCCAGCCTGAAGTCCCTGAAATTAAGATTATGGGATGAAAATAAAAAACAACTCGTAGGATTTAAGGCCTTGCGCTATTATCCCCGGTAACGGATCTAACTTAAAAAAATCGTACAATTTTCTCCTAATTATTTCAGCCCCAGGAATCACAATAAATTATATACAATGGGATAATTCCCGGTGCCATCCGGCAATAATCTTGATTAATTATGCCATAACCATTTTGATATGAGAAATATCTATGCAGCCGTTCTTGTTACTGTTACTTTTTGTGCTGTGCTTTTGACCTCGTGTCATTCAGGATTTGTACCGTTGAAAGAGGGTTTATGGAGGGGAACCTTTCAATTGCCTGAACACGAAATCCCTTTTATTTTTGAAGTCAGAGGCGAAAGCGCTGACAGCACAACCGTGCTCCTGATTAATGGAGAAGATCGTTTTAAGACAAATAAAGTCTGCTACAATAATGATTCGGTTTCAATCCCGATAGATCTTTACGATGTTGTATTAAAAGGAAAGCTCACTAAAAATACTTTTGAGGGGGATTTTATCAAAACAGCGGTTAACAGGGAAATGACAAAGGTTCCATTCAAGGCAGAACATGGAAATCTCCCCCGTTTCCCGGCAAATAATGACCCACCATCTGCTTCTCTCGATGGAACATGGGATATAAATATCATCGCGTCAGTAAATACCGAAAAAACGGTAGGGAATTTTATCCAAAAAGGATCTGTATTAACCGGATCAATCCTTGAAGAAACAGGCGATTACCGCTTCTTTGAGGGGGTTATTCACGGGAAAATATTTTCATTATCGGCTTTTGGCGGATCGACTCCC
Source organism: uncultured Bacteroidia bacterium (assembly GCA_903923905.1). Taxonomy (GTDB): domain Bacteria; phylum Bacteroidota; class Bacteroidia; order Bacteroidales; family Prolixibacteraceae; genus JAAFHB01. Next base: position 5,665 of record CAIXZH010000067.1, read on the forward strand.
TACCTTGTTAAGGGAGAGTTTATGAGTGACACCACCTTCTCGGGTGAATTTGTCACCCTGCGCCAAACCTCCAAAATTAAAGGGAAACGCAATCCTAAAGCCAGTTTACCCTATCCCTATTCAGCCTCCCACCTTAAGGAAGGATTCACAACAGTCGGGTTTACATTCCCAAATCTCCAAGGGAAGCAGGTTTCGCTTTCTGATGCTAACTATAAAGGGAAAGTTGTAATCATCACTATTTTGGGCAGCTGGTGCCCTAACTGCCTGGATGAGAATACGTTTTTATCCTCATGGTACAAGTGTAACCGTCAACGTGGAATAGAAATTGTAGGATTGGGGTTTGAAAGGAAAGACGATTTTGAATCGGCCAGAAAATCGTTGGCAAACTTCAAAACCCGCCTTGGCATCGATTATGAAATTCTTTTCGCCGGAAAATCAAGTATAGAATCGGCCTCAAAAGCTTTGCCTGCTTTAAACGGAATCGCAGCTTTTCCAACCACTCTGTTTATTGACAGGAAAGGGAATGTCCGTAAAGTCCATACCGGTTTCAGTGGTCCTGCTACCGGGAAATTCTACGATGAATTTAAGAAGGAATTTAATAGATTGATTGATCAGCTGGTTTCTGAAAAATAGTTTGTCTCCTATCCTAATCTCCTAAACAAGTTTGCACATTTTCCTGCAATTCTGATTCATACAATAAATTAAGATTAGCGGATCCAATTCCGTTAATTATTCAGGAAAGCCTTAACCAATAAGGCTTTTAATAGATTTCACCAATTTTTCCAGGCCCCTGTAATACCTATTTATAGGGTGATGAATATCTTCAAAAATACCGGGAAACAGGTATGTTTTAATTCATAATTGGTTCAGATATTTGTCCCGGTTAATAAAAAATATCAATGAATCCAATTTCAGCATTTCGTTCACTCCTGATCGCCGGAACCCAATCTTTGGTTTCCGGTTGCTGTTGTTGCAATGGTTTTTCGTGGCGAATGTGTTTCTAACACTTTGGTCACCACTTCCGCCAACATTAATTTCTGATCAGCGTCCCTCAGTATGATGCGGGTCCGGGAAGGGCAAATAATCTGAAAAATTCAAATCAAAAATCGTAATGCCTTAACAATCAACATATTTTTCGACTTTTTATAATTTAAAAAACATTCATCATGTCAGAACAAACTTTGAAATTTGAAACGCTGCAGGTTCATGCAGGACAGGAAGTTGACTCAACCACGAACTCCAGGGCAGTACCTATCTATCAGACAACATCTTATGTTTTTAACAATGCCGAACATGCGGCAAATTTATTCGGACTTAAAGAGTTTGGGAACATCTACACCCGGCTTATGAACCCGACGACTGATGTCTTTGAAAAACGGATTGCCGCACTTGAAGGGGGAGTTGCTGCAGTAGCCACTTCTTCCGGTCAGGCGGCACAGTTTATTGCACTGACCAATATTCTTCAGGCCGGGGACAACCTGGTTTCAACCTCATTCCTTTATGGGGGAACCTACAATCAATTCAAAGTCCAGTTTAAAAGACTGGGAATCCAGGTGAAATTTGTAAACGGGGATAATCCCTCCGATTTTGAAAAGGCCATTGATGCCAATACAAAAGCAATCTACCTTGAAACAATTGGTAATCCGGAATTCAATATTCCCGACTTTGATGCCATTGCGGCAATTGCAAAAAAACATGGCCTTCCATTGGTCGTGGATAATACCTTTGGAACAGCAGGATACTTGTTCCGACCTATCGAACATGGGGCTAATGTGGTGGTCCAGTCAGCTACCAAATGGATTGGAGGTCATGGAACGAGCATTGGTGGTGTGATTGTCGATGCAGGAAATTTTGATTGGGCAAACGGAAAATTTCCTCAATTTACAGAACCTTCTGAAGGTTATCACGGATTGAAATTTTGGGACGTATTCGGTGCCAACGGTCCTTTTGGAAACATTGCCTTTGCCATCCGGGCAAGAGTGGAAGGACTACGTGATTACGGCTCCTGCCTGAGCCCGTTCAATGCATTTCTTTTATTGCAAGGGCTTGAAACGCTTTCGCTCCGCGTTGAACGACATGTAGGAAATGCAAGAATCATTGCAGATTGGTTATCTGACCATGAACAGGTTGTTAAAGTCAATTACCCCGGATTGAAATCAAGTCCTTACCACGATCTGGCCAAAAAATATCTTAAAGTTGGCTTTGGTGGTGTCTTGTCATTTCATATCAAAGGGGGAACAGAGGCAGCCGATCTGTTTATCAATAGCCTCAAACTGGTAAGTCATCTTGCGAACGTAGGTGATTCAAAAACCCTGATTATCCATCCGGCATCGACCACCCACCAGCAATTGTCTGCTGAAGAACAGGCCTCATCAGGTGTTGTTCCCGGACTGATCCGTTTGTCTGTTGGTATTGAGCATGTCGAAGACATTATCAATGATCTTTCGCAGGCATTTGAAAAGGTTAAACATCTTTCAATTAAACAGGAAGAACCGGTTTCGGCGACGAACGAGAAAAAAAGCTTTTTAGGCAAAATATTCAATTCCTAGTCGCCTGTAATATGAACCTGCACTATGATTAGTCTCTGCAGGAATATTCTCCTGACAGTCATAATGTAGGAAGGTCAGTTAACATTAGGGCAGAACTCAAATTTCTGCCCTAATTTAATTCAATTTAAACAAAATATGACTACTTTCGTCACTCATGGATAAGCCATTTCACATATTTGAACTGACCCGGGAGCTCGTCGAAGATATTCGATCCAGAACTTATGACTCTCATTTTCATGAATTTGAGGAGCTTATAATTATTACCCAAGGCAGTCTCGAACATTTTATCGATTTTAAGAAGGAATCTCTCGAAGCCCCGGTTGCCTGTTATGTTTCCATGGGGAAAATGCACAAACTAGTGCCTGACCACAATTTAAGAGGATGGGTTATCAACTATAAAACAGCCTTTATCCCCGATTCCAAGCTGAGTTTTTATTCCAATTTCTTTACCTCAACCAATATCCCACTCTCCAAGGGTAGCTGTATCAATCGTTTTATCAACCTGTGCCAGATAATCAACGGCGAATACAATCAGGAACTTGTTGACCATACCACCATACGTTACCTTCTGAGCGGACTTGTCGCCATGATTGACGCAGAGCGGAAAAGGAACTCGCCTGCGGAAAATGTTGCTAAGGCATCTCAGGTAGTGACTTTCAATAACTTCCTTAAAATCCTCGAAGAAAACTATCATCGCAATGAGGGAGTTTCCTTTTATGCCAATAAATTGAATATGTCGGAACGGAACCTGAATATCGTTTGCCAGAATAATTTTCGAAAAAGCGTTTCTGAAATTATAGAGACCCGCAAACTTATTGAGGCTAAGAGGATGTTACTTTATACTGATAAAACTGTTTCTGAGATTGGATATGATCTGGGATACAACGAAAAATCGTACTTTACCCGGGTCTTTCATGCCAAAATGGAGATAACCCCAAGCCGGTTCAGGGAAATGACAAAAAGTATTATTTCCTAAATATACCACAACCTTTCTGAAAACTGTTACCATCGGCTTATCTGTTCGATGCACCTTTGCATTGTAAAAACAATAGAAATAATTCAAAATCAAAAAACAAATAAACAATTATTATGAGCACACAGGAAACAACAAAATGGGCAATTGACCCAACACACAGCAAAATCGGGTTTAAAGTAAAACATCTGATGATTTCAAACGTTTTAGGAAGTTTCAGGGAATTCGAAGGCGAAGTCTCAACCGTTGGAAATGACTTTTCCAAATCGGTAATCTCCTTCTCATTAGATACGGCCTCAGTAGATACAGAAATAGCCGACAGGGACGGACATTTAAAAAGCGGTGATTTCTTCGATGTTGAAAACTATCCCAAGATCACCTTTACCGGTAATGGCTTAAAGGATCTGGGCGATGATCTTTATGACCTCACTGGCGACCTGACCATCAAAGGGGTTACAAATCCAACTACTTTATCCGTGGAATTTGGCGGTGTCAATGCTGATCCATGGGGAAACGTAAAAGCAGGGTTCGCCATCACCGGGAAAATCAACCGTAAGGATTGGGGTTTAACCTGGAATGCAGCACTTGAAACAGGTGGGGTACTTGTTGGCGAAGAGGTGAAGATTAATTGTGATATTGAACTGGTAAAAAAAGCGGAATAATTATTCAGATTAATATCCGAAATCACTAAACTTGCCCGATTAGGCAGGTGTTAGTGATTTCTGTTCCTTTAAGGTCAGTATATTTAGCTACTAAATGTAATAGGCCTTATAGCAATAGTATCCAATCTAACTAGTGTTCTGATTGCAGCTGGCAATTGGTAGCAGGCCTCCGGCAGATTTTTACCAGGATAATTTAGTATCATTCAGAACAATGTTATGAATAAATGTCAATTAAATGTAGGCAATTTAGCCAGCAGCTAGCAGCCAAATGCAAACTGTAATTCAATAATCTGTTAGTAGCAAGGAAAGTTTTTTTACCCATTCATATCTTTATCGAACAAATAACTTTATCATGAACAGACGATCTTTTATGCGATCGGCAATGCTGTTCCCAATAGCTTTTAACATCATGGATAACAATTCATTGAAAGATTTAGATGCCTCCACTGAAAACAGTGAGCGGATGCCTGTACTTTTTGTCGGACACGGAAGCCCAATGTATGCAATTGAAGAGAATGAATTTGTACACTCATGGCGGAAACTCGGCGAATCTATTCCCCGCCCAAAAGCAATTCTGTGTATATCTGCCCATTGGGAGACAAACGGAACTTTTGTCACAGCAATGACAAAACCTCCAACCATTCATGATTTCGGAGGATTTCCCAGACAATTATTCGAGGTTCAATATCCGGCACCAGGAAGTCCTGAATTGGCCTATCTGACCAAAAATACTTTAAAAAAGACCCCAGTTGAACTTGATCAAAAATGGGGATTGGATCACGGTGCATGGAGTGTCATCCGCAATATTTATCCGATGGCAGACATCCCAGTCATTGAAATGAGTCTCGACTATAATCAGTCCCCCCAATTCCATTATGATCTGGCTAAGGAACTTTCCTCGTTAAGGAATAAAGGGGTACTGATTATTGGGAGCGGGAATATTGTGCACAACCTCCGGATGGTAGCCTGGGATAAGGTCGATGAACCAGAACATGGTTTTGACTGGGCAATATATGCAAACGATAAAATAAAAAAACATATTTTGAGCAACAACCATAAAGAACTGATAAACTACATGTTACTTGGAAGGGAGGTACAAATGGCTGTACCTACACCCGAACATTACCTTCCACTGCTTTACACTCTCGCCTTAAAAGGGGAAAATGAACAGATCTCTTTTTTTAATGATAAAGCGGTGATGGGTTCATTAACCATGACCTCTGTGAAAATTGGCTGATTTTGTTTATCTTGCGAGCCTTAAGAATCTAAAAAAAGGATACTTAATCTACCAGTTAAGTATTGTAATAAGCGATGGAAAAGATAAATAAGGTAATTATAGCGGATTCCCAGTTCCTGGTAGTAGAAGCGTTGAAGTCACTGATTATGGCAGATCGTGACTATACAGTTACAGGAGTTGCGGCAACAAAACATGAACTCTTAAAGTTACTGGACAGCGGCTCTGCAGAGCTGTTGATAACAGATTATGTGAATATTGATTATGATGGACTTGATGATCTGAGAATCATTCGGCTGAAATATCCCCAATTATCGATACTGATTCTTACCAATACCATCAGCAAGCAGGAGTTTGCCGAACTGACAAAATCGGGCATTAAGAATATTATTTATAAGACTGCTGACAAGGACGAAATCTTTTCTGCTATTGAATCAACGTTGAAATCGAGAAAATTTTATTCAGATGAAATTCTTGACCTTTTCCTCGATATAAGCGAATCAAAATATATTGCTGAAGACCCTAAAACATTGACTCCTTCTGAAATTGAAATTGTAAAACTAATCGCTGACGGATTGACAACCAAAGAGATTGCATCAAGGAGAAATATTAGTTACCACACGGTAAATACTCACCGTAAGAATATTTTCAGAAAAGTGGAAGTCTCCAATGCTTCTGAATTAATTATGTTGGCGATCAAAGCGGGCTGGATAGATAATATCGAATATTACATTTAAGATAAGTTTAATGAGTACTTTTGGGGCACTATTTTTGATAAGTTAAAGAGTTCTTTCGGGATTTAGCCTGAAGAACAAAAAATATTTTATCTTTGCCCCCTTACTGTCCTATGAATAGGAGAAGTGCGGCACCTACTTGGTAGGGAGTGAATGCTGAAAAACTTAAGAGTAGGCAAAATTAATTTTATCGATTGAATGAAAACAAAACTGATTTATGCAATTGCTTTTACTTTATTAGTGCAATTTGCTAATGCACAAATGATTGGTGTCAAAGGAGGCCTTAATATTGCCAATATGTCAATGACTTTGGCCGATAATCCTTACTCACCGGATCCCTTATACGGTTTTCACCTGGGCCCGGTCATTGATTTTAACCTGCATAAGAATCTTTTCCTGAACACCGGATTGCTTTATTCATTAAAAGGTTATAATTTAAAGAATAGAAGTAATTACGCGCTTGGAAATGCATCTAATCTCAATGGAAAGGCAAAAATCAGTTTCTTTGATATCCCATTGAATCTGGCTTATAAAATTCCATTCTCCAGTAAATTCAAATTCGTTGTTCAGGGAGGTCCCTATGTTGGGCTTGGTTTGGGAGGAAGCGAAAAAAATCCGCAAGTAATTTCCACCGGTGGTCTTAATCAAACTGTCCCTATCCAGGATATATATTCAAGGGGAAATCTTGCAAAAGTAGATTACGGAGTTGGTGTTGGAGCCGGATTTGAAATTGGCAAGATGATTTACAGCGTAAGTTATGATTACGGGCTTCGCAACTTGTGGTACAAACCTTATACAAATGATATGACCGGAACACTTAAAATTACAACACTGGAGTTCTCCTTAACTTATATGTTCGGGAATTTAGCAAGCTCTGTAGGTAAATAATCCGGAAAAATATCTTAATGAAAAAAAGCTGGTGGATATTTAGTCCATCAGCTTTTTTTTGCAATATCCCTAAGATATTTTGATTCGTTGCAGACCCAATCATTTCACCCATTTCTTCTGTTTTGCTTTAGTATGTAAATCTCCCAATGCTTTGAGAGCCCTTGCCAATGTTTCTTCATTTTTTGCAAAATGAAACCGGATTAAATGATGCACCTCTTCCTGGAAGAAACTGGACCCAGGGACCGCTGCAACTCCCACTTCGCAGGCCATCCATTCACAAAATTCGATATCGTTGGTCGCACCAAATTCAGAAATATCAACCATCACATAATATGCTCCCTGGGGAACTGTATAATTCAGACCCAGCTGATCAAGCCCGTTCAGAAAATAATCTTTTTTTTCGGTATACGACTTCTGCAAATTGATGTAATATTCATCCCCAAAATTAAGTGCCGTTACCGCTGCTTCCTGTAATGGAGCAGCAGCGCCCACAGTAAGGAAATCGTGAACTTTACGCACACCATCTATAATATTAGAGGGAGCAATAACATATCCTAAGCGCCATCCTGTAATTGAATATGTCTTTGAAAGGGAACTGCATGAAATGGTTCGCTCAAACATCCCCGGCAAAGAAGAGATGTAAATATGGTGGAATGGTTCATACACGATATGCTCGTACACCTCATCCGTAATGACAAAAACATCATATTTAATGGCGAAACGGGCAATAATTTGAAGTTCTTCCCGGGTATAAACTTTACCGCATGGATTCGAGGGATTACATAAAATCAGAGCTTTGGGATTTTGCATGAACGCTGATTCCAATTCGGCAATATCAAAGTGATAATAGGGTGGTTTAAGGTGCACATAAATCGGTTCAGCGCCCGAAAGGATAGCATCGGCAGTATAATTCTCGTAAAATGGGGAGAATACAATTACTTTATCTCCGGGATTACAGACAGTCATCATCGTAGCGATCATTGCCTCAGTGCTCCCGCAGGTAACTGCGACCTGAGTTTCCGGATTGATCTCAAAACCCATTAACCTGGATTGTTTCCGGGCAAGGGCCACCCTGAAATTAGCGGCTCCCCAGGTAATGGCATATTGGTGAATGCTTCCGCCCGCTACTTTTTCCAATGCCTCCTTCAGTGCCTTTGGCGGATCAAAATCAGGAAAGCCTTGCGACAGATTTACCGCCCCGTGCAGATTCGCAATTCTTGTCATCCGGCGAATAACTGAGTCCGTAAAATTGGCTAATTTTCTGCTTAATTCAGGCATATATCAGGGGAGTTTTAAGTTGCAAATTTTTATCCAAAAATTATTTAATTGTCTATATATCTGCATATTACATCATAATATTCATAATTTTCCAAGCATCCAGACATCACAGCCAAAATGGCCGGTGTTTCCGAGTGGAGAAGGTAAATATTCAAATCCAAACTTTTCATAGAGCTTCAGTGCTTGATTAAGTTCAGGCATCGATTCCAGATATATTCTTTCAAAACCTAATTTTCCGGCAGCTTGCAGGCAGTGTTGCATTAATGATTTGCCAAAACCTTTGCCTCTGGCTTGCGGCACTAAATACATCTTTACCAATTCACACGTATCTGAAGGCAACCCTTCAGTTGGGAAAATTCCACCGCCTCCTACGATTTCTCCATTATATTCAGCGACATAGTAACAAGAGCCCTCTTTCCTGAAAAGTTCATATAGTGCATCCGTCGATTGATCAAAATAAACGGTTCCCGGATGATCTGCACCAAATTCAGCCAGTGAAGAGCGGACAATTTTTGCCAATATTTGATTATCTTTAGGTTGAATGGGACGTATTTGCAAAACTGAATCGTTTTTCATTTTTATGATGTCTATGTCGCAATATTAATGGATTCAAAGTTAAATTCCCAATTCCTGCAAAAATATAAACCCTGTCGAAACCAGCTATACCATAAAGCAGGTATTAAAAAATACGCATTTTATGGGATTGTTGTACCTGTTTTTCACTTTACATTTGTATCATAAAATAAAAAATAAAGCCATGACAAAAATTGCATCCAATCTTACCGATTTAATTGGGAATACTCCCTTACTTGAATTCTCGAACTTCAATAAGCAACATAAACTTGAAGCAACGATTATTGGAAAGCTCGAATTCTTTAATCCTGCCGGAAGTGTAAAAGACCGTATTGGTTTTGCGATGATCGATGCTGCCGAAAAGCAGGGATTGCTGAATAAAGACTCTGTAATCATTGAACCTACCAGCGGTAACACAGGGATTGCTCTTGCATTTGTTGCAGCAGCCAAGGGATATCGGTTGATTATTTTATTACCCGAGACCTTCAGCCACGAAAGAAGGAATATATTGAAAGCCCTTGGCGCCGAATTAGTCCTCACCCCGGGAAGCGAAGGGATGAAAGGGGCAATACGAAGGGCAACAGAACTTGCTGCAGTTACTCCAAATTCTTTCCTTCCTCAACAGTTTAAAAACCTGGCAAACCCTGAAATTCACCGCAAAACTACTGCCGAGGAAATCTGGAGAGATACTGATGGTGATGTGGATATTTTTATTTCCGGTGTAGGTACAGGTGGAACCATAACCGGAGTAGGAGAAGTGCTGAAATCCAGAAAACCTGGTGTCCAAATTATCGCAGTTGAACCAACTGACTCCCCCGTTCTTTCAGGCGGAAATCCAGGACCTCACAAGATTCAGGGTATTGGTGCCGGTTTTGTACCGGATATTCTAAACGTTTCTGTTATTGATGAAATTATCACGGTAACAAACGATCAGGCGATTCAAACAAGCCGTGAATTAGCCAGAACTGAAGGACTCTTGGTTGGAATTTCCTCAGGCGCAATAGCTTATGCGGCATTACAGGTTGCTAAACGGCCTGAAAACAAGGGTAAAAAGATCGTTACCATTATGTGTGATACCGGTGAACGCTATCTGTCAACAGTGCTCTATCAGTTTGAAGACGAAAAAGCTACGACTGTGGCAGCAAATTAATCCATTACATATTCTGAAAATCCTCAACAAATACACCCTTGATCTATTTCAGATTTGGATAGATCAAGGGTGTTTCTGTGAATAACTGTGACAGAATCTGTTTTTTTTGAAATACGGGTTTAACCAAAAACCAAATTTCGTAAAATAATCCGGAATCAGATTGGCTATTTTTGACTTCATGTCTTAATTACTGATTATCAGACACTATTCATTGAACCTTAAATGTGCGATTTGTCACAAGGTCCTTTGCAAAGATGCACACCCATATTTGCCTGCCATAAGACAGGTGATCATAACTTTGTGAGCAAATAACGACCAAATTTTTTATTAATACTTAAACTATGAAAAGATTTTATAAGATTACCTATTCGACCTTGTTAATCCTAACAGGTTTTGGATTATTTCAAACAGTGCAGGCGACAGATGGATATTTCGGTGTAGGTTACGGCGCTCAGAATAAGGGATTGGCTGGAGCCGGTTCTGCATGGTACAAAAACAGTCTGATTAACGGGAACCCGGCAGGAAACGTTTTTCTGGGTAACCAGTATAATCTGGGTTTCGAATTTTTTAATCCCAACAGGCAATATACGATTACCGGAACTCCATCAGGTAACCCAGGCACAATGGGATTAGCCCCCGGGACTGTTGAGAGCGGTTCCAGGCTCTTTTTGGAACCAAGTCTTGGAGCCAACTGGATGATCAATAACAAGAGTAGTTTTTCCGCAACCCTTTTTGGTAATGGAGGGATGAATACCAATTATAAAACTCAGACTTTTTATGACTCCAGCTCGCAATCAACGGGAATTAATCTGGCCCAGATGTTTCTCGGGCTTACCTACTCGAGGAAAATTGCTGAAAAGCATAGTCTTGGTGTGACTGCATTAGTGGTATATCAGTATTTCAGTGCCAAAGGTGTGGCAACATTTGATCAGATGTCTGAAGCCTCGTCAAAAGTAAGCGGAAACGGAACCGATAATAGCACAGGATTAGGAATCAAAATTGGGTATATGGGGCAACTGACAAAAGGATTAACCTTAGGGGTAAATTATCAGCCAAAGATAACAATGACGAAATTCAGTAAATATGCCGGCCTTTTTGCTGAACAGGGGAATTTTGATATTCCATCAAACTGGTCTGTCGGATTGGCGTATGAGTTCAGTAAAGAATGGGCTTTACTGGCAGATTATAAGCGTATTAATTATACAGGTGTTGCATCCGTTTCCAATTCTTTTAACCCACAAACTTTAGCTACTGCACCATTGGGTTCTAATAATGGTCCCGGTTTTGGCTGGCAAGATATCAATATTTATAAAGTTGGGGTCGAATTTAGCGGAATTAAAGGGTGGATATTAAGAGGTGGTTATTCTCATAGTGATCAACCCATCCCATCTACCCAGACTTTATTTAACATTCTGGCTCCTGCAACAATACAGGATCACCTTACGTTAGGATTTTCCAAAAAGATTGGAAAGACCAAAAACTCAGTCCATGCAGCATTGGCCTATGCATTGCCTGCAAGTGTCAAAGGCTATAACCCCCTGGACTATACCGGGAATGGAATTCCAAACCAAACTATTAATCTGAAGATGAATCAATTGGAGCTTGAATTTGCGTTCACCTTTTAAAACTTTCCTAATTTCCTTAGTATTTATCTTCTTCTGTCTAAATGGGCGTTCAAAAAGGTTCCTTGAGGGCTACTCATTTTATTAAAAGCCTTTGGTGTACCCATTAAATAGATTTGAAAAATACTGGTGAGGTGATTTTGGCTGAAGAGGGTGTCCAAAAAGGCACCCTCGTCTGTTTAATCTTCATCATTCCTTCCGAAATTTCCAAAGTTTTATTCCTTTTAATTCGTTTCCATCCTGAAAGGATTTCAAACCCCATTTAAAAACCTTCGAGGTTTTCGAAACCTCGAAGGTTTTTAAATAACCTCACAACACCCAAACCCCATACTGTTCTTTTCCCCAAATCCACAGTAGTACCCGATCCGAAGCAACTCCTTAGTAGCTTTGAGCTTAAAATCATATTGATATCCAACCAATTTGGTTTGCTGCGGAGTCCCTGTTTTGATTAGAATTCCCTTTTGTTTGGACCTGCTAAGTAGCTTTATCCCGGAATTTTGTACAGGATTCAGCTGCTCTATCCCCGTGTAAACCTTCAATTTCTCTTTTAGATTGTTGATTATAAGCCGGGTATAATCCTCCTGTTGGGGGGCAAAATATTGTGCGTATTTTTGCCCCTCGACTTTTCCTGAAACAAAAATCGGAGAGAGGGCCCGAAATGACATTTCGTTCGTGAAAATTGGAATTGGCATCGCTTCAATGGAGTCAATCCGAAAACCGGCAGTTGAAATCCGGTCACCCAGAGTAAACTCACGCGCACGAAAAACACCGGCAACAAAATGTTGGATATTCTCTTCAGGTAAAGTGGAGATAATCAGTTCAATCTTATCAGACTTAATAATCAGTCTGTCACCGTTAATCTCATATTGCGATACAATAAGATTTGAGAAGGTAAACAGCCGGAATTGTTATTATCATTTGAGTAGCCCTTATTATGCAGCCAGTCGGCAAATGCTGGATCGCTGTGATTGATCACTTTGTAGATCCAGGCGCTAAGCTCATACTGGTAATTAACAGGTAAAACGTTCCGATTCCGGTCAAGGAGCGAAAGGCAAAGGTTAAATCGCATGAATTTGGGTTATTATTAAACCCTTAATATTTAGGTCGGTAAAAAATATCTTTATAAAATTACAAAATCTAAATTTAATAATTGAACTTATTTATATTTTGTTTAAAACTTTTTCATATGATGATTTTCCCAATTATTATATCTGCCGGATGTCCTCCCGATTATTTTGCCTAATTTTACCTCTGCCCTACATACGACGATTTTATATGTTAGCAGGAAATTACAAAACCCTATTTCAGCAACTTACCCCGGTTATAGACTCAAAGCGGATCTTTCATGATCCGCTTCATACACTTGCCTACGGCACAGATGCCAGTTTTTACCGGCTAATCCCTAAAATGGTGATAAAGGCAAAGGACGAACAGGAGTTGAGGTTGATCTTACAGAAAAGTTCCGCCCTTTCACTTCCAGTCACCTTTCGGGCTGCAGGGACAAGCCTTTCTGGCCAGGCAATCTCCGATTCCGTATTGGTCATTGCCGGAAATCATTGGAAAAAATATGCCATCATTGAGGAAGGTTTAAAAATCCGCCTCCAACCCGGGTTGACCGGCGGACGCGTCAACGCTTTGCTAGCTCCGTATGGGCGTAAAATTGGTCCGGACCCCGCATCAGTAAATGCAGCAATGGTTGGAGGTATTGCCGCCAACAATGCCAGCGGGATGTGTTGTGGAACATCTGAAAATACCTACAAAACGCTCGACAGTATGCGCATTATTTTTGCCGACGGCTCGTTGCTTGATACTGCTGATCCGAAAAACAGGGAGCAATTTGGCCTATCGCATCCTGAGTTAATCCGAAGTATTGCTGATATGGCAGTTAAAGTCAAGGCGAATAAAACCCTGGCGGACAGAATATCGTTGAAATACAAAATGAAGAATACTACCGGGTACAGCCTGAATGCCCTGGTCGATTTTTCTGATCCGTTTGATGTGATAGAACATCTGATGATCGGTTCCGAAGGAACACTTGGATTTATTGCAGAAATCACTTATAAAACGGTGATAGAACACCCCTACAAAGCCAGTGCTCTGATGATATTCCCCGATATTGAAAAAGCTTGCAAGGCAGTAACTTTATTGCAAACAGCCCCGGTTTCGGCGGTGGAGCTCATCGACAGGGCAGGTTTACGCTCAGTTGAAAATCAGGAAGGGGCTCCGGAATACCTGAAAACTATAAATCCCAAAGGATGTGCACTCCTTGTCGAAACCAGGGCGCTTCAGCAGAAAGAGGTTGAAAGACAGATCGCTGTAATCCTTGGTACAATTCAACCTATTCCAACTGAAATACCTATTCGGTTTACCACAATTCCATCAGAATATGAGCAATTCTGGAATATCCGCAAAGGGATGTTCCCATCTATTGGAGCCATTCGGAAAACCGGAACTACCGTTATTATCGAAGATGTTGCATTCCCGGTAACCCGATTGGCTGAAGCAACGCTTGACCTTCAGCAACGCTTCAAAAAATGGGGCTATAACGAAGCAGTAATCTTTGGCCATGCGCTGGAAGGAAACCTTCATTTTGTATTCACACAGGATTTTGGAGTGCAAAGCGAGATTGACCGCTACGGCCAATTTATGGCAGATGTTACAGATATGGTGGTTGCAAAATATGATGGCTCGCTTAAAGCAGAACATGGAACTGGCCGCAATATGGCACCATTTGTAGAACTGGAGTGGGGTAAAGAGGCCTATAAACTGATGAAACAGATCAAATATCTGTTTGATCCTCTGAACCTTTTAAATCCGGGCGTGATTATTACCAATGATCCGGAGGCACATATTAAGCATCTCAAACCAATTCCGGAGGCGAACGAAAAGATCGATAAATGCATTGAATGTGGTTTCTGTGAACCATCCTGCGTTTCAGCTGAACTGACTTTAACTCCCCGACAACGGATCGTCGTATACCGCGAAATGATAAATCTCATTAAAACAGGCCATGAACCTCACATTTTAGCGGCATTAACCAAAGACTTTAAGTATGCAGGAAACGAAACCTGCGCCACAGACGGGTTATGTGCCACAAATTGTCCGGTTAAAATTGACACCGGCAAACTCATCAAACACTTAAGACATAATGAGATCGGATCCGGCAATGGATTTGCCGACTGGATTGCCGGGAACATGAACCTGGTTACCGCTTCGGCAAGATTCGCCCTTTCAGCGGTTGGTGCTTTTCATTCCTTGTTGGGAACTTCACTGATGAATAGTATTTCAGGCGGGCTGCGCACTTTGTCGGGAAACAGAATTCCGCAATGGAACCCTTATATGCCTCTGGGGGCCGATAAAATTGATGTCGATAGCATGCCTGTTATAGTCACGGGACGAAAGGTCGTTTATTTTCCATCATGCATTAACCGGGCTATGGGGGTTTCACAAGAGAACCGCAAGGAAAAACAACTTTCCATAAAATTGGTGCAACTTTTGACCAAGGCCGGTTTCGAGGTAATTTACCCTGAAAATCTGAATAACCTGTGTTGCGGAATGGCCTTTTTAAGTAAAGGGTACACCGAAGCGGGAGTGAAAAAATCAAAAGATCTTGAAACTGCCCTGATTCAAGCAACTGACAACGGGAAATATCCTGTTCTTTGTGATATGAGTCCCTGCCTGTTTACCATGAAAGAGAATATGGAAGAAAAACTCAGATTGTACGAACCGGTTGAGTTTATTCTTGAACACCTCATCCCCTGGCTTGAAATAACACCTTTACAGGAGACCATTACCGTCTTTCCCGTTTGCAGCATGAAAAAAATGGGATTGGAAAGAAAATTGACCGAATTGGCTCAAATTTGTGCCTCCAAGGTTGTGATTCCGGAAACAAATTGTTGCGGTTTCGCCGGGGATCGCGGGTTTTCATTTCCGGAACTGAATAAACACGGACTAATCGACCTTAAAAATCAATTGACTTCAGAAGACATCCTCAACGGCTATTCGACCAGCAGAACCTGCGAAATAGGGTTAAGTCTACATACTGGGATCTCGCATCAATCGATTGTATACCTGGTTGATAAGGTGAGCACTTCCAGATTTAAAGAATAAAATGACTATTACAAATAACCGGATGCAGGTCTATTGTTTAAACATTTATCTGGTCACTATCCTGTTTTTAACAATCCGAAGAATGTGCAACAATTTATGAAAGTCTTATTCTCCTGATTTCCTCAAAAGAGCCTGTAAATGTTTCCATTCCACAACCAATTCTGCAAATAAATCACTTAGTTCACTAAAGTGGTCTTTATCAAGGTACAATTCGAATTCAATGGCTAATTCGGCCATTTTATTGAAGTACATATTTAATGAGGCACCTTTAACGGAGTGTGCAATTAATTTAACATTTGACAAATTTCGTTCTTCGATCGCTTTCCTTAAAAGTGCAATATCCTGAGTAAATTGAATTTGAGCAGCTTCCAGCAATTCTTCAAGAATTACCTCGCTATTGCCGATACTTTCTAGAACCATTATCCGGTCAAAATGAATATTGCCGGAATGCTCAGAGGTTTTTAAATTAAAATTACTGATTTCCTGATGAGTATGTAAATATGTTTCTAAAATACGGCGTAAACGTTTATTATCAAGTGGCTTAGTCAGAAAATCATCCATACCTGCCTCCAGACATTTCTCCTTTTCCCCTTTAAGGGCTCCGGCAGTCAAAGCAATAATTGGGATCCGGCTACCTTTCCCGATTTCATAATTCCGAATAGACATTGTTGCCTCAATACCTGACATCTCCGGCATTTGAATATCCATGATTATCAGATTCGGTTTTTTTGATATGGCCATTTCGAAAGCCTCTCTCCCATTTTTAGCTTCATAGATCACCGCCTTTGGAATCATTTGTTTTATTAAGGTGGTCACCAGAATCATATTTATAATAACATCCTCTGCTACAAGAATTACTGGAGTAGATACTTGCTGCAGAGTATCGTTAATTGATTCAAATACAAGACTATTATTCCGGGAGATTAAATCTGGCAAATTGTGAATACTCTTCAGATAATGCAACAATTCGGTCGATTTAACGGGCTTGGTAAGATTAAATATGACTCCCAACCTTTTGCACTCCTCATAAATTTCAATATCATCGGACGAGCTGTGGAGCAGGATAATTGGTTGCTTTTCAGGGGTGAGCCTTAAATTATCCCTTATCATCCGGATGGTGTCCAGCCCATTTATATCAGGCATCTGAAAATCGACGATAATCACGTCAAACGGTTTCGACGTTTCTAAAAGTTTAATCGCCGAGAGTCCACTTTCAATACCCACAAATTCGATTCCCCAATTTTGACAGGTATGTTCCAGAATCAATCGGTTATTATCATTATCATCGATTACCAATAATCGGTTTATAGTTGTCAGACTTTGTAAGTCTAATTTTTCTCCAGTTTCAAATTCTGTTTTAAGGATAAAATAGAACGTTGAACCTTTACCAGGTTCACTTATTACTTCAATCTGACTCCCCATTTTTTCGGCCAGCATATTTGAAATAGTGAGACCTAGTCCTGTTCCACCAAATTTCCTGGTAGTTGAAGTATCAGCCTGTGAAAATGCCTTAAATAATTGATGCTTTTGTATCTCGCTGATTCCTATGCGCGTATCCCGAACTGAGAAATTAAATTCACCAGAGATCTCATCTGTTTTACTGAATGTAACTTTCAATTCTACTTCTCCCGATTCAGTAAATTTTACGGCATTTGATAAGAGGTTGACCAAAATTTGTTTCAGCCTTGTCGGGTCTATCACCGCGAAACGGGGAATATCCTGCTGAATATTCAGCAGGAGCTCGATATTTTTTTGGGACGCATGATATTTAACAATGTCGGATGTTAATTCGGCAAGTTCTATAATATCAGCCTTTATCAGGTCGAGCTCCATCTTGCCTGCTTCTATCTTGGAAAAGTCGAGAATGTCATTAATGATTCCTAATAAAGAGTGGCCAGAGGTATTTGCATTTTTAGCATATTGCTGTTGGATTTTATTGAGCGGAGATCTTAAAAGCAGATCGGTAAATCCGATCACTCCATTAAGCGGAGTCCGAATTTCATGACTCATATTGGCCAAAAATTCCGATTTGGCTTTATTTGCACTATCAGATTCCTGCTTGGCGATTAAGAGTGTCTCTTCAGTCTTTTTTTGTTCTGTAATGTCCCAATTCGTCCCGATTATGTGAAGTGGTTTGCCTGAGTCATCGCGCTGAACCGTTGCAAGCGCCCTGATATTGTGCACTGATTTATCCGGCCAGATCACACGGAATTCAGTATCAAATTCCTTCTCTCCCAAGATGGCCTGCTCAATCTGAGCGTCAACAATGAATGCATCTTCAGGGTGTATACCTGCGATCCGTGTCTCGTTTGCCTGACCAACATACATTCTATCAACGCCGTAAAGCGAAAACATCTGATCATCCCATAACAGGAAATTCTCAACAAGATCAAGATCCCAAACTCCTACCCCACCCGCACGCGTTGCCAATGATAGCCGGGTTGAAATTTGCTTCAGATCATCCTCCGCCTTTTTGCGTGAACTAATATCGTGGGTTACCCCCACTAGTCCCGTAATTTTACCATGAACATCGCGTAAAGGCACCTTGGATATTAACAACGAGCGTATTTTTCCTTTATTGTCTATTAATGTCCCTTCCACATCCAGAATTGATTTCCCCGTTTGAAGAACATACTGGTCTTCCTGCAATGCCCGCTTTGCGGTAATATCGGGATACAAATTATCGTCAGTTTTACCGATTATATCCTCTTCTGCCTTTTTACCGGCAAATTGAACTTCTGTTGGATTGGCCAGGATCTTTCTCCCTTCGGTATCTTTGACATACACCGCATCAGGAATCAGATCAATAATGGTTCTAAAAAGGGCCCTTTCATTTAGCAGCAACTCTTCGGCTTGCTTGCTTTTGGTAATGTCCCGGAAAGTCCAGATCCGGCCATAATTCTTCCCATCTTTTCCCAAAACCGGTGCCGAATAACGGTCCAGAATTTTCCCGTTAATCAGTTCCAGCTCATCTTGACTTATTTCATTATTATGATCATTAAGGTATTTGACTTTTTCCAGAAATTCCTCGGGATTTTTATTCAGGCTCATAACATGATTGAGCAACAAGGAATCATCCTCATTATCAACAATATATTGCGGAACTTCAAACAGATCAATCACACGTTGGTTGATCAGGACTCTTTTATGATCGTTATTTACAATTAAAATTCCATCGATTGTTGCATTTGTCTGAGCTTCGAGCAAAGAAGTCTTAGTTTGGAGAGTTTCTTCGGCTAACTTTCTCTCTGTAATATCACGTTCTACAAACAGGATACTTTCGGGATTACCATTGGCATCATACAACAGGGAAGAATTCACATCAATGAAGAACTTGCTTTTATCCTGTCTTACTGCCAGATATTCAGTTATTTTGTGACCTTTTTCACCAGAAAGTAATTTATGAATATTGTCAATCAGCATTTTATGATCCGACGGATCAATAAAATCAAAGATCGTTTTATCCAGATATTCATCTCTCTGATCGATTGAGTAGCCATGGATTATGGCTAACTTCTCGGACATAAGTTGAAGCTTCCCGTCTATAGAGACCATCCCTATTCCATCCGGCGAAGCTGAGATAATGGCTTCCCATTTCTGGCTGCTTTGTTTTAATGCGTCTTCGGCCTCTTTTCGTTCAGTAATATCCCTGCTGATACCAAGAATTCCAATCAACCCCCCGTCACTTGCCCAATAGGGAGTTTTAAGGGTGTCAATTAGTATTTTCCGGCCATCGGGATAGGTTATCCATTCTTCATTATGTTGAGAATGCTTTTGTTTAAGCATTTCATTATCGAAGAATCTAAATGAATCTGCCAACTCCAGGTCGAAAATATCATAGTCATTTTTGCCGATAATCTCATTTCTCGATTTACCCACCAGTTCCGCAAATGGTGGATTGCAACCGAGATAGACTCCATTGATATCTTTGAAAAAGATGATATCCGGAATAGAGTCGAGTAAAGAAGTTATCAAACCTGTTTGTTTTACCCGCTCCACTTCTGCCCTTTTTCGAGCCGTAATATCCTCTTTAATGGCAATAAAATGGGTGATTTGCTTGTTTTCATTGATAATCGGCGATATTAAGGCCGATTCCCAGTAATGTTCACCGTTTTTCTTCTTGTTTTGGAGCTCTCCCTGCCATTCGTTACCCGCCAGAATGGTATCCCAAAGGTCGATAAACAATTCATAGGGAGTGGATTCTGATTTTAATATTCTAGGATTCCTGCCAAGAACTTCTTCTTTGGTATACCCGGTCAGATTGCAGAACTTTGGATTTACATATTCAATATCTCCGTCTGTATTTGTTATAACGATGGATGCAGGATTTTGCTCCACAGCCTTGGAGAGTTTTAGAATTTCTTCTTCAGCTTGTTTACGCTCCTCAATTAATTTAATAAGCGAACTGAACAAATAACTGCTATCTGAGGGAGCAGCCCCACCTTCAATAATTTTAGTATGATCATCAGGATTGAGAGCATAGATCGCCTCCTTTATTTTATTGATAGTCTCCTTTTGGGCTTCCGCGTCTAGTTTAAGTTTCTGATAGGCCTCCCTGAGCTCCTGTGAACTGATTTCAATTGAAGTCTGAAGCAGTTGAGCGTCCTCCTCGAAATTTCCATAGGTGTTGTTAATGTCTTGAATAAATGCAACGAGCCCATTCGGCAAAGGGTCAATGGCACCGAAATGGCGCCTAATCTGACGCAGCAAAAGCTTGTTCAATTTATTTTCCATAATTAGAACGACTTATACCTCCTTAAACAGGGTTATGGTCATAGTTTGATTATGAAGTTCGCAATGTTGTTCAAATGGTTTGATCGGACTAATCTCCCCATAGGAATAAAAACCGGCAATAGTAGTCTGCCTGCCAAAAGACTCCCGTATAATCTCCAGTTCTTCCTCCACTCTTTGTTTGAGCACTAGTTTCCGACCAACGCAACTGATCAGAATTGCAAGATCAGGAGAGGAATCTTTCAGAGAAATTTTCGCCATTTCGGCAGCTCCGTTTGCACCCTCAATCAGCCGGTCAGAATTGGCTTTCATCAGCCTCACATATTCACCGTGAGGAATGTCTCCGGCAAAAACCATGCTTCCATCAGCCTCATTTACAGCCAATACTGTTCTGACCAAAGCTGTTTCAGAATCTTTTAATCGCAGGCTTAGCGGGAAGAGCAGCGCCGATGCGGGCAGATTCGCAGCATGGTCTCCCAGGTATCGCTTGTATAACTCGAGAGCCGGATGTCCGTCAAGCTCATATAAAATATTCCCCTTCGATTTGGTAACTTCCCGATCGACGCCAAATGAATCCCAGCCTCCCATCGATCCATAGCCAACTTTAAGATGGTCTCCATAGAATCCAATAGCCAGTACCAGGTTCGCTTCACCAGCCTGATTATGGACAATAACAGTTTCATGAAAGTCTGCCTGATCACCTGCCAGGCCTCCTGTAACCGGAATCCTGTTTTTCAGTTTACTGTTTAGCCCTTTTGTAAGCTCACTTCCATTAATATTTAAACCTTCCGACAGGATCATAACATGAACCAGCTCCATATTATCGAGCTGTTCAGCCAGCTTTTCACCGACCATGAAACTATCTTCCATCGACTGAATATGTTCTCTCACTATTTTGGTAACGGTATTCTCAAACCAAACAGCAGTACACACAATGTGACTATTCATCACCTCTTCCTGGTAAATCTCACCCGAAGTCGAGCACCCCACAATTTGGGCCAAAGGATATCTCTCTGCAACCTTATCAATATGTTGTTGATCTTTCAATAATTCCTTATTCCCAAATAGAAAAACAAGCTGAGCCAATTTTCCCAGGTCGTTATCACTTTTTCTTTCCCAGCCAGTAGCTTCGGAATAGATACATTGTTCAGTTTTCATGAAACACTATTAATGAGTAGTTTATTAAGGCGATTAGGCAAAGTTAGAAGTTTATTTTACAATCCGGACTGTTCACAAAAGAATGTAATAATCGAATGATCAATAATGGTTTCTCCTTAAATAATCGCAGTTTTAATAAAATATTCAGCTAAACGCACAAAACTCAGTTTATACTTCTTAAATCTTTTGATAGGTTCAAAGCCATATAGCTAGTAATGGTGAATAGAAGTCTGGATTTATTCTTGGCAAGCCAAATATATGGAATCCTTAATTGAAAAACAAATTACTCTGCAGTTGTCGGATCGATGGTTGTAAACACCTGACTGACAGAATTAGCTGGAAATCCTCCCTGTCTTGCATGTTCCCGAACCATCTCCTCATTAGGAGCAATATAAACACAATAAACCTTATCAGTAGTTACATAACTGTGAAGCCACTGAATATCTGAACCCATTTTGCTTAGAACTCCGCAAGACACCTGCGAAATACCTTTTAATTGTTCGGCTGTCAGATTGCCGGCACCGGGAATTTCCCGCTCTATTACATATTTAGGCATAACTTTTAGTTTTTAGTTCAAGACTCTTGTTTTATTATCAAAAAGAGTAACAATAATCTAATAGTAAATGTTTCGCATTCAGCAAAAAAGGTTACTGTTCCGAACCGTTTCAGAAAACTACAGGTTTCCTCTCAGCCCGATAACTTCTGCCCCCTTTTGCATGGCCAAGATAGTTTCTTCAACAAGTGCTTCTACCGCTGATCCGAGCATTTCAGCCCCTTTAGATATTACTTCGCGGTTAGCGCCGGCTGCAAAAGCTCTTGTATTCCATTTCTTCATCACCGATTTGACCGTCAGGTCGAGAATGCTTTTGGACGGCCGCACATAAACGCAAGCAGTGATCAATCCGGTTAGTTCATCGGTGGCAAAGAGTATCTTCTCCATCCATTCCTGGGGCTCCACATCAGAACAGATCCCCCAACCATGACTCACAATAGCGCGGATATAGGATTCGGGCCAGTTCTCAGCTTCGAGGATTTTCCGGGTCATAATGCAGTGCTGATCGGGGAATTGCTCATAATCCAGATCATGACAAAGTCCGATCACTGCCCACTTTTCAATATCCTCGCCCGATTGTTCTGCAAAATAGCGCATCACCGCTTCTACAGCAAGTCCATGACGGATCAGGCTGTCCTGTTGATTATACCGGCATAAAAGGGCAAAAGCATCACTGCGTGAAGGTAGACTTTGCATAAGATATTAAGATTAAAGGGTATGTAAAGTTGAACATATTTTTTTGAAAAAAAGTATCTTTGAAGAAAATTGTTCAATGACAAAGAAAGTTTACAATTGGGGAATTCTGGCTCCCGGCCGTATTGCACGGAAATTTGCGACCGAAATACAACAACTTGAGAATGCCTTTGTTTTTGCCGTTGGATCTACAAACGATGAGCGGTCAAAAGAATTTGCAGCTGAATTTGGAACCAAACACAGTTATAATAATTATGCGGATCTTGTTGCGGATCCTGAAGTAGATATCATTTACATTGCCTCACCACATGCTTTTCACGCAAAGCAAACACTCCTTTGTCTGGATCATCATAAACCTGTACTTTGTGAAAAAGCACTTGGACTAAATCTTACAGAGGTTAAAAAGATGGTCGAACGGGCCAGGGAAAATAAGGTTTTCTTCATGGAGGCGATGATGGTTCCTCATCAACCTTCATATCAGAAGGCCAAACAAATCATCGAATCCGGTAAATTGGGAAAAATTAAGTCAATCCATTCCTGGTTTGGATTTAACAAATCACCCTATGATCATTCTCAACGCCTTATGAATCCGGTATTGGGGGGGGGGGCATTGCTGGATATCGGGCTTTACCCGTTATTCGATACCCTCTATTTTTTGGGTGAACCACAAAATATAACTGCATCTGCCGAATTTGCACCAACGGGTATTGATCAGAGTGTATCGATAAGACTCGATTACCCGGATGGATTATCTGCTTCTGTATTCGCTTCTTTTGTTGCTTCTTCCGGAGTTGGAACCGATATCTTTTGCGAATTTGGCACCATCCGTTTACGCAGGCAGTCTGCTTTGGAGCAATGGATAGAGGTCGAAACTCTGTTATCCGGGGTAAAAAGGTATACCTATGAAGAAAAATTCTGCGGATTGAAGCTGGAGGCGAGTGATGCGATGAGATGTCTGGATGAACATCGGCTGGAAAGCGATCTGATGCCGCTCTCATTAAGCATCAGCCTTATGAAATACATGGATCTGATTCGCCATCAGACACATATTATTTATCCGGGGGAAAGGGAACCTGCAATTGAATAAATCAATATCAATTATCTATGAACAAATCTCTTACGACAACAAATTTACTTCCTGATTAAATATCCGGCTATCGCTTTTCCAAGTTCAGCACCATGTAGGTTCTTTGCCAGGATTATTCCATTCTCATCGATTAGAACATTAAAAGGCAATTCCTGAATATTATAGGTTTTGGCAACAGGTGATTGCCAGAACTTAAGATCACTTACCTGAATCCACTGGACATTCAGAGTATGGATACCAGTTTCCCAGTTGGATTTTTTAGCATCGAGGGAAACTCCATAAATCTCAAAACCTTTTCCCTTGGTAAATTCGGACCGTTTATATTTTTTATACAACCCTGCCAATTCGGTCTGTTCTTTGACACATGGGGCACACCAGGTTGCCCAAAAATCTATCAAAACAAGCTTCCCTTTTAAGGATGAGAGTGGTACAGGCCTTCCGTTAGGATCCGAAAGTTCTATTTCTGGCGCCTTATCCCCTAGGGCAATCCGCTGCGTTTGAGCAAACCCGGTTGATATATTGCCGAAAAATATGATCACAGCACTTATCAAAAACAATCTTGTCATTGATATTAATCGTTTACAGGATAACCCGGATCGATCCAGTCTGCCTTGATGTTCCGCGGCAGGTTCAATAGTTTGTAATTGCGGAACTGCATATTCTTTAAAAGCTCTATTGCAGGACGGACATTGGGGCACCTGTCAAATGGACAACATCCGCAATAAATCACGATTTGCGCATTTTTGGACAATTTATCCAGCTGTAGTCTTAAATTATCAAGGTTCCCTTTCATCCTGGCAGGACCAATATCAATTGAACCTTTGATAACAGCCTGCGGGCCGACACTAAAAACATAAGATTGTGGTAATTTGGTATTGTTCAGCATTTTAGCCAATTCAGCCGGATTTAACAACTGTTGAGGGGTCCATGGATCTTTCTGTTCCTGGGAAGAAAACAGGTTAAATGCCATTCCTGGCAGCGAAACAGTAAGAAAAAGGATAATTGCGATTTTTGTTTTCATAGTTAAATCATTGATTTCATTAACGTCGTACAAATGTTGCAATAAATTAAATCAAAGTCTAAGATTATACTAAAAAAATGAAAGCCCGCTAAGACTTAGCAGGCTTTCATACTATATCTATTTCTCTGATTATTCGGGAGAAATTGCGTCGGTAGGACAAACTTCAGCGCATGAACCACAATCGGTGCAAAGACTAGCATCGATTAAAAAGATATCACCTTCGCTGATTGCTTCTACCGGGCACTCGTCAATACAAGTTCCGCAAGCGATACATTCATCTGAAATTTTGTAAGCCATAACTACTGATTTTTTTGTTTATGATTATCCTGATGTTTTTCAAACTACGCCACAAAAGTACAAAGAATGGACAAATAACAAATTCTATTTGTAATTTTTACTTAATTTAAACAGTGATTTTTTTAAGTTCCTTGTCATAGTAAACACAGACAGACCGAATTCCGCACGCCTCACATTTGGGTTTCCGGGCAACGCAGACATATCTACCATGTAGGATTAACCAGTGATGTGCAATTGGAATAAGCTCATCCGGGATATATGCGATTAGCTGCTTCTCCGTTTCCAAAGGAGTTTTCGCATTGGAAGACAACCCAATACGGGCTGCAACCCTGAAAACATGGGTATCCACAGCCAGTGCCGGTTTATTAAAAACGACCGATGCAATGACATTTGCTGTCTTGCGTCCAACTCCTGGAAGGGTTACCAGTTTATCCACCTCCGAAGGTATGATCCCATGAAAATCTTCAACAAGCTTCCGCGCCATTCCAACCAGGTGTTTCGCTTTGTTATTTGGATAAGAGATGGAGCGGATGTACTCAAACACTTCATCGGGCTCTGCTTCAGCGAGTTTCTGAGGCGTGGGAAACACCTTCAACAGTTCAGGAGCAACCATGTTTACCCGTTTGTCGGTGCATTGTGCAGACAAAATTACAGCCACCAGCAATTCATAGGGATTAGCATAGTGAAGCTCAGTCTCTGCAACCGGCATACTGGCTTTAAACCACTCGATAACCTTTTCAAACCGCTCTTTTTTTCGCATATATCCGCTCTTAAACCAGTGTCAAAAATACAATTAAAACAAGAATGAAATATTATATTTGTATTGTACTACAAAGCAGATTTAATTATTGAAACATAAATAGTCCATCTTGATAAAACAGTCAGTAAGCACAAGGTTAAAGAGGCCTTAAAAATGATACCCGGTATTGAGAGTGTTTCCGATCGAATAACTCGTTCTGACTTTGAAGATTTAGCGGATGATATTTTGATCCGGGAAATGAAACAAGCAGATAAAGGAATCAGTCTTTCGTTTGAAGAGGGGAAAAACGAATTTGCAAGCATTAAAAAGAATTGAAATTGCCCCTTTCCGTATCGGTGTCGAAATGGCAGGTTATTTCATTATATTTATACGTGTAATTCTCAGGTCTTTTTTCTATCAGCAATTTCCTTAGAAAATTACAATCCAGGTAATCAATTATTTTTTATGGATTAAAATTCACTGATTTTCCAATCCCAAATATTCTTATTAAAGTGGTATATCTTGCAGTGAAAAGAAAAATATCTTTTGTGGTTTTTCGTGCTAATATTGTGCCCGTAATTTTAATTGTCTATGATCACATACCTGCAAGTCGATAATCTTTCAAAATACTGGGGCGAACTAACACTATTCGAAGGAATTAGCTTTTCGGTTACCGAAGGTCAAAAAGTGGCTATGATCGCCAAAAACGGGGCCGGGAAATCGACATTAATGGATATTATTGCAGGTCTTGAGACCCCTGATTCCGGGAAACTGACATTAATGAATCCGGGATCGATCGGATACCTGCGACAGAATCCCGATCTGAATCCGGAAGATACGGTCTTGGAAGCGGCATTTAATGCTCCCGGCGAACTGATCCAGGCGGTCAAAAATTATGAGAAAGCTCTCGAGAACCATGATCCAAAACTTCTTGACCACGCCATCGAGCGGATGAACGTGCTGAATGCCTGGGATTTTGAACTCAGGATTAAGCAGATTCTCACCCAACTAAAAATTACGAATGTCAATCAGCAGATCAAATTTCTTTCGGGTGGTCAGAAAAAAAGGGTTGCCCTCGCCCACATCCTGATCAATGAACCAGATTTTCTGATCCTCGATGAACCCACCAACCACCTCGATCTGGAGATGATTGAGTGGCTAGAAAAATACCTTGAAAAAGCAAAATGCACCCTGTTTATGGTAACCCACGACAGGTACTTCCTGGATCGCGTTTGTAATGAGATCATTGAACTGGATGATAATGCGATTTTCAAATATAAGGGAAACTACTCTTACTATGTTGAAAAGAGAGAGGAACGCATCCAATCACTCAATGCCGAGATCGACCGCGCCCGCAATCTTTTTCGTACCGAGCTGGAATGGCTTCGCAAAATGCCTAAAGCCCGAACTCATAAATCGAAGTACCGCACTGAAAATGCCTATAAATTACAGGAGAAAGCTTCACAATACCGGTCTGACGATGATATTGAACTAACCGTACAGGGGAAAAGACTTGGGAGTAAAATTCTGAATGTTAAAAGTCTCTGCAAAGCATATGACGAGCTTGTCATTTTGGACAAGTTCAACTATAACTTTGCCCGGCTCGAAAAAATTGGTATTATCGGAAAAAACGGAAGTGGCAAAACAACCGTACTAAATATGCTGACCGGTAACATATTGCCCGATAGTGGAACAATTGATGTAGGTGAAACGATCAGCTTTGGCTATTACCGACAGGATGGCATAAATTTCAAGCCTGGTGACCGTGTAATCGATGTAATTAAAGAAATTGCCGAGGTGGTGGATCTTGGAAATGGGAACAGGATGAATGCATCCCAGTTTCTGAATTATTTCCTGTTCCCTCCCGAAACCCAATTTAATTATGTGGAAAAATTAAGCGGAGGAGAGAAAAGACGACTCTACCTCTGCACCATTCTGATGCGTAATCCAAATTTCCTGATCCTGGACGAGCCTACCAACGACCTGGATATTATGACACTAAACGTACTTGAAGATTACCTGCGTAATTTTCAGGGTTGTGCAATAGTCGTCTCGCATGACCGGTTTTTTATGGATAAGATTGTCGATCACCTTTTTGTATTTGAAGGAGGCGGGATAATCAAGGATTTCCCGGGTAATTATTCAGACTACCGTGATTGGCTGGAGGATAAAGAGAAAGAGCAAAGGGCACCTGAAAAACGTGAAAAATCGATTAAAACTAAACCGGCAAAAGAAGGGATCCGAAAATTAAACTTCAATGAGAAAAGGGAACTTGATCAATTGGAGAAAGATATTTCCCAGCTTGAGGAGGAAAAACAACTGCTCGAAAGGGAGATGAATTCGGGGGATTATTTATCATCTGACCTGGTGCAAAAATCGCAGCGTCATGGAGAAATCAGGGAATTGCTGGATGAAAAAGAGTTAAGATGGCTGGAATTAAGTGAGTTACAGTAAATAAACGCACAATTGGGCATCTTAACATTAATTCATCCCAAACTGGTGATCATCGGTTAAATCAGAGGTTTGGTAACTTTCGCGTTCCATAACAAAAGAACCCCCGGTTCCTTCAGAATCGCGGCTGTTCCCAACTATTTTCCCGTTTGGCAGGAGTTCGCCAGTCCAGGTATCCAACTCATAGATAATGTCCTCATCACTAAACAAAATCTCACAGGAATGGGATTTCAGATCAACCTTTGTACCATTGATTTTTCCTGCAATTTCCTGTTTTACAATAAAGGTTTCCTCTCCGTCTATTTGCTCCGAGAAACGCAAGACCCCTTTGAGGTGTTTTCCCCTCTGGCTGATTTCAGCATAACCGCTGTCCTTGCCAAATCCGAAATTCTCCTCAAATCGCCAACGTCCTGTAAGGTTTATTTTCTCGGGCATAACTTAAATATTTCCGTTTTAACAATTCAAAAAATCAGAGATATACGAAAGTAATCAATAGATTTAAATTATTCAACTTTGAGAAACAGAAACCGTCCAACCCAGGACAGACTCTGTTTCTCAATTATTTCAGTCCATTATTTAACAAAAGATGCATTATTAAGATAATCAAAACTTTTTTGAACACTTATCAGGGGTTCAAAAGCATAACGTTCAACCTCAACAATGGCAAATTTGGTGCCAGCTTTTGACTTATTATCATAAATTGCCTTAAAATCTATAGTGCCGCTGCCATCAACCTCTGTCTCACCTTTAATATGCAGCAACTCAAATCGCTTAGGATACTTATTGAAATATTCCACAGGTTTCTGTCCCCCTTTAACGACCCAGTAAACATCCATTTCGAAGGTCACTTTTTTAGGATCAGTGTTTTTTAACATATAATCATAAACCAGGTCAGTTCCATCAGATATCTTGTTAAACTCGTGATTGTGATTATGATATCCAAACCGGATCCCTTTGGCGTTACATTTTTCCCCGATAGCATTAAAATAGTCGCAGGTTTTTTTAAGCGATTCCTGATTTTCATAAGGATAATCACCCATGGAAGGTTTAATAATATACAGACATCCAGCCTTCTTATGGGCATCAATCGCCATGTCCCACCAGGTCATAGCAGCATCCCATGAAGCCTGATCGCCGGTATAATTCGGCCCTGTATGAGAACTGATCAGTTTCATGCCGTTGGCTTCAATCAGGGCCTTAAACGCTTCCGGTTCCATCCCGTAAAATTTGCCATTATCGAAACCTGCAGCTTCGAGCGAAGTGTATCCCATTTTACCCATCTTTTCGATCGTCCCTTTCAAATCTTTTTTCAGATCATCACGGAGAGAGTACATCTGAAGAGCAATTTCTTTCTTCCCTTTGGCAAGGGATTTCTGTGATAAACCTACCATAAAGCATGCCACTAATAGTAAAGATATTAATGACTTAATCAAATTTGTTCTCATGCGATTTTAAATTTTTAATTAAGTTATAGAACTATTTTTTTACTTTAAACGAACAGGGCAAATTTAGAGTTATAATCGGTTAAAAAAAATTGAAGCTTTATATTTAAATGTTTTTACCCTTTTATTTATTAAGTTTAACCCTTTGTTCCATTCAATGCGGAATGTTAACTTTAAGTTAAACAAGATGAAAAGTGATCAGCTAAGTTGGTTGGGATTATGTGGTTTACTGAGTGTAACAACACTGCAGGCAAAAGAGCCCGCCACAAAAATGTTAAGTGAGGGCCATCCTCCGAATGTAGTTTTAATCCTCACCGACGATTTGGGATATGGCGACCTTAACTGTTATGGTGCCACACGGTATTTAACGCCCAATCTCGACAAACTTGCTGCAGGCGGAGTCAGGTTCACCAATTTCTATGTTTCGCAGGCAGTTTGCAGTGCTTCCAGGGCTGCTTTACTTACTGGATGCTATTCAACCAGAATTGGGATAGGGGGTGCTTTGTTTCCTTCCTCCACAATTGGGCTGAACCCTCAGGAGGAGACGATCCCTGAAATCCTGAAAAAGAAGGGTTACAAGAGTGGGATTTTCGGGAAATGGCATTTGGGATACCAGCGTAAATTCCTTCCCTTGCAGCAGGGGTTTGATGAATACCTTGGTTTACCGTATTCGAATGATATGTGGAAATATAATCTTGATGGTTCTGTGGCCACCCCGGAACAAAACAAAAATAAAGCGAGCTA
This sequence comes from uncultured Bacteroidia bacterium, assembly GCA_903923905.1. Classification (GTDB taxonomy): domain Bacteria; phylum Bacteroidota; class Bacteroidia; order Bacteroidales; family Prolixibacteraceae; genus JAAFHB01. The sequence goes on from CAIXZH010000067.1 coordinate 36,354, forward strand.
TCCCCCTCTCCCACTGATCGAGGGAAATGATATGATTAAGGAGATTAAAACCATGGACGATCAGGCGACTTTGACAACAAGATATACCCAACGGGCTGTTTTATTCATCGACAAACACAAAAATGAGCCTTTCTTCCTTTATGTTCCCCATTCGATGCCTCATGTTCCGATAGCTGCCTCTTCCAAGTTCAAAGGGAAGAGCGATCAGGGACTTTACGGTGATGTGGTAATGGAAATCGATTGGTCTGTCGGACAAATCATGGATGCCATTGAAAAGAATGGACTTGCCAAAAATACACTGGTCATCTTTGCGTCAGATAACGGACCGTGGATTAACTACGGGAATCATGCAGGTTCAGCCGGCGGATTTCGTGAAGGAAAAGGGACCAGCTGGGAGGGTGGTCAGCGGGTTCCATGCATCATGAAGTGGCCAGGTCACATCCCGGATGGAATTGTTTGCAACAAGATAGCAGCCATGATGGATATTTTGCCCACACTTGCTCATATCGCCGGAGCTCCGCTTCCAAAACTTAAAATTGATGGTATCAATATCATCTCCTTATTAAAAGGCGACCTGAATGCCAACCCGCGCGAAGTCTTTTTATATTACTATAATTCAAATTGTCTGGAAGCTGTGCGAAAAAATCAGTGGAAACTGGTCTTCCCCCACCGTTCACAAACCTATGAAGGATACCTGCCGGGGAATGATGGCATTGCCGGAAAAACTGGAAATATCCAGGTGGAGACTGCCTTGTTCGACTTACGGCGTGATCCGGGGGAACGCTATGATGTGAAGGAACTTTATCCCGAAGTTGTGGCTGAACTCAGTAAGATTGCTGATGAAGCCAGAGCAGACCTTGGTGACGGAATCAGGAACATCAAGGGGGCAAACGTACGCGAACCGGGAAGGATGGAGGTACCCGAGCCTAAATAACCTGCGGTATCAGCCTCTTTTGGAATACAGTAATTTGCAGGTTTTAAGCAATTAATAATGCTAAATGGTTAATGCTAAATGGTTAATGTTAAATGGTTAATGCCTTATTCTGTTGATTAGCTAAGAATGATATTCATACATTCGGGTTACATACATTGTGAATGGGAACAGATATAAATTTTAAAATGAAAATACAAATCAAAACAGGGATAACCCTGGGGCTCTGCCTGACTTGCTTAGCTCCAATATGCACTGGCCAAACCCGGGACCTGAGGAGACCGAATATCCTTTTCATCATGAGCGATGATCACGGTTACCAGGCGATCAGCGCCTATGGATGCGGATTAAATTCCACTCCGAATATCGACAGGCTGGCCAAAGAAGGGGCGATATTTACGCGGTCATTTGTGACCAACTCCATTTGCGCTCCCAGCCGGGCAGTAATGCTCACCGGGAAATACAGTCACATCAATGGGAAAATCGATAATAATGGCGGATTCAACTGGAATCAAATGAGTTTCCCTAAGCTTTTACAGCAAAGCGGATATCAGACTGCCCTGATCGGGAAGATTCATCTGGACGGATCTCCCCAGGGGTTCGATTATTCGAACGTTCTTCCAGGACAAGGTGATTATTACAATCCCGATTTCATTGAAAACGGAATTCGCAAACAAGTTCCCGGCTATGTTACCACATTAACCACAAAGTATGCTCTTGAGTGGCTCGATAGGAGACGCGATAAATCGAAACCCTTCTGTCTGTTGTACCATCAGAAAGCGCCACACCGGAACTGGTTACCGGAAGAGAAATACCTGAATCTTTATGAAAATCGTGACTTCCCGTTCCCGGAAAATTTCTTTGATGATTTTTCCGGGCGAGGCACTGCAGCTCATACCCAGGAGATGGGAATTGTTAAAGATATGATGTGGGGCCATGATATGAAATTTGAAAACGATCCATATACCGGTAAACCAACCAACTTCATGCCCGATATCCAACGGATGGATGAGAATCAACGCAAAGCCTGGCGGGCAGTATATGACCCAAAAAATGAAGAGTTCAAAAAAACGATGCCTATTGGACGTAATCTGGCAAAATGGAAATACCAGAGGTATATTCGTGACTACCTCAAATGCATTCAATCCATTGATGATGGTGTTGGCGAAGTTCTTGATTATCTGGATAAAAATGGTTTGTCCGAAAATACAATCGTTGTTTATACTTCTGATCAGGGTTTTTATTTGGGTGAGCATGGCTGGTTTGACAAACGATTTATGTATGAAGAGTCATTCCGGACACCGCTCTTAATCAGGTATCCCAAAGAGATAAAGCCCGGAACCGTTATTAAACAGATGATTTTGAATCTTGATTTTGCACCTACATTTTTAAATTACGCCGGGATTCAGGACCAAAAAGAGATGCAGGGGGAATCGTTCCGAAAAGTACTTAGCGGGGAATCTGTAAAATGGAGAGATGCAATCTATTACCATTACTTTGAATATCCTGGAGTTCATGCCGTAAAACGACATTATGGTGTCAGGACAGAGCGTTATAAACTCATCCATTTCTATTACGACATTGACGAATGGGAGCTATACGATCTTGAAACAGACCCTCACGAAATGAAGAATGTCTATACTGACCCTTTTTACGCCGGAATCCGTTCTGAATTGCACCGCAAACTGGAAGAACTTCGCCTGAAATATAAGGATTCCGATGAAGTTACACGGTCGTTTTTGCCCCCTGCAAAGAATAATTAATTGTGAAGATATATTCTAAAAAAAAAGAAATATGATTACTAAAGATAAAAAATGAATCAGTAATTTCGAAGATCAGAATATTCAATCAATTAACTAAAATTATTTTCAAGTGAAAAAAATCAACAGCTATTTAAAGATGGCAGTCATCATGATTTTGTTTAATGGATTTACACATGTTTCGTTTGCGAAAAATGAGGTAAAGCTGCTCGTTTGCGAATACAAAACCGATCCAGTTGGGATCGATGTTGCAAAACCAAGACTAAGCTGGCAACTCACAACAACCGAGAATGGAGTCATGCAGACGGCATATGAAATCCGTGTTGCAGAGTCAGCTTCAAAGCTCAGCTCGGGTAAATTGATCTGGTCTACCGGTAAAGTGAATAATTCACAATCGGTTAACATAGTTTATAATGGCCCTGTTTTAAGCTCATCTGAACGGGTATACTGGCAGGTTCGGGTTTGGGACAGCAAAGATAAAGCAACCGCCTGGAGTGCACCGGCATTCTGGGAAATGGGAATTCTGAGCCCATCGGAATGGAAAGGAAGCTGGATCACATTCGGTAAGCCGAAAGAGGTCAAAGAGTCTCTGCCATCCCAATATTTCAGAAAAGAGTTCTCCCTTTCAAAAAAAGTCAAATCTGCCAGGGTTTATGCAACTTCTCTTGGATTTTATGAACTTCACCTGAACGGATCAAAAGTATCAACTGATCTTTTTACTCCGGGGTGGACAAGCTTTAAAAAGCGTCTTCAGTACCAGACTTATGATATAACATCCATGCTCAAGGATAAGAATACAATAGGTGTGGTGCTTGCTGACGGCTGGTACAGGGGCAACCTTGGATGGTCAAAAAAAGGGGCATATTATGGTAACCAACTCGCTTTTCTGCTTCAGCTTCAGGTAACCTATACGGATGGAACTATTGAAAATATTAGCTCAGATAACAGCTGGAAGGCTACAACAAACGGTCCGATTCTGGGATCAGACATTTATAACGGAGAAACCTATGATGCCCGTCTTGAACTTACCGGATGGGATCAAACCGGTTATGATATGGGGAAATGGGACAATCCGCTTCCCTTTAACCAGTCAAATGATATCCTTGTAGCACCATATGGTGTTCCCGTAAAAGCGATTCAGGAGATCAAACCAATCAAACAGTTTGTCACCCCAAAGGGCGAACTCGTTTACGATATGGGACAGAATATGGTAGGCTGGATCAGGCTGAAGATTTCCGGGAAGCCAGGGGATCAGGTTACGCTTAAATTCGCTGAAGTACTTGATAAAGAAGGAAATGTATATACCGAAAATCTTCGTGCCGCAAAAGCTACTGATGTTTATATTCTTAAGGGAGAAGGGATTGAAACATTCGAGCCCCATTTCACGTTCCACGGGTTCAGATACCTAAAAATTGAAGGCTTGAACACACCTCCTGCACTTGACCAGATTACAGGTGTTGTGATCCATTCTGATATTACTCCAACAGGAAACTTCAGTTGTTCAGACACCCTTATAAATAAGCTGCAACACAATATTCAGTGGGGACAGAAAGGTAATTTTGTAGATGTCCCGACTGATTGTCCTCAAAGGGACGAGCGTCTGGGCTGGACCGGTGACGCACAGGTTTTCAGTACAACCGCCGCTTTTAACTTCAATGTAGCCGCTTTTTATACCAAGTGGATGGGGGATTTCACAGCCGATCAACTACCTGATGGTAAAGTTCCGCACGTAATTCCTGATGTTTTGAATGGCGGGGGCGGTGCAACTGCCTGGGCTGATGCCTCGGTCATAGTTCCCTGGAATGTTTATCTGGCTTATGGAGATACAAAGATCCTTGAAGTGCAATATCCAAGCATGAAGGGCTGGATAGGTTACATGACAAGCAGGGCACAGGCAGATCATCTCTGGATTGGTGATCCCCATTTCGGTGACTGGCTGGCATTTGCCACTAACAATTCAGACTATCCGGGGGCAACAACAGAAAAGGACCTGATTGCCACTGCATATTACTATCATTCCACAATCCTCTTAAGTAAGATTGCTTTAATAATCGGGAAAAAAGAGGATGCTGAAAAGTATAAAACTCTTGCAAGTGGTATCAGGGAATCTTTTAACCGTGAATTTGTGACCCCTAACGGACGTTTGGTTTCTCATACCCAAACTGCCTACGCATTGGCCCTTTCCTTTGATCTGTTATCCCCTGAAATTGCTGCAAAAGCTGCAGCCTATTGCGCTAAAGACGTAGAGAAGTTTCAGCACCTGACAACCGGGTTTGTTGGAGCACCTCTGCTCTGTAAAACCCTTTCGGCCATCGGACGGGATGACCTGGCATTTATGTTATTGAATAACAAGAAATATCCCTCCTGGTTATATCCTGTAATGCAAGGTGCCACCACCATCTGGGAACGGTGGGATGGTCAGAAACCTGACGGCTCCTTCCAGGACAAAGGGATGAACAGCTTTAACCATTACGCCTACGGCGCTATCGGAGAGTGGCTTTATCAGCACGTCGCAGGTCTCAAAATGGATGAAAACATGCCAGGCTATAAACATATCCTTTTTGCTCCACATCCAGGCGGCAGACTAAAAAATGCAGGTGCGGAGATTTCAACCCTGTATGGCAAGGTATCGTCATCCTGGAAGTTCGAAAATGATAATTTTGTCTATGAGGTCATTATACCTGCCAACACAAGTGCAACGGTTTCATTACCTTATGCCAGAGCAGATCAGGTTAAGCAGGATGGACTGCCGGTTAAAGGTGACTTTGTTCAAAACACCAATGAATTGCAAATTAATCTTGGTAGCGGGAAATATAGTTTTACATATCCTGCTCAGGCACTTATGACAGCTGTTTCTGAGAAAAAGGAATAGCTGGTTTGAAAAATATAACTGATAAAGGCTGCAGATAATGTGGCCTTTATTATTTTTGATTACTCAAAGTAAAAATCTTAGCCGGTAAGTGGCAACTGAAAATTCCCGGACTGTTTTAAGGGTTAAATTCTTATTATCGGCCGGTATAACCGGATTAAGCCAGAATTTACACTCTCCATCGGCTGTTTCAACATGAATATGAGGTGGCTCACAATACACGTCCGAATAGAAATGAAACCTGTACGGTCCAATGGGTAAAACAGTTGGCATTTTATCATCTTTCTGCTACAATGTGAAATTGTAAAAAATCGAAATATAAAATTACAAGAAATTCATTTCTGTTTTCACAGTAAAAAAAAACCTTTATATTTGCATCCGCTTAACCGGAGCAATAATTGTTAAGGAACATTAGTTAGAAGGCTTTATTGTCAGGTTTGCAAAGAATAAGAATGCGGGAATAGCTCAGTTGGTAGAGCACGACCTTGCCAAGGTCGGGGTCGCGAGTCCGAGTCTCGTTTCCCGCTCAGGTTATAAATCGTTCTTTTTGTCATTACAATGCGGGAATAGCTCAGTTGGTAGAGCACGACCTTGCCAAGGTCGGGGTCGCGAGTCCG
>CAIXZH010000068.1 GCA_903923905.1 uncultured Bacteroidia bacterium
AGATATACTGGTATATGATGGAGCCAGGGTTTTTGAAACGGATAATTTCGTGTCGAGAGATGCGTTTTTCCGGTTTTTGTTGCAATATCTCAGCGGACTTACTATACCATTTGAAGGGGAACCGCTGGAGGGTTTGCAGATAATGGGAATTCTTGAAACCCGTACCCTCGACTTTAAGAACCTCATTATACTGTCTATGAATGATGGTATAATGCCAAAGATATCTTCCTCCGGATCCTTTATTCCATATAACCTCAGGCGGGTTTTTGGTTTGCCAACCATTGAGGAGCAAAATGCCATGTATGCCTATTATTTCTATCGACTGATTCAACGCGCAGAAAATGTGACATTTGTTTATGATTCTGGGGCCAATGGAATGTTTACTGGTGAAAAAAGCCGATACCTCTATCAGCTGCAGCTCGAGTCGCCCTTTGAAATAGCTGAAACGAATATCCTTTTTAATGTGGAACAAATACCGGTGCATCCCATTCGGATTGAAAAAAGCCCCAGGGTAATGGCTAAATTAAATGAATATCTGTCGGGCGAACGGCCCTTATCACCTAGTGCCATTGACAAATACCTGACCTGTCCATTGCAATTCTATTTCAGGTATTCGGCAGGTTTAGACGAACCTGATGAGATTTCAGAAGAGGTTGATGCAAAGATATTCGGGCTTCTTTTTCATGATACCATGGAAAGGATTTATCAGCCCTTCATGGGTAAAATTGTTAAATATGATGATATTGAAAATATTCTGGAAGATCAGGAATACCTTCATGAAACCATAAATGCCTCGTTTTTAAAAGTCTATTTTAAAGGGATTAAATCTTCAGAACAGGTATCTTTAAAAGGACGTAACTGGCTGATTTTTGAGATTGTAATAAAATATGTAAATCAAGTACTGATTGTCGATCAAAAAAGGGCTCCCTTTGAAATAGTCGGACTTGAAAAAAAGGTAACTTCAACTTTGAATATCAATGAGTTGCAACAGAAAGTATTTATTGGTGGAACAATTGATCGCATTGAGCGTATTGATAATTCTATTTATATACTTGATTATAAGACAGGTAAAACTGAATTGGGCTTTCCTTTATTAATATCACTTTTCGACCGCGAAAATAAAACCAGGAACAAGGCAGCTTTTCAAACAATGATTTATTCGTATATCCTGTATAAAAATGAACCTGAATTAGCCAGTATATATCCAGGAATTTATTCACTGCGCGGTATTTTCGAGGAAGATTTTGATGCATCAATACGGTCAAAGGAAATTGGAAATAAGGCGGTTGAATTTGTTTCTGTTTCTGATCAGTTTGAACACCATTTCAGGCAGCTACTTGAAGAAATATTCAATACTGATATTCCATTTCAACAGACTACCATTGAGGAGAACTGCAAATATTGTTCTTACAAACAGATTTGCAGAAGGTAGCTTAAAACGAATTCCATTAAGCCGGTTACTTTTTCCCCAGTAAATCAGGTCTGATTCGTTTGGTCCTTTCATAGGCCTGATCATGTTTCCAGTCATCGATCAGCTGATCATTGCCCGAGAGAAGAATATCCGGCACCCGCCAACCTTTATATTCGGCCGGTCGTGTATAAACCGGAGGGGTTAACAAGCCATCCTGGAAGGAGTCGGTCAGGGCTGACGTTTCATCCGACAAAACTCCCGGGATCAATCTGACAATGGCATCGGCAACAATCGCTGCGGCTAATTCTCCACCGGTCAGAACATAATCTCCAATTGATAATTCCATGGTGACGAGGTTATCGCGTACACGCTGATCTACACCTTTATAGTGTCCGCATAACAGAATCAGATTTTTTCTAAGAGACAGCTGGTTGGCGTCGTTCTGTACGAACTGACGGGCATCGGGTGTCAGAAAAATAACCTCATCATATTCCCGCTGGCTCTTCAGCTCACTTATGGCCAGGTCAATTGGTTCAATCGACATCACCATTCCTGCTCCTTTACTAAAGGCATAATCATCGACCTTCTTATGCTTGTCTGTTGACCAATCCCTGATATTATGAATGAAAATCTCTGCCAGTCCTTTATCTTTTGCCCGTTTAAGAATTGAATAGTTAAACGGACTTTCAAGTAATTCGGGTACAACAGTGAGAATATCGATGCGCATGGCTATTTTTTCTGCAAAAGTACCAATCCCGATTGAACTTCGCAATTCACCTTTTGAAGAGCCATTTATAGATAATAATTATTAAAACATGTCAATATGGCTTATTGTGCAAGCTATAAATGACATAATGGCTTAATTAAGGTATTTGTGCAGCAGTTTTTTGCACTGGCACATCAATTGAGAAGATTGGGATATATCGCGAAAAAAAAATAAAATGTTAAACAATTAAAATTTTAAAGTCATGAATTTACTGAGATTTTCAAAGCCACTAAATTATCTTTCATTTCCTGAAAGTGCAATTAATCAATTTTTAGGTGATCTGGAAAAGGAGAATTGTTTTGATATTCCATTAGCTAATATTAGCGAGACCAAAGAAAATTTTAAAATTGAGCTATCTGTTGCAGGATTTTCAAAGGATCAGATTGGAATTCAATATCAGGATAATCTGCTTCTTGTTAAAGGGACTTCAGATGATAAACTTTATGAAAATGAGAGATATCTGTCCAGGGAGTTTGGATTAAAAAGCTTTATCAGGCGCTTTTCCATCCCTAAAACTGTGGATTCCGAGCAGATCAATGCCCTCTTTACAGATGGAATATTGACCATTACGATACCTAAAAAGGAGGAGGTTAAGGGAAAGGAACCAAAAGATATTATTATAAATTAATTATTATATTATATTGACAATAAGTATGATACAGGGACTGCAGTTGAATTCTGCGGTCCCTTGTTTGGTTGGATGAAAAATATGTTTTCGAATTAGTTGAGGATTAGCTTGTAAATATCTATTTTCGTGAAAAATAATATTGTATACATCCTGGCTTAATCGCCGTAACGAAATTGCAGATGGAATCTAACGAATTAAACAAAAATGCAGCATCCGAAGAGGTAGAGTTGCTACAAAATGATGAAGTAGCACCTGCACAGGTGGCTCCTAAAAGTACAGAACCTGAAAAAATAGTACCAATTGAACAAGTAGAACCTTCACCGGTAAAACTACCTGATTCATTAACAGATCATGTGCTGGCCGAAGATCGGACTGATGGAGTTTCGGAAGAACCTGAAGCAAAAGTTGAAATGCCTGTTCCCGGATTAGCGGAGGTTGCCGCTGTTGAAGTTGCGGTAGATGCCAATGAAGCGGTTGAACCGAAAGCCAAAGTGAAAACTAAGGCATCACTTGTCGTTCCTGAATCAATAGAAGAGGTTAGAGTTCCTGAAGTGTCGCTTACAGAGATTAAGGCAGATAACATCGAGATTGGGGCCCTGGAGAATGAGGTGGTTGAACCTGTAAATAAGCTGGAAAATATTCCATTGCCGGTTGTAGAAGTTGCAGATGCTGCTGAAACTACATTAATTGATCAGATCGTTCAGGTGCCGGATGATTCAGAAGAAGATGATGATTTATTCAGCGACAGAGAGCCGGATGCTCATGCAATCCCCATTCATGATTATTCCTCTTATAGCAAAATTCAATTAGTTAACACCTTAAGAAGGATATTATCGGAAGGTACTGCTGAAGAAATCAGGCCACATGCTGAAGCAATCAAAGGGTGCTTTTATAAGATTCGCAACAGTGAGATTCAGGAGCAAAAATCTGCCTTTACAGCGGAAGGTAATGATGAGGAATTATTTGAACCACAGGAAGATTTGCAGGAGGCGGAATTGAAGGACCTTCTCAGGGAATACAAGAATCTTCGTGCAGAATTAAATAAAAAACAGGAGGCTGTAAAAGAAGAAAACTACCATAAAAAGCTTGCTATTATTGAGGAAATTAAATCCTTAATAAATAGTGAAGAGTCAATAAATATGACCTTTCAGGAGTTTAATAATCTCCAGGACAAGTGGAAAGGAATCGGTCAGGTTCCCCAAACCAAGGTTAAGGATTTATGGGAAAATTATCATTATAATGTTGAGCTGTTTTATGATTTTGTGAAGATAAACCGGGAATTAAGAGACCTGGATCTTCGCAGGAATATGGACGAAAAGGCCAAGCTATGTCTTAAGGCAGAAGAACTTGCCAAAACCGATGCCGAAGCGTTATTTACTTTCAGAGAGCTGCAAAAGCTTCACGAATCATGGCGTGAAATTGGGCCTGTACCACGCGAAAGTAAACAGGAGCTGTGGGAAAAATTTAAGTCTGCTACAACGTTGATTAATAAGCGATATCAGCAATTCTTTGAACAAGAGCGATCTTCCCAAAAGGAGCAATTGCAAAAGAAGATTGAGCTTTGTGAATTGGCAGAGCAATATTGCGAATTCACCTCAGACAATCCCCGCGAATGGAATGATATTACCGAAAAGGTGATTGGCCTGCAGGAAGCCTGGAAAAATTCAGGATTTGGTCCAAGAAAAGAAAATGCGAAGGTTTGGGAACGCTTCAGAGCTGCCAATGATGCTTTTTTCCAAAACAAACGTAATTTCTGGAATAAAAGTAAGGATCAGCTGAGTAAAAATCTGGCCCTTAAATTGGAAATTTGCGAACAGGCTGAAAAATTGAAAGATTCTGACGACTGGAAGGCCACCACTGATAAATTGATTGCCCTTCAGAAAAAATGGAAAGAAGTAGGACCTGTTCCGCGCAAACAATCAGAGCTAATCTGGAAGCGTTTCAGAAGTGCCTGCGATGAGTTCTTTAATCATAAAACCACCCATTTTTCGGGAGTTACAGGGGATCAGGATGAGAATTACAAAGCTAAAAAAGCGCTTATTGCTGAGATTGAAAACTTTAAAGCATCAGGAAATCCGCATGAGGATATCGAAGTTCTTAAAAAATTTCAGGAGCGTTGGGCTGAGATTGGTTTTGTACCGTTCCGTAAGAAGGAAGAATTGCAGGCCCATTATCATGCATTGATTGATGGCCATTTTGATCAGTTGAAATTGGATGATCAGGATATGGGGCTTTATAAATTCAAGAGCAAGATAGAGAACCTGGCTTCCCAACCCCGTGGTTGGTCCAAGATTAATATGGAACGCGACCGATGTGCACAGCATCTTAAACAACTTGAAAATGACATTAATACGCTGGCAAATAATGTTGGATTCTTTGGTACCAGCAAAGGTGCCCAATCATTGATTCAGGGGGTAAATTTACAAATGGAAAAGATTAAAGTTCAGATAGATTACCTTAAGGAGAAGCTTAAGATTATCGATTCCCAGGAGGAGGTCAACTAATGCCTTGCTGATAGCGTAAAAGTAGTCAGGGCCCGATTTGTTCATGATTTGAACGAGTCGGGCCCTGACTTTATGGTACAGGAAAGTAACCTAATTTTAATCGCACCATAGCAGGTTTCCGATTAAAATTCGTTACTTTGCAAACTTTTAGAATGCACAAAAAATTATTATTGTGGCCACAACGAAGTATATATTTGTAACGGGCGGTGTGACCTCTTCACTCGGTAAAGGGATTATTGCTTCATCCCTGGCAAAACTGCTTCAGGCAAGAGGATACAAGGTAACCATTCAGAAATTGGATCCCTACATCAATGTTGATCCGGGAACACTTAACCCTTATGAACATGGGGAATGTTATGTGACTGAAGATGGCGCCGAAACCGATCTTGATCTGGGACATTACGAACGATTTCTGAATTCTCCTACCTCACAGGCAAACAATGTCACAACCGGAAGAATTTACCAATCAGTAATTAACAAGGAACGGCGGGGTGATTATCTGGGGAAAACAGTCCAGATCATTCCTCATATTACCGATGAGATTAAAAAATACATCAAATATCTGGGATCAAAGAAGCGATTTGATGTCGTTATATCGGAAATTGGGGGAACAGTAGGAGATATTGAATCATTACCTTTTATCGAAGCAGTTCGACAATTGAAGTGGGAGCTGGGCAGTGATGCATTGTTTATTCATCTTACACTCGTGCCTTATCTGTCGGCAACCGGTGAGTTGAAAACGAAGCCGACCCAACACTCTGTAAAAGCATTGCTCGAAAACGGAGTTCAGCCTGACGTGTTGATACTTAGGACTGAGCATGCCTTATCACCCGGATTGAAAGAAAAAGTTGCCCTCTTTTGCAATGTAAATAAAGAAGCAGTGATTGAATCGATTGATGTATCAACGATTTATGAGGTGCCTATCAAAATGAAAGAGGAGAAACTGGACGAAATCGTCCTTAAAAAATTAGGACTGCCAATAGGAGAACCACCCGATCTTAAGGAATGGAACAATTTTTTACTCCGGTTTAAAAATCCTAAAAAGGAGGTTAAAATTGCGCTCGTCGGCAAATATGTTGAACTCCACGATGCCTATAAATCGATTTGCGAGGCCCTGATTCATTCGGGTGCTGCTAACGAATGCAGGGTTATTATTGAATGGATTCACTCCGAAAGGATCAATGAAGAGAACATCGAAAGGAAATTAAAAGGATGTTCCGGAATAATCATTGCTCCCGGATTTGGTCATCGCGGAATAGAAGGTAAAATAGTTACTGCCCGATATGCCCGTCTGAATAAAATACCATTCTTCGGAATATGCCTCGGAATGCAGATTGCAGTGATTGAATTTGCCCGTAATGTACTGAAAATGTGTGATGCCGACTCAACAGAGATGAATGAGGGAACCAAATTTCCGGTCATTGACCTGATGGAAGAGCAGAAGGAGATTACCGATAAGGGAGGCACCATGCGTTTGGGAGCCTATGCCTGTCAGCTTAAAAAAGATTCCAAATCTTATTTGGCATACGGAAAATTAAAATTTACCGAAAGACACAGGCATCGATACGAATTTAATGATGCATATCTGAAAAAATTTGAAGATGCCGGAATGAAGGCGGTGGGAATCAATCCGGAAACAAAGCTGGTTGAAGTGATTGAAATTCCTGATCATCCGTGGTTTGTAGGCGTCCAGTTTCATCCCGAATACAGCAGTACAGTCTTACAACCTCACCCTTTATTCGTTGCTTTTATAAAATCTGTGCTCGATAATACTAAATAAAAAATACGATCATCTCAATTTATGGATAAAAATACCATTACAGGCTTTGCCCTGATTATTGTAATTCTGATAACCTTTAGTTACTTTAATAAGCCATCTCAACGGGAAATTGAGACGGCAAAGCGTCAAACAG
>CAIXZH010000069.1 GCA_903923905.1 uncultured Bacteroidia bacterium
AAAAGGTGAAGAAATAAAACGCAAAGATCGCAAAGTCCGCCAGCTGGAGGATCGCAAAGGTCGCAAAGACCATAAATACAATATTTTACCTTTGCGTTCTTAGCGCAACCTTTGCGCACTTTGCGGTTAAAATAGACTTTTGGGACACCCTCCTCCTTTTACGATTATCAGTTGTCATTCCGATTGGAGTGCAGCAAGAAATCGCAAAGATCGCAAAGCGACGATAATTCTGCCAATACATTTCCCCGAAACTTCGTTGACTCAACCCCCGCCGTTTTCAATCAGCCCCCCGATCCGTTCCAGTTCATAGATTGTCCTGAGGTTTCGGGTGGTAGCCGTTACCTTGAGTTTACTTTCAAAAAAACTGTTGCTCAGTTTGGTATTGCCGTAGCCGTTGGGGCACAAAAGGTAAACCGTTTTTCCGTTTACAAAGAACTCATCCGGATTAAAGGAGGCGTCCAAAATGGATTGCACCCTGGATTCTTCGGGCAATTCAGATAAAAAGGTGATGTGTAACTTTGAGATATCCTCCCCTCCCCCGTTTAAAAAAGGGTTGGCCTTCAGGATTGTTTTAAGTTCATTGTATTCCCGGATCAGCACTGGCACCCGAAGCTGAAAAAGGTTTAAAATTCCGTCCGAAATTAACTGTCCGACAGTCGCGGTATCGTTTAGTTCACTTTGAAAGACCACATTTCCGCTCTGGATATAGGTGGTGACATTCACAAAACCTAAACCTGAATACAGGGACTTTAAAGCATCCATTTTAATCAGGTTCTTCCCGCTCACGTTAATCCCCCTCAATATTGAAATATAAGTATTTATGTCTGAATGCTGAATGTTGAATGCTGAATGTTGAATGCTGAATGTTGAATAACCGAATAATGTCTTTTTATATCATACTCTGAGTTACTGTTGAACCATGATTGGATCTTCAAATTTGCCTTTTAACGGGGCAATGCTGTTAAGTTAACATACCTCTTTGTGTAACAGGAAAAAATAGTTGCCAAGCAACAAAGCACGAAGAAACTGTTTATATTTCTCCGCAGGAGATTAATATCCATAGAAGATGATAATTCTGAAAATAAATTTCACGTAGTGAATTAACTGGTTATCTGTTAATGTCCTAACGGACAATTGTATTTCTTTGATTTGTTTTTCAATTGAAATTGATGCCCTGGGGGCAAATAAGGTTCAATATAATTTTTAATCAACTCATATAAAGTCATTTATTTTCTGTATATTTGGTTGTGAGGTATTTTAAAAATAAATATTCAAACTTAAATCAACCCCAAAATGGAACAGACTAATGTACGCGATTACAAATGTAAGGACGAAGAGTTACCCTCCATTTGTATGTTTTCATTCACAAATCTGAAGCGCGACCTGGTCGATTTTACCGGCTTCTCGCCCAGGTTTAACGCCGATTACCTGACCGGGTATGAGACCCGGATATTCAATGCTTCCCGGCTCATTCAGCCCGAATCAGAAACCCTTGAGCTTAAAATCATCTCCCGCAGATTACTCGAAACATTCAATAGTTTGCTTGATCTGATGAATAGGCTCACCGGGTATATCACACTGGCCAAACTGGAGCAGACTATTTCGCTGGCCAATTTTGGGATTAAATACATGCGGAAGAGTGTCAATGCACATGATCCGGAAGGGGTTATTGAGGCGCTGCATACCATCCTTGGAAATATCAATACGTACAAGGCTGAACTTCAGGCACAGGGGATGTCGGATGATTTCATCTCCCGGCTTAACCAGGCGCTCGCCTCAGTCACCGATGACAAACTCCAGCAGGTCGCGATCATAAGTAACCGCCGACACATTGTTCAGAATAACGTCGGTTCGTTTAACGGATTATATGGACAGCTGAATGAAATTCTTACCGTAGGAAAAATCCTCTATAAGTCAACCAATATAGCCAAGCTTAGTGATTACACCTTTTCAGAATTGATTAAACACGTCCGCCATACCACCAAACAAAAACCGCCGGTGCAAAAGGTTCCGGTTAATTAATTGGTAAATAAGGGGGAAACCCCGTTTATTGCTTTGCTACTAAGGTAAAAAAATGAAAATACAGATTTCTTAAAGCTGAGGTTTATATCCTAAGCCTATTTTTTTCGTTAAACCTTAGTAGCCAGGCAATTTACAAGTCCAGTTTACAACCTTATTTACCTTAGTTTCCAATGACAGGAAACCCCTTCCCGATAACACGCAACCTTTTCCCAAGGATAAGCTGGACTTTCCCAATGCAAAGCAACCCTTTCCGCACGGCAGGCTTATCCCTCCCGATGACAAGCAACCCATTCCAAGGGAGAAGCTGAACCTTCCCGAATCGAAGCAAACCGTTCGAAAGAGCAAGCCAACCGTTACCAAAGGTTAGCCAGGTTTTCGGAGAATATAACGAAATTGTTGCAAAGCTAAAATATTGATTCTAAAATGAAGGCGAGTAAACTAGTTCACAACAAAGAGGAGCGGATCAGGATTGATTTTCCGTATAATCAGCTCTTGGTTTCAAAGCTCAGGGAGATTCCGGATGCCAGGTGGAGTAAGACGATCGGCGCGTGGCATATCCCTTATAATCAAAAGGCTTATCATCAGCTTATTGGATTATTTCCGGATATTGAACTTCCACAAAATCAATCGATTGAGCACAATACGCCGGCAACTTTTTCATTGACAAAGCCGGTTGAGGCGGAAATAACTATTGAGGTTTCCGGAAAAAGCCTGATCTTAAAAATGCCTAAAAATGAGACAGACATTCAATTTGTGCGAACGTTTTTATATGTAAGATGGGACAACCGGCAGTTTAGATGGATAATACCCAATTATGGCAAAAATCTGGAGTTGATTAAGAATTACTTTAACACAAGGATCAGTCATATTGAAAATGCTCCCGTATTTTCAGAATCTCTACAATCAACAAGAATTACGCATAATTCAATTGTTCAGGTTTCTGAACAATTACCCCGTTTAGATTCAGAAAGTTTAAATGAAATAGAACAATTCAGGCGATGGATGGAGCACAAGCGGTACAGTGATTCGACAGTGAAAACCTATATTATGGCCATTACCACCTTTCTTCGGTTTATCAAACCTAAAACGAGTGCCGAAGCGACGAATGAGGATATGCAGCGATTTGTAAATCAGTACATGATTCCAAGAAAATTAAGCTTCTCTTATCAGAACCAGGCTGTCAATGCTTCGAGGCTTTTTTTCAAATCAATTAAAGGTTCTGCATTAATCACAGAACAATTGGAGCGGCCCAGACCTGAGCATAGGCTTCCAAATGTACTAAGCAAAGAAGAGGTTTCGACAATTTTACATGCCTCTCATAATCAGAAACATAGAACGATGTTAAGTCTGATTTATGCCTGTGGGTTAAGAAGAAGTGAATTACTTAATTTAAAACCTGAAAATATCGATTCGAAACGACATCTGCTTATTATACTTAATGCGAAGGGGCGAAAAGACCGGATAATCCCAATTTCGGACAAAGTCATTGGTATGTTAAGGGAATATTACAAAGGTTACCGTCCGAAAGTATGGTTATTTGAAGGTCAGATTCCCGGGGAGCAATACAGTGAAAAGAGTATTCAGAGTGTATTAAAACAGGCGCTCAACAAAGCCGGCATAACCAAGCCGGTTACTTTACATTGGTTAAGACATTCGTATGCCACCCATCTTTTGGAATCCGGAACTGATTTACGTTATATACAGGAATTGCTTGGTCACAAGAGTTCAAAGACCACTGAAATATACACCCATGTTACCGAAAAAAGTTTACATAAAATAAAGTCTCCTTTTGATGATTTGTAAATCCAATTGAATTACCTTTACGATATAGATCTGGTATTTTTCAGGCCTATTCGCCCCATTTGGAACGTTAGGTCTGATTTTGTTAGACCTATATACACGTTGAACTAAACCGCTAATGCGGTAAATGTTGATTTTGGTAATTTTAAAGTGCAAATTTTAAAATTTACCATCATGAAAAAAAAGAATCACCTCTGATCGAGAAGCTTATTCAGGAGATGCAGCTTCGTAACTACAGTC
>CAIXZH010000070.1 GCA_903923905.1 uncultured Bacteroidia bacterium
CAATCGTTGGTGCAATCACGCAGCCAACGTGTACTCTTGCGACCGGAAGTGTGGTTCTGAATGGCCTACCTTCCGGGGCATGGACAATTAATCCGGGAGCGATTACGGGTTCAGGAACGAGCACGACGATTTCATTACCTGGATCAGGGACTTATAATTTCACGGTCACCAATGCTGAAGGCTGTATTTCAGCGGCCTCAGCTTCTGTAACAATCACCGCTCAACCTGAAACTCCCACTGCCCCAATCGTTGGTGCAATCACGCAGCCAACGTGTACTCTTGCGACCGGGCGTGTGGTCCTTAGTGGTTTACCCTCCGGGACATGGACGATTAATCCAGGAGCTATCACTGGAACGGGAACGAATACAACATTATCCTTACTTGCATCAGGGACTTATAATTTCACCGTCATCAATGCGGTAGGATGTGTTTCTGGAACTTCAGCGAATGTTTTGATCACCACAAAACCTAATTGTATTCCGATTGCAGTAAATGATACCGTTACTACCCTGCAAAATACTCCTCTGCATATATCAGTAACTTCAAATGACTATGATTTGGATGGTACAATTGATGTTGGGACAGTCGATTTAAATCCATCAATTCCTGGTATTCAAACATCATTTACGGTACCCGGGCAAGGGACCTACTCTGTGAATGGTTCAGGCGTAGTGACATTTACGCCGATAGCTGATTTCTACGGCATTTCAACTCCAGTATATTACACCGTAAATGATAATTCAGGTACAACCTCGAACATTGCTATCATCATTGTAATAGTCACTCATGTCAATCATCCACCGGTTATAAATTTGCCAGATGTAAATGCTTCGGATAATAACCCGGTTACAATCTGTTCTCCCATTTCAGATCCTGATGTAGGTGACACATTCACCGCATCCATTTGCAGCAATCCGAAAAATGGAACAGTTGATATACCAATGATCTCAACTGATGGCAAGAATGTATGTATTGTATATACTCCGGCTTTAAATTACAATGGTAAGGACAGTATTTGTGTTACCGTATGTGATCAGGGAGGACTTTGTGGAAGTTCAACATCTTTCATTACAGTTACAACGATTACTCTTGGAACTACTTCTAAGGCTGTTACTTGCACAGGGAGCAAAGATGGAACCATTGAATTAACAGTTAATGGGGGCATAGCTCCGTATGTCTATCAATGGACAGGCCCAGGTTCATTTATTGCTACGTCCAAAGATTTAACAGCTTTGGCCGGAGGCACATACAATGTTAAAGTCACAGATTCCAATGGAGCAGTCAAAACGGCCTCGGTAACAGTAGAAGAGTCTGATGCTCTTTTGAATCTGACAGTAACTCCAAAAGCTGTTATTCAAACAATGAGTATTGACCAAACTGTCATCTTGGGAGTGAAGCTGGGATCCATTAATCTTGATGTTACAGGAGGCACAGCCCCATTTACCTACCAATGGAGTGGGCCGGGAGGTTTTACAGCAGATTCAGAGAATATTACAGACCTTCAAAGTGGTACTTATTCCGTTAGTGTAGTGGATGTGAATGGTTGCATGATGACAATATCCACTAAAGTAGATGTGCAAATTGTAATTTCAGAGGACCAAGCCTGTGTCATTTCTGTACCTAATGTATTTACCCCTAATGGTGATGGTATTAATGACTATTTTGAGATCAGTTGCTTGTATAATTACACAAATGCTCAAATTGAGATATTTAATCGTAACGGAAATTTGTTGTTCAAAAGAGACCATTATGGCAACATTGACTATTGGGGAAGTAAGGAAAAGGCGTTCTGGAATGGTCGTTCGGAGAACAGCTTGAATTTCATGGGGAGTGAATTACCAGTTGGTACCTACTATTATATACTTAAACTAGGTAATGGGAAAGTTCTTACCGGGTTCGTCTTTCTAGCCAGATAAAAACAATCCATATTCACGCAATATGCTCTTTATAAATTAGGTAAATAAATGAAAACGGCCAAAATGAAAATCCTGGATAAAATAAGAAAAGCAATGCTGGCATTGCTAATAGTAACCGGACCATATTATGCTGTTGGTCAGCAGGATCCGATTTATTCCCAATATATATTTAATATGCAGACCGTAAATCCTGCCTATGTCGGCAGTTGGAAAACAATGGGTTTTACTGCATTGGACCGGGAACAGTGGGTGGGAATTACGGGTCACCCCTCGACTCAGACGTTTTCATTTCAAACACCTGTGATCTCTCAGAATGTAGGAGTCGGATGTGATATTTTACTTGATCAGTTAGGTCCCGAACGTCGTGTCATGTTTAATCTGGATTACTCATATCGTGTTATGTTGAGTAAAAATACTTCTCTGCGTTTTGGTATAAATGGAGGATTCACAAACTACAATAATAACCTGGCAAGTTTACAGCCATTTCAGTCCAATGTTCCCGATCCGGTATTATTAGGTGTAATTGAAAACAAATTTATGCCAAATGCTGGAATGGGGTTGTTTTTGTCTTCTCCAAAGTATTATTTAAGTTTCTCTGTACCTAAGCTATTTCAAAATAGTTTTAAGGCAAACACGTCAACTTTCTCCAACATGTCTGAAATCAGAGAGTATTACGTTATTGGGGGTATAGTATTTAATTTATCAGATAATATAAAGTTTAAGCCAACGTTTATGACCAAAGCTGCAGTGGGAAGTCCATTCCAATTCGATATTTCAACTAATTTCTTATTGGCAGAAAAGTTTTGGATTGGAGCAATTTATCGTTCGGGAGACGCAATTGGTGCGATTGCTCAATGGGTTATAGATAATAAGCTCAGGATTGGTTATGCATATGATTTTACCTTAACTGACCTGAGATATTATCATCAGGGTACACATGAATTGATGATCTCTTATGAGATTGCATTTACCAGAAGAAGATTTGTTTCTCCTCGTTATTTCTAATCTTTTAAACTAAGATAAGCTATGAAACGGCCATTCGTCCTTCCCTTTATACTGATTTCCTGTTTTACCGGAAATGCTCAGTCAGCAAAAACAGATTTATTCGACTTTTCATCCGTAAAAATGTCTGAAATAAGAACCAATACGATTCGGAGTGATTTTGGTCCTACGATCATTGATGATACAATCTATTTCTCCTCTTACCGTGATGAACTAATTAATAAGTCGGATGATGAACTGCGGACAAATGGATTTTATACGCTTTATAAAGCTGGAATCGACGATTTAGGCAATGTAAAAAGTGGACGTAAGATAATAGAGGAGTTTTTTACCCGGTTTCATGCCGGCCCTGTGTCGTGGTGCGCTAAAACGGGCGAATTATTTTTAACCCAGTCGAATTATGTTGATCCGTCCGTTGAATATAAGCCATTTAGAAATGAAGATATCAAACTTCGGATTATAATTGCAAAGAGGTCGGGAGGTAAATGGAATATTTCTGAAGAGTTCCCATTCAATAACTCCAATTACTCGGTAGGACATCCGGCAATAAACGAATCAGGAGACACCTTGTTTTTTGCAAGCGATATGCCGGGAGGGTTCGGTGCTACTGATCTGTACTTTTCGGTGCGGAAGAATCAAAAATGGAGTGAG
The DNA here is from genome assembly GCA_903923905.1 of uncultured Bacteroidia bacterium. Lineage (GTDB taxonomy): Bacteria > Bacteroidota > Bacteroidia > Bacteroidales > Prolixibacteraceae > JAAFHB01. The sequence continues at coordinate 3,570 of CAIXZH010000070.1, forward strand.
CCTGTAAATCTTGGTTCTCAAATCAATACAAGTGAAAAAGAGGAGTTCCCCTTCCTTACCGGTAGTAGTTTCCCCGGAAGATTTTTAATTTTTGCATCTACAGGCCATAATTCGGTAGGGGGATTCGATCTGTTCTATAAGAGACTGAATGATCCAACGAGTGAAATTGTTCATTTTCCGGTTCCCATTAACAGCACTTATGATGATTTTGCAATGGCGTTACCTGATTTCGTTGACTATGGCTATATGACCTCAAATCGGCCAGGTACCGGGAATGACGATATCTATAAACTGACTTTTGATAATTACCTTGAACATTTATTCGAAGTATTGATATTGGATGCAAAAACCTGGAAACCAATATCTGGGGCGCAAGTTGATTTCTGTAAAATTGAAAGCGTAAAAACAGGCATGGATGGTTTGGTCTCGCATCAGTTTAAAAAGAATTCTACCTGTGACGTCAAGGCTTCCGCCTTTGGATATAAAGACAATCATAAATTAATAGTGATTGGTAAACCTAAGCGAGGTACAGTTCTGAGGGACACTATATTTCTTGATATGATGGTAAATGAGAAGATTATATTGAAGAACATTTATTACGATTTTGACAAATGGGATATTTTGCCAGAATCGGGTACCGAGCTTGATCAGCTTGTGGCACTAATGAAAGCAAACCCCGAAATGAAAGTAGAATTAAGTTCGCATACCGATGAAAGGGGTACTGTGCCCTATAATCAGAAACTATCGCAAAAGCGTGCCCAGTCAGCTGTTGATTATATAGTCTCTAAAGGAATTGATCCCTCAAAGATCAAAGCGGTCGGATATGGCAAATCCCGCCTGATTTACAAGAGTACAGCGGATCATAAATGTACTCCGACTGAGCATCGCGAAAACAGAAGAACAGAAATCTTTATTCCGGGATTTTTAAGAGGTGAACCAGTCAAACAAGAGAAGGGGGATTTTTCCTCCGGAAAGCCTGATGCCACAAAAGGTTACCGTTCAATACAAGAAACTGGTTTACGCGCACAGGAAAACAAAATTGTAAAGAAGGAGAATACATTGGCAGTCAACTATTATCTTATACTCGGATCATACAGTAATAACTCTGATGCTTTAGCCGGAGTCAGGCGACTAAGTAACAATGGATATGTAGCTACTATTATTGGTAAATCTAAGCCATTTCGAGTTGGTATTGGTTACGAATCTTTAAAACTGGCGAAGAGAGCACTTGAGGATCTAAAAAGTAAGCAAATGGATGGATGGATACTTCCTGAAAAAATGGCTTATTAGAACCAGACTAACTGATAATTTGATAAATAGGTAAAATAATTTAGCCTTAATTACTTTTCGAAAACCTTCTCTGAATTGTTTCGGCGTGCACGCCAGATACTAACATTTAATTCGAATCCGATTAATAGAATCAGAGAATTGAAATAGAATGAAAGCATTACAACAACCAGAGTGCCGATTGAACCATACAAGGTGTTGTACTGACCAAAATGATTAATGTAATAGGAGAACCCGATACTTGTAATGATCGTAAGAATAGTAGCCAGCGTTCCTCCGGCTGAAATAAATCGAAACTTAGTTTTTCGGGCAGGTGCAAGGTAGAAGAGAAAGGCGTAGCTAAAAAAGAATAATGCACATATTATCAGCCATTTACCGCCAAGTAGAAGATCGTAGGTTAAATTTGAATGCAAATATCCATTCTTCACCAGAAACTTTGTTAAAGTTTGACTTAGTGTAATTAAGGCTACACTGAATGTTGTGAGGGACGTCAGAATAACTGCCAGGACTAAGGCTACCAACCGCTGATTTATCCATGAACGTGTTTCAATGGCATGAATCGTTCCATTAAATGCTGTGATCACCGAGACAATTCCATTGGTGGAGAAGAAAAATGCAGCCAGAAATCCAAAGGAGAGTAATCCTCCACGAGGTTGGGTGACAATATTCTCAATGGTCCCTTCAATAGCCAAAAATGCATTTTGTGGAAGAATGCTTTGAAGCAACGTCAATAATTGTTGCTGAAAATGTGTAATTGGAATATAGGGAATCAATGTGAAGACAAAAATGATTGCAGGGAAAATTGCCAGAATAAAATTAAAGGCAATTGCAGAAGCTCTTGTTGAAATAGCTCCATCTACAATTCCTTTCCAAAAAAAAAGTGCAACATCATAAAGAGGGAGCCCGTCAAAAAATGGAAGCTTTATTAATTTCGCTTTCTGACTGAAGACATTAAAGCGATTAGCGAAAAATTGTTTAAACGATATCCATATTGACATTAAGAGCCGATTAAAGGTTATAAATTAATCCTTTTCAATCCTTAATTGAACAATCTGAGCTTTGCCACCTTTGGATTTCAGAAGAAAGTAGACCCTGTAATTGCCGTTCAGTGTATGCATAATTCCTATGGCATAGGACGAATTAGCGCTTCCCTCATGAGTTATTTTGAAATCAATGGGTTTATTGAATGCAAAAAACTCCTTGAGAATTTGTTCTCCCTGGGCCTGTGAGCAGACTAATTCACGGTCTATGACAACTAATTCAATATTTTCATAAAAATGGTTCGCTACTATTTTTGCATCTCCCACTTTAAGCCCGGTAATAATCTGAGGAGGAATTTGACCAAAAGAAAAACAAGGAATGACTAATAGCCAAAGTGCAAAGAAGATGACAAATGTCGATTTCTGTTTCATTCCAATGATATTTTATAGATACCCCTCAGCAAGAACCGTGCAAATTTATTGAGACCGCCAGGAGGATAATTAAACGATTATAAAGGTACAGTTTTATTTTTTAATGTGGAAGCAATTAAAAAAGTGGGTTAAAAAATTGGATGCCACCTTTATCTCACTTAATATTGTATTCAGATGAAAATACTTTTGCTTACAATAGGGAATACAGACAAGAAATATATGAAGGAGGGGATAGACGACTATGTGAAAAGACTCTCTTTCTATATCCAATTTGAAACAAAGGTAATTCCGGATCTTAAAAACCGCAATACGCTCTCTGTCGAACTTCAGAAAGAAAAAGAAGGTCAATTAATTCTTAATCAGATTATTCCAGGTGACTATATGATTTTGCTGGATGAACACGGTACCGAATTCTCATCTTTGGAATTATCGAAATGGTTAGAAAAAAAAATGATTGCAGGGATACGCCAAATCGTCTTTCTGATTGGTGGCCCCTACGGATTTTCTAAAATGGTTTATCAAAGAGCCGATTTTAAGATCTCCTTGTCTCAGCTGACTTTCTCACATCAGATGGTGCGACTCATTTTTGTTGAACAAGTCTATCGGGCAATGACAATAATCAAAAATGAATCCTATCATCATGAATAATGATCATGAAACAAATCGGTAAAAGAAATATTTATCTCTTCATTGCGATTCCAATACTACTGGTCTTGCTGATTTGTGAACTGTTTCTTTTTAAGGGAAATAGTCATGATAAGGAAGTCGCCCGTGTTTATCGTGTTTTTGAGAATAAAGAGCGCAGAATTCATCAACTGATTGACTCAGTCTCATTTCATTTGTCCAATAATCCAAATGTTTTATCAGATTGGTCGTTACTTCATTTTTTTCAAAACCATGAAGATGGCCTTGAAATAGCTGTTTTTAGTGAAGGAGGCTTAATGTTCTGGACTTCTTCGTCTATCTCCTTTCCTGCCACAGAAACTAGTTTTAAAAAATCCAAAGGATTAATTCATTTACCTACTGGTTGGTACTATCAAATTGTACAACGAGCCGGAATCTACACAATTAACGGCTTTATCTTGATCAAACGGGAGTTCCCTTATCATAACCGGTATGTTAAAAGTTCTTTTGATCATGATTTTAAATTACCCGATGGTTCTCTGGTTCAAATGACACCACAGAATGATGCATTAAATATTGCTAAACCCGATGGAACACCACTCTTTTCGATAGTATATAATAAAAACACCCTCCAGTCTGCAAGTAATTCTAATTTGACAGTGCTGCTTTTTTTTGCGTTGATTCTCATTTTTTTAGCTCAATTAGGCATTTGGCTCAAACACAATATTACGCTCACCCCGGGTGTTAAACTAATTATTTCATTTGGGTTTTGTGGGCTGATTTATTTGATAGTTTGCAGACTTAGACTCCCTTCTTTTCTATTTAAAACAAGGCTCTTTTCCCCTGATTTCTTTGCCTACAGTAACTGGCTATCCTCTTTGGGAGAATATATTCTACTGTCAATTCTAATGTTTCAGTGTTCTTATTCCTTCTTTATGGTCTCCAATGTCCAAAAGAAGCAAAAAAAAAGATTATTCCGGATCATTTTATCCTTCTTCTTTGCGGCTTTTTTCTTCTCATTCACTGTAGTTTTATTAAAGATCTTATTGTTGAATTCTAATATTTCCCTTGAATTCTTCAGTAACCTGAAATTTTCAGTAATTAACGTTTATGCGTTTATAGGCATATCGCTTCAGGTGTTTGGATTTATTATAATTATCTGGAGATTAAGAAAGGATTTTTATAGGGAACTTGGAGGCTTGAAATTTGTTCTTGGCCTACTTTTTACAGGTTTAATATCATCATTAGTTTTTTATCATGAGATTGATTGGGTTCCGGTTGTTTTTTACTCACTCTTAGTAGGGATAATAGCTAAGTTTGAGATAGATAAAATAAGGGAATTTAAATTTACATCTCTTTTAATTATCTCCATTGCAGGTGCCAGCTATGTAAATTTGTACGCTCAGGAATTAATTCAGGGTAAAAAGAATAAGATTTTGGAACTGTGGGCTGTAAAACTAAGTTCTGAGAGAGATTCAGGTGCGGAAATCTTCCTTTCGGAACTTGACAATAAACTCCGAAAGGATTCCATAATTCAATCTCATTTGGTGCCACCATATAAATCGCTCGAATCATACTTCCAAAATACCTATTTCACGGGTTTCTGGCGAAATTATAATTTGCAGATAACCGTTTGTAGCGCAAATGATAGTGTATACATTACGGATGAGAAACGGCATTATCCTTGTGTCGATTTTTTCAATAATTTAAGAGACACTAAGGGATTTCTCGTGACGGGCAGCAATTTTTATTTCATGGACCGCGTTAACGGGCGAATATCCTATTTGGGACAGCTTGATTTTGTAAATTCTTTAAATATTCCGGTTAAAATATTTATTGAGTTAAATTCAAAAGTGATTCCCGAAGGGAAAGGCTACCCGGAGTTATTACTCGACGAACATTCATCCAGAGAAAGCCAGGAAGGTGATTTTAGTTATGCAAAGTACTTTGACGGAGTACTTGTTGACCGTGGTGGCGATTATCAGTATGGTCTGAAATTGCCATCAGATGTACCAATGAATGAGGAATATACCCACTTTTCAAAAAACGGATTTCTGCATTGCGCTTACAATCGTGACGGAAATAATTATGTGATTGCGAGTTATCCCGAAATACATATTTATGACAAAATTAGTACCTTTCCTTATCTATTCCTGCTGTTTTTTCTTTTGGGATCCGTATTCCTGGTTTTTAGTGAGAAAAACCTCTATATCCGAGGCAGAAGACTTGATTTTAGGGAAAAGATCCAACTAACTCTAATCCTTTCTTTGCTGGGGATTTTAATAATTATAGGTCTGGGGTTAATGTTTTACAATTCGAATAAACTGCTTAATTCGGTTAAAGACAATCTCAATGACAAATTGACATCTGTAACGACAGAATTGAGTATCCGGATTGGCCAGGAGAATCAATTAAATGTCCAGATGCTCGATTTTTTGAACGAGCAATTAATTGTCTTGTCCGATATCATCAGGGCTGATATCAATCTTTATGATTTGAATGGCAGTTTGCTGGCTACATCACGCAGCGAAATTTTCGACCGTGGACTCATGTCTCGCCGGATTGATCCGGAGGCTTTTAAAGCTATTTCGGTAGAACAGAAAAGCATGTATCTTCATGATGAAAATCTGGGAGAAATGAACTTCTTTTCTGCTTATGCACCAATTTACAATCAGAATAACCGGCTGATCGGATACCTAAATTTGCCTTACTTTACCGGACATGATGATTTTGAGAAGCAGGTTTCCGATTTTATAGTGGCATTTTCAAATCTATATATATTGTTGATTATTATCAGTTTAGTGGTCGCCTTACTGATCAGCCATAAATTGACTGCACCATTATTACAAATTGAGAATTATTTGAAAGGGATTCAATTAGGTAAAACTAATGCTAAAATTGAGTATTCAGGTGAGGATGAGATTGGGCGTCTTGCCAACGAATATAATAAAAAAGTGGATGAATTGGCCGAAAGTGCTGAATTACTGGCCCGATCAGAGCGGGAATCTGCCTGGCAGGAGATGGCCCGTCAGGTTGCCCATGAAATTAATAATCCGCTTACTCCAATGAAATTAAGCATTCAATACCTTCAACGTATCAAAGAACAAAATAGTGAGAACTTTGATGAATACTTTCGCCGTGTAAGCAGTACCCTGGTAGAGCAGATCGACGCACTTTCATTAATTGCCTCTTCTTTTTCCGATTTTGCCAAGATGCCGACAATTAATGACGAACTAATTGATTTAAATGAGAAATTACGGGAAGTAATTCTCCTGTTCGAAAACATGAGCAATGTGGAGGTTTCAATCAATGTTTTGTCAGATGGACTTATTCGGGTAATGGCGGATAAAGATCAATTAGGCAGGGCAATTATAAACCTGGTTAAGAACGGGATACAGGCTATTCCCCGAGACAGGAAAGGGACAATAATGGTTGAATTGTTTAAAGATGATGTCTGGGCATATATTTCGATAACTGATAATGGAGTTGGGATTCCCCTTGATTTGCAGGATAAATTATTTGAGCCAAGCTTTACTACAAAATCGAGTGGGATGGGTCTGGGACTTGCCATTGCTAAGAAAATTGTTGAGAATTTTAAAGGGGAGATTTGGTTTCAGTCTAAGCGTGATGTTCAAACTACCTTTTTTATAAAACTCCCCTTAGCGAATCCAATTTAGTCCCTATAATATATTGAATGAATTTTTCTTAATGCGAAAGGGTTTATAATTTGCTGCTGGTTATTAGCAACTGGCTGCTCGCTTGATTTCCTTTGCAAATTTGATTTTTAACAGTTCTAATTTCCCATCTCAGCAAGGAATTTGATTCTGACCATTCTGATCTCGTCGGTTTCGTAGTCGTCCCCAAATTCAGTCATGGCCTCCTCCATAGAGTCAGATTCAGCGTCTTCCCTGAAATATCTGTAAATATCTTCAACCTGGTCCTCATCCATGACACTCTCAATATAATAATCAATATTGATCTTTGTCCCTGAATTGATAATGGCCTCAAGCTCATTAAGTAATTCATCAAAGCTCATCCCTTTGGATTCGGCAATTTCATTGAGAGCCAATTTTCGATCAATGTTCTGAATTATATAGACTTTGTTTTTAGATTTGTTGGCAACAGAGCGAACCACCATATCCTGAGCCCGTTCGATTCCTTTTTCTTCGACATATTGTTTGATCACCTCAACAAATGGTTTCCCGTAGCGCTGGGCTTTACCTTGGCCAACTCCGATTATACCCTGGAGTTCGTCAATGGATGTAGGATATTGGATTGACATATCCGAAAGAGATGGGTCTTGAAATATGACAAATGGAGGAAGTTTTTGCTTTGTAGCAATCTTTTTGCGTAGATCTTTAAGGATTGCAAATAGTTCCGGATCGCCTGCGGCATTTCCACCTTGGGGTATATCATCGTTCTCTTCCTCTGATTCGTAGTCATGATTCTTAACAATCATAAAGGAGGCAGGATGGGCCAAAAATGTTTTTCCTGCATCGGTGAGTTTTAAAACCCCATAGTTTTCGATGTCTTTATGAAGAAAGCCTGCAATGATACTTTGCCTGAAGACTGCATTCCAGATCTTATCGTCATATTCATCTCCTTCCCCAAAGATATCTAACGTATTGTGCGAAAATGATTTCACAGTAGCATTCTCAATGCCCATGAGAATACTAACCAAATGTTCCCCTTTGCATTGTTCTTTGACTTCTACTACGGCTTTTAATGCTTTAATTACAAGCTCCATCCCTTCCATGTGCTCCTTTGGATTCAAACAATTATCGCAAAAACCGCAATTTTCTGTTTCGTATTTTTCTCCGAAATAATGTAGCAGTATGGTACGACGGCAAAGCGATGATTCTGCAAAAGCCACGGTATCCAGTAGTAGCTGTTGCCCGATTTCCTGCTCTGCGACAGGTTTCCCCTGCATAAACTTTTCGAGTTTCTGTATATCCTTATAGCTGTAAAACGTGATGCATTTTCCTTCCCCACCGTCCCGGCCGGCCCGTCCAGTTTCCTGATAGTAACCTTCAAGAGACTTCGGGATATCATAATGAATAACGAAGCGGACATCCGGCTTATCGATTCCCATTCCAAATGCAATGGTAGCGACGATCACATCCGATTCCTCCATTAGGAATTTATCCTGATTAGCAGAACGGGTTGTAGAATCCATCCCTGCATGGTAAGCCAGAGCTTTTATCCCATTGACCTGTAGTAATTCGGCAATCTCCTCAACTTTCTTACGACTAAGGCAATAAATAATCCCCGATTTCCCGGGATTACCTTTAATCATTCTGATTATTTGGTCTTTAGCCTTGTTCTTGGGGCGAATCTCATAATAAAGATTTGGCCTGTTAAAAGAAGACTTAAAGACCTGAGCATTCTGCATCCCCAGGTTTTTCTGGATATCATGTTGCACCTTGGGTGTTGCAGTGGCAGTCAACGCCATAATAGGTGCTTGTCCAATTTCATTGACAATAGGCCGAATTCTTCTGTACTCAGGACGAAAATCATGACCCCATTCGGAGATGCAATGAGCTTCATCAATAGCATAAAAAGAAATTTTAATTCCCTTCAGGAAATCGATGTTTTCAAGTTTTGTCAGAGATTCGGGTGCCACATAAAGAAGTTTGGTGTGACCTCTCGAAATATCCTCCTTGACTTTCTGAATTGCGGTTTTTGTAAGAGAGGAATTCAGAAAATGTGCAACTCCGTCTTCAGTACTGAAACTTCTGATAGCGTCAACCTGGTTCTTCATCAGTGCAATGAGCGGAGAAATTACAATGGCGGTGCCCTCCTGCATTAGTGCCGGCAACTGATAACAAAGTGACTTTCCTCCACCCGTCGGCATCAGGACAAAAGTGTCATTTCTATCTAGTATGCTGTTAATTACCTCTTCCTGTTGTCCTTTAAACCGATCAAAGCCAAAGTACTTTTGAAGCTGGTCATTAAGTGTTTTTCTATCCCTCATAATGGTAAGTCAAAATATCTCGCAATCAATTTGATTTTCTTCCACTAAGTTATCAATTTTATTGTCTGGAACAAGAACTACAAACAAAATCGTATAAAATTTAACATTGGACAGATTTAGAACAGATTTTGCTTTATTTAAATGGGTCAAAGAATCGTATATTTGCCGCTGAATTCGTAATTCAATTCTGATATACCAAAACTTTTAAATAAAGGTCAATATCTATAATGGGAATACTTGCAGTGAAAGGGGGGAAAGTGAAAAAGCCGGTGAAATCCAACGAAGAGATGTCTTTCCTGGAGCATTTGGAAGAGTTGCGGTGGCATCTTGTTCGTATTTCTGCAGCAGTGGTAATTAGTGCTATAGTCATATTTGTCAACGTTAAATTCATAATGGATCAGATTCTTTTTGCACCAAAATATCCCTCGTTTATTACGAACAGGGTATTTGCATGGATCGCATTGAAGTTTAATTCTCCGGATATGGCTATTAATACAAAACCTTTCAGCATAATTAATTACGATATGGCAGGCCAGTTCTCCACTAATATAAACATCGCTATGATTGGAGGGATTATCATTTCAATTCCTTATATCTTCTGGGAATTCTGGCAGTTTATTAAGCCGGCTCTTTACGAAAAAGAGCGAAAACATGCTACGGGAGCTGTTTTTTACAGTACGATGTTATTTCTGTTGGGGGTTCTTTTTGGATATTATATTATCGTACCGCTGTCTACTCATTTCTTTGGTTCATACAGGGTCAGTGAAGAAGTAGTGAATCAGATCAATCTTAACTCTTATATAAGCTCAGTAACTACCATAATTTTGGGAAGCGGTGTCGTATTTGAGTTGCCAATAGTGATTTATTTTCTTGCCAAAGTGGGTTTGGTCAGCTCTGGTTTTTTAATCAAGTACCGAAAGCATGCATATATTGTTCTGCTTTTGTTGGCTGCCATCATCACACCTCCTGATGTCTTTAGTATGCTAATGGTATCAGGTCCTTTAATTGTACTTTATGAATTGGGAGTTGTTCTTGCCAAACGGATTGAGAAAAACCGAACAGATAAGGAGCTTCTTGAAGCTTAATAAATTTTAATTTTAAGGATAAATGAAGTTAAGAGCTGAAAATTTAGTTAAAAACTATAGGAGCAGGACGGTGGTAAAAGGGGTGTCGCTCGAATTAAACCAGGGAGAAATCGTAGGTCTTTTAGGTCCCAATGGTGCGGGCAAAACAACTTCATTTTATATGATTGTCGGCTTAATAAAGGCAAATGGAGGTCAGATATTTCTCGACGACCTGGAAATCACCTCTTTCCCGGTATACAAAAGAGCCCAATTGGGTATCGGATATCTTGCTCAGGAAGCTTCTGTTTTCAGGCAAATGAGTGTGGAAGATAATATCCGTTCAATCCTGGAGATGACCAAATTCACCAAGGAATATCAACGGGAGAAACTTGAATCGTTACTTGATGAATTTGGTCTTCAGCGGGTTCGCAAAAGTAAGGGGATCCAGTTGTCTGGCGGTGAACGACGGCGAACTGAGATTGCCCGTTGTCTGGCTATTAATCCGGCGTTTATTCTGCTCGATGAACCATTTGCAGGTGTTGACCCGATTGCAGTGGAAGATATTCAGCAGATTGTTTTTCGCCTAAAGGATAAAAATATCGGGATTCTTATTACAGATCACAATGTGCACGAAACTCTTTCCATTACTGATCGCTCATATCTACTCTATGACGGGCGCATTCTGAATAGCGGATCAGCCGAAGAACTTGCTGATGATGAAGAAGTAAGACGACTATACCTCGGTCAGAATTTCGAATTGCGCAGACCTGTGGCAATGAAACAGGAGGCTAAAGAGGAGAGTGCCCCGGAATAATTACTGATTAATTTCTCAGTTGGTTTTCCAAATAAAAAAAATACTATATTTGCAGCTCGAAAAAATGCGGACGTGGCGTAATTGGTAGCCGCGCCAGACTTAGGATCTGGTGCCGAGAGGCGTGGGGGTTCGAGTCCCTTCGTCCGCACAGATTACCATTAAACCGCCTTTTTCCCTTAATGGAAATAAGGCGGTTTTTTTGATGGCAGTTTTGGAGAAGCCTTTCACTCTACATTAGGTATTTAGCATCATAAAGGAGAAAATTATGAAAATTTCGAAGACAAGTATTGACGATTTGAATGTCGTTGTCCGAATTGCTATTGAAAAGCAAGACTACGAGGCAACAGTAAATGAAACATTGAAAGATTACCGCAAAAAGGCCAATATGCCCGGATTCCGTAAAGGAATGGTTCCTGCAGGGCTGATTAAAAAAATGTATGGTAAATCGGCTCTCGCTGATGAAGTAAACAAACTACTCAGTCGTGAGCTTACAAAATATATTACAGACCAGAACCTTAATATCCTTGGCGAACCACTTCCTTCATTGACAGAACAGGCAGTCATTGATTTTGACAGTGATGCTGATTTTGAATTCGCCTTCGATCTTGGTCTTAGCCCTGAAATCATAGTTGATTTTGAAAAAATCGGCAAATTGCCCTATTATGAAATTGTTGTTGATGATCAGTTGATTGACAACCAGATACAGGGTTATACCAATCGTTTTGGCGAAAATATTTCTGCCGAAGTTGTTGGTGATAAAGAAACTACTGTTGGTGATTTTGTACAGGTCGATTCAGATGGGAATGTTGTTGACGGAGGAATTTCATCCTCAAATGTTCAGATGTCTGTTCAATTGATCAAGGAAGAAAGTATCCAAAACCTTTTTATCGGTGCCCGGATTGGTGATGTTCTTAAATTTAATCCAAAGACCGCTCTCCAGAATGATCATGAAGTTGCACACTTATTGAAAATTAAGGAGGACCAAATTGAGGCTGTCTCCGGCGACTTCAACTTTACCATTAATTCGATTAATACGTTCATCCCTGCTGAATTGGATGAGTCAATGTTCAGAAAAGTATATGGTGATGAGACTGAAGTGAAAACTATTGAGGATTTTCGCCAAAAAATCCGCTCTGAGCTGGAATCTAATTTAGTATACTCCGGGAATTACAGATTCTCCATCGAGGCCAAGGAAGTTTTTACCAATGCAATTTCAATGAAATTGCCCGAAGAATTTCTGAAGAGATGGCTTGTTGAAACCAATGAAAAGGTGACTGTAGAGCAAATTGAGGAAGAATTTGATCATTTCCGTAAAGATCTGGAATGGACTTTGATTAAGAGTCAATTAGTTAAGGAAAATGAAATCAGAATTGAAGAATCTGATATAACAGATATGGCCCGTGAAATGGCCAGAATGCAATTTCAACAATATGGTATGTCGAATGTGCCCGACGAATACCTGGATAACTATGCCAAATCGATATTGCAAAATAAGGAACAAAAACAGAAGATGGCAGAGAAGAAAGTTGAAGACAAAGTACTTGAACTCATTAAAGAGAAAGCCGGAATTGATTTAAAGCAGGTTACGCAAAAGGAGTTTGACGATTTGTTCGAAAAATAAACTCCAGCCCAAAGTAATCGCAGTATTTTTATAACTTTGTGGGACAATTTGTTTATTCCGGAATCTGAAGGGCAAGATAAACAATTTGTTTTGCAAAGTTTTTCATTTTAAAAAGTAAGATTATATGAATGGGAAAAGTGATGAATTCCGCAAATATGCGACGAAGCATTTAGGCATCAGCAGCCTGAATCTGTATAAATATGAGTCAATCTATGCAAATGCGTATATCTCCCCAACAATCATAGAAGAACGTCAGTTAAACGTGGCACAAATGGATGTCTTTTCGCGGTTAATGATGGATCGGATTATTTTTTTGGGTATCGCTATTGATGATTATGTAGCCAATATTATTCAGGCACAGCTTCTGTTCCTTGAATCATCGGATCCGGGGAAAGATATTCAAATCTATTTTAACTCCCCAGGGGGGTCTGTTCATGCCGGTCTTGGTATCTATGACACGATGCAATATATCAATTGCGATGTTGCTACCATTTGCACCGGAATGGCCGCTTCAATGGCGGCGGTATTAATGACAGCAGGAACTACAGGCAAACGGTCTGCACTTCAACATTCACGGATTATGATCCACCAACCAATGGGTGGAGCTCAGGGTCAGGCATCTGATATTCAGATAGTTGCCAGAGAGATTGAAAAATTAAAAAAGGAGTTGTACCAGATTATTGCCTCACATTCCGGTCAAACTATTGAAAAAGTTGAACTAGACTCGGATCGTGATTATTGGATGACTGCTCAGGAAGCAAAGGACTACGGAATGATTGATGATATTCTCATTCGAGTCAAGAAGTAATGCCGGGGTTTTCCCGCGCATCAGTAATTCTAAATTATAGCATGAAAAAAATGGATAAGTGTTCGTTTTGCGGCAGAGATAAGAAAGATGTCAGTATTCTTATTGCCGGTATGGAAGGTCACATTTGTGAAAACTGTATCGAGCAGGCTCATGCCATAATCGAAGAGGAATTTAAAAAGAATAAAAATTTTGATCTTGCAGGTGTTGAATTAAAAAAGCCCAAAGAGATTAAGGAATTTCTTGACCAGTATGTGATAGGACAGGATGATGCCAAAAAAGTTCTGGCGGTGGCTGTTTATAACCATTACAAACGGTTAAACCAGCATGCCGATGATGAAGGTACGGAGATAGAAAAGTCAAATATCATACTTGTTGGCCCTACAGGGACAGGCAAAACATTATTGGCTAAGACAATTGCAAGAATGTTGCATGTTCCTTTTACTATTGTTGATGCCACGGTATTAACAGAAGCAGGTTACGTAGGGGAAGATATTGAAAGCTTACTGACACGCTTGCTGCAGGTTGCTGATTATAATGTGGTTGCTGCCGAGCGGGGAATTGTTTTCATCGATGAGATTGATAAAATTGCCCGAAAGGGGGATAATCCTTCGATAACACGTGATGTTTCAGGAGAAGGGGTCCAGCAGGGTTTGTTAAAGCTTCTTGAAGGATCAATAGTGAATGTTCCGCCGCAAGGTGGAAGGAAGCATCCCGAACAGAAAATGATTCCTGTGGACACAAAAAATATTCTGTTCATTTGTGGAGGCGCCTTTGAAGGTATTGACCGCAAAATAGGTTTACGACTGAACACTAAGGTCGTAGGGTATAAGGCAAGCATGGAGAATGGCCAGGTTGATCGGAATAACCTGTTACAATATGTATCCCCGCAGGACCTTCGTTCATTTGGACTGATTCCTGAAATCGTTGGACGATTACCCGTGCTTACCTATCTTGTCCCTTTGGAAAGAGAAGCGTTAAGGCGAATTCTTACTGAACCAAAAAACTCCATTATCAAACAATATCAAAAGTTGTTTAAAATGGACGGAATTAAGATTTCTTTCCCTGAAGAAACCCTTTATCTTATTGTTGATAAGGCGATTGAATTCAAACTTGGCGCACGGGGACTGAGGGCTATTTGTGAAACTGTAATTATGGATGTGATGTTCGAAATGCCCTCGGGAGATCACACTGAAATAGTAATCACCCCTGAGTTTGCTATGGAAAAAATCGATAAATTGAGTGCAGTCAGATTACAGGCAGGTTAATTTCGGGTTTTAGATCATAAAAAAAGGTCGTTCTGCATTGGCAAAACGACCTTTTTTGTGATGGTGAATTAGTTATTCAGGCATTTTATAAACAATTGAATTGATAGTCATTCCAGCTCCAACTGAAGTCAGTATAATAACATCGCCTCTTGATATCTGGTGGTCCTCCATTTTATCTTTCAGGACCAAATCAAGTAAGGTTGGAACAGTAGCTGTCGAAGAGTTACCAAAACGTTGGATGGTCATAGGCATCACGCTTTTATTGTATTCTCGTTTGCCATATAGCCTGAAAACACGGCTCAGAATCGCTTCATCCATCTTTTCATTGGCCTGATGTATAAGGACCTTGCTGACATCATCAAGATGGAGACCCGCTTTATCCAGGCTATCTTTGACTACGCCCGGTACCGTACTCAAGGCATAAGCATAGACTTTTGATCCGAGCATCCTGAGAAACTGGCGGCTTTTTGGAATATTTGGATTTAGCGAAAATGCCATAATAAGCATATTATGATCATTATCTGAACGGGAAGAATGGGATAAAATTCCAACAGGGGTTTCACTTTCCACAGCTTCTACAATTGCGGCACCAGCTCCATCCGAAAAAATCATCCGGTCACGGTCGTAAGGATCTGCCGCTCTTGATAATACATCAGCACCAATTACCAGACCCCTTTTGAAAGTTCCACTTTTAATATAGGCATCAGCAATAATCATTGCAGTAGTCCATCCCGGGCAACCGGAAGTAACATCGTTGGTTAAAACCTCAGGATTTTTAATTCCTAGCTTTGTTTTTACCCGATTTGCCAAGGCAGGCATAAGATCGGGTTGCAGAATTCCGGAAACCATATCACCGAAGTTATGGGCAACAAGAATAAACTCGAAAGTTTCCGGATCAATTCCTGAAGTTTCAATGGCATCACGAGCAGCCAGAGTTGCAAGGTCACTGGTTACCTGATCATTCTCTGCATATCTGCGTTCTTCGATGTTCGTGATTTCGTAGAATTTCCGGATAATTTCCGAATTTGGAGTTTCAAAAATTTCATTCGTTGCGGGGTCATAAAACTCAGCATCCAGAAAAAAATCGTTAGCAATAACTCTTGTCGGAACAAATGATCCCGTACCAACAATAACTGTATAAATTTTTTTGTTCATATTAATTATTTACTATTCATAAGCGTTTCATTAATAATTTCTTTCAGGAGAAATGTCTGGCCATCATAAACCCCATAAGTGCAAATTTTAAACCAATCTCCAAGAATGATCATTTTACTGTTTTCGGTTAATTGAAAATCAAGTGCAATATGTCTGTGCCCTACCACAAAATAATCAAAATATATCTCCTTTAATTTCTTACGGGCAAATATGATCTGATGTTCACGGTCCTCACCTAAAAAGCCAGGCCCGTCTATCCCCTTTGCTAATCTGCTGTTTTTTGACCAGAGAAAAGCTAGTCGAAAAGATAGATCGGGATGAATTTTGGCAAATGCCCACTGCGCAATTCTGTTATGAAAGAACCTGGTTAGTATCTGATATTTAAAGTCTGTTTTTCCAAGATCATCACCGTGAGCCAAAAAAAACTTCTTTCCAAATAACTCGGTTTCGAAGGGCTCATGATGGATAACCATCCCTGTTTCTCTTGGGAGATAATCAAAAACCCAAATGTCGTGATTTCCGGTGAAAAAGTGAACAGGAATTCCACTGTCACAAATCTGGGCTATTGCCCCGAGGACACGTACAAATCCGTGAGGTGCCACTTTTTTGTATTCGAACCAGAAATCAAAAATGTCGCCAAGGAGGAATATAGCTGCCGCATCCTCTTTAATTTGATTCAACCAGCTTACAAAGAGTAATTCTCTTTCGCGGCTGTGCTTAAGCGCAGATGAACCAAGATGAACATCAGATGCAAAGTATATTTTTTTGGGTTGGTCCAAATCTGATAATTAACTTAATGAGTTATCGTTCCCTTAACAGCTGCAAAGTTAAACCTAAAAAGGAATTTTTCAAGATTCTGAATCTTTCCTTAACTATTTTTTATGGAAGGCGTCAATTTAAAAATGAAAAATCGAGTGATCGGAACATGCAAAAATCTATAAATAAACTACTTGAAGATCTGGCTCAAGGCCTGATTCAATGCCGGTCCTTTCAAATTTCTTCCAATTATTACCCCTTCCTTATCCATTAAATAATTAAATGGCAATTCCTGAATGTTGTAGTTGCTTGCCGCCTGGTAACTCCCTTTCATATCACCTACATTGATACAACTTAAATTGTCATTTGCAATTGCCTCCATCCATGCCGCCCTGTCATTATCAACGCTTACCATAAAAATCTCAAATCCCCGACTTTTAAATTTGTGATAGACCTCTGAAAGTACAGGATTAACAATTCTGGAAGCACGGTCCTTCGCAGACCAAAAATGAAGTAAGACATACTTTCCATGTAATGACCACAAATCTCTTACGTGACCGTCAGCATCTGGTAAAACTATATTTGGAGAGTTTACTGCATTATTTTTTATGACATTGGTCAATCTTTTGTCTCGCTCTTTCTTGATGAACTGAAGTGTATTATTATATAACGCAATAACCTGTTCATTTTTAGGATACACGGAATACAGAGCAGACGCAGCCGTTTTCATTGTTTGCAAGTCATTAATGACAAAACTGTTCTCGTCCCATTTTTGATAAAGAGCATATACTGATGCCAAAGAGAACGGATTTCTTTTTACGAAAGAGGTAATATAATTGGAATGATCTGTAATAATAGTATTGTACCGGCTATTCAATTCTTCTCTTTTAGAAGCATAAATCGAGTTGTTTTTCTCTGAGTTATATAGTTTTCGCAATGAATCAAGCTGTGTTTTTGCGGTAAAGAAGCGATTATTCAATTCTCTTAAATTCTCGGATCCCCTGGAACCTTTAACCTTGTAATCTCTGATAAAGTTTTTATAAGAACCTGTTATGAACACATTTTCTGTTGAATCGGCCAGTAGGGTCACAAAACTATTCCTGGAGAGTTTTAAAAGATAAAAAGTTGGAGATGTTGCATTTCCTTTAAACCTAAAACGACCTTCATGATCAATCTTGATTGAATCAAGAA
The DNA here is from genome assembly GCA_903923905.1 of uncultured Bacteroidia bacterium. GTDB lineage: Bacteria > Bacteroidota > Bacteroidia > Bacteroidales > Prolixibacteraceae > JAAFHB01. The sequence continues at coordinate 21,541 of CAIXZH010000070.1, forward strand.
TTAAGTCATTGTTAATCAATAGCCTGCTTAGATAAATTGTCTTTCCCTGGGCACCATCTAATTGTCCTGAAATGGTAAAATTTGTTTTCCTCCCACAGGAAGCGATAACCAACAGAACAATTGAAAAGTAACATGCTTTTTTCATCGAAGATTTGATATTAGTCTAAATTTTAAACGGTTATTATCATTTAATTTTTGCTGATCTGAATCAACCTTTGTGCAGAAAGCTAAATTTTAAGTTAACAAAAGTACAAATTCCCTGATAATACCAATCAATAGACTTCATATTTAAGTCGGTATAATTACCCAATAACAGAAGAAACGACCCGAAGCAAATTTATTTTGATTATTTTTACACCCTGAAAATTTTGTTTTGTGCAGATTCATTACGATTTAAATAATTTTATGGCTTTAAATCCGATAGTCACTATCGGAACATTCGATGGAGTGCATCTGGGTCATCGGGAAGTTATCTCGGAACTCAAGAGGCACTGCACGCTATCTGGTGGAGAATCGGTTGTTTTCACTTTTGAACCACATCCGAGAATTGTGATTTCTCCTCAGGAGGATTCACTCAGGCTATTATCCACCAAAAGTGAAAAGATCAGACTGATGGAGAAGATCGGAATAGATCATCTTGTTATCTATCCCTTTACTAAAGAGTTTTCCAAATTGACCTATGATGAATTCGTTTCTGAGATCTTGGTCAAAGGGATGAATATCTCGAGTCTAGTTGTAGGATATGATCATCGATTTGGCAAAGGACGTCAGGGGGATTTTAATTCCCTTGAAATGCTCTCTAAGTCTCTCAATTTTAAAGTTGAACAACTATCTCAGTTAGTTGTTGATAATAAGGTCGTTAGTTCTACCAAGATCCGTCAGGCTCTCGAAGAGGGGAACATTTCAAAAGCAAACCACTTTCTTGGATATCAATATTCCCTTTCGGGGAAGGTGATCGAAGGGAACCAGATTGGAAGAAAAATAGGGTTTCCAACCGCAAATATTGATACTTATGACCGTCATAAACTGGTTCCTGCCGATGGTGTCTATGCTGTGCTCGTTGAATCTGGGGGTCGGATTTTAAAAGGAATGCTTAATATTGGTATCCGTCCGACTGTAAATTATAATGCCGATCATAAATCGATAGAGGTGCATATTTTTAATTTTGACGAGGATATATACAATTCGGATATAACGATACTTTTCGTTGAAAAAATTCGGAATGAACAAAAATTTGAAGGAATTGAATTGCTGAAAGAACAACTCATTAATGATCAGAAGATTGCTATTGGCATTCTTTCGGCGATAATTTTATAGCTCCCTAATTTTTTGTAATTAATATTTTAATACCATCAAGTAAATGAATACTCAAAAGGAAGATTTTAAAGTTAAGGATATCTCCCAAGCCTCCTTTGGCCGTAAGGAGATCCAAATTGCAGAAAAGGAGATGCCAGGTTTGATGTCCCTTCGTCAAAAATATGGCCCGCTCAAACCATTACAGGGGGCCCGGATCATGGGGTCACTCCATATGACGATTCAAACAGCAGTTTTAATCGAGACTTTGGTAGAGTTGGGGGCAAAAGTGAGGTGGTGCAGCTGTAATATCTTCTCTACTCAAGATCATGCTGCTGCTGCAATAGCTGAAGCTGGCATTCCGGTATTTGCCTGGAAGGGAGAATCCTTGTCGGAGTATTGGTGGTGTACCGAACGTGCGCTTGACTTTGGTGAAGGCCTTGGTCCGACATTGATTGTTGATGATGGGGGAGACGCTACCATGATGATTCATCGTGGGTTTGAAGCAGAAGACCATACTAAAATTCTGGACGAAGAAGTTGGTGCGGAAGACGAAAAGGAATTGAATAAGATCTTAAAACAGGTACTTAATTCGGAACCGAGTCGTTGGCATCGTCAGGCAAGAGAGATAAAAGGAGTATCTGAAGAGACCACTACCGGTGTACACAGGCTTTATCAAATGGTAGAGCAAGGGAAATTGCTTTTCCCTGCCTTCAACGTTAATGATTCAGTTACAAAATCGAAATTTGATAACCTTTACGGATGTCGTGAATCGTTGGCAGATGGAATCAAGAGGGCTACAGATGTTATGATTGCCGGTAAAGTCGTAGTGGTGGCTGGTTATGGTGATGTCGGCAAAGGGTCAGCAAGGTCTATGCGTGGATATGGTGCGCGGGTTATTGTGACTGAAATAGATCCGATTTGTGCCTTACAGGCTGCCATGGAAGGATTTGAAGTTAAAACTATGGTGGAGGCAATTCCAGAAGGGAATATTTTTGTTACCACCACAGGAAATCTTGACATTATTACCGGAGAGCATATGGCAGCAATGAAAGATCAGGCCATTGTCTGTAATATTGGCCATTTTGATAACGAAATTCAGGTATCCCGCCTTGAAAAGTGGCCAGGAATAACAAAAATCAATATTAAACCACAGGTCGACAAATATATTTACCCGGATGGCCATGCGATATTCCTGCTTGCCGAAGGTCGCCTTGTCAATTTAGGATGTGCTACCGGTCACCCTTCATTTGTGATGAGCAGTTCATTTACCAACCAGACCTTGGCTCAATTGGAATTATGGAACAAGCAATACGAAATCGGCGTTTACAGATTACCAAAACACCTTGACGAAGAGGTGGCCCGACTCCATCTTGACCAATTAGGTGTTAAACTTACGGTTCTGACTTCTGAACAGGCCGATTATCTTGGCATAGCGCAAAATGGTCCTTACAAACCAGAGCATTACCGGTATTAAAGGGAATCTGATTCGAATAAGAACCGTATAATATTTTCTGATCTGGTATTGGAGAGAGCTTCTTTCGCCGAAAGTTTTGTATTTAATCCAAAACTACCGTAAATATTGAATGCCTGTGGGTTGATTTAGAACCTAGTTTGTTATGGTAATACTTCCGCTTCCGGTAAGGACATAATAGTTCTCAAGAAAATGAGTTGCAGGTCCTTTTATTACCTGACCACCATTCATTAAATTAAAAGTAGATCCGCATTTGTTGCAGGTGCCCGTAAAGCCACTATTGAAAATGGTATTGGTGGGGGAGGTGTAATTTTTGACAGGAGAAAGCTGAATAACTCCCGAATAATCAGCTTCATAAGGGCAAGTGGCGTCGTAAGCGTAAAACTGTGGTATATTTGCGTCTGCACAGGATAATATCACTCCATTCCCTTTATACCCCTGATTCAGGAACTCTATTGAATTCCCGGAAATATCTACAAAATTAAATTCAGTATATGTCAGTAAAATATTTACCTGCACATTCGGTAGAAAGGCATTCTGATTTTTACTGCAACCAATCACAGTCAAAATCAGTACTAATGCGACAGTAATTTCTGCGATGAAAAGACGCTTTACACAAAACATTTTATTTAATTTTATGAGTTACAAAGATAATCAATACGGTGATCATTTCTGCCAAATTCCAACAGGTGTCTGACTTTGGGGAAAATACTGCCTAAATTGAAAATAATCATTGCTGTGTAATAAGAAGGCGCTCTATAGTATAAATATGGATAGGCGACCTGGTAAACCAACCAAAAAAAGGAAGTTTCAGAAATTAATCCAGACTATAGCCTGACAAACGCCATAGTTTTTTACCCGGATGCTGAATAAGAAAGGGCTTAAAAATCGGAGACAAATTTTTTCAGCCACATATTTGCACATTTCTTAAAGAATATTTTTAAATTTGTATTTATTCAGATCAGGAAGAGTTCTGGCACACCGGAGTTCTTCTTGTTTTTTATGTCATAGCAGCAAAAATTTATATCAGATGGGCAAGATTACTTATATTTCTGCAGAGGGTCTAAAGAAGCTTAAAGCAGAGTTGGATCAAATGGTTAATGTCCAGAGGCCGGCAATTTCCAAAAATATAGGGGAAGCTATAGAGAAGGGAGACATTTCAGAGAATGCAGAATATGATGCTGCCAAAGATGCCCAGGGAATGCTCGAGGCTAAGATTGCAATGTTGCAAAGCCAGTTGGCTAGTGCCCGGATTATAGATCAGTCGAAGATTGAAACCGATGTTGTTCAGATTATGAATAAGGTAACAATCAAAAACAGGAAAAATAATTCAACAATGGCCTATACGATAGTATCAGAACATGAGGCGGATCTGAAAATTGGGAAGATAAGTGTGAATACTCCAATTGCTCAAGGGCTCTTAGGTAAGAGAATTGGTGATACGGTTGAGATTAAAGTTCCATCCGGTGTAATTCCTTTTGAGATTATTAATATTGAACTAGGTATTTAACTCAATAATGACCGAGTGATGGCAAGTATTTTTTCGAAAATCGTGGATGGTGAAATTCCATGTTATAAAGTTGCTGAAGACGAAAACTATCTTGCCTTTTTAGATATTTTTCCCATTGCTGTTGGTCATGTTTTGGTGATTCCAAAGGTTGAAACAGATTATTTGTTTGATTTGGATGATCACGATCTTACCGGATTAATGCTCTTTTCCAAAAGGGTAGCTCTTGCGGTTAAAAAGGCTTTGCCTTGTAAAAAAGTGGGTGTAGCCGTGCTTGGACTGGAAGTAGCTCATGCCCATATTCATCTGATTCCTTTGAACAGCGAGAGTGATATCAATTTCTTAAAACCCAAATTGAAACTCACTTCGGATGAATTTCTGGACATTTCAACCAGGATTGCCCTTCAAGTTGTATAAATTAGAAACTATTTGACCCTCCCCGGGTTCATTCGGATGAATTCTTCCCAATTCTTTATCTTTCCTGTTGATGCAGGGTTTTTCAATTGGAGGAAATGACAGACTGCCGTGGCTAAACCATCCGTAGCATCAAGGTCATTGGGCATTATTTCAAGATTATACATTTGCTTTAAGAAATAGGCAACCTGCTCCTTGGTCGCTGAACCATTTCCGGTGATGGCTTGCTTGATCCGCAGAGGCGCATATTCAAAGATCGGTATATTGCGGTAGAGAGAAGCAGCCATGGCAACACCTTGTGCCCGGCCAAGCTTGAGCATTGATTGAACATTTTTGCCAAAAAACGGGGCTTCAAGAGCTGTCTCGTCGGGTTTGTATTCATCTACAAGATAAAGCGTACGGTCAAAAATATGGCTCAGTTTCTGATAATGTCCGGAAAATCCGGAGGTTTTGATTACCCCGAGTGCGATAACCTGAGCCTTATTTTTGGTAATCTTAAGCACACCATATCCCATGATATTTGATCCCGGATCAATTCCTAATATCGTTTTATTGATTTCCAATGGCTCTTTTTTAGAATGGGCTAATTAAACGCAATACTATTCGGGGAAGGCCTATAGCTTAAGGATTTTTAGCTTTTGACTTTTTTTCATTATATTCCACAAGTAACTCCCGGATTCGTTGTTCAACTTCGATGGTAGTTGCATTAGTTGGAAGCTTATTGAAAGCATTGCAATAGAGCATAAAATCGTCAAGAGCATCATCCTTAAGGCCCGATATTTTCTGAATAACGTCTCTGTTATAAACCAGGGATAGGATTTGCCAATCCTTTTCTGTATGAATAGCATTCAAGGCAGTCCTCTTTTCCTTTTCATCCTTGCTGAGATAATAGGATAAAAAAGAGATCGGTTTAACGACGGCCGTGATGTTCTTTGGCCTGGAACCAAAATAATCGCTTCGTAATTCTTGAGGAACCGTGGAAGACTTTCCACCTGGAATTCCATACAAATTTATTTTTGGGGCTGAACTATTAACCTCAACCTGGTCAAGAAGAATTCTTGTCGGAGACATGGTAATTTTAGGTACTCCATTCTCACCGGTGAAAATTGCACTTACAGGAACTCTCTTGTCTTTGTAATTAAGCGATTTAAAGGTAAGTGTATCCATTGGATCTGCCTGAATAGAAAATTTCCCGAAGGCATCAGTCATGGTACCACCCCGGACACGCATGTTGAGAACCTGGGCATTTATTACACCTTCCTTTGTTATTTCATCAATCACTTGTCCTTTAACATTAACCATATCCTCAGGGAAGAACAATTGGCAATGCGCCTTGAACTGAAATCCTGCAGAAAAAAGCAGGATTAATGCAGCGATTATAATGTTTTTTATTCCCATTTGAGGTCTCTAAGATCGATTGAAATTTATATTCTGTTGGGATTTCCTAAGAGGAATTGAATCCCGGGATTGCTTTACAGAGTGAAGATGCAATTTTATTGTTATAGGTTGTTTTTAAAAAGAAAGGTTTTTAATTCGTTCCATAGCCTGAATTACATTTTCCCGATCAGCAAAGGCAGAAAAGCGAAAATAGCCTTCACCGGATGGGCCAAATCCCGATCCGGGAGTACCGACTACATTACTTTCACTAAGTAATTTATCGAAGAATTCCCATGAGGTTAAATTATTCTTTGTCTTTACCCATACATAAGGAGCATTTATCCCTCCGAAAACCGTATAGCCTGATTCAGTGAGACTTTCTCTGATTAACCGTGCATTCTCAAGATAATAATGGATAAGCCCTTTGATCTCTTTTTTACCTTCCTCCGAATAGACCGCGGCAGCTGCTTTTTGCACCGGATATGAGACACCGTTAAATTTGGTGGTATGACGTCTCATCCAGAGAGGTTTAACGGCGATAGCAGTTCCATACTTATCATAGGCAACAAGTTTACTGGGGATTACGGTAAAAGCGCATCTGGTCCCGGTAAAACCTGCTGTTTTTGAAAAGCTCCGGAATTCAATTGCAACATTTTCGGCTCCCTCAATCTCGAAAATGGAATGAGGAATAGAATCATCCGTTATATATGCCTCATAAGCAGCATCATATAGAATTATGCTCTTATTGGCCAGGGCATAGTCAACCCATTTTTCCAGGATTTCCCGGGTGGCAACGGTTCCTGTAGGGTTATTGGGGAAACATAGAAAAATCAGATCCGGCCTTGTAGACGGTAATTCAGGAATAAATCCATTTGCTTCATTGCAAGGCATATAAACTATGTTATCGAAATATCCGTTCGCCTGGCAAACTCCAGTTTTTCCTGACATTACAGTTGTATCTGCGTAGACAGGATATACCGGATCACAAATTGCAATAATATTTTCATTCCCAAATATTTCCTGAATATTCCCGGTATCACATTTAGATCCGTCGGACACAAAAATATCATCTGCCGTGATTTGTACACCGCGTTGCTGGTAATCATTTTTGGCAATTGCTTCACGCAAAAAATCATATCCTTGCTCAGGTCCGTATCCTCTAAAGGTATCTTTATTTCCCATCTCCTCCACCCCTTCATGAAAGGCTTTTAATATGGCTGGTGTCAATGGTTGCGTCACATCGCCAATTCCCATTCTGATAATATGACTTTCGGGGTTTGCCGCTGCAAATTCTCTGACTCTTCGGCCAATTTCAGGGAATAAATATCCTGCCTTTAATTTCAGGTAGTTTTCGTTAATAAATGCCATTCAATTGTAATATAGTTATTTAAACTCTAATACCCACTTTTTAGGGTCAACAAAGATACAAAATATTTTTTTTGGTTTTTCCTGAATAACTTAGTTGACATGATGAATTTTAACGGAATCCGGCTCCCTGAACCATATTTTACTCCCAAATTTATCAGAATATATCTATTTATTTCGGTTTTTAAGCTTATTCCACCTTAGTTTTAATAATTTTGTACCCTGATTAATTGTTAGGCTCATATTTGTAAACTATTATAGATGAAGGTATTCAAGTTTGGAGGGGCTTCTGTTAAAGATGCAGCCGGTGTAAGAAACCTCGCTTCCATTGTCGGTGAATATGACGAAAAATTGGTCATTGTCGTTTCGGCTATGGGAAAAACGACAAATGCACTTGAGTTATTGACCAGGTGTTACTTTAATGGCGATTCAAAAGGAATTGTTCTTAACTTTAATAAGGTGAAGCAGTATCATTTTGAGATTATCACTGATCTGTTCCGGGATCTTTCAGATGCTAAAATTCAAGAAGTTGAGTCAGTTTTTGTGCAGTTCGAGTCTCGTCTCGGACACTCTCCTTCGCTTGATTATGATTTTGAATATGATCAGCTAGTCTCTTTTGGCGAAATACTTTCAACAAAAATTATAAGCCTTTATCTTAACTCAGTAGGCATTTCGAATCAGTGGATGGACGTAAGGCAAGGACTTAGAACTGATGCCACCTGGAGAGAAGGGAATATTGATTGGTCACTTTCTTCCGGATTGATTCGGTCACAATTCAACTTTGATAGGAGTCGTATTTGCCTGACTCAGGGATTTATAGGCGCGACTTTAACTGATCAAACTACCACCTTGGGTCGCGAAGGCTCAGATTATTCCGCCGCAATTATTGCTAATATCTTAAATGCTGAGAGCGTCACCATATGGAAGGATGTCCCTGGAATTATGAATGCCGATCCAAATAAATTTGGTGTGACACAGAAGTTGGATATGCTTTCATACCGCGAAGCTGTTGAAATGACCTATTATGGTGCGAAGGTTATTCATCCTAAAACAATGAAGCCACTTGTTGAGAAAGATATACCGCTTTATGTGCGCTCGTTTATTGAACCACACCAACAGGGTTCAGTGATTTGCAAAATAGATCACATCATGAATTATGTTCCGGTTTTTATCTCAAAAGAAGATCTTATTCTGGTGACCATATCTCCCATTGATTTTTCATTTATTGCAGAGGAGAGCATCAGTAAGATTTATAAGCTTTTTGCTCAATACCGGATAAAGGTTGACCTTGTTCAACAGTCAGCCATGAATTTTTCTGTAGCCTTCGACCGGCCGGAAAGGGGCTTTGATCAGCTAATCAGTGAATTGAAAATGAAGTTTGTCGTTCATTATAACGAAGGTCTTGAACTTATGACAATCCGGTATTACAATGACGAAGTAATCAGCCAGATGACTGCCAATCGAACTGTTTTGGTGGCGCAAAAAACCCGAACCACGGCAAGATTTCTAATGAAGTAATGGCAGTTTTTAATTTTTTCTGAAAATTAGCTTGAATATGGGCTTTTGCCCTCTTGATTTCCCTGACAAATCATACACTTCATAGGCGATGGTCATTGACAGCACTTGTTTGTTTATTTCTGATTTTTCCTTATCCCAAAACCATTGCTCTTCAAACCTGATTTTACTGATGTTTTTTCTGGAGAACTCCCGATCAGTTTCCATTTTATTTAGCTGGACCCGTGATATTTTTTCGCCGGTGAAATAGTCTGTTGGAACTACCTTTCCCTCGTATATCTCCTTAAATATATTGTCAATCAGATCTTTGCGTTTGAAATCCGAGAGGCATTCCTCTCCCCAGGTGTCAGTGGAATCGCGGTTAATTATAAAGGTGTCATAGGTGATTTTCCCGAATGGAACTCCGGATATCGGCTTATCAGATACCTCTTGATGACATGCAAAAGCACCAAGTACAAAACCAATAAGAATAGAGCATCTAAGATTGATTCCGGTTAAATGTAAGTCTTTCCCCTTTGATCCCTTCATGAAAAGTCCCTGGTATATTTGGAGTATTGTTTTCATAAACGAGATTTCCGTTTACAAATGTCTGATTCACAAAATAATAAAAAGATTCGCCTTCAAATGGAGACCATCCGCATTTTGATAGGATATTTTCTTTTGTAACAGTCCATCGGGCAGCATCAATAAGTACAAGATCTGCTTTATACCCTTTTCGGATGTATCCCCTTTTTTCGATTCCAAATAAATCTGCAGGAGCGTGGCACATTTTTTCGACAACTTTCTCGATAGAAATCTTCCCATTACGGCTCATTTCAAGCATTGCAATCAACGAATGTTGTACTAACGGCCCTCCAGAGGGAGATTTAAAATAGGTTTGATCTTTTTCTTCCAGCGTATGTGGAGCATGATCTGTGGCAATGACATCAATTCTGTTCTCGTTGACACCCTTAATTAGCGCCAACCGGTCATTGGCTGATTTTATAGCCGGATTCCATTTTATATGCGTTCCCAATTTTTCATAGTCAGATTCTGCAAACCACAAATGGTGAACGCAGACTTCATTGGTTATTTTTTTGTTTTTAACAGGTCCCGCCTCAAATAATGCAATTTCGCCGGATGTGGAAAGATGTAATACATGTAATCTGGTCCCAAATTTTTTTGCCAGTTCCACCGCTTTTGAAGTTGATTTAAAACACGCACTGGTATCCCTGATTTTGGGGTGTTCATTCATCGGAACCTCTTCTCCATATTTCTCACGGGCCAAAGCAATATTGGCCTGAATAATTTGTTCATCTTCGCAATGAGTGGCAATAAGCATTTTGGATTTAGAGAATAATGCGGAAAGTGTTTCAGCATTATCAACCAGCATATTTCCGGTAGATGATCCCATAAATACTTTTATTCCACAAACATTGGAGGAATCAGTTTTTAACAACTCATCCAAATTGTCATTCGTAGCTCCAATATAAAAGGAGTAATTGGCAAGCGACACTTCCGATGCCCGATGATATTTTTGTTCCAGCAATTCTTGTGTAACAGTTTGCGGAATGGTGTTGGGCATCTCCATGAATGACGTAATACCGCCTGCAATGGCTGCTCTGGACTCAGTCTCAATATCTCCTTTGTAAGTAAGTCCGGGATCTCTGAAATGAACCTGATCATCAATGACTCCCGGTAATAAAATTTTTCCCGATGCATCAATCACATCCGCCTGAGCAAGGATGTTTGCAGGAACCTCATCCCTGAATATTTTCTCAATAATCCCGTTGCGAATAAGGATGCTCGTATCTCTTAATGTTTTACCTTCATTTATAACTCTGGCATCTTTGATAATGATGTCTTTCATGGTTAATTGAAATTGTTTAGTATTTGATTTGGAAGTTACCGTTTGACAAGTGAAATTAGATAAAAATATTTAATCAATTGGAGTTTATCTTATTTTTGTTTTTTCATGATCAAATCTATACTGTTATGCTGCAAATGATCTTTAGTTATTGGTTAAGCTTTCTTTGATAATTTTTAAAATAACTTTGAATTTTCATTTTAATGACACCTTTAAAGGCTTCACCAAAAATTCCGCCTGTCATTTTCGATGTCCCCTCTTTTCTGTCGGTAAAAATGATTGGGATTTCCATGATCTTAAATCCATATTTCCAGGCTTTAAATTTCATTTCAATCTGAAATCCATATCCTCTCATCTTAATGCTTTCTATGTCGATGGTTTCCAATACAGTATGTTTATAACAAATGAAACCCGCAGTCGTGTCCATAATGGGCATTCCGGTAATTTTACGAACGTAAACCGATGCAAAATAGGACATTAGAACCCGTTTTAATGGCCAGTTTATGACATTAATGCCTGTGATATAGCGTGAGCCAATGATTAGATCGGCTCCTTGGTTTTGGCTTGCCTTCTTCAGTCGTAAAAGATCGTTCGGGTCATGCGAAAAATCGGCATCCATCTCAAATATATATTCATAATGATGGTCTAAAGCCCACTTAAAACCTGCAAGGTATGCAGTTCCCAATCCTAATTTTCCTGCTCGTTCAATCAAATGCAGTCGATCCTTAAATTTTCCAATTAGATTTTTAACTATTTCACCTGTTCCATCCGGCGAATTGTCATCTATTATAAGGATATTGAAATCGGAATCAAGAGATAATACATTCTGGATTATCCGTTCAATATTCTCCTTCTCATTGTACGTTGGAATAATTACTACGCAATTAGGCACTTTATTTACATTTTTTAGAGTGTGTAAAAATAGCATATTTGGTAAATAAAATATGTTCTTCTTCATTTTGAAATATTTTTTCTGATTTTTCATGAACTAAGAAGCAGATTATTTATTTGGTCTTTATTGTTTATTGTATTATCCGGAGACAATTTGGTTGACTTATGATGAGATTATTTGTTGTTATTTCTTAAAATTCTTTATTCCTGATTATTATTCTGGCTGTATTGGTTTATAAAATAGGCATTTACATAGAGTGAAAATTTATATTGATTTTTTTCATTATACCGGGTTGAGATATTGAAAAACCTTATACATTTGCACCACGATTTAAGGGAGCTGTTTTTAGTGAGATTAAGTCGGTGTTCACTGGAATATTTTGGAGAAAATGGATAATGGTAAAAAGAATTTTAAAAAAGGTTTTAAAAGTC
>CAIXZH010000071.1 GCA_903923905.1 uncultured Bacteroidia bacterium
GAAGCCACAAATTTTCTGAATAACTGGCCTCAGTGGTTTGGTGACTATCCTCAGCATATTGGCTGGATTTTAGGATTTGTTCTGGGAGTAACCTTGTATTTTATCCTCTATGGTAAATTCAGAAACGGTTCCTCCCTGTTTGTTTATATTTGTATGGGATGGCTCATCTCATTTTTAGCTTTACCTGTATTGGCGGGAAACTTATTTACACAATATGGTGGGGTGAGGATGACTCCTCCGCGCTCAGACGATTGGGCTGGTATTTTAGGTGTTTTTATTGGAACGAGTATCTGGATGTGGCGAAACAAGCTCAAACCTGTTGCTGTTGCTTCTTTGATTAGCGGAATAATAGGCGGCCTTGGATTTGCAGGGATTCAGTGGCTAAAACAACTATTTACCTCTTTTGGAAGTCCAAGAATTTTAGAATATAAAGGGCTTCTTCCAGGTTCCGATTCTTTCAAGGTAATCGCCTCGCATTGGGCAAACTGGCAGGGTCAGAATTGGCACAGCTTCCTGGAACAGAGCTATGGATTTGTAAATGGAGTAGCCATAGCAGTAGCTCTGGCCTTTATCGCTTCACGGGTTAAAATCCATCCGCCCGAGGCGGAGTCTGTTGAAACTTCTAAATGGAGATGGACCAGGGCTTTCTCCGTATTGTTGATCTTGTTGGGATTAACCTATTTCAATGTTGTTAAAAATGTCGAGGTCTGGAGCAGTCAGCTGAATCAGAATGTCTGGACACAGACAATTACCCATGCCAATGGTACTAAAGAGGTGGCGCCAGCTGAATGGGACCTCCCATATCTTGGACGATTGCCTGGTATAGATTTCCTGAATATGACTCCATATTCCTGGTTTACATTTACTTGGGGATTACTGACGATAGCCTGTATTATTATTGTGGTACGTCACTACCGGTCACCACTTGCCATTATTCCAAAAAGTTCATTGGCCAAAGGGCAGCTGATATTTCTTATCCTGCTTTGGATTATGGTGATTGCTAATTTTGAACGGGCACTGACCGGATGGCATCCAAGCAGGCTGCTTACCGAATGGGTGATCATCCTGAACGCCATTATTGCCACGGTTCTCGTCCTTTTATTACCGCGCGATCAGGAAACTGTTGTGATCATTGAAGAAAAGAATTACAAACCCATTTACAGACGTTTATGGATCAAGGCAATTGCTGCACTGGTGCTTTCGAGCATATTGTTTCTAGTCACCAACCGGATGATTTATCAATATCCTGAATCCAATAAACTAAGTAATGGGGCTCAATCTCATACACGGTTCGGACCGGATGCGAGCTGGCGTACAAAGCCAAATCTCAAAAACGCAGAGGAACACAGGTAACCAGGATCAGTCAATAAGCTGAATTATAAGACCTTCAAGGTTTTGAAACCTTGAAGGTCTTTTTTTAAAAGCGATTGCGATTTTACGTTGTAACCTTCAGCAATTATTTCGGGATCTTTCATGATAGAACTGTTCCAGTCAACTACCAGCACCTTTTTCTCACCTGGAAGTAAGGTGAAATAGCCGTCTGAGAAATTGGCCGGAAGAATAATTTTACCATTAACCGGATTCCGAAGATTGAACTTCAGTCCAATTGAGGCAGATTCGGATGGATTGGTAACTACGAACGTTATTTTGCCGCTATGTTGTTTAATAATTTTAGCTGACAAATGGACATCCTTCAGATTATTAAACTCACTGAAACTACCGTTAGTGTCGCTGCTCTTCCAGTATTCATTCCAGGAAAGTAATTTATCCCCTTCAGCAAGGCTTAAACGAAGCAGATAAACAGATGGCAAAGTTTCAGGAAGCTCTGCAGTGAAACATTCAGTTAGCTGATTGGCAGGAACATCAGTTTTAATCGATTTTTTGAAAATTCTTCTCCCTTTTAAATCAAACAATTCAACCTGAACAAATAAATTCTTGTAATACTTCAGAGTTGTGTTGATCGCCACCACTTTATTATTATTCAGATTTAGTTGAATATGAATCGGCTCACAGGCTTTTTTCGAGCCGAAGAAAGATCCGAAGGTTTCGTAATCCCATGAGTAGGTTTGCCAGACCATGCTGGGCCAGGCAGGATGGCTCATCCAAATCAGCATCCCGCTTGCCTTATTCCACATCTTGCTGTTCCAGCTTTCAAACATTACCCGGTGGCTGTCATAATTGATCATCTGAGCCTTTTTGCAGAAGTCATCGAGGTTTTCGCTTTTCCCGTATTTGGTCTCAATGGCTTTCATGTAATCTTTTTGTCCGGCATGCAAATCATGGTAATACCATGTATCGCTGATTGGCCATTGATCCTCCACTGGTATAAATGAACGAATAGTTGTAGCAGTTGGTACTGAAGGTGTCCCCAGTTCTGTTGAAAAACCCTCTGCAATTTTAGTGTAATATTCCGAAGGATCGGTTTTGTAGTTCCATGGTCCACTCGGCCGGAGGTTGAGGTTTCGGGAGTTGGGCTGGTAGAGGCGGGTACCATCTTCAGAGGCAATGAGTGTCTGTAACTGAGGTTCAATCTGTGCCGGAGCATAACCTTCATTACGCGGACACCATATGGCTATGGAAGGATGGTTTCTGAACCGCTTGATAACCTCAGTTGCATTGGCCATAAACAGTGCGTTATCATTGACATTCAGGTTGTAACCTTCTGTCGAGAGCCAAAAATCGTTCCAAACAAGCATCCCGTATTCATCACAAAGCTCATAAAAAGTTTCCTCCGTACTTTCGCCGGTCCAGTTTCGGATCATGTTGAAATTAGCGTCATGATGAAGCCGGAAATAAGGTTCAATTTTTTCGCGTGATCCTCTTTTCATCCCGTCGTCCATTCCCCAGTTGCCCCCTTTGCAGAAAATCGGAATCCCGTTTACTTTAATTGTTAAAAAAGGATTGTCTCTTTTCTCCCCAATTGATGGGAGGAAGGATGGATCAACAGAATCAGTTAATTTTGGGAGGAAGGTTCCATTTCCAAGGTCCAATCTGTCTGTATTGTTAAATATAACCTTACCAGCAGCTTTTATGGGATTAAATTCGACCCGGCAGATTGTTTTTTCGGGTCGGGCAACACCCAGTTCATAGGAAAGTTCACGTACACCAAAACGCACCTCAGACTGATCCGAGATGGTTCCGTTTTCATTCGTCACCAGTAATTTCAGCTTGTACAATTCAGGATGACCATAGCCATTCGGCCACCATAAGCGCGGATCTTTCAGATTCAGCTGATGAAATTCAGCCGGAAAAAAGGTTATCTTCCTGTACTCATAAGGTCTCAATTCCATTGTTTTGTTGAATTCCAGATTTTCAATCCTTCCGGTAACCGTTATTTTTTGAGCTGTATTTGAATTATTCCTGATTCCTGCTTTTACGGTAATGGCCACAATGGTGGTGTCAGGCAATGGCAGATCAGTAATGACCTGTGGATCTGAAATCGTTACCCCATCGGTTAACCGTACTCTCACATCCTGCCAGATTCCTATATTCCGGTCGCGTATTCCCGGAACCCAGTCCCACCCTTCGGAGGAAATGAAGGTTGGTCCATCAAGGCATAGCTGGCCGCCATTGGGACCCTGGCCGGCACCTGATGATTCTTCCTGCGGAATACCCGGATTATTTGGCGGATAAATATGAACTGCCAGGATATTCTTTTCCTGAATGTTGATAATTTTAGTTACTTCGAATACACCACGTTGAAACGCTCCGGAAATATGCCCGATCAGTTTGCCATTCAGCCAGATATCTGCTTTGTAATTAATACCGTTGAACACTATCCAGATTTTTTTTCCGGTGCTTTTTTCAGGAAGTTTAACCTGCAAACGGTACCACCATTCCATTCTGCAAAGCGAATCAGGAATATGCAGATTGTTTAATCCGAAATAGGGGTCGGGATAGACTCCCTGATCTACCAGGGTAGTTAAAACAGTTCCGGGAACTATGGCATTATACCATTCGGAAGTATTGAATTCCGGGTTAAACAAAGATTGTCCGGAGGCTATGACCTGATCAGCATCGGCCATTTCCCAACCCGTCGAAAGCAAGTATTCATTTCCGGCAATTTTTTGCATTGTTGCAGGAATTATCAGTTTAGCTTTCCTGGTTGGTAATTGTGATTTGGCTGTCGATATAGGGAGGGTAGCCGGATCTTGTGGTTGGTTAAGCCCGAAATTCAGTTTGCTTTGTGAAAATGTGGAGAGACTTGCCAGGAGCAGCAGTAAAGATAAGAAAAATCCTCGGTATGGTTTATTGTTGACAATTTTACCCAAGGGATAGCTATTCATAGTTTGCACATTTTTATCAGGAAAGATTGAAATGTTTTCTCCTTTATTTATTTTCTCCCCGACTTTTACTAAAGATGGCCTGAATTCGGTTCATATCGAATTTTGAGGAACGATCATAGAAATAGATCCCGTTTTGCTCCTGCTCGACATCTGTAAGCTGTGTATAACAAAAGCCCCATACGCTCTTTGATCCAAGGATTGCATTTACTTGCCCTTCCAGTCGGGTATAAAATTCTTCAAGGTCTTTTGGGGACTCACCGTAACCCCATGAAGCCTGATGACTTTTAGCTTTCTGTACAGCGGCGCAGCTAATCCCGCCGAATTCATCAATTAAATAGGGCTGACCTGAATATTTTGAAAACGGCGTTTTGCGATAATTGGTAAACATCTCACCATTTTTATCCGGAGTCAGAATTTCTGACAATTGTGCAGGATTTTGTTCGTAATTGTGGACACTCCAAATGTCAGTAACAACATGACTATCCCCACTGGCATCATTGATCGGTCGCGTAGGGTCTATTGCCTTGGTTACTTTGTAAATATCCTGAACCATCCGTGGGTATTGCTCGGAGGAGGGGCTCCAGGTTTCGTTAAAAGGTGTCCAAGTAACAATAGATGGATAATTTCGGTCACGCATAACAATTTCATACCATTCGGCAATAAAATTGCGGGCAGCTGCTTCATCATTAATGTCGAAACCCCAGCTCGAAGACTCTCCCCAGGTAATGTAACCGAGTTTATCGGCCCAATAATGGTAGCGTTCCTCGAATACTTTCTGATGCAACCGGGCCCCATTAAATCCTGCCTGCATTGAGAGCTCAATATCATGTTTCAGTGCACTGTCTGTGGGAGCGGTCCAGATACCATCTGGGTAAAAACCCTGATCCAATACAAGGCGCTGATAGTAAGGTTTATTATTCAGGAAGATGCGGTTCCCTTCAATATGCACTTTTCGCATTCCCACATATGATCGGACTTCGTCGACCACCTGTTCCTGATCATCGGTTACCACCAACTCAAGGTCATAGAGAAAAGGGTTTTCAGGAGACCAGGTTTTCAGAATTTTCACCGGTAAAACCATGACTGAAGAATTATTGGCTTTCACAGTTTTTTCAGCAACAACCTTAATTCCGTCTTTAAGTCTGATGGTCAGGTTGTGCGAATTACTCTCATTGTAAAACGAAGGATAAACAACCAATTGGTTCTGGTCAATATCCGGAACAATATGAACCTGTTTCAAACCAAATTGGGAAACACCCTCCATCCAGACTGTCTGCCAGATTCCGGTCACCCGGGTATAGGAACAACCTTCGGAGAAATAGTTGGAACACTGCTTTCCTCCGGGCTGTTTCCCTGATCGCAGATCGTCATTCACATATACAACCAGGTTCGCCGGTTTGCCAGGAGTAATAAGTGATGTTATATCGAATTCAAAGGATGAGGTACCACCAAAATGGCGGCCGGCAAACAGACCGTCAATATAAACCTCTGCCTTATAATATACTGCCCCGAAATGTAGGATTACCTTTTTGTTGGCCCAATCAATCGGGACAGCAATTTGGCGGTGATACCACATGTTATTAATGAAATCCTTGTACTCAACTCCCGATAACTTGCTTTCAGGACAAAATGGAACCGTTATTTTTTCAATAAACCCTTTACTTTCTACGAAACCACGGGCTTTGCCTGAATTCCCGAAATCGAACGAATAGCTCCAGATGCCATTCAGGTTAAGCCAGGCAGAGCGTTCGAACTGAGGACGCGGGTATTCCTGTCGGGGGAAGTTTTGTGCATTCAGATTGTAAGAAGTAAAGGCCCAAAAGATAATAAGCGCTATTAAATTTTTCATTTTTAGGATAAGATGGATTAGATTAGAGAAATGAAATTTACAGAATCCAAAATTGGGTAAAATATCGTTCAAAAAGCTTTTTTTAAATGAAAAATGTCACTGATAAATTGGATGACAGATTTGTATGAATTATTGAAAAAATGACCCTTATGTCTGATTAATTGAAGATAATTCTCCTTCCCCTGATGCGGAACAGTTTTGGAAAGGAACTCTGGTATCCGCAATTATTCACAGAAACAATACTAAAGAATACTCTTGCCGGATTAAACTCTGATTTTCCGGGAAGCAGGAATTGACTGTCTTTGGTTGTTTTTAGATTTCTTTTCAAATAACCGCCTCTTCTTACTCTTTCGAAAATCATTATCTTAAATTTTAGGTTATTGTCCAGAGTGTAAGTCGCTGTAATCCAATTGATTTCTAATCCCGTACGTGATTTGATTACGCTAAATCGGGCAGGTACAGGCAGGCCTTTATCAATCAGTGATTTATATCTGAAATCGATGGTGTCGGCAATCGATTTTTTATCGGCCATCAGGATCTTGTCAGGAACTGATGAAGGAGTACACGAAGACTTGGGATTTTGAGATGTGTTAACTGCAATTTGGTTATTCTGATTTCCTGCAGATGTGGGCAATAAACTCATTGTAAGATCATTAAAGGCTGTTAATGACATTCTTGAGAGATGAGAAGCACTGTATAAGGCAAAACCATGAACATTTTCAAATTTCCGTAATATATTAATTTGTTCACTGATTTCCCTTGGATTTTCAAAAACCTTGTCTATTCCCGTTGATTTATATAAAGCCTGTCCGATGTATAACGGTTTTCCAAAACAATGGTCATTCCACCATTTGGTTAATGCTGCAAAATCCCCAAACTGGTTGCCCTGTTCCCAATATAACTGGGGCATAACGTAATCAATCCATCCATGGGAGAGCCATTTATAAACATCGACATACAAATCGTCAAACGACGTGGTTCCTTTGACTCCAGGAGATCCGTTTGGGTCATCCTTCTTGCTTCTCCATACCCCAAACGGGCTGATTCCCAAGCTGACAGAGGGTTTCACTGACTTAATACTATCGTGTACAGCAGAGATAAACTGGTTTATATTATTGCGTCTCCAGTCGGCTGGTCTATTAGGATAAAAGTCTTTTCCATATTGACGAAAAGATTTCTGATCAGGAAATTTAATCCCTGATACCGGATATGGGTAAAAATAGTCATCAAAGTGTATCGCATCGATGTTGTATTTGCGGACTACCTCCATAATTACCCTAATGATATGATCTCTAACCTGCGGAATTCCTGGATCGAGGAATAGTTTATGATCATACTCATGGAGAAATTGCGGGTGCTTTGCGGCAAAACTTAGGGGATCGAGTTTGTAAAATCCTGCATTTCTTACCCGAAATGGATTAAACCAGGCATGAAGTTCCATCCCCTTTGAATGGCATAGTTCTATGGCATAGCTTAGCGGATCGAAAGCAGGCGAGGGGCGGGTGCCTTGTTTCCCGGTAAGGAAATAAGACCATGGTTCAGTTTCAGATTGATAAAGTGCATCTGAAGCTGGCCGCGCCTGAAAGATAACCACATTCAGGTTGAGTTTTTCGATCCGTTCAATGAGTTCTTTTAGTTCCCTTTTTTGAACTTCAACGGGGAGCCCTGGTACAGACGGCCAGTCGATATTATTGACCGTGGCAATCCAAACCCCCCTAAACTCTTTGGCGGAGTGATTCTGAGCAATGCTGTTACTGAAGCATCCAAACGTGATCAGGAGTAATATGGTGGATAAAGCGTTTCCCCTCATATGCACTTTCAAAGAAATTATTTATTCAATGATTTACCGCATAAACTTGCACAATACAAATAAACCACAAAACCACAGAGAAAATATTCAGCCTTTACAAATTTTGCCAGATAATAATCTGAATTTGTGTGGTTTGTATTTTCTTTGTGGATCTTGTGGCTAGAATAATCTTCAAATTGTCTGTTAAACAAGGATCAGGGATAATACTTTACAAAGGCTTCCATCGCTTCATATTCAGCCATTCCAAGCTCATCGTATAATCTTGCTGTGGCACGGTTGCGCTGCTCAGCGCGCTCCCAGAACTCGCGGTCATCTTCTCCCATAAACATGGCGCCCTCTTTCTGTGATTGATGTCTAAGGATTGCTTCACGTTTTCTGGTAAGTTCGATGGGGCTGATTGGTACTGCCATTTCAATTTCGTCAGCTTCCCATTCTGCCCATGCTCCTCTGTAAAGCCAGACCCAGCAATTTTTCATCCATTCATCCTGTTTTACCTGTTCCAGAGCAATGAAAATTGCATCGAGGCAAACGCGGTGTGTTCCATGCGGATCCGCCAGGTCACCCGCTGCAAATATCTGATGCGGTTTTACCTCTTCAAGCAGTTCAATGATGATATTTACATCATTTTCACTGATGGGAAGTTTTAGTTTCAATCCTGATTCATAAAATGGGAGGTCCAGGAAATGGATGTTTTCTTCCGGGATTCCGAAGTAGCGTAATGCAGATCGTGCTTCCATTCTTCGAATTAAACTTTTAACTGTCTTAATATCAGGAATATCAATCATATTCTCTTTCTTATTCCTGATGAATGATAGAACTTTCTGTTTCTGTTCGACTGCCTTTTGATTGTTGGCGTCGTAATAATCGATATAATGGTAATGAAAATCGAGAAACCGGGTTACATACTCGTCCGATACGGCATAATTTCCGGATACCTGATAGGCGACATGGACATCATGACCTTGTTCTACAAGCCTGAGCAGCGTGCCACCCATTGAAATTACATCATCGTCGGGATGAGGACTGAAGATAACAATCCGTTTCCGGGCTGGTTCTGCACGTTCAGGCCTGAAAGTGTCTTCGATTCCGGGTTTACCGCCCGGCCAACCGGTAATCGTATGCTGTAAGTCGTTAAATACTTTGATGTTTAATTTGTATTGTGCGCCGGCAATTGCCAAAAGATCACTCAAACCATTGTCGTTGTAGTCTTTGCCGGTGAGCTTTAAAATCGGCTTTTTAGTCTGGCCACAGAGCCATAGAACTGCTTTCCGGACTAACCGGTCATCAGTCCAGTCAAGACTATCGAGCAACCACGGGGTTTTGACCCTTTTAAGCTGGGCCGAAGCACTGCTGTCGAGAATGAATTTGGCATTATAATGATATTGAAGGAATGACGCTGGAATTAGACTGTCAGGGTCTTCTTCAACAGCTTTTTGAATAACCTTTGCCTTGTACTCACCAAAGGCCGTTAAGATAATCTTTTTCGCGCTTAATATGGTGTCTATTCCAATGGTTATTGCTCTGCGGGGGACATTCCCGATTCCCTGAAACTGATTGGCATCCTCCTGGCGTGTTACCGTGTCAAGCGTGATGATCCTTGTCCGGGTATTACGTCCCGAACCTGGCTCATTGAACCCAATATGCCCGGTACGTCCGATACCAAGCAAAATCAGATCAAAACCACCGGCGGACTCAATTTTTTTCTCGTATTCACGGCAATAGTCGTGGACCGTTTCCAAAATTATTGTTCCGTCCGGGATATGGACATTTTCGGTCAGAATGTCAATATGATTAAACAAATGGGTCCGCATATACTGATGGTAACTCTGAAACGAATGGGAGGAGATGGGATAATATTCGTCGATATTAAAAGTTATCACATTTTTAAAACTTAGCTCCTCTTCGCGATGACGCCTGACCAATTCACTGTATATGCCAATCTGAGTCGATCCTGTTGCCAGACCTATCACACACATCTTCCCATCCTTTTGCTTTTCTATAATCAATTCTGCGATTTCGGTGGCAACTGCGATCGAAGCCTCTGAGCTTTCAGAATAGATATAAGTTGGAATTTTTTCATATTTCGTTAACATATCCCGGTGTGTAAGATTGGTAGGGAGATATGAGGTGTAGTTGTCGAAAATCGGGTTGTTGCTTTGTAATTTGACTGATAGATCCATAAATTACCTGATTTATATTGATAATAAAGATAATAAATTAATTTATTGATGTTGCGAAACTAATAAAAATACTTTAATTAAACTCACCTGATTTATACCTTCGAATGATATGTTCAATCATTATATTTTCGTTTGGGTCATAATTTGAATTCAGATTTGCCCCTGCCATAAAAGCCAGGGATTGCCAAACTAATGCGTTGAATCCTCCACGATAAGACTTTATCAGTTCATAGGGAGTCTTCCCTGTTTCGCGGTGAATCAGTTTTAACAGCAACCGGCCCTGATGCGAATTGAGCGTTTTTAGCGAATCGATATAGGTTTTGTAGATATATTTCTGGTACCATTTGATATAAACTTTTCTTTTTGCCTGATCAGTACTATTGCTTTCGAATTCAGTATTGACAATTTTCAATTCGCTGCTAACGAACAGCGCAAGAGGATAGGTTTTCATTAGATCCACCTCAAGTTGACTATATTTTTTCTTCTCTTTATTGCTTTTAAAGGGAAAAGGGCCGATCATTTCGATGATGCCCAGATTCACATGGAGAATACTGTCATGGGAAGGAAAGACAAATCCCTTGAAAGTCCCTTCGGCCTTGGCAGCTTTTAAGTCGATTTGTGTTTCTTGATTCCTGATCTGGGCATAAATCGGAAAATTCCAGGTCATTATATTGAGTACTATCAGAAACGTAGTTTTAATCATAGTTTTATATTATGACCTACGATATTTCAATTTCTATGGTATTTCTATTGTATTACCCGTCAGCTGAATTGTTTTTTGTACCGAATTTTTATCAGTGACTTTGCCATCAATTGCGATTTCAAAGGTGCCGGATTCAACCAATTGCCGGGCATCGGAATCGGTTATTGCGAAATCTTCGGGATTAAGTGAAAAGGTTACTGATTGTTGTTCCCCTTCCTTTAAATAGACTCGCTTGAACCCTTTCAGTGCGACTTGAGGTACGATCCATTTAGTCGTCTTATTCGAGAGATAGAGCTGAACAACCTCCTCACCATCCATCTTCCCCGTATTATTGATATCAACGCTGACTGTTATGGGGAAATGAGTTTCATTAATTTTTATAGTTTCAGTTGTTTTGAGGTTACTGTATTCAAAAGTTGTATAGCTTAGTCCATAACCAAATGGATATAATGGGGTTCCCTTAAAATAGCGGTAAGTTCGTCCCTGCATATCATAATTGGAAAATTCAGGAATATCCTTTTCTGATTTGTAAAAAGTCACAGGTAATCTTCCTGAAGGATTGATTTCACCAAATAGTAGTCGGGTCAATGCCGTTCCGGTTGCTTCCCCGGGATAGAAAGCCTGGACAATTGCCGGCAGGTTCTGATCCTCCCAGTTCAAAGCTACGGCACTGCCGCTAAAGTTGACACAGATAATTGGTTTGCCTGTTTTATACAGATCTTTGAGTAAATCCTCCTGGATTTTTGGAAGATTAATATGGGTGCGATCACCGTGTGAAAATCCATCAATTTCCAGTGGCATCTCTTCTCCTTCAAGCTCGGCAGAGATACCTCCACAGAAAATGACCACGTCCGATTTGGCCGCATCATCCAGTGCCTCCTGATGGTAGTCTCGTGAAGTTTCTGTCCATGAAAGTGTGGCTGATGGCTCTACGATGTTTGCATAAGACGATTTTGCGATCCTAAGTTCAGCCATGATTTCATATTTCTTCCCCTTTACCAGATCAACCGGTGTTGTCCCGACAACTTTATGGTCGATTGACACCCTTAAATTCCCTCCAAACTGGTAGGCTCCCGAACGGTCGGGGATCAGGATTCCGCTCCAGCGAACTGAGAATTGGTCTTCCAGAAGAGCGTTAATTGGCGACTTCATCCAGTAAAAATCAATTTTTGAATCAATCTGTACTTTTTTGGGTGATCCTTCAAATTTCGGATTGGCAAAATATTCCCCTTTTAATCCCTTGGCTATTCTTCCATTTTCGTTGTGAAACAGATTCCTGGCATCAATAATTTCTGGGTCGCTGTAGACGCCCGGAACAATCGGACAACCGGGTGAATATAACACATGGTTCGTTCCAAGCTTATCGCGCAATGCCTTAAGCGGGGTTATTGGGCGGATGGGCTGGCCATTATAATTGCCGATCAGTATGGCAAAGTTGTTGGCATTGGGTCCGATCAGTGCAATTTTATTCACTCTTTTGAGCGGAAGAATTCCGTTGTTTTTAAGCAGCACGAGCGATTTTTCAGCGGCTTCCTGTGTGATTTTCAGGTTCTTCTCCGATCCAACTGCCGAGTAGGGCATTTTTGACCAGGGAACTTGTTCATCCGGATCAAACATACCGAGCAGGAATCTTGCCCGGTATAATCTCTTAATTGAGGTATTAATATCACTTTCATTCACTATTCCGACCCGGATTGCCGAATCCAGATTGCTGACCAGAAAACTTCTGCTCTCTTCACAATTAATGTCGGTTCCTGTAGATAAAGACCAGCCCCATGCCCTGGTTGAGTTTGGAGTGGTATGGTGACCAATTTTTGTAAAGAAATCGGAGATTGCACCACAATCGGAGACTACATATCCTGTAAATCCGAAACGCTTCCGAAGAATAGAGCTCAATAAAATGTCGTTGCCACAGCAGGGTTTGTCCCGGAAACGGTTATAGGCACACATGACCGATTGAACATTGGCGTCTTTGACCACTGCTTTGAATGCCGGGAGATAGGTGTCATAAAGATCTCGGTCATTGACATAGACATTGTCAACATGGCGTGAGAATTCCGGTCCGCTGTGGACTGCATAGTGTTTGGCTGTTGCAACAGTTTTCAGGTATTTTGGGTTGTTGCCCTGAAGTCCTTTGACAAAGTTAACAGCCATCCGTCCGGTCAGGTAGGGATCTTCACCATAGGTTTCCTGACCGCGTCCCCAGCGCGGATCCCTGAAAATATTGATGTTGGGCGTCCAAAAGGTGAGGCCTGTATAGATACTGCGCACATTGTTGGAGACAAAGTAGTTATGTTTAGCCCTTGCCTCATCACTGATAGCATCTGCAACCCGAAACATCAGGTCCTGATCGAAAGTAGCTGACAGTCCAATGGCCTGAGGAAAGACAGTAGCCTTTCCTGCTCTTGCCACACCATGCAGGCATTCATTCCACCAGTTGTATGCAGGAATTCCGAGTCTGTCAATCGGTGCTGCCTCATTAAAAAGTTGAGTTACTTTCTCCTGTAAAGTCATCCTCGACACGAGGTCTTCAACTCTTTCGTCTATGGTTAATTGGGTGTTATTGTACGGCAATGCTACCGGTTGTTGACCAAAGGCCATTCGTGGAGTTAGAAAGACTGATAATCCTGCCAACAATAGCACTTGTGCTCTCATATTATTTTATTTGATTGGATGATATTGTTTTTCTGACTTTTAGTAAGTCTGCATTTCAGAGTTTATATTCTGCACTTTGGCGATACACTGTTTAAATTGGTACTCCATTAAGGGGCCAATAATCGGTGCAAACCTACCGAACAATATCCGGATTGCAAAGACACACCCCGACAATTTGGATAAATTTGGATAAAAAAAAGGATTGTATTCTGCAATAATATAACCGATAGGCGGTAATGAGCTGATGGTGTGCATTTCTACAATCGTTTAACCACTACGCGGTAATGTGGGAGGTGGGATTGTTTTCTACAATAATTAAACCGCTACGTGGTAAATGGGCTGCATGGGTGCATATAATAACCGCCACGCGGTAAAGTGACATTCCATCGAATTTTTTAGCGACAAATTGATATTCGATCTATTAGCCCGCAGGGCTTAAACTATTGTAGATAAAGATTGTCCCATGAAAGGATACCTCGTAGCCGTTAGACAATTTTCATCGCAATAATTAAACTGCACCGCGGTAACGGGCAATCAGGCATTCCTGAATAACTTTACCAGGGCAAATTATTAATAGTCTACAGTCTAACAGCCTCTACTCTACCTCGCTCCCCGGACATTCATTCGCAACCCATAAACTGATTTTACCGCGGTAATAAAAAGCAAATGATGATCTTTCCCTCCAAAACAGACATTGGTAGTCCAACTCTCCTTGGTTGGAATTTTTACCACCAGCTCACCTTTTGAATTGAAAATCGTCACACCACTGCCGGTCATGTAGATATTTCCCTGATTGTCGATGGTCATTCCATCAGAACCCTGTTCGGTAAATAGTTTCTTGTCGCTTAGGCTCCCATCTTTGTTAATCGTATAAAGCCAGGTTTTATTTGCTTTAATATCTGCAATATATAAATATTTTCCGTCAGGAGTGCCTACGATCCCATTGGGTTTTTGAAGATCACCAGCCACTTTGATCAGTTTTGAAGCACCAGGGGCCAGATAATAGACGTTTTCACCATCCATTTCAGAGTTCTGATGATCCCACCAGCTGCGTTTATAAAAGGGATCAGTGATATAAATTCCATCATCCGGTGCAATCCAGAGATCATTGGGTCCGTTCAGATGGTACCCCTCATAATCTTTGACTAAAACGGTTACCTTTCCGGCAGGTGTTATCGACCAGAGTTCATTTTTCTCATCCGAACATGTGACAAGATTCCCCTTATGGTCAAAATGCATTCCGTTGGCTCTCCCGAAATTTTCGCCAAACAATGACAATTTGTTCTCTGTTGACCACTTCATAATTCGGTTGTTTGGCTGGTCGCTGAAGAAGATATTACCCTCCCTGTCGCTTGTCGGCCCTTCGGTGAACTGAAAATCACCAGCCAGTTTCTCTGGTTTTGTTCCCTGAACAAACAACTCCTTCTTTTTGGTTTTGGACATACCTGATTGGGAATGATAAAAGAACATAAAAATTATTAGTGCAATTCTGCCGGTCAGACACCAAAACGTTGAAGTGGTAGAGCTTTTTGGTAAAACAAAGGAGTTAGATCTCATCTTTTATATTTAGTTTGATTCAAAGTTGCCAATAATTATTCAATATTTTATAACTTTGATCAGTGAAATTAATTTTGAATTTATTGGGTTTTAACTATAAAAATCGCTGCTATGAGTAAAGAGAAAAGTCCAACGAAGGATAAAAATAAGAAAGAACCGGAAAAGAACCTCAAAGAAAAACGGGCAGAGAAAAAGGCAAAACGGGAAGGAAAGAGGTAGAACGGAAGGGTGAATAGCCGAAGAAGGATGAAAAGGGAAGGTGAATCAGTGAACTTCAATTTTAGAGCTTTCCTCCTTTATCTGCAATATTTTGTCTGATATTCTGATTATTACTTCAATATTGTTCGTCATATGCCGGAATCGGTGTACCTTTGTCGCATATTAAAACCGGACAAAGGTGATTTTTGAGGAATTAAATTTAAACAATGCCTTGCTCAGGGCATTGGCTGATCTTGAGTTTGTTAATCCAACCCCGATACAGGAAAAGGCATTTCCTGTTATTCTGTCGGGCAGGGATGTTATTGGAATTGCCCAGACAGGAACAGGAAAAACTTTAGCTTATTTACTCCCTGTTTTGAGACAGTTCACCTTTTCCAAACAAAAAGATCCAAGGATACTGATCCTGGTTCCTACCCGTGAATTGGTAATTCAGGTTGTTGAGGAGATAAGGAAACTGACCACCTACCTGTCTGTTAGAGTTGTCGGTGTTTATGGCGGCACTAATATCAATAATCAGAAAGAAGAGTTATATGCAGGTCTGGACATCCTGGTTGCAACACCGGGTCGTCTGGTGGATCTTGCGATGACAGGACTTCTTCGGTTAAAATCGATTCAAAAACTGGTGATCGATGAGGTCGATGAAATGCTTAATCTTGGTTTTCGTCCTCAACTGGTTAGTCTGATGGAGATTATTTCTCCCAAAAGGCAAAACCTCATGTTCAGTGCAACTCTTACAGAGGATGTAGATCAGCTGATCTCAGATTTCTTTGCCAATACCTCCAGGATTGAAGTGTCGCCTCACGGCACACCCCTTAAAAAGATTTCTCAGATCGTTTATCGGGTTCCTAATTATAATACAAAGGTCAACCTTTTGGAGTTGTTACTGCTTGAAAATGAGAATTATAGTAGGGTTCTTGTGTTTGTTAACACCAAAAAAAACGCTGACCGTTTATTTGAAACAATCCAGACCAAATTTCCCGGACAGATTGGAATTCTTCATTCCAACAAATCTCAGAATTTCAGGATCAACGCCTTGAAATATTTTGAGGAGGGGATTTACCGGGTGCTGGTAACTACAGATCTCATTGCACGTGGTCTGGATATCAGTAATATCTCGCATGTCATTAATTTTGAGATGGCTGAAACGGCAGCCGACTATGTAAACCGCATCGGTCGCACCGGAAGGGCAGATAAGGAGGGTGCTGCAATCTCATTCGTCACCGAAAAGGAAAAGGTTGAACTTCAGGATGCTGAAGCCTTGATGAAAATTTCAATCCCTGTTGAACCACTCCCTTCCAACCTTAAAATATCTCTTGAATATACAGAAGCGGAGAATCCAACAAATTTATTTGACAAACAATATTACAAGGCTGATACAGCAATCAGAGGATCGCAAGGGGCCTTTCATGAGAAGAAGGAGAAAAATAAAAAGATTAATCTTGGAGGCCCGGGAACCAGAAATCCAAAATTTGGAGTCAAAAAAAAGCAACCGGTGCCCGTCGTTAAACCGCCAAAATTTAAATTCTGAATATATTGCCTTTTCAACCGATCAATGACAACTTCCCAACAAAATAACCCTTTGCACGGAATCACCCTTGAGATGATCCTAAACCATCTGGTAAATTATTTTGGATGGGATGAGTTAGGCCGTCGGATCAGAATTAACTGTTTTATCAGTGATCCCAGCGTCGTTTCTAGTCTGAAATTCCTCCGTAAAACTCCATGGGCCCGTGCTAAAGTTGAGGCACTATATCTTGATGTGCTTGCGGGAGAGAAGTAACTAATCCTGTAAATGGGATAGAATCTGGCGGAGAATCCAGTCCCAATGAATTTACTGCATATTGAATATAAAATTTAAAGAATGGACCGTGCTTATCTTGAAATAATTTTTTTATGCGGATTGATTTTACAGATTATTCTCGTTCTCCCTTACCTTCGGGATTATTTCCCCAAAAAATTCCATCATAATTTCAATAAAAGGGAACGGCTCTATTTAATATTTATATCTATCGGATCACAGCTGCTTCCGTTAATTTATATCTTATCTTCCTGGTTCTCATGGTTTGATTATAACCTGCCAAAATGGACGGCAATTCCTGCTCTCCTTCTTTATTTTTTTAGCTATTGGCTTTTTTTTAAAGCCTATACAGATTTGGGAAAATCCTGGTCACCCGGTTGGGATATCATAACAGAGCATGTTTTAGTTACATCAGGAATCTTCAAATGGGTTCGTCATCCGATGTATGCTTCTTTTACATCTGTTGCCGTTGCTCAGATTCTGATGTTGCAAAACTGGATGGTAGGTCCTGCTTTCCTGATCCTTGCTGTGCCATTTTACACCTATCGGATTCAACGTGAAGAGCGGCAACTCCTAATCCATTTCGGGGATACGTACCTGCAATACAAGAAACAAACCAATGCCCTTGTACCCGAAATGAAAAATGCTTATTTTGTGCTGATTATTAGAAAGTTGAGAATGGTATTCAAGAAGAACTATTTAATAACAGCCTTCAAATCACGTTTTGCAAGGGCACGGCGCATGGGGAGTAAATAATTTTTGGATCCCCGTTTTACATCGCATTTACCTTTATAATGAATGAGGTAAGTGCATTGAGTTGCCTGTACCGAATCGAGTTCACAGATTTCGATCAATGATTCAATAACATAGTCAAAGGTATGATAATCATCATTGTGAAGTTCCAGGGTACAAATATGATCCTTGTCTGAATCCGTTGGTGAAATCCGATTTTTTTGCTTCTCAATGCTCATCTCTGCTATAGTTTAACGGTTTATTTTGAAGGAACATCCTTCACTACCGAAGAGACGGGTACTCTTTCCCCGTTTTTAAATGCCGCTAAAAATGCCCCTTTTACCCCTTCCATGATCAATTGGTTTTTAAGTGTTGTGGCATCCTTGTAGACATTAAAATTCCCGATTGTGTAAATTTCGTTATGCTTTTCGTCGGTGTATTTATCAATCTTCCTGAATTTCGACAACATGGCATACCTGGTTTTGAAGGCGGGAGTCAACTTCCCGTTTTTAAAGGAACCAATCTGAACCTTAAACACTATGATATCCTTGTGCTCCGGAAGGTTAAGGGGGAGAATTGACTGTTGTTTAAGTGAATCGGGTTCGTCGGCGAGAACACCATTTATTTGCCCAGTGGGTTTGACTGGCGCTTCAACAGGTATAATCTCAGCTTTCTTTTTCTCATTCAAAAGTCGCTCCCCTCTGACTCTCTCCCGTTCAGTTATCTCGGTGATAAAATCGGCCATTTTATCAGCTCCGGCTTTTTCCCAATAGGCTGATTCTTTTATTCTTGCCTGCTCAAAATACTTCTCCCGATCCCGAAGTAACTGGTAAGATTGCTGCTCTGCTTCAACTATCCTCTGCACCAGGGCAAGCCGTGTAGTAACGCTGTTCGTCTCTTCATGAGCTTTTCTAAGAATATCAGTATTACTGACTATCGAGTCGTTCTTGCCGGTTGCAATCCACGCTTTGGCGAATAGAATTTTAGCAGCCTCACTCCTGAAATCAGTGATGCTATGATAGGTTAATTGACTATTAATCTGGAAATTAAACCATTCAGTCTTGAGTGAATCAGGTATTGGGAATATCTTTTCATCCGGCTGCGGAGCCGGCACTTTGATGGTATCCACAAATATTGTTTTGGTATCACCTTTGTCAATTTTAAACGGATTGATCTGTTTTAAACAAAGATCAAGGTATTTATCGTATTCAAGTTCCCGATGCTCCTGTTTGCTCCCTTTATATCTTTTATAGAAGTCGAGTGCTTCAGGCCAGTTGCCTAAGGCATGAAAATAATTTGCCAGGTAAAAATTAGCATTGGAGGGCGTTTTGTCAACTACTGCATTAAGCAGAGCCTCCTTGGTAGCGGTTTCGAAGTGATGGTTCTTAAGTAAAGTAACTCCATAATAGTAGTTTAACATAGGATTATCAGGAGATTTATTGATAAGCTCTGTAAACAATGGCAATGCTTTTTCAAATTTCTTTTCATTAAAGTAGTCAATGGCAAGTTTTTCATTACCAATTATTTCCTGAGCGATTGACAGTGTCGGAAATAGCAAATACAGACCCGTGATGAAATTAAAGCAAATGCTTTTTAACGAAAAGTTCATGACTATGGATACGTGAAATATTTAGGGACCAAAATTAACCATTTTAGTCAGTAATTTTGGCTTTCTACAATTTTTTCTCTGTTTATTCAGTTCAATTCCTGCTCTTTTTTCTTTAATTTCTTATATTTGTAGGATAATGTAAACCATGTTTCCTGAGTAATTTGCCTGTTCCGGATTCTTTCAGAATAGATTCATGGAATGATTTTTAATTCAAGGCCTGGCAAACTTTGTTTCGTGTGAGTTTGTTCTGGTTTAAATTTAAAAATATTTAGATATGCAAAATTTAGTTGAAGGATTACCGGCTCCCGATTTTAGCGGAATCAACCAGGAGGGAAATTCAATTTCGCTTTCAGCACTTAAAGGTAAGAAGTTAATTCTCTACTTTTATCCTAAAGATAACACCCCCGGATGTACTGCAGAGTCCTGTAACTTGAATGATAATTATGATTACTGGCTTTCAAAGGGTTATGAAGTAATCGGTGTAAGTCCGGACAGCGAGGCCTCCCACTTGAAATTTGCCCAAAAATTCGGATTGAAATTTAATCTGATTGCCGATACCAATAAAGAAATTCTTCAGTCTTACGGAGTTTGGGGCGAAAAAATGAATTATGGCAAAACCTATATGGGTGTTATCCGGACAACCTTCGTGATTAATGAGGAAGGGATTATTGAAAAAATATTCAAAAAGGTCGACACGAAAGAACATACCAGTCAGATCGTTAAAGAGCTATTAATTAAGTAAATATATTTTAAAAATGGCAAAGGAAGATACGCAGAAGGTCAACAGTGAGAAGTTGAAAGCCCTCCAGCTTACGATGGATAAAATCGAGAAGAGCTATGGGAAAGGCTCAATTATGCGAATGGGTGATAAACCTGTCGATGATGTGCAGGCTATTCATTCGGGCTCAATAGCACTGGATATGGCCATGGGAATCGGCGGCTATCCCAAAGGGCGGGTGATTGAGATTTTTGGTCCTGAATCTTCAGGAAAAACAACCCTTGCGATCCATGCCATTGCCGAAGCGCAGAAAGTTGGCGGAATCGCGGCATTTATTGATGCTGAACATGCTTTCGATCCAACTTATGCTCAAAAATTAGGAGTGAATATTAATGAGTTGCTGATTTCGCAACCCGATAACGGGGAGCAGGCTCTTGAAATTGCCGATAGCCTGATCCGTTCCGGCGCTATTGATATCATTGTCATTGACTCTGTTGCAGCATTGACACCCAAAGCTGAGATTGAAGGTGAAATGGGGGAATCAAAGATGGGACTTCAGGCCAGATTGATGTCTCAAGCCCTTCGGAAACTCACCGGTAGTATCAGTAAAACCAAAACCTGCGTTATTTTCATCAACCAGCTGCGTGATAAAATCGGGGTAATGTTTGGAAATCCTGAAACTACAACCGGAGGTAATGCCCTTAAATTTTACGCCTCTGTGCGTCTTGATATCCGTAAAATTGGTCAGCTGAAAGACGGTGATGAGGTTCAGGGAAGTCATACCCGTGTAAAAGTGGTCAAAAACAAGGTTGCTCCTCCATTCCGTAAAGCTGAATTCGATATCCTTTATGGCGAGGGGATCTCTAAAATTGGGGAAATTATTGATCTTGGGGTTGAAATTGAACTCATTAAAAAGGCCGGATCGTGGTTTAGTTATGGTGAAACAAAGCTCGGACAAGGCAGAGAAGGGGTAAAATCATTACTTAAAGATAATCCGGAATTACTGGAAGAGCTTGAAGGCAAGATAATTGCCAATTATACGCCGTCCCTGGATAAATAAATAATTGACACCATCTAAAGAAATCTGAACCGGAAATTTTTGGGTTCAGATTTTTTTTGGACTTTTGTGTCCAAAGTTAAAATGGATATTTCAGAAATATTTTAGTCTCTGAGAACCCCGAAACGGATAGCAGTGGTCTTGATGGTTGGGGTGATATTTTGAACAAATAATTTACAGATGAAGATATTGAAATTTGGGGGAACTTCTGTCGGTTCAGCTGAAAATATAAAAAGGATAAGTGAAATAGTTCTTAATCAGCAAGAAAAGATAGTTGTGGTGGTCTCTGCTTTGGGAGGCGTGACGGATTTGCTTGTTGGAGTAGCCCGAAAGGCCGCTTTGGGGATTAAACTGAATGGAGAACTCCTTGCAATCAGGGTGCGTCACGAGGAGATTATTGATACTTTATTTGATGCGGATAATGGAGTGAGAATAATTGAATCACTTAAGCCACTTTTTGACGAACTCGAAAAAATTGTTCAGGGAGTTACCCTTATCGGGGAACTTACGCCGAAAACATTGGATAAGATTCTCGGTTTTGGGGAACGGCTCTCTTCGTTGTTGATTAGCAATTACTTAAGTGTTCCGTTAATTGACAGTATGTCGGTTATTAAAACTGACCGGAATTTTGGAAAGGCAAATGTTGATTTTGATCTCACCTATCAGTTAATTTCTGAAGCTTGTCTTAAAATAGATCAATTTGCTGTGGCTCCGGGTTTTATCTCCTCTGCTACTGATGGTTCCATGACTACCCTCGGACGTGGTGGCTCAGATTATACAGCCGCACTTTTTGCAGCTGCTGTGAATGCAACCCAGCTTGAAATCTGGACCGACGTGGATGGTTTTATGACCGCTGACCCTCGGGTGATCAGCAAGGCCTATACAATTCCTATGCTTACTTATTCGGAAGCCATGGAGTTATCCCATTTTGGAGCCAAGGTGATCTATCCTCCAACAATACTTCCGGTTTACCAGAAAAACATTCCTATTCATATTAAAAATACGTTGAATCCTGGTGGTGATGGTACATTAATCAGTCAGTTGGAAACTTCCGGCAAGGATCATCCGATTAAAGGGATCTCTTCAATTTCAGGTATTTCCTTGTTTACCATTCAGGGTTTGGGCATGGTCGGGGTAACCGGTATTTCCATGCGACTCTTCGGAGCGCTGGCCCGGAAAGAGATTAACGTCATTCTGATTTCCCAGGCTTCCTCTGAAAACTCTATCAGTTTTGCCATTGACTCCCAGTTTTCGGAAATTGCCAACGAGGCGATATCCTATGAGTTTGAACGTGAAATCGCATCCGGAAGAATCAGCAAACTGGCTTGCGAAAATGAACTTTCAATTGTGGCTATTGTTGGCGAAAATATGAAACATTCCGCCGGAATAGCCGGAAAACTTTTTCATACTATTGGGAAAAACGGAATAAATGTTGTGGCTATTGCACAGGGTGCTTCTGAACAAAACATCTCCTGGGTAGTTAAGAACACCGATTTGAGGAAGACACTCAATGTGGTGCACGAGGCATTTTTCCTCTCTCCATTCGTTGAGCTGAATATATTCCTGGTTGGAATCGGAACTGTCGGGCGTGATCTTTTAGAACAGATCGGCCGGCAACAGGAAAAATTAAAAAAAGAACACCGACTCAAACTGAAGCTTGCCGGGGTTGCGAATTCAAGGAAGATGGTTTTTGACCGTGAGGGAATTGATGTCTTAACAATTAAAAATAAAATCAACCAGTCAGAGGTGAAATCCGACCTGAAATTGTTTTGCAAGACAATGGTTGAGATGAACATGTTCAACTCTGTTTTTGTTGACTGTACAGCAGACGAAAAAGTTGCAAATCAATATCTTTTTGCACTTGAAAATTTTATTTCTGTAGTTGCTGCCAATAAAGTGGCCGCTTCATCGGAATATAGCCGCTACAGGGAGCTCAAGGAAATGGCTGCAAAGCATGGTGTTAAATTTCTGTTTGAAACCAATGTAGGCGCAGGTCTTCCCTTGATTTCGACAATTAACGATCTGATGCATTCAGGTGACCGTATCGTCCGCATTGAAGCGGTGCTATCCGGAACGCTGAATTATATATTCAATACTTTAAGTAAAGAGATCCCTTTCAGCAAAGCAGTCAGAATGGCCAAAGAGATGGGATATGCAGAACCCGATCCACGCATCGATCTTAGCGGAATTGATGTGATCCGCAAGCTGGTGATTCTTGCACGGGAATCAGGATATCGTCTTGAAAAAGAAGAAGTTGAAAATAATTCTTTCATACCTCAGAAGTATTTTAGTTCTTCCATGGAGGAATTTTGGAATACTATCAGTGAAATGGATGAAGTATTTGATAAGCAACGGCTTGTCCTTGAATCCAAACATCAGAAATGGCGTTTCGTAGGAGTGATGAACGAGGGAAAAGCTTCTGTCTCTTTGGTGGTTGTGGATCCAGGCCACCCGTTTTATGATCTTGAAGGAAGTAATAACATCCTGCTCTTAACCAGTGAGCGTTATAATGAATATCCGATGTTGATCAAAGGGTACGGAGCGGGTGCTGCAGTTACAGCTGCGGGTGTTTTTGCAGATCTGATCAAGGTTTCGAATATATAATAATTGGGTAAATAACTAATAATGAAGCATATAATTATTCTAGGTGATGGGATGTCTGATCAGCCCGAGATTGAACATGGCGGGCTGACTCCTTTGATGGCCGCTCAGATACCAAATATTGACCGTCTTGCAAAGTTAGGGAGGTCAGGGTTGTTAAAAACAATTCCTGAAAAGCTCCATCCTGGAAGCGAAGTCGCCAATCTCGCTGTATTGGGCTATGATGTTGAGGCTGTTTTTGAAGGGAGAGGGGTGATCGAGGCAGCCAGTATTGGAGTAGCACTTGAGGAAGGTGATCTGGCACTAAGATGCAACCTCATTTGCATTTCAGACGAAAAGATTAAAAACCATTCTGCCGGACATATCTCAACCTCTGAAGCCATTGAATTAATTGAGTTGCTCAACGAGAAATTGGGAGATGAAAAGGTGAGATTTTATCCGGGAGTTTCCTATCGGCACCTGTTGGTGATTAAAGGGGGGAATAAATCGCTTAAATGTGTTCCTCCGCATGATGTTACCGGAACCCCGGTTATCGATGTTCTCCCTTGTTCTTCCTATGAATCCGGGGAGGTAACTGCAAAGCTATTATTGAACCTGATTCATAAATCCAGGGAATTACTTGAGAATCATCCGGTCAATGTGAAGCGCATGAAGGAGGGGAAAGATCCGGCCAATTCTATCTGGCCATGGTCTCCGGGGTATAAACCTTCAATGAAAACCTTAAAAGAGATGTTCGGAATCCAAAGCGGCGCGGTAATTTCAGCTGTCGACCTGATCCAGGGCATTGGGGTTTATGCAGGTCTTGATGTGATTAAAGTGGAAGGTGCTACCGGATTATATGATACCAATTACGAAGGCAAGGCTTTAGCGGCTGTTGAAGCGCTGAAAACCCGTGATTTTGTGTATCTGCATATTGAGGCGAGTGACGAAGCCGGGCATGAAGGTAACTATGATCTTAAATTAAAGACTATTGAGTACCTTGATAATAGGGTGGTCAAGTATCTGGTGGATGAAATAGCCAAAATGGATGAACCGGTTGCGATTGCAATTCTTCCTGACCATCCTACTCCCTGGAAATTGAAAACCCATACCCGGGATGCTGTCCCATTCCTGATCTGGTACCCTGGTATTCAACCAGACAGTGTAAATCAATACGACGAGCTTTCTGCTGCAAAAGGCGATTACGGAACTATGGAGAGTCAGCAACTTATGCAGGAGTTATTGAGGAATGGGAGGATATAGAGAGTTTATCATTTCTAAAATCCTAACAGCCTATAGCCTACCTTCCTTGATAAAGAAAGAATTATTTAAGCGTTTAGTAAAATGAAATATTACAGCACAAACCATAATACTCCCGATGTAACCCTTGAGTTGGCAGTTACCCAGGGCCTGGCAGCCGATCGCGGGTTATTTATGCCCGAACGGATTAATCCGATGCCGGCCTCCTTTTTTAAGAATATCAGCTCCATGAGCTTCCAGGAACTCTCTTTTGAGGTAGCTAAAAAATTCTTTGGTGAAGATATCCCTGAGCGCACTCTTGAAAAGATTGTATTTAATACGCTGACTTTTGATACCCCGTTGGTGGAGGTGAGTGATCACATTTATTCGCTGGAACTTTTCCATGGCCCTACATCCGCATTTAAAGATGTAGGCGCCCGATTTATGGCCCGGCTCTTATCCCATTTTCTGGGACAGGAGAAGAAGATGGTCCATGTGCTGGTTGCTACTTCCGGGGACACCGGAAGTGCCGTGGCCAATGGATTCCTGGGTGTACCCGGAATCAAGGTCCACGTTCTTTATCCAAAGGGAAAAGTTAGCGACATTCAGGAGAAGCAGTTTACCACTTTAGGACAAAATATCACTGCTCTCGAAATCGACGGAAACTTCGATGATTGTCAGGCCTTGGTGAAGTCGGCATTTATGGATGAGGAGCTCAAAAAGAAAATCACTATAACTTCAGCCAATTCGATTAATGTAGCCCGGTTTCTGCCACAGGCTTTTTATTATTTCAATGCCTGGGCAAAACTGGAGGATAAAACACGAAAAGTGGTATTTTCAGTTCCAAGCGGAAACTTTGGAAATCTTACCGCAGGACTGTTTGCCAAAAAGATGGGGCTACCCGTAAGTAAATTCATAGCGGCCAATAACCTGAATGACATAGTTTTCAAGTACCTTAAAACTGGGATATATGAACCCCGTCCATCGCTGTCCACCATTGCCAATGCCATGGATGTGGGTGACCCGAGTAATTTCGCCCGCATTCTGGATTTGTATCAAAATAATCATCAGGCTATTACCAACGAGATGACCGGTACTTCCTTTACCGATGACCAGATCCGTGAAACCCTGCTTTCCGTATATCAAAATAAGGGGTATCTTCTTGATCCTCATGGAGCTGTTGGATATCGTGCACTTTCAGAATTGCTGAGGGATGACGAAACCGGAATATTTCTGGAAACGGCTCATCCGGCCAAATTCACTGAAACCGTTGAAGAGGTGGTTGGGAAAGGAAATGTCCCCATGCCTCAGCGTTTGCAAAACTTTATGAAAGGAGAAAAGCTGAGCATTGAATTTCCGGCTGACTATGAGTCATTCAGGGGTTATTTGAACGGGTTGGATTAGGAATCAGCATTTGAAAGAGAACAGTTTGGTCGCAACTTGTGATTTGCTCCGGGGTTGTTTAAGATTTCTTATGATACCTGTTTTTATAATGTTCCTTAAAGGTGAAGGCATAACCAACTGTAATCGATTCTGAATATGGTTTACTGGCCCCGTTGACCGAACTTTGTTGAATGGGTAAGAATGCATAATTGGCACCAATTTCAATAAAAATGGACTCTTTTTTATTCAGTTTACAGGACAGCCCGATTAATCCGTTTAATCCCACATTATAGGCATTAAGTTTTTGAATTCCTGTATTTTCCAAGGAACCCAGCGGAATGATAGATTGAGTAGTTTTTCCCTGATCCTCAAAGATTGAACCGGAACTGATGGTGCGATTAGCGTTTAATAAGATACTGATAAATGGACCTTCACCGGCATATAAGCGAAATTTGTTGTTTATTTGCCAGCCTTGTCTGACCAGAAGTGGCAATAACAAGTAATTTAAGTTCATATCACTCTTAAAATCTGAATAGAGATAAGGACCATTACTAGTCTGAACCAAATTTGCAGGTATTGGATAAGCCTGAAATTTATTTAATCCGCCCTGAGTTGAATATTCAATACCCAGAGAGAATGATAATTTAGAAGATACATGATATTCTCCATACACGCCAAAATCTTCACCTGTCTTGAACGAATTACTGTCGTAGGTTGGATTATTGGCTGTTCCACCTGACAGGCTGGGGAAACTGAAACCCCCTTTGGCACCCAGGGTTATTCTCTGTCCATAAAGCGCATTGCCGGAAAGGGAAAGTGCGGTAACAAATAATAGCAGGAGATTTTTCTTCATTTTGTTCAATTCATAAGATCTGACAAATTTAGGATATTTCGGATTTATGCTGACATCGGGATTTTCTTTTAGGAATATTTTTTGCAGGACTTGAGCCAAATCCATTACTTTTGCAAAAATTAAAACCTGGACTATGAAAAACCTGTTTCTTTTTTTTCTGATTCTGTCCCTTTTTTCAGCTTGTATGAAAAGTGAAAAACCTGCACCTGTGAAAAACAATTACCTTCCCGAAACGCCTAAGCTTTCTTCGGATATCATGACTCCAGAGGTGTTGTGGTCGTTTGGCCGTGTTGGAGGAACCCAGGTTTCACCCGATGGAAAATCGGTGATTTTTGGCATTACGTATTTTAATATTGCGGAGAATAAATCGTATCGTGATATTTATTCAGTTCCTGTTTCCGGTGGAGAAGCCCGGAGGCTTACCGATACCCCTGAAAAAGAGGGGGAAGAGCAATGGCGTCCCGACGGGAAAAAGATCGGCTACATCTCTTCCAAATCAGGAAGTGATCAGTTGTGGGAGATGAATCCCGACGGAACTGGTAATGCCCAGGTTTCCAATGTGGCCGAAGGTCTTTCAGGCTTTAAGTATTCCCCTGATTTAATGAATATTATCTATATTAAGTCTGTCAAGTTAGACAAAGATATTCATGACCTTTTTTCTGATCTCCCATTGGCAAATGCCCGGCTTGAAACCGATCTGATGTACCGTCATTGGGACAGCTGGCATGATTATACCTACCAGCATGTAGTTGTTGCAAAATATAGTGAAACAGGTTTGTCTGATGATAAGGATATTATGAAAGATGAACGTTTTGATTCTCCGATGAAACCCATGGGTGGGATTGAACAGATCAACTGGAGCCCCGATGGTAAAACAATCGCCTATACCTGCAAGAAAAAGGTGGGAAAGGAATATGCCATTTCTACAAATTCAGATATTTATCTTTACAATCTGGAGACAGGTGCCACAACAAATTTTACCGAAGGGATGATGGGGTATGATATTAATCCTGTTTATTCGCCTGATGGACAAATGATTGCCTGGGAGAGTATGGCACGTGACGGATATGAGGCGGATAAAAACCGGCTTTTTATTGCAGACCTCAAAACCGGAATGAAACGGGATTATTCTGCAGGATTTGACCAGGATGTAAAAGGACTTACCTGGACCAAAGATAGTAAATCGATCTATTTTATCTCTGATATTCATGCCACAGACGAAATTTTCAGACTCGATCTGGCAGGAGAAAAGATCACCAGGATAACTGAAGGGGTACACGATTATCAGGATGTATTTGTTGCAGGCAGTCAATTGGTTGCAACAAAAGTCTCCATGTCGCATCCGGCTGAAATATACCGGGTCGATCCGGCAACCGGAAAGGATGAGCCAATCACCACTGCGACCAAAGGAATCATGGATCAGCTGACTTTTGGTAAAGTGGAAAGCCGGTGGATTACCACTACCGACAAAAAGAAGATGAAGGTTTGGGTGATCTACCCTCCCCATTTTGATCAGTCAAAAAAATACCCGGCTTTGCTTTATTGTGAAGGTGGTCCACAAAGCACCGTGAGTCAGTTCTGGTCGTACCGTTGGAACTTTCAGATGATGGCTGCCAATGGGTATATCATCGTGGCTCCAAACCGTAGGGGTCTTCCTGGTTTCGGACAGGAGTGGAATGAGCAGATTTCGGGTGATTATGGTGGTCAGAATATGAAAGATTATCTTACGGCAATTGATACTTTGGCGAAGGAACCCTTCATCGACAAAAACCGTTTGGGGGCGGTCGGGGCAAGTTATGGTGGTTATTCCGTTTATTATCTGGCAGGCCATCATCAGAAACGGTTCAAAACATTTATTTCACACTGCGGAATCTTTAATCTTGAAGCGATGTATTCCACCACCGAAGAGGTTTGGTTCACCAACTGGGATAACGGCGGCGCATATTGGGATTTGAATAATAAGGTCGCTCAAAATACCTATAAAAATTTCTCTCCTCATAAATTTGTACAGAACTGGGATACCCCATTATTGGTAATAACAGGAGAAAAAGATCTGCGCATTCCGTACACCCAGGGTATGGGTGCCTTTAATTCCGCCAAATTAAAGGGAATCCCTGCCGAGTTCTTGTTTTTTCCCGACGAAAGTCACTGGGTTTTGAAGGCACAGAACGGAATTCTTTGGCAACGCGTTTTCTTTCAGTGGTTGGATAAGTGGTTGAAATGATGAGGAATGAAAGAATGGAGGAATTGATACAAGATATATCTAATTCTCCTTATTTTATCTTAGGTAAGAATCCTGAAGGGATTTAATTTGAATAACCCCCAATAAAATTGGAGGGAAGAGAGTCCGAAAGCAACAAGAACCCCGGAGTGGGTTCAATATCAACAATACTAATTAATGTTCAACTCAATTCTGGGTTGATGTTATGTTTTATTCATTTTCCCCCGGTTTCGCAAGTTACACCGGGGGTTATTCAAATTAAACCACTTTGTGGTTTAGAAAAGTTTTCAGAATTCCTTTATTAATTATGACAAATCGCACTTCCGGAATACTTCTTCATCCAACTTCCCTTCCCGGGAAATATGGAATTGGCTCGCTTGGCGAGGAGGCATACCGCTTTATTGACTGGCTTGCAGCATCGGGACAGAAGATCTGGCAGATTTTGCCACTTGGTCCAACCGATTTTAGTCATTCTCCATATCAGTGTTATTCGGCATTCGCAGGAAATGCCGATTTAATCGATCTTGATGAACTGGTTAAAATCGGTTTAATAGCTCATGAAATAAAGCTTCCGGTTAAGGCATTTCCTCTGGAAAGCGTAGACTACTTTCATGTCCGGAAATTCAGGGAGCCCTATCTTCAGCAAGCTTTTCATCGTTTTCGGGAAATCGGAGGATTTGGTTGGGAGGATTATCTGGGATTCTGGCAGGAAAACAGTTGGTGGCTTGAAGCCTGGTCTCTTTTTTATGCCTGCCGCAAAAACCTCAAAGGTAAAGCCTGGAGCTATTGGGAGGAATCATTGGTTAGGCATAAGCTGGATTCTCTTCATCTTCACTATCGGACCTACCGCGAAGATGTCGAATACCAGCGTTTTCTGCAATTTTTCTTTTTCAAGCAGTGGTTTTCCTTGAAAAGGTATGCCAATAGCTTGGATATTAAAATATTCGGGGATATTCCCCTTTATGTTTCCTTTGATAGCGCTGATGTTTGGGCTAACCAGGAAATTTTTTTGCTGGATAAAAACAGGAAACCGGTTATGGTCGGAGGTGTACCTCCCGATTATTTCAGCGAAACCGGACAGCTTTGGGGAAATCCTTTATTCGACTGGAAGAAACTGCAACACCGGAATTACGATTGGTGGATAGCCCGGCTGCATTTTAATTTGAACCTGTTTGATTTAGTTAGGATTGATCATTTCAGAGGTTTGGAATCGTTCTGGGCAATCCCTTTTGGTGAAAAAACTGCCATAAACGGGCAATGGCTGAAGGCCAACGGAGACGCGATTCTTGGTTTGTTACAAAGTCAGATTGGTTATTTGCCGATTATCGCAGAAGATTTAGGGACTATTACTCCGGAGGTTCATCACTTGCGTAAAAAATATCATTTGCCGGGAATGAAGGTCTTGCAATTTGCTTTTACCTCCGATGGTAAAAATGAACATCTCCCACATAATTATGATACGGATTTTGCCGCATATACCGGAACACACGATAACGATACCACTGCAAACTGGCTAAAAAAATTGAAAGGGGAGGAGCGCGAACACCTTCGTCAATATTTTGGCACATC
Organism: uncultured Bacteroidia bacterium; assembly: GCA_903923905.1. Lineage (GTDB taxonomy): Bacteria > Bacteroidota > Bacteroidia > Bacteroidales > Prolixibacteraceae > JAAFHB01. Next base: position 31,019 of record CAIXZH010000071.1, read on the forward strand.
TGGAATTGATCATTGGAAAATGATCAGGGCAGTTATGGGATCTGTAGCAAATATGACCATTATTCCCCTTCAGGATGTTCTGGGTCTTGATGCATCAGCCAGGATGAATACTCCGGGAACCATTGAAAATAATTGGAGGTGGAGATTATCCGATACGATTGATATGAAGGAGATTGGTGAAAAATTAAAGGCGGTGACTGCTTTATACAACCGATAACAGAGCTTCAACGAATTTTTCGGGTTGCTCTGAATGGAGCCAGTGGCCTGCATCCGGAATGCCGATAATCCGGGCATCCGGATATATACTTTTGATCGTTGGCAGATCATCGTCTGAAATGTAGTCCGAATTTAATCCACGAATAAAGGTAACCGGATAGCTAAGGATTGGTTTCCGGTCCTCGAACCACTCGCTGCTGACGCCACTTGTAATTGATACAAGCGCATGTTTAAGTACGGGAACATTTATTTTCCACTCAAAATAATTGTCTTTATTCCTCTGGATATTTTTGATCAGGAATTGCCTTAAGGTGCTGTTATGTAATTTTTCGGATAAAAAGTGATCGATCTCTTTCCGGGATGAAACTGCTACCAGGTTGAGCTCTTCCATCAAACCAAGGATCAGTTCATGTTCCAGAACCGTTTTATAGGGTCTGTCTGATAAGTTATAGCTTTTGGGAGCTATATCGGCCACGATCAGTCCGGCTACCAGCTCGGGATATTCAGCCGCAAACATCATCGCAACCTTGCCTCCCATACTGTGTCCCAGCACAATAGCCCGGCTGATGTGATGATCATTAAAAAACTGGGAAAGGTCATCCACCATATCCTGATAGGTATGGCTTGTAGTATGGGGTGAATAACCATGATTGCGGAGATCGGGAATGAAAATGGTAAACCGCTCCTCCAGCTTCCGGGCGATAGAGATCCAATTATCCGATGCACCGTAGAGTCCGTGAAGGATTATAACCGGTTCCCCATGCCCCGACTTTCTGAATATTAAGGTTACTGGCATTACCTCAGGCACTCTTTATATTTGAGTATCGTCAGTTCCAGCCCAAGGTATAAAGCATCCGAAATCAGTGCATGACCAATGGAAACTTCAAGCAGATTGGGGATTGACTGGTTAAAAAACCTTAAATTCTGCAGACTCAGATCGTGCCCTGCATTGACTCCCAGTTTAAGATCTTCGGCTGCTCTGGCTGCCAGCAAAAATGAACTGATTGCCAGATCAGGATTGAAAGGGTAAGCTGTTGCATAGGGCTCCGTGTAAAGTTCGATCCGATCGGCACCGATAAGCGAAGCACCCTCTATCATCTTAACTTCAGCTCCAACAAACAGCGAGACGCGGATTCCCGCAGCTTTCAACTCAGAAACGATATCGGTTAACAATCCCCGGTGTGCAATGGTATCCCATCCGGCATTTGAAGTAATGGCGTCATGAGCATCCGGAACCAGGGTAACCTGGTCAGGCAATACCTCAAGTACCAGGTCGAGAAAGGACCGGCCAGGATAACCTTCGATGTTGAATTCTGTGGTTATGATTGGTTTTAAGTCTCTTACATCTGAATAGCGGATGTGTCGTTCGTCCGGACGTGGATGAACAGTGATCCCTTCCGCCCCAAATTCTTCGCAATTTATTGCTGCAAGTTTAACATTTGGGATATTTCCCTGCCGGGTGTTTCGCAGTGTTGCTATTTTATTTATATTTACGCTTAAACGTGCCATAGTTTTGTTTCACTGATTTGGTGTGCAATTTACAACTTTGAATCGGTTTTTTATAACAAAAAATTCTAGTATCGTGATAGCCGAAAATCTGATTTCTGAATCAATTCCTACCGTCACTCCCGACGAGATTGGTTCCAAGGTGCTTACACTCATGGAGATATTCCGGGTTGCACATCTTCCTGTTGTCGTTGGAAAAGATTATTTTGGAGTAGTTTCTGACAAGGAAATTTATGATGCTGAAAACTTCGACGAAAAGATTGAAAAGTACATCAGCCCAAATCTTTTGCAACCACATGTCCATGTCAATCAGCATATCTTTGAAGTGGCAGGTGTTGCCTTGGGATGTGGAGTATCTATCGTTCCTGTGCTTGAACCGGATCATTCCTATATTGGATCGATCACCCGAACTGATCTTGCCTTTAAACTGGCTGAACTGTTTTCGTCTAATGAACCTGGCGGTATCATTGTGCTGGAACTTACAGAGGTTAACTACTCCCTGTCACAGATTGCACAGATTATCGAGGGGAATGACGCACGTATTCTGAGCCTGTATATTCATAAACCTTCTCCATCCTCCAAGGAACTTGATGTCACCATAAAAGTAAATGTAGTGGATCTTTCAGGAATTATTCAGACTTTTGCGCGCTATGATTACCTGATTAAAGCGACCTATATGGATCAATCACAGATTAGAACGCTTTTTGATGACCGTTATGATCAATTTATGAGATATATAAATGTCTAACATTCAGATATATAAATGAGAATAGCGGTCTTTGGAAGAAATATTAATCCGGTTTTTTACGATAGTTTGAAACGTTTGTTCGCCATTTTGCATCTACATCAGGTGGAGGTCGTGGTATATCGCCCTTTTTTAGAATATATGTACCGTGAAATTGCTTTCAAACCTGAAAAATTAACCGTCTTCTCGAACCATAAGGAATTGCAGAATGTCGATTTTTTCTTCAGTATTGGTGGTGACGGAGCATTCCTGGAAGCAATTTCATTAGTCCGGGATTCTGGAATACCGATGGTTGGTATCAATAGCGGACGACTCGGTTTCCTGGCAGATGTGGCTCAACAAGAACTTGAAAGTGCTCTTGAGCGTTTCTTTGATGCGAAATACTATCTGCAACCCCGTTCTTTGATTAAGCTTGAAACAGATATTCAGTTGTTCTCTGATTTTCCCTATGCCTTGAACGAGTTTACTGTACATAAACAGGATACTTCTCAAATGATTACGGTGCATGTTGAGGTTGGCGGTGACTATTTAAACTCCTATTGGGCAGATGGTTTAATTATTTCCACTCCTACCGGTTCAACCGCCTACTCATTGGCTGTAGGAGGCCCGATTATTACTCCAACGGCTGCAAATTTTATCATTGCACCTATCGCTCCGCATAATCTGGCGATTCGGCCGGTGGTCATTTCGGATAATGAAGAGATCAAACTCAGAGTCGAGGGGAGAGGCGAACGGTACCTGGCTTCACTCGATTCCCGATCGGATGCCTTTGGAGCGAATATTGAGATGAGACTAAGTAAAGCTGATTTTTCAATAAATGTTTTACAGTTTGATAATCAGTCATTTTATAGTACACTTCGGAATAAGTTAATGTGGGGGATCGACAAGCGGAATTGATCAGATTTATCGGTTCCGACTGCGGATCTAATTTTTATCCGTTAAATTTTGTCCGAAAAAGGGGAAATTAGGGTTAATCTATTACTTTTGTAACCTTTAGTAAAAAGAGGTTAGATCTTATTGTTGGATTTTTTTGATAAATTGATTGAATATTATTGCAAATGAAAAAGTTGATAGTAGTCATAATGCTCATCTTGTCAGTTGGTTGCGCCATGGCGCAGCATACGGCAGATTTGGGAGTACAGGTTGGAGCTGCGACTTATTGGGGAGATATTCATAATGTCAATACACTCAAATCGATTACTCCTGTAGTCGGAGTTTTAGGCCGCTGGAATTTCAACAAGCGTTTGGCCGTAAGAGGGCAGCTGCTCACAGGAAATCTAAGTGCTGACGGATTTTATAAAGGTGCTTTAATTGGTCAGTCCGGATATAGACCCATTACAACTCCTGCCACATTTCCGGCGGATCCTAATTATGTCTACAATTTTAAACGGAATTTCCAGACTGCCGAGGCTTTACTGGAATTTAATTTCCGTAATTATAAATTGGGAAAAATGAAAAAGGAGGCTTTTACCCCTTTTGTAACCTTGGGTTTGGGGGTTTTCTATTCCAGAGCGCCACGGACTGGCTCTTTTATTCTTGATCCTACACCTTCAACTGCAGTAGGTGTTATCCCTGCTTTATATCCGCCCTATTTAGGTCCAGCTGGAACCACCAACTCTAAATTGACAAATGGTTTTGATGTTTCAACCCTCACCATTCCTGTAGGAGCCGGGTTGAAATTTAATATTACCAAACGGTTAGGCGGCATGGCAGAGGTTATTATTAGGAAGACGTTCTCAGACAACATTGACAACCTGAATGACCCGTCTCGGTATCTGGCCACTTCAGGACCTTCCTATGCAGCGGCAAAAAC
>CAIXZH010000072.1 GCA_903923905.1 uncultured Bacteroidia bacterium
AAGGTAAAGTTCCTTCACGATGGAACCCATGAGGTGAATTAAAGACCAATTAAATAAATGGCCCTGATTTCTGTGTTTTTGTTATCCTTATCTCTTTTCCCGGATAAATTTCTCTCCCAATCCGTTATTCCGGATAAATAGTGAATCTACCGCTGTAGATATTAACATGTGATATTTGTCTGGTCTTCTGAATGCATTTCCGTAAATGGTCCTCTTCCTGTGCTCACGGATTTTTATGATATTGAAAGGAATTATGAAAACTCCTTCGTGCTTACCAGCGATCAGCAATTTGTCGCCTTTAGAATCAAAAGCGCATGAATGACCATTCTGAAAAGGTTTAGGATAGTTTGCCATAGCCACTCCGACTGCATTTTCAAGTGCTCGTGTCTGAAACTGGTTGATCCGCTTTTTGTCCAAAGTGCATGAATTCGGCGTAAGAATCAGTTCTGCCCCCTTTAACATGAGTATCCTTGCGCTCTCCGGGGGTTCCCGGTCATAGCAAATCATAATTCCAATCTTAACTTTGTCATCTCTAACAGGAAGTTCGCAAACATAAAAATCATCACCAGGAGTACAGTTTGCTTCCATTAAAGTGAAATCGCAGGTATGCACCTTGGCATAAGTCATCAGGATATTACCCTTTGAATCAATAAGAGTTGAGGAGTTTCGGGGAGGTCCGTTCCATTTTTCAAGATAATTAATGACAATTGCCAGATTCAATTCGGCGGCAAGTTGTTGAAAATGAAGGATAAATTCACTTTTGGAATCAAGTGCTTTAGCGTTCCACTCTTCGAAGCTTAATGGACAATTCTTTAGTGAAGAATCAACTCCTGGCATGTGAAATTCTGAATATCCGATACTCCACATCTCCGGGAAGAGCGCAATATCTGCGCCCATTGTTTTTGCTTTCCGGCAATATTCATCCCCCTTTTTAAGATTTGCCTCAATATCTGCTCCGAATGGTCTGATTTGGAGAAGCGCTACCTTTATGATACTGTCCGAAGAAACAGGATTGCCTTCATTTCTTGAATCCTTGGAAGTCCCGACAAAGGGAATTATAAGCAGAATCAGGAATAAAGCCAGCGACTTGTTCCAATTTCTCAGAATCCTGAAATTCTTTGTCCTCGATTTGTCTTTAATGCCAATTGTTTCAATTCCCATCATCAGACCGTTTTGAAATTCGAAATTAATAAATTTGATTGATTTATTTTTCGATTAGTGAAAGTAGGGAGGTCAAAAGAGAAAATAAATAATTACGACATTATATTGTTCTTAAGTCCCCATAAGTCTGTAATTCTTCGCATTGAATGATCCGGCTATTTCGTATTCTTTACCTCATTCCATTTTTCCAGTATGTTCTCTTCACCTTTGAAATAACTTACCCGGTACTCCTTTTCGAACACCTGCATCGATGGAATGACGATTGTTTTCCCGGAATCGGGATATTCACAGATATCGGCACCGGTAAATGTCCGGATATCCAGATAAATGCAGGGTTCAATGCCATGATTGTAAACCTGGTGAGCCCCGGTTTCACCCATTTCAAAGAATACCATATCGCCGGTTGACATCACCTCGAGCCCGTTTGGAGTCCGAACAGTCATCGAACCCGATAACACCACAAACAGTTCTTCGGCATTCCGGTGAAAATGGTATGGGGATGAAAATTGTCCGGGATTTAATAATCTCAAATCAAAATTCAGGGTTTTGGGATCAATTCCGCATTTAGCCCTTGAAGCATCGGTAAACAGACGAAAATGGTCGATTCTTCCCGGGTTCTCCTGAAATTCCCTGTTTTCGCTTTTAAAAATCGTTGCCATAATTTCCAGTGTTAGAGTTAATCTTAATGAAAATCAAAAGGATTTTATTCGCATTACCTATCATATCGGCATCAGTTTAGTCCGGATTGATCCTTACGATTACCCAAATTTAGAAACAAATAAAAATAAACCGCAAAGGTCGTAGAGGAATTTCGCAAAGATCATAAAAACAATAACTTAACTTGGCATTATTTGCGCCTTCTTTGCGTACGTTACGATTAAAAATGGACTTTTTAGACAACCTCACCTTCTTGTTAAGATCATATTTCTATAAACATGCAAATCCTCCGGATTTGATATTAAGGATTATTATCTGAAAATTTGTACTTAAGATATCTTCTCAATAGATCCAGGGAATTAGCCGCCTTGTCCTTTTTTGGTACTCCAGATATTTGGGTCCTAATTGTTTGATCATAAATCGTTCCTCTACCCTGATCCGGTAAAGGTATCCGCATAAAACCGGAATAAACATTAAAACGATGGATAACCAGTTTGACAATGAAGTTGCCGCTCCGATAAAGATTATCACCTGTCCTAGGTATCCCGGGTGCCGGATGATTTTATAAAGCCCGGTTTCAATTAATTCGTGATCTTCAATTTCTGTCACGGTATAGGTAAAATGTTGTTTGAGCGTCAGGATGGAGGTTATTCGTATAACTAATCCCAGGACCGACAAGAGAGCACCGATAGCAAAAAAAGTGTCCCAGTGATAAATCCTGCCAACATGGGTCATGCCGATCCGGAAAGCAAGAAAATATCCAATCGCGATGAGAATTATAAGAAGCCAGACACTTGCCTTATCTCCCGATTTAACGATATCCTTTTTTCGTTGAAGCCGTTGCCTTACACTCATAAAAATCTCAAAGAATCCATAAAAATAGGAGAACGCAACAATGATCACAACCTTAATATCCATAGTTCTTATTTTTAGTTACGATTTCCCCGATGTTCCAAAGTTAATAAAAGGGACTATCCAGTATTGGATATCATGTAAATTCATTCAAATTATTCATTAAATTCCAGGATGTCTCCGGGCTGGCAATTTAAAGCTTTACAAATAGCATCCAATGTAGTGAACCGAATCGCTTTTGCCTTCCCCGTTTTTAGGATTGACAGATTTGCCATGGTAATATCCACTTTTTCAGCAAGCTCTTGCAACTGCATCTTTCTGCGGGCAAGCATTACATCCAGATTTACGACTATTGGCATAATTAAATGGTTTGTTGATTTTCTTCCTGGATTTCGATGCCATGCCTGAAAATCTGCGAAATGATATAAACAATACCGGCAATAAAAAGGAATTCATTTCCAATGGTAATAATGTTGTGCTGTTCACCCACGCTTTGGGAGATCCAGTCAACATACTTTTTACCAATAAAATGGACTACCCAAATGGCAAATAACCAATAGGCAATCTTTTCCAGTTTTTGGGATACCTGGATGGTAAACGGGCTTTTAAGATTAAGTTTTGACAATAAAGTGATTACCAGATGCCAGAGATAAACAGACATTGCCGATAAAATAATTACAAAAGCCATGGCAATCACATAATACCGGAAATTATGCAGTAACAGGCTTAATAAATTAACAACACCCGGAATTTGTTTGGCAGCTTCAGGGTTTTTGAAACTTATTACCAGGCAAATTATCTGGCTTACTAAATTAATGGTATACCCGATCATCGCAATCCAGGCCAGGATACGCAATACCCATAAAATCTTTTCTGTCTTTGTTTGCATAGTTATTGAGAATTAAATATTATGCAAATATCGATAATTATTTATTAATAAACAATAAATAATTATCTTTTATTGGTAAATATTTTATTTACATAAACTATCCGGAAAGAGATGCCGGATGATGGCTGTCTTGCGGCCTTACCGGTTCTCCAAAAACAGGTGATTGTTTAAATCCGACTCTTTATCTCCATTTGGGTTCAACGGGAACCCTCTCCCCGTCAGCAGTGGTATACTCCTCCAACGAATTTTGTTTCGACTGGACCACCATATAGATCATGGTCTCGTCTGAAGCGTTGCAGATACCGCGTTTCCCCTGTGGTGCCACCCGGATAACGCTCCCCTCTTTTATCTTGAAACAGTCTTCATCGACCTGAAAGAAGCCATAACCTTTCAAAATCAGGTATGTCTCTTCGTTTTTATAGTGGATATGGAAGTAAGGTTGCTCCGATTTAGGCTGGAGTGAATTGAACGATATTTCGGTTCCGGTCGCCTGAGTGGGATCTTTTAAAAATACTTTGCCCTCAATAAGTCTTTTATTCACCGGATGAATCAGCGAATAGCTCATTAATTCCTCTAAATTACCCAGGTTTATAGCAGTATAGGAACTGTTTTCCGATAGTTTTTCAATTTGTTTCATAAATATTCGTTTGTAAGTGACAGGACAAATTTAATGTTTTGTATGGGTATTAATTCATTAAATATCCAGGAAAACTCGATGCCAAAGCTGCAGCTAATGATTCGAAAATAAGCTTTTTATAAAATTCACGATGCTGATTATTATGCGCATGGTCGAATAATGAATCACTTAATAACCAGGATACCTAAACACTGGCTTAGGCTTTAATTGAACTTTTTATCATTCTAAACTTCAAATCAGTCGTTTTTAAACTTTTCATAAAGAATCTTTTCTACTTTTGGTTTTTATAAATAATCTTACAAATCTTATTATCGGCTGAATTATGGAAATTAATTATGAAAAGTTTAATAAATATGAATTGCTGTTCATACTGCAAATGGAAATTGATTTTTTGAATTGTTTCTTTGAAATCACTGATTTGGAAGCTTGTATCCGGGGAAAAGGAGTCGAAGATGAATTTGCTTCTTTTGGTTTTTATGATTTATCGGTTGCCTATGATGATGAAGATAATCCCAATTTTATACAGGATAATTTTTTAACCAATGTACACAATTGCATCGACTATAAAAAATTATTCTTTGAAACTTTTAATGAACTCCTCGATGAAGATTTTTATGAAGAATATGAGGAGGAAAAGAGTTATCTGCATAATTTCTTCTCGAATGAAATTGAAGAAGATTTTTTAGAAGGTTATATCGGAAATCTGGACATCTTCTATAATAAAGAGTTATTAAAAAGTTTAAGCAGCATTAATTTAGAAAAAATGATCAATTATTCAAGGAATCAGGATGATTTTTCTGATTCTTATGAATCGATCAGTACTAAAAATTTAGAAAAAGAATTTGCAAGACGAAAATAAAGGCAATCAGGCATAATTCTGATTACGCTCTTAAATACCTCACCGTGGAGGCGCTTATGGGGCAGGCTGAATCTTTAAGGCAACAACTCCCTGATCATTTTCTCCATTTTTTCCGTCCCGGGATAACCGGTAATTTTATTTTTTAAAGCCCCTTTTTTGTCATAAAAAAGATAAGTCGGGATTCCTGTGAACCCAAAACTGTCTAGTACATATTCCCATTCCTCCTTAGTCAGGTAATAATGCTCTCCGCCGATTATTTTGATTTTCTCCTCCCATAACTTTTGAGGAGAAGAAACCGTGGTTATGTACACAAAAACAATCCCTTTATCATGCAGTTCACGTTTGACATCCCGGATCTCTTTCATGGCATCCATGCAGGGATGGCACCAGGTAGCCCAAAAATCGACTAAAACCGCTTTCCCTTTATAGTTGGATATTATCGCCTTCATCAATGCCTCTAAGGCAACTGCCGGTGTTTTATTGATGACTGTTTTGAAATAGTTATTTTCCTGGTCTGATTTTATGACCTCTTCATTCTTTTTCAGCAGAATTTTAGTAATCTCATCGTTCTTAAAGTAATTCCGTATGTTTTCTTTCTGCTGATCCGACAAAGGCTTCAACTCGTTGTTAAATTGCCGGGCATAGGCATTGGAGGCCAGCAGATCGTAGAACAATCCGGTATCTGAACCAATCAATTCAGCCATTGTCTTTTTCACCACTTTAAGCCAGTCATTTACCGGCATATCCCAGATCGCTGGAATATTCAGCGTTTTATTTGAAAGGATTGTTTGCAGCACCTCGGGGTAAGTGCCATTGTAAAGATTGCTGGCATCATTCAATTTAAAATAGTTAAGAAAAGCATAATAAGATATACCTGGCTCGTGCGGAATAAAATCGTTCCACTGTTTTTCATCATTAAATATCATAAAATCTCTTTTCATACAGCCTGTATAATCGAAAAGACGACTATTCAGATAAATAAGCCTGAATTCATTGGTGATATAATTTTTTGCACTATTCGAAAGTACTGAATCATTACTTGCAATGTTAAGTTTTCGTTCCATACTCTTCAGCTCGAATGGAATGAAATCCTCGATAAGCATATTATATCGGGATATGCGCTCGGGAGAATGGTGATCGATCATTTTTCCCATGACCTCTGAAAGCTTTACAAGATCAGCGGAGGTTAATTCGTGCCTGTTCAACGTGTTTGCCTTTATATTACGGGATTCGTCCAAAGTTATCTCTAATTTGGTTTCCTGGTTAACTGAGAGTGTGAAACTAATACTCCCATTGAACAGATCAGAAACCAGGGTACCAATAGTTGTATTACATTCAACAGAAATTTCTAAATTAAAACTACCATCTTCTTTTAATTTGGTTATGATTTTACCCGGTATTGCTGTAACAGGATTTGGAACGTACAAAGTCAGAAAGGGTGTTTCTTCACCGTTTTTCAGGTGAAAACCAGTAACCTTTCCAGTCAGTTTGGCAATTCCTGCCTGTATTTTGGGCTCAGGTAACCGGTCATTGGCGGCAAATGCAAAGGACAAAAACGCGAAACAAATTCCAAAGAGCAGAATTGATTTTAATAAACCATTCACATTTTTCATAAAATAATTCTTACAAAGACTAAGTTATTATCAAATAACAGAGTTCAATTTTCAATGTTTTAGCGGATTATCTGCATTTATAAAGATTTAATTAATCCATTAGATTCTGCCGATTGCTTATAATGTTCTTAAACTATTGGCAGCACAAAATTTAACCGATTGCCAATGGTCCGCAATAAATTGATTCATGAGTTTCTCGCCTCGGGGAAAGGTTGGAAGTGAAGCAACGATTACGGCAGCAACACCTTTGCTGATCACAGAATCACAACAGAATTGAGTTGCAGGAATGGTTTGTCCCTCTGCAAAACCATAAAGTAAAGTGGTCAGGATGATCAAAACGTTTTTTTTCATAGTTTATAATCTTTGTGATGTTTTATTTATTCTGCATAACCCGAATTCCCCGGAAATTTGCAGTTGTACTGTTATTTTTTCTTGCTTCTATTGTTAACTAATCCGACAAGATAGGATGCTTCAAATCCGTATGAAAATCTATCTTTTGAAATAATTGATATTAATCCTGCAGAAAATCCGAAATACTTCCATACCGCAAAATCAACACTTGGATTTATTACTAAACCAAAAGAATATTCCTTTTTATAATCGTAAGAATAATTCTCCGATGATCCTTGTACTGTCGTTTTAATGAAATTTACCGGAGTTGTCATATAATTATATCCCAAACCACCAGTTAAATTAAATCGGGTATTGCTTTTTTTTGATTTGAAGACCTTTCCTGTCGACAAGTAATAAGTCGTTCGTTCTTCCATTGGCGTGTCGAGATTCAGCCCAAAGAGAAAAAGTTTTTCAAAAAGGGCTGCAGGGGATACATAATCTTTTGGAAGATTGGGAGCGATCCTCCCTTGTCCATAAACACCAATTGTAAAAGACTGGTCTTTAATATTCAGGTATTCGACAGATACTTTTCCTCCAAAATAATTTCCAAGACTGCCACTTGACTTAAAGTACAGATTTCTATTCTCAAGAATTTGAGCGGATACAATCTGAGAAATTAGAACTAAGGAAAATAAAAAACAATGCTTCATTTTTTAATAGTATTTTTTGCATTTATTCATCCTGCCATCCCAACATCCCATTTTTTTGATGTTTTCCTATATCAGTATGAATTCATTTATTCATCAGTATCTTCCCAGCCCAGTACCCCATTTTTCTGAAAGATCCCGAATTCTCCGCGAGTTTGCTTATTAGGCGATGCCCTTGTATTTATCTTAAAATGTTACAGCATCATAAACTATAGAGTCAACATTCTTGCCCATAAATTCTGCCGGACTTGCTTTAGGATAATACCTGGCATTATGTTCGATATCCTCTTTGAATTCCTTTTCCCTGTTCCCGAAATTTATCTCGGGGAACGAACCGATATATTCGGCTGACAAAACATCCCCATTTTGAGAAAGATTAATTGAATAGCCAATAGTGATCGTATTTACCTTATTATTCTCCTTTAATTCTTTGTATTTCCCGCTTAAAAACATCGTCATTCTCTTTTTTAAAACGTCATATTTTTTCTGATTATTAAAGGATAAGGATTGTCTTTGTTCCGTATAGTAATAGAACTTCACACCATCAACATATTTATATAATCCTATAATATCACTTGTTTTTGTATTAATACTTAATAAATCCTGATTGCAACCATAATCAAGTGACGGAATAATATTTCTGGCCTCAATATCATGAATTTCACACATCCGTTCATTTTCATATTTGAGTTCCTTATAAACTTCATAATATCTGGCTGATGGTTTTGTTGACGGGTTCATTTTTTTATCATACCATGTTGTGTCAACCCGTTTGCAGCAATACCGATTGAAATAGTTTTGCGCCCCGGGATCTAAATATTTGTTCGCAGCAACACCCATATCTGAACAAAACCCGGTTGTATCCCGCAAAAATAATTTCGAGACCCCTCTGTTGTAATATACATTTCCATTTTTATAGGTACACAATGCTTGCGACAATAATGAGTCCGCCCTTTTATAATCCCCAAGCTCAATGCACCTTGTGCCTGACTGGTATAATTCTTCACCGTGTCTGTCTGCTTTAAAAAACTGTCCGTAAGCAGTCAAAACTGACATAAGTAAAACTGAGATGATTGCAATTCGTTTCATTTAATTTTAAATCCAGGTTGGAATACCAATTAACCCATTGCTTAAAAAGTAAAGCATAAAAACCAAATTCAGTATGGCTGCCAACGTTCGGCCTGGTGCTTGGCGAAGGTGGCGATTCCGAAGCGGTAAGCTGTCAACCCGAACCGAGGTTTGATAGATGCACAAAACTTGAGTCGGATCGGTCGCCGCCACTTTTGCTAAGCACCTGTAATATGCGGTTTTTCTTACGCACGTCAGGTTTTTATAGTTTAATTGAAAGTTCAATGTGTCCACCCAAACCGAGTTCAACTATTTTTTTTAGCGTCGAAATACGAACTTCTTTAATATTGTTCTCAATTTTCGAAATATAACCTTTATTCGTTCCACATTTTTCAGCAAGTTCTTCTTGAGTCAGACCTTTTTCAAGTCTGGCTTGTTGCAGAAGAAAGCCAAGCCTAAATGCTTCGTATCCTTTCTCTAACTTGTCTCGTTCAATAGTCCCCTTCTTTCCATATTGTTCATCAACAAACTGGTCGAGAGATTTTAAATTATTGTTCTGTTTGCTCATCATTTTAGTATTTTACTTTTTGGAATTCGCGATTTCCAATTCATATTCTCTTTTTATTTTTATTGCCTTTTCAATTTCGGTTTTAGGTGTCTTTTGTACTTTCTTTTGAAAACCGTTAGCTAATACTATTAGTTTACCTTCATCAAAAAAGCAAAATATCCGAAAAATATCGTTTCCAAGTTGAATTCTAATTTCATAAAGTCCGTCCGTACCTTCCACGTGTTTCAAATAATCTTCAGGCACATGTTGTATTGTTTCAATGAGTCTAAAAGTCCATATGATTTTGGCCTTTACTTTTTGCTTTTGCTGATTGTAAAAGTCAGCAAAATAATCCTTGTACAAAAACACTGTTCTTATCTTCTCATTGCTAATAGAATACAAAGATAATAAATGTTGTCCGAATGTGCAACTTAAATTTTAATTTTCGATCAAAATATTGGTACGATTCTGATTTGTTGGCAGCTTCCTAAAATCGCATATAACGTTGGCGGTATGGCCAGTAAGGGATTGCGGAACTACGTTCCTATCAACCGAGACGAAATATTGATGCGGGTGATGAGCTTCGCATACCACTGAAACCCTTATTGACCGCTACACTTTATGTGCGCCCTGCATAAGCAGCGCGCACTCGTTGTAAGCTCTTGAAAAACTTCGAAAATACAAATTTTCGGTTACAAAAGTGATTTTACGGCGAGTGTATTTTTCCAGAGGGTGAAACGAAGTTCACGAATACCTTAATCAATAGATATTCATATTCGTAAAGTCCCTTATACACTGAGGTAACGCTCAGAAGTATTAGCAAGTGGCAAGGTGGTTTGGGGCGACCCGAGCACTGAAGGAAGCCAAACGGCAAAATCCGGTACTGACGAACAGAAACGGCATATGAGGCTAAAGAACGAGGATAAGCAAGCACATCATTGTAACGTCCTAAGAATAAAACGATCGTTTTATAGTAGATGCCGCAGGGATTGGATGAAGGGAAAAGCTTTTACCGGGGGAGGTCTTGGAATAGATTCGGTTTCTATGCGCCAAGAAGTCAGCAGAGGCCATAGTAGTAGGTAGTAACGAGCCGATGAATAAATCGGAGGACTCACAAGCCAATGAAGGGCTGAACGTTGAACAGTTGCAAATGCCGAACGGAGTATTTCACCAGCCGCCGGTAAGCGCAACAGGAAAGAGAATGGGGAACAAAAGGTGGACTATTTTGAAAGTAACGAAAATGTATGCAAACCATTGATGCCATTTTGAGTGCCGAAAACCTTACCCAAGCGTGCCGACAGGTAATGCACAATAAGGGGGCGGCGGGAGTTGATGCCATGAGCGTAAAAGAGCTAAAGCCGTACCTGGATAAAAACAGGGACGAACTCACAGAACTGATACGCCAGGGCGAATACTATCCGCAACCCATACGAGGTAAGGAAATACCGAAAAGCAACAATAAGAAACGATTGCTGGGAATCCCCACGGTTGCTGACCGGATGTTGCAACAAGCGGTAGGACGCATCATTATGCCTCAATATGAGTATATGTTTTCAGAGTACAGCTATGGTTTCCGGCCACAACGCAACACCCATCAGGCAATACAGAAATCGTTGGACTACATCAATTCAGGTTATCAACACATCGTTGATATTGATTTGAAGGGGTTCTTTGATGAAGTTGACCATTGTTTACTGCTTCAAATACTTTATCGCAAGATAAAATGTAGGGAAACCATGCGCCTGATCCGCCGTTGGTTACGAGTACCGATTTTGCTGGACGGTAAACTGGTTAAACGCCGCAAGGGTGTACCACAAGGCAGTCCGCTAAGTCCGCTATTGTCCAATATCATGCTACATGAACTGGACATGGAAATGGAACGGCGCAAGCTTCGTTTCGTCCGCTATGCGGACGATTTCAGTATCTACTGCAAAATCGAAAGAGAAGCCCGTAAGACCGGAAACAGTATCTTTTTGTACTTACGTGACAAGCTGAAACTACCAATCAACCGGGGGAAGAGCGGTATTCGTCGCCCGTTAACCTTCAATATACTGGGCTACGGCTTCGTATCCACGTATCAAAAAGGAGTAAGGGGCAAATACCAACTGGTTGTTGAAGAGAAGCGCTGGGCAACATTTAAAACCAAGCTAAAGGAAATAACCCGCAAAACGAAACCCATGAGTTTTGACCAACGCATGCAAAAGCTGAAAGAAGTACACCGGGGTTGGATCAACTACTTCAAATTTGCGAGCATTTATAATAAGCTCAATGAACTGGATGGATGGTTACGAAACCGGATACGATACTGCATTTGGACCGATTGGAAGAAGCCGGAGCGAAAGCGGAAAAACCTGATCAGACTTGGAGTAGATTTTGATCATGCCTACCAATGGAGCCGGAGTAGGAAAGGAGGCTGGGCGATTGCCCAAAGTCCGATTCTGAACACGACCTTAACGGTAGCACGACTCACCCAGCGGGGTTACGAACCGTTGCTGACACATTATTACAAAGTTAGTCCACATTACCAAAGTTCGCCGCTATTTGGCTACTGAGCGTAGCCGTAGTATCCCATTGTTTAACGAACCGCCGTATACGAGACCCGTACGTACGGTGGTGTGTGAGGCTCCCCCCGTCAGTTTATCTGACGGGGCAGTCTACACGATTGGGCGCTGGCAATTTTTATTCTATTATTCTCATTACAATCAATAATGCAAAACAAACAAGTCCAACTACAGCTATTATCTTATAATACTTTGGTGGATTCTCAAGAAACTTAGGTGTTTTTTTAAATTTTATTACACCAAATAGAACTAATGTCAAATAAAGAAATATTCCAAATGGAATCAAATCATCAATATAACCGCCAATCTGTTGATACATAATTTTACTTTTTTAGTTAATATCCAGTTTTAAATCTTTTGATAATCTTTTAGCAGTTGGAAAATATAAAACAAATATTATATAAATCACAACCGCTTCAATAACGAAATATATTTCCCCAAACATAACAAATCCAACCATAAATAAAACTGGACTAATCTCCAATGCAGAATATCTATACATTGTAGCTTTAAGAAAATTGCTAAGTCTTGTTTTAATATCGCCATCGCAATAAGTGTCCTTTCTTTTATTGGCAATTACAAAAGTCACGCTTAATAATGCAGCTACAGCCACATTTGAAAATATTATAAATACAAGTAAAAAAGATTCATCGCCACTATATGAATTCGAAATCAAAGTCTTTATAGTCCAAAATAATGTTATTCCAACAGTAAGACATAATCTCAATACTAAGCTCTTTATCATGTTTTTGTATTCAATCATTTGTTTTAAGTCTGTCATATCATTTAAAATTTAAATTTGGTTTTTGTTCTTTTTGCTTGCGCCACCGGGTAGCTTACGCCCCCTAAGAACCGTACGTGCGACTTTCACCGCATACGGCTCAGGCACTTTTAAGGCTGACCCGGCGAAGGGTAACCCGGCTGTTTTTACTAGCTTTACTTGTCATAAAAGTAGTAATTTGTTTACACTCTTTTGCTAAATCGGCTCTCCGTTTTGTTCTGTTAAGGAAGTATTCGTCAAATTCGGGCAGAAAAGGATTGGCTTCGGCCTTGACTTTTACATGATACCTGATTGGAACATACCCAATCCGGTACAGTCGGTGATTTTCTGTACCGTTTTTAGTAATTCTCTGATCGGTAAAATGATTGTCGTGGAAGTAGCGATGAAAGATCCACCAGCGGTTTTTATTTCCGTGCTGGTATTTCGCCCATCGTTTAAGTTGCCAATAGATGAATGCTCCCAACCTGTTGAAAATACGCTTTGCACAAATGCCTTTGTGATAGTTCGACCATCCCCTGATAACAGGGTTCAGTATTCGTATCAAGGCATGTGCAGGTATTCCACGATTTTCATTAATGATCTTTCTGATCTTGTCTTTGAACGATTGGACGGCCTCCTTTGATGGTCGGATGATCAGTTTGCCTCTGAATTTACGGACATTCTGCGAAAGGAAGTTAAAGCCATCGCTGATGTTTGTGATCTTGGATTTTTCGGGCGAGAGTTCTAAGCCTCTTTCCATCAGAAATTCGGTTACCAATGGGATAATTTCATTGGTAATGACTTCTTTACTGATGGCCGTAATCACAAAATCATCAGCATACCTGATGAAGTTCACTTTCTTATTCTTCCATCGTGGAAACTTTTTGTTGATTTCTGTTTCCAATCCATCCAAGACCATGTTCATGATCATCGGCGATATGGTTCCACCCTGTGGCGTACCTTTTTCTGTTGGGAACAAACGCTTTTTTTCGATGTACCCGGCATTCAACCATTCATTGAGAATGGTTTTGTTGACTGGGATATTCTTTAAAATCCAGTCATGCCTGATGTTATCGAAACAAGCTTTAATGTCTGCTTCGAATATCCATTGTGGCGAAATTTTACGGCAAAGAATTTGGAAACAACCTGCCACCGCATCGTTGCATGAACGCCGTGGCCTGAATCCATAAGAGTTCTTGTCGGCCAGAGATTCGGCCATAGGGTCGAGGGCTATTTTATGCAGTGTTTGCATAGCCCTGTCGCTGATCACAGGAATACTTAACGGACGCATTTTCCCATTCTTCTTTGGGATGTAAATCCGGCGTAATGGTTTTGACTTGTAACCCCTTGATTTGAGTTTCCGGGCTGCTTTGAGTTTTTCTTCTCCGTTTGTCCAAACAATATTGTCGACTCCGGGAGTGCTGCCACCTTTGTTGGTTGAGACCCTTAGTACAGCCAGTAATTTAGCATAGAATGATTTTGTGACAAGGTACATCAGGGCTTTTGCTTTAGCCAGGCGACCTTCTTTAACAGCCTTGGCAATGCGGCGTTGCAGCCTGTTCACATTTTGAATGACTTTTCGCCATAAAATGGTTTCCCAGTTATTCACTTTGTGAGGGAGCGCACACGATAAATTTTTCATTCTCGTTCATTTGCTTTCTTCCATTAACAGGTTCTATAACACTTTATGCCATAAAGCACCAGATGAAGGTAGGCGGGCTTTCGCCCGTGGTGATGTTGAAAAAAACTCAACCACTATCCAACCTGTTACAGGGAGGCGTTCGCTTTGTTCATCGTCTCTGTCCGGCGTTTCCCGATGCCTTGCGGTTACGGTTTTATCCCGGCCTTTATTGTCGGGAGAGAGCGCCGGGCTTACACGTTCCGTATAAATAACTAAATTGTGCGGGTTTAGGCTCATCCTGTCTGCCGGCTGATCTACATCCTTGTAAGCACTGCGTTAAACGTGCCTAACCTGTCAGCTCACCATTTTGGTACAGAGCGTGTCATTCTCTTTTTCGCTCCTTCCTGCCTGTCGGTAGTTACGGAATGTTCAACTAATTTAGCCATGCCCACTTATCCAAGCCCTTAATTGACTTTGAGACTTCAAAGACTGTTTGCCTCACGGTTTCCAGCCCCGTCACTGGCTGCACGAGCCGACGTTTGGTACTGTTTTCCGGGGGCTTCACCCGATAATGGCTTCACCATACATCCGATGCCCCGGTAGGATACTGCTGAAGGAACAGCAGGTTTTATCAGTCAGTCGTAACTAACAGTAAAACAATTATTTAATACGACTTCGTGTCGCAA
>CAIXZH010000073.1 GCA_903923905.1 uncultured Bacteroidia bacterium
TGACAGGCATGTATTCTAACCAACTGAACTACCAAACCAAAATTCAAAATAACGGTGCAAATATACTCCATTTTTTGGTACTACAAATGGATCTAAAATAAATTGATCTAAAAATGGCAGAATGAGACAGCATATCTCAATATAACAAACACTTAAGAATAATAACCCTATTCTATTCTGGAAAAAAAAGAAAAATGGACACTTCCGTATTTCCTCAGCTCACGAAAGAAGGGAAGAGACGAAAAATCATTGGTTTTTCCATGTTCCAGAATTAATAAACCCTCATTATTAAGCAGATTGGAATTCAGGATCAAGTTGGGAATCTCTGCAATTTGTTTTAATTCATAGGGAGGATCTGCAAAAATCAGATCGAAACCTTCTGAAGAGCGATTTATAAATTTAAAGGCATCGACGTTCAATGCCTTCACAATTCGTTTAATTCCGAGTGTTTCAATGACTGAACCAATAAACTGGTGATGAAAACGGTCAAGTTCAACGCTGGTCACATTCATGCACCCCCTGGAAGCAAATTCGAAGGAGATACTTCCAGTACCGCTGAAAAGATCGAGAACTTTTTTATTCTCAAAATCATAACGGTTTTCAAGTATGTTGAAAAGATTTTCACGGGCAAAGTCTGTTGTAGGTCTGGCTTTGAAACTCTTTCCCGGTCTGAATATCCTGCTCTTAAATGTACCTCCGATTATTCGCATTTATAAATACTTAAAAGTGATGAGTAATAATGCTCCGGCAGCAGACTGAAGGTATAGCTGTATTGAAAGGTGTTATCAAGTTTTGCAAAAGATGTCATCTTCACATATTTCTTAAATAAATGGTATACCGGTGAAACCTGAGGAAGCTGGCCATGAAGGATGAGTTCTGTACTCTCGGGGGATAACTTCAGCTGGTCAAAGGTGAACAGAACGTGATACAAAATATCCCTTTCCGTTTTATAATTAAAAATATTGCAACAGCTCAATTTGGGGCCGTTTACAACGACAATTTCAAAACTCTCACGGAAGAAGTTCAAATGGACCTGATCTTTCACCGGGAAAGCCCTGTTCCGTTTTAAAACACTTTCAACCAAAGGATATAAACTATGTTTGATTTCGGTCTTTGGAAATTTCGCTAACAAAAACTCATTCAGATTCTGAGGGATATCAAAGATACACAGGCATGCCGCCTTTGGAAATAGGTTTTTGAGAACCGTATAACCCCGATCCTGTATATTATTGAACCATAAATACTTATCCAAAGAACCCCGACTATAAAAAGCCTGTGGAACCAGTGTGAATTTCCGGGTGGCATAGAGGATCTCAACACTTTTAAAGTTACAGGAAAACATCTCATCAGTTTCAAATACTTCACGCACATGCTTTAACAACAAACGCGCCCTTTTAAGAAAAAAATGGTGTCCTTTTAATACCACATATTTTCCCTTCGGAATATCAAGAATAGAAAAATAGAATCCATCCAGGCTAATTTGAACGGATAAATGGTAGGTATTATTTTGTGTGCTATCGAAAGTTTTGTCAATAAAACAGATATCACGCATTTTAAGTTAATTGTATTTGTTCGAATAGCTGCAAATTTAAAAAAAATGACCAACCTTTGCTAAGGATTCAAACGGATATAATTGATTTTTTAAAATAGGGTACAGATAGCATGAAAGTAATGAAGTTTTACCATTCGTGACTATTCCAGGGAAAAAGCAAAGGCATGTTAAAGAGTTATATTTCAAAACGGATTATTGAAGAGATAAAATTTGATCCAACCGGGTGCCAGACAGAGATGGCTGACAAAGTTGGCGAATTTATCACTGTTGATCAGCCTCATCAGCTTTTCCTGCTCAGAGGTTATGCCGGCACCGGCAAGACTACCTCATTGAGTGCTCTTGTCAGGGTATTGGATCATTTAAAAATGAAAACGGTTTTACTGGCACCCACCGGAAGAGCCTCCAAAGTACTTTCGAAATACTCCGGTAAGCAGGCAACCACCATTCACAAAAAAATTTACAGGCAGCAATCGACCAATAATGGGTATGGAAAATTTGCTCTTGATAGAAATCTACATAAGAATACCATTTTTATCATTGATGAGGCATCGATGATTTCAAATCATCCTCAGGAAAATAATATTTTCGGTTCTGGCTACCTCCTTTCAGACGTGATTGAATATGTGATGGCCGGTGAAAATTGCCGCTTGGTTATTGCCGGTGATACAGCTCAGCTTCCACCGGTCGGATTCAACCTGAGTCCGGCACTCGAAGAGGAAGAACTGAAATTTTTTGATCTGGACGTGATCAAATGTGAACTGACCGAAGTTGTCAGGCAATCGGTAAAATCAGGAATTCTTGAGAACGCTACCCTGATCCGAAACCTTCTTGCGAACGAACAATTCCAGGGATACTGGAAAATAAAAACTGCCGGGTACAAAGACATTATACGCATCGGCGGTGCTGATCTGATTGAAGAGATTTCCGGTTGTTTCCACAAATTCGGGGTTGATGAAACAATTGTGGTCACACGTTCAAACAAACGGGCCAACAAATTTAATGAAGGGATCCGCAGGTCAGTCTTATACCGGGAAGAGCAAATTTCGACCGGTGATCTGGTGATGAGCGTAAAAAATAATTACCATTGGGCTAAACAGTCAGAAGAGCTTGGCTTTATTGCTAACGGTGATATTGCTGAGGTAATAAAAATCAGAAAGTATGAAGAAAAGTACGGATACCATTTTGTGAATGTAACGCTAAGATTTATTGATTTCAAAAATGTTGAAATCGACTGTAAAATTATTCTGGACACCCTGACTATTGAGGCACCTTCGCTCACCCAGGCAGATCAGAAAAAACTATTTGAGGAGATTTCACAGGATTATCCTGAAATACGCAATAAAAGAACGCTTTGGGAAAAGATGCGTGAGAATGAATATTTTAATGCGTTACAAGTGAAATTTTCCTATGCCTTAACCTGCCACAAATCGCAGGGCGGACAATGGAAGGCCGTTTTTCTGGATCATGGGTACCTTACGGAGGATATGATCGATCGGGAATACCTCCGATGGATCTATACCGCATTCACGCGGCCTACCGAAAGGCTTTATCTGGTTAATTTCAACAAGGAGTTTTTTGATGAGGAAAAGTAGTAGAAAACCAGGAGAAATAAATTGATAAAATTAGTTAATCCTTACAGCTGCATAGATAATAGCTCAGAACCCAATTTATGAAGTGCATCTTCAATTTTTTTCCGCTGCGGTTCACGTGGTTTTTTTAACCCTGTTGCATAGTGATGCAACTGTTTTTGGTTGATACCAGTTAGCCGTTCAAGTGCAGGTTTTGTAAATACATTGGAGTAATAGCTTAATATACTTTGAACGTCGTACCTGAACTCTATTTCATACTCTCCTTTGAGCAGATCCGGCCATTGTTCCTCCGGCCGGCTCTCCTTCAATAAACGTAATCCCTCAAGTATATTCTCCTTGCAGGCAGCAACATTTGGCCCCCCTCCTGAAATCCCATCGCAGTTCATGGCAAAACCATCAAAAAATTTTACGAATTATTTTTCCCAATTTATGATTATCGGCTAAATTTTGCAGGAAATGCCTTCCAGGAAGCGAAAAATGTAAAATCTTTCCAGTTTAAATTTCAAACCGCTCTCCATCGTTCGCGGGGAAGGTATTCGGAAAAACGGATCTTGCCTCCTCGACCAATGGTCTTTCATGTTTATACCGGCTAGAGAAGTGGCCGATAATCAACTTCTTAGCCATAGCAAGAATAGCAATATCAGCGGCTTGTTTGGCTGTAGTATGATAGGTTTTTAATGCCAGATCTCTCAAATCATCACAGAATGTAGCTTCATGATAGAGTAAGTCAACCTGTTGAATGATCGGGATAATCTGTTTACGGGGAACGGTATCGGTACAAAAGGCATACGAACGAACCGGATCGGGTGGGAAGGTAAGTTCCTTGTTTGGGACGATAGAGCCGTCAGGGCACCTGTAATTAGCCCCAGCTTTGATTGCAACCCGATCCCTGATTGGAATCTTTAAATATTCTATCTGATCACTACGCAAATGCAATTCGTGTTCTTTTTCCCTAAAAAGGAAGCCACAGCATGGAATTCGGTGTTCTAAGGGAAAAGATTCAATGACAAGTTTTAAATCTTCATAAATAACAGCCCGGCTCCGAAAGTTCAGGGGATGGTAGATGACTTTAAATTCCTCAATATCATTTATGAATTTCAATAAAGGATCCATCATTATCTTTAATTCAGAATGGGCATGGATGTGCAATTCTCCTTTTTTGCCTCCCAGAGCCATCGAGGAGATTAGTCCGGGGAGTCCAAAGATATGGTCCCCGTGAAGATGAGAAATAAAGATATGATTGATTTTACCGGCCTTTACCCCAAACTTACGTAACTGAATCTGAGTACCTTCTCCACAATCAATAAGATACAGCTTTTCGTTCAGGCTGACTACCTGAGAAGTAGGAAATCTGTTCAATGTCGGAAGTGCAGAACTGCTGCCCAAAATCGTTACGGTGAAAGAAACCATGTCAAATATTTCTCCAAACCTACATGAAAAGGGGCAATTTTGCAAAAAAAATCCCGGTTGTTAAGACCGGGATTTTTTAATATCAGAATTCAGATTCTTTAATGAGTAATCGTTCGGCTTCTACCAGATCAGGGGTAATCAGCAGGATAGAATCGAGCATTGCCATTCTGATCATCTTATCTACGACCGGAGAGAGATTGCAAATGATAAATATACCATCGGAATCATCACAAAGTCTGTTTCCAACAAGTATCGCACTTAATCCTGAAGAATCGCAATAATCACAGTCCTTAAGATCAATAATTATATTGGTAGCGCCCTGGCCTGAAAGCATCACAAGTTCAGCTTTCAATTCAGGAGAAATAAAACTATCCAGACGATCTCTGACCACCTTTATATAGCAATAATTCGCCTCTTTACGAACGATAAAATTCATGATTTCAATTTAGAACGATTTTTCGATCAAAACCTGACTAATTATCATTTTTCTCCTTCTCTTCCATTTGAGTTCTCAATGCTGCCAATTCACTGATATCTCCAAGAGTAGTTTTCTCTGATGTATCCTTCTGTGGTTTAACACTTTTTGGAGCCTGCTTAGCGGTAGTTTTCTTCTTTGCAGTTTCTTCAGCCTTTTTAGAGTCCTCATAAACCCTTGAATGTGAAAGTATAATCCGTTTTGCTGATTTAGAGAATTCAATTACCTTGAAATCGAGTTTTTCGTCCATTTTAACATTTGAACCATCTTCCTTCACCAGGTGACGTGGAGTTGCAAATCCTTCGACACCATAAGGCAATGAGATAACAGCTCCCTTATCAAAAAGATCGATTACCGTACCTTCATGAACGGAATCAACAGTGAATATGGTTTCAAACACATCCCATGGATTTTCTTCCAATTGTTTATGTCCCAAACTTAAACGACGATTCTCCTTGTCAATATCAAGCACCTGAACCTCAACTTCAGCACCAATCGAGGTAAATTCAGACGGATGTTTAATTTTCTTTGTCCAGCTTAAGTCGCTGATATGAATAAGTCCATCAACACCTTCTTCAATTTCTACGAAAACCCCAAAATTGGTGAAGTTACGAACTCGGGCTACATGGTTTGAACCGATGGCATATTTTGCTTCAATTTTATCCCATGGATCATTCTTCATCTGTTTAATGCCCAATGACATTTTGCGTTCATCACGATCAAGGGTAAGAATGGTCGCCTCCACTTCGTCTCCCACTTTAAGGAAGTCCTGAGCAGAACGAAGATGTTGTGACCAGCTCATTTCAGACACATGAATCAATCCTTCAACGCCAGGAGCGATTTCGATGAATGCGCCGTAATCGGCCATAACAACGACTTTCCCTTTCACTACATCGCCAACTTTTAGCTCTGCGCTAAGGTTATCCCATGGATGAGACGATAATTGCTTGAGACCAAGTGCGATACGCTTTTTGTCATCATCAAAATCAAGAATTACAACATTGATCTTCTGATCAAGCTGAACGATTTCGTTTGGATGGGCAACACGACCCCAGCTAAGGTCGGTAATATGGATTAATCCATCAACACCGCCAAGGTCAATAAATACGCCGTAAGAGGTGATATTCTTAACAGTCCCTTCAAGAACCTGTCCTTTTTCAAGTTTGGAGATGATATCCTTCTTCTGCTGTTCAAGCTCAGCTTCGATAAGAGCTTTATGAGAAACAACAACGTTACGGAATTCATGGTTGATTTTAACCACCTTGAATTCCATGGTCTTATTCACATAAATATCATAATCGCGGATAGGTTTCACATCAATCTGTGATCCCGGTAGGAAGGCTTCAATTCCGAATACATCCACAATCATACCGCCTTTCGTACGGCATTTGATGAACCCGGTAATAATTTCGTCATTTTCAAGTGCTGCGTTAACACGATCCCAGCTACGCATTGCACGGGCTTTCTTGTGCGAAAGTGTCAGCTGTCCCTTTTTATCTTCAAGTGTTTCAACGTAAACTTCCACCTGATCTCCAATCTTCAGAGAAGGGTTGTATCGGAATTCATTAACAGATACAATTCCATCTGATTTATAACCGATATCAACAACAACTTCACGCTTATTCATCGAGATAACACGACCATCAACTACTTCTTTCTCCTGGAGAATAGAAAGAGTATTGTCATACATATCTGTCATCTCTTTCTTTGTAGCAGTACTGTTTACTGACTTGGTCCCTTCAAAGGCATCCCAGTCAAAATCTTCATCAGCTTTTGATGTTGTTTCCTTTAAAACCCTTACAAACGGGGTTACAGGAACTTCAATAGCTTCAACTACTTCAGAAACTTCAGCTATAACAGGTGTAGCAACCAACTCCGGAACTTCTTCTGCTTCGGGAACTTCAGACACTTCGGCTACTTCTGTTACTAATGGTTCAACTGCAGTTATCTCTGCAGCCTCTGCTACGGGAGTAACAGGAACCTCCGCGGCTAACTCCGCGTCCTCGTTAATTTCGGGGCTTTCGTTAATTTCACTCATTAAATTGATCTTAAAATTAATAAATTAGACATTATTTTATTTTGTGCGGCAAAATTAAGATTTATCCCTTTAATATCAAATGATTATTTGATTTTTTAAGCTTAATTTACAGTTCAACTCTTTTAATGTGAAATTTTCGTATCTCAAAAATCAGGTTTATATTTGATTAATTTTTAAAGCCTCTTCAAAAATATATTTAAACCCAATAATTCAATCGGAATATGAGAACAACTGAGACTCCCGCAACTATTCTGCAGAAAGCCAATGAATGGTTAACCGGAAACTATGACGCAAAGTCAAAGGAAGAAATTCGTTTACTCCTTAACAGCGAAGACAATACAGCATTAATTGATGCTTTTTACCGCGATCTTGAATTCGGGACTGGCGGATTGCGCGGAATTATGGGAGTCGGAACAAACCGAATGAATATTTATACTGTAGGAGCTGCAACACAAGGACTCAGTAATTATTTGAACATTGCTTTTGCCAGCCTACCTCAAATTGGCGTTGCAATAGGGTACGATTGCAGGAATAACAGCCGGCTGTTTGCAGAAACTGCGGCCGGAATTTTTGCTGCAAATGGAATTAAGGTTTATCTTTTTGAAGATTTACGGCCGACACCGGAGATATCCTTTGCAATCAGGAAGCTCGGTCTGCAGAGTGGAATTATTCTAACCGCATCCCATAATCCTAAAGAATACAATGGTTATAAAGCCTATTGGGACGATGGTTCTCAAATAGTTGAACCACATGATGTTAATATCATCAATGAAGTATTAAAGGTAAAAGTTGACGACATTAAATTCAATGGACCCAAAGAAAATATTACTATTCTGGGGGCTGAAATGGATAATGAATTTCTTCAAAAGGTAGTTTCTGTATCGTTGTCACCCGATATTATTAAGCGTCAGAAAGATCTTAAAATCGTCTATACCCCAATTCATGGCACAGGTGTTAAGCTTATCCCCATGGCATTGGGCAGGATGGGATTTACTAACGTCATACATGTTCCGGAACAGGATGTTGTAAGCGGTGATTTCCCAACGGTAATCTCCCCAAATCCGGAAGAGCCTGCAGCAATGAAGCTGGCCATTGAAAAAGCTATAGCCATGAATGCTGATCTTGTGATGGCCTCTGATCCCGACGCGGACCGTTTGGGTATCGCAATTAAAAATGACAAGGGTGAATTTATCCTGGTAAACGGAAATCAGACTGTGTTGATCTTCCTGAATTATATCATCAGTAAAAGGAAAGAGCTTGGCCTGCTGACCGGTAAAGAATATGTGGTCAAAACAATTGTTACCAGCGAGTTGGTTGCTGAAATTGCTTCGAGAAATGGTGTTGAATATTATGATTGTTACACCGGGTTTAAATATATCGCCGAAGTTATTCGTGAAAACGAAGGGATTAAGCAATACATTGGTGGTGGCGAGGAGAGCTTTGGTTTTATGCCGTCCGATTTTGTACGTGACAAAGATGCGGTTAGTTCATGCGCACTCATGGCCGAGATTGCTGCCTGCGCCAAAGATGAGGGACGATCACTCTTTGAAATGCTGCAGGATATTTACATGACCTATGGATACTCAAAAGAAAAAATGAAATATGTGGTCAGAAAAGGTAAAACCGGCGCTGAAGAAATTGAACAAATGATGGTCAATTTCAGGAATAAACCACCAAAACAATTGGCAGGATCACTACTTTCCGTTGTAAAGGATTACGAATCCCTGACTGAAAAGAGTCTTCTTAGCGGAACAGAAAAACCAATCGATCAAAAAATTACAGCTAATGTTCTACAGTTTTTTACAGTGGATGGCACTAAGGTATCTGTACGTCCATCAGGAACAGAGCCCAAAATCAAATTCTATATCGAAGTAAAAGACCAGATGACATCGCGTGATCAATATGATGCTGTAGAGGCAAAAACTAATCTGAAAATTGATCAGGTTATGACTGATCTTGGATTATAAAACCTAATTTTACATTCGGGATTCAACCCGCTTAAAAACCTTTGGATTCCATTTATATTCAATAAATTAATAGTATTAAAAATTTAAAAAAATGAAAAGAGTTCTTTTAAGTTTATGTGTTTTAGGTGCAGTTACAGCTTATTCTCAAAACCAGAATCCGGAAAATGCCAAAATGAAACCTGAGATGACTGAATTCTGGGATCCGGAAGTTAAGGTTGTTACACCTTCCGAGAATAATATAAATGCTCCATCGGATGCTGTTGTTCTTTTTGATGGAACAAGTGAGTCCCTGATTCAGAATTGGACCAATGCAAAAGGGGAAGCCCCGGGGTGGAATGTTGCCGACAATTGTGTGACTGTCGTTAAAGGTACTGGCACAATAAACACAAAAATGGCATTTGAAGATTTCCAGCTCCATATCGAATGGCGTTCGCCAGGAATTGTAGACCCTGAAAGCAAGAGTCAGGGCAGAGGGAACTCGGGAGTTTTTATGCAGGGGCTTTATGAATTACAGGTTCTTGACAATTACAATAACCGCACCTACCGGAATGGCCAGGCAGGTTCTTTTTACAAACAATATGCACCGTTGGTAAATGTTTGCAAGAAGCCGGGAGAATGGCAAACCTATGACGTAATATTCACTGCACCAAGATTTAAGGCCGACAGTACCGTGTTTTCTCCTGCACGCGCGACTGTTCTGCAGAATGGGGTTCTCGTTCAAAATAACGTCTCTTTGTTTGGCCCGACAGAATACATTGGGATTCCGAAATATAAATTTCATGGTCCCGGTTCAATTGTGCTCCAGGATCATGGGAACCCGGTAAGTTATCGGAATATCTGGATCAGAAAGTTGTAAGATACCTTTTTAAAATACGAAATGCCCGGGATTTCCGGGCATTTTTAATTACCAATAATCCCTATCTTTGCCAGCAAATATTGTCTCTGTTAAATTAAATACTGATGCAGGAAAAAATAATCATCCTTGATTTTGGTTCCCAATACACCCAACTGATCGGACGTCGCGTCCGCGAACTAAATGTATATTGCGAAATCCATCCGTTCAACCATTATCCTGAAATTGACTCAACCGTTAAAGGAGTCATCCTTTCGGGAAGTCCATTTTCGGTAAGGGATGAAAACGGCCCTCGCATAGACCTTGAAAGGATCAGGGGTAAATTTCCATTACTCGGGGTTTGTTATGGTGCACAATATCTTGCCCATTTCTTTGGCGGCGAAGTGGCTGCCTCCGATTCAAGGGAATATGGCCGGGCCAATCTCAAGGTTGTTGAGAAAGAGAGCGTATTACTGAGGGGAATCAGCGAAAATTCGCAGGTATGGATGTCGCATGGCGATACCATTATCCGCTTACCGGAAAACTATGCTATTATCGCCTCAACCCAAGATGTCGAAAACGCTGCATTTAAAATTGCAGATGAAGATACCTACGCAATTCAGTTCCATCCTGAAGTTTATCATACCACCGAAGGGACTAAGATCCTTGAAAACTTTCTGGTCAATATTTGTGGATGTAAACAGGATTGGACTCCCGATTCCTTTATAGAAACCACTATTGCACAGCTGCGCGAAAAAATCGGGAATGATAAAGTGGTCCTCGGACTTTCCGGTGGTGTCGATTCCTCTGTTGCAGGAGTATTGCTTCATAGGGCCATTGGGAAAAACCTCACCTGTATTTTCGTGGACAACGGACTTTTACGCAAAAATGAATTTCAGGATGTACTCGATTCCTACCAGAACATGGGGCTGAATGTCGTTGGGATTGATGCCAGTGAACGGTTCTGGAATGACCTGAAAGGGGTGAGAGATCCGGAGACAAAAAGGAAAATCATTGGCCGTGACTTTATTGAAGTATTTGATATTGAGGCACATAAAATCCAGGATGTCAAATGGCTGGCACAGGGGACGATCTATCCTGACGTGATAGAATCGGTATCGGTTAACGGACCTTCCGCTACAATCAAATCTCACCATAATGTAGGTGGCCTTCCTGAAAAAATGCATTTAAAAGTTGTTGAGCCATTGAATCTGCTCTTCAAGGACGAAGTTCGCCGCGTAGGACGGGCACTGGGGATTAAACAGGAACTGCTTGGAAGACACCCTTTCCCAGGGCCGGGTCTTGGAATAAGAATACTGAGTGATGTAACACCTGAAAAAGTGCGCGTTTTGCAGGAAGCTGATGCAATATTTGTTAATGGACTGAAAGAATGGGGATTGTACGATAAAGTTTGGCAGGCGGGAGTAATGCTGCTACCGGTACAATCAGTTGGAGTAATGGGTGACGAAAGGACTTACGAAAATGTCGTTGCCTTACGGGCAGTCGCCTCAACCGATGGGATGACCGCGGACTGGGTCCATCTCCCTTACGAGTTTCTGGCAAAAGTCTCGAATGATATTATTAACAAGGTACGTGGAATCAATCGTGTAGTTTACGATATCAGCTCAAAACCTCCGGCAACTATTGAGTGGGAATAAAATGGTTAATGGTTAATGGTTAATGGTTAATTGGTTAATGGTTAATGGTTAATGCGGTAATGGTTAATGCGGTAATAAATATTTCAACCTTATTTCCGTCAACTATTTCAACATTATTTATATCAATTTCCTGAGATTATAACGATGCGCTGACAATATTTTCTTTGGTCAATTGACTCTCTCCGCTCCACCGGTATGCAGACAATTGCTCGGAACCAACCACGCAACTATCAATACAGCAGATATTATTCTGCACAATTACAGCACCTTCACTCAGGCAATAATGTCCGACAAAAACAGGTGGTTTATCAGTAGAGTAAGGTTCAAATGATGGGGCAATTTGTTTGGGAACCGTGTAATCGGGCAAAAGAAATTTATTCCCAAATGAGAGTTCGCGGAAGGTTTTATCCTGGGGCGATTCCCACCAATTCATCCGGAATACTTTTCGGCTCATTCCTTTGGAACATTTCAGAATGAGATCCTGAGGGCAGCGAAATTCAAGTCCTTTGAGTATTCGATAGATAATTGATGCAGTTGGATGCTGATTTTCGTGAATGGTCCTTAAAAAATCTTTTTTCAGTCTGCCTTCGGGAATAAAGCTTTTAAGGTATTTAATATCATTATCGTTCCAATAAGCATGAATAATACGGATATCACCAAGATCGAGATAAAAAGGTAAAGTCCGAAGCCATTTCAGATGATCTTTCCATTCCAATGAGAATCCGATGAATGCATTGAGTGTACTTTGGATCTGATTTCTGTTCCCTGCAATATGGC
Organism: uncultured Bacteroidia bacterium; assembly: GCA_903923905.1. Taxonomy (GTDB): domain Bacteria; phylum Bacteroidota; class Bacteroidia; order Bacteroidales; family Prolixibacteraceae; genus JAAFHB01. Next base: position 12,299 of record CAIXZH010000073.1, read on the forward strand.
GTGAAAGATACATCCCGCCAGTATCCTTAATATGATATAGGATTGCGCTATATTCATGATTCCCTAAAATCGTCAGGGCAGAACCCGCCTCAGTCATTTGTCGGACCAACTCGATAGTCTCTCTGATCTCTGGGCCCCGGTTTATAAAATCTCCGATAAAAATTGCTCTGCGCTCAGGATGTTGCCATATTCCGCCAACCTTAGTATAACCCATGGTCTTCAAGAGTTTCTTCAGCAGCAAAGCGTGGCCGTGTACATCTCCGATTATATCATAAAACTGAGGTTTCATAGCTTTCAAAATTAGAAATATTTAACAGACCAAATATTTATTTTAAGAAAGAATTGGATTATCAGTGGAATATTTTCCTTATGCAAAAATGGCAGAAGAACCCTGATTCAGTTCTTCTGCCATTTTAAATACGATATTGAATGAATGAGTTTGTTACACCTCGACAGGAATATCTTTATTCACGTTCTTGCTGCCTATTAAAGCGTAAAACAATAAATAGGCCAGACACAGGAAGATTAACCAATAGCTTGCTCCGAAAGAGGTTAAGTCAGCAATTTTACCCTGGAGAAGTGGCAATAATCCACCGCCACAAACCATTACCATAAAAATACCGGAAGCTGCTGCAAGATATTTACCTAAACCCTCGACGGCAAGGTTAAAAATGCCACCCCACATGATGGAGGTACAAAGACCTACTAGGACAATAAACATGGCACTGATAGGAACTTGTGCTAATCCGAAAGAGAGTGCTCCGGTTGGTGATTGCTGTAATAGCGGTAATGAAACATGCACAGATTCCGGCGAAAAAATCGCGAGGGTAATTAAGATCAAACCTACTCCTGAAGTAAAGCTGAGCATTGTTTTACTCGAAATCTTGCTTCCAAGTGACGCACCCGCCAACCGTCCAATCAACATCAAAAACCAATAGGTCCCTGCAACGAAACCGGCTGTAGCTTTTCCAACCGGAGTTGAAGATAACCAGAGATTCATAATACCAGGAGTACCAACCTCAACACCCACATATACAGAGATCGCAATAGCTCCAAGGATAAAGTGACGGAATTTCATTGCGCCGGACATCAAAGTTTTTAACGGGATGGTCGACTGAGCAGCAAATGGTTCTGGAATGCTTACAAAATACAGTACAACGAATACTATAGCAAATACAGCCATAGCAATGTACATCACTGGAAATACATCCGTGATCTTGGCGTGGATCTGGGCGCCAATCAGAATACCAACAAATGCAGGGGTGAAAGTTGCCATAACAGAGTTGAAAGATCCGCCAACCTGAATCAACTGATTTCCTTTGTTTCCGCCACCGCCCAATGTATTCAACATAGGATTAACTACGGTGTTTAACAAACACATTGAAAATCCGGAAATGAACGCACCAAAAAGATAAACAGCAAAAGCTGATTCCTCGGAAGAGTGACCGGAAAGAAATTGAATAAATACACCCACAAAACCAATGGCAATAGCGATTAAAGCTGTCTTTTTGTAGCCAATTCTTTGCAGTAGGATACCACCGGGAATCCCCATAACAGCGTATGCAATGAAATTAGCCGCGTTTCCCAACATTCCAAGGAAATTGTCGACATTAAATTGGTCTTTTAATACGTTACCCATTGGTGCAGCTAAATTGGTAACGAATGAGATCATACCAAAGAGCAGGATCATCATGATGATAGGCAATGCATAACTTTTTTTCTGAGTCATAATTTATTTTTATTTGTGGTGGTTAATTATTTTAATGATTTTTATGGTGTGGATTATTATCCGGCAATAATAACAATTTTTAGAATAACTTCTTTCCTCCGTCGCCGATTTCTGCAACATAGAACAAAGGTTTTAATCCGGTTTTTTGTACGTAATTTTTACCGACCTGCTCAATGAAGGTATCAATGGCCTCTGTTTTTACAAGACTCACGGTACAACCCCCAAATCCGCCACCCGTCATTCGGGTTCCAATTACACCATCGATCTTACGACCTTCTTCAACCATGGTGTCCAATTCAAATCCGGTAACTTCATAATCGTCACGCAAAGAATCGTGTGAATCGTTCATCAGTTTACCAAACTGAATCAGATCTCCGGCCCTTAAAGCCTTAACCGCATCTTCGGTTCTTTTGATCTCACTCACAACGTGCCTGGCCCTTCCGCGAACGGTTTCATTTTCAATTTTATCCTCAACTTTCAAAAAATCGTCCCAGGAGATCTCTCCCAAAGCATAGATCTGTTGAAACGGCTGTATCGCCTTCACTGCAGCATGACATTCTGCAACCCGTTCATTATATTTTCCTGAGTCAAGTTTATGTGGACTGTTGGTATTGCTGATAACAATTTTAACACCATCCAGCTTAACCGGTACCAGATCGTAAGCCAATGTGTCGCAATTGAGAAAGACGGCATGATCCTTCTTTCCCATGGCAGAAACAAATTGATCCATAATTCCACAATTTACCAGAGCAAATTCGTGTTCTGCCTTTTGCCCCATTTTAGCTAGTTCAACCCGGTCAATACCGAAACCATAAATATCATTAATAACTACGGCTGTGACCACTTCAAGCGCGGCAGAAGAGGATAATCCCGCTCCTGTTGGAACATCCCCATAAAATAGCAGATCGGCACCTTTATCAAAATTCAGCCCTTTTTTCATGAACTGGGCAAAAACGCCAATCGGGTAATTCACCCACTCTTTGCCAATGGCTATATTCAAATTCTCTAACTTGACTTCAGTCTCAAAGGACATATCCAAAGAGGCAAATCTGACGGTTTTCCGGTCTGTAGTCCGGATAAGACAGTAGATTCCAAAACTTAAGGCACACGGGAAAACAAATCCCCCATTATAGTCAGTATGTTCGCCGATTAAATTCACACGGCCGGGTGAAAAATAGCCACTGATTTCACCTTCTCCATATTTTTCAATAAACTTTGCTTTGAGCTGTTCTATAGTCATAATTTTAATAATTAAAGTTCCAACTGGTAGGTACTGGTAGGGGCAAATGTAGAATATTTTACCCGCAATGTACCTGTGTGAAAAATATGTTTTAAAACACCTTTTAAAGTGAATTTCTTATGATAATCTTTGATGGATTCCGAATCTTTGACTTTTTATGAGTTAAAACCATCTCTGACAAACCTTTACCCATTTCAATAAAATCAGTTGAAATTGTAGTAATTCCACCTGCAACCACCTCTTTCAGCATGGTGTCATTAAAAGAAACAAGACCAACATCCTGACCAAGTATAAGATTCATGGATGCAACATTTTTTATAATGCGTACCAGATTTCTGTCTGATACCACCAAATAAGCTTCCCCTTTCTGTACCACACGTTTTTCAACAGATCTAATAATCTCCGACTCTAATCCCCATTCATTACAAAATCGGTTAAATCCGGTGACCCTTTCACCTGGCTCTTTCCCCCCTGGAAAAACCATGATTAGTTTGCGGTATTTGCAAAAGAGCTTTTTACCAGCCATCATCCCCTCGTATACATCCTGCTCAAAATCCTGATAAATCACCGGATAGTCATCCAGTTCAGCCTTGAGTCGATCCAGAACATACACTTTATCAGAGGGAAGCTGACGAACAATATCAATCGAATTATTGAAAGTCGCTGGCATTAGGATATAGGCACTATATTTTCCGATTGCCCCCAAAATTAGTTCCTTATATACCTGATAATTAAAATGGTGAAAATAGATATCCACAGTAGTCCGGTCATCCAGATGCTTAAGAAAAGAGGTGTACAAATCTTCCTTGAACACATTTAGTTCATCAAAAAGGAGAAAAATTTGTTTGCCGAATTTAAGTTCGGTACGTTCTACATAATATCCCTTACCTGGAACCGAAATTACAACGCCACTAGTTCTTAATTCATTAAATGCCAGCATCACAGTATCGCGGGAAAGGGAGAAGGCGCTGCATATCTGATTGATAGAAGGGAGCTTATCCCCTTTTTTCAATATTCCCTGTTCTATGCCTGTAAATACAGAATTGACTATTTGTCGGTATTTCGGTATTCCAGCAGCTTCATCAATATTAAAGATATCAGTTATATGCACGGGAGAATTGTTTTCAGGGACTAAAATTATGTTTTTTTTGTATTTATTCTTTACGTTTGTGACAGAATAACTAAATTTCATTTTATGGAACTCAAACGCGAAGTTTTCGGGAATGCCCGCAGAGGTGAAAAAATTTTTCTCTATACCCTACGTAACGACCACGGGATTACTATTAAGATTACCAATTATGGGGGGATAATAACGTCTATTAAAACTCCTGACAAAAATGGGGAAAAAGCCAATATTGTTTTGGGATTCAAATCATTGGAAGACTATCTGACAGATAGTTATATTGAAAACTGCCCTTGTTTCGGATGCATAACGGGCAGATATGCAAACCGGATTGCAAAGGGAAAATTTTCGATCGGGGCAACAGAATACACTTTGCCAATTAATAATGGTAAAAATTGTCTGCACGGCGGAATTACCGGATTTGATAAAGTGATATGGGTCCCTAAGAAGGTAGAAAAGCCTGATCTGGTCGGAGTAGAGCTGAAATATCGCAGCCTTCATATGGAGGAGGGTTTCCCTGGCAACCTTGATGTTACAGTTACTTACACCTTAAATCATAAAAACGAATTACACATTGATTACAAAGCGGTAACAGATAGGGAAACAGTCGTAAATCTCACAAATCACACCTATTTTAATCTTTCGGAACATGACGGAGATATCCTTGGTCACACGCTTTTTATTCCTGCCAAAACAAAAACGGTAAATGATGAGGAGTTGATTCCAACCGGTGCAATTGCTGACGTCGCCGGGACGCCTTTTGATTTTACAACTCCATCATCTATCGGCTCACGCATAGCTGCATTACCTGATGGTTACGATCTCAATTTTGTTTTGGATAACCCCGGCAAAAAGCTCGTCAAAGCAGCTCTTTTATCTGAGGAATCATCCGGAAGAACAGTGGAAGTATTTACAACAGAACCTGGGATTCAATTGTATACCGGTTTTTATATTCCAAAGATAAAAGGGGAAAACAGTGAAATATTCAACAGGTATTCGGGTCTAGCCCTTGAAACACAGCACTATCCGGATTCTCCGAACCATCCAGAATTTCCAACCACCCTGCTAAAACCTGGTGAAACTTTTAAATCAAAAACCATTTACAAATTCGGAACGAAATAAACAGACAAGCCGATTCAGGTACATTCTGAACCTTTAGGATTCAGATTTTGTTATAATTGACCGCCGATACGTGGGTTTGCTTGTCATCCTCCCCTTAAAATTCGTACTGATTAAAATTTAAGAATGAGAACGCTAATCGAACTATTTGAAACTAGTGTAGCCAAATTTCCTAATAATCCACTGCTTTGGGAAAAGCCTAAAGATCGTTATTTACCTTCAACCTACCAGGAAATCCGCCGGCAGGTTTATGAATTTGCAGCCGGGTTATTATCTCTTGGACTTAAAAAGGGGGAAAGGGTTGGATTACTCTCAGAGGGGAAGAATAACTGGCTTGTGAGTGAATTAGGCATCTTATATTGCGGTGCAGTCAACGTTCCACTTTCCGTAAAACTTGAAGCGCCGGAATTAAGCTTTCGTTTAAATCATTCCGGATCAAGAATGGTAATAGTCTCCTCAGGGCAGGTTTCCAAAATAAACGAAATCCTTGGCGAAATTCCTGAAATAGAATATATTATCCATCTGGAACCATCTAAAACCAAAGGGCCGAAAGATCTGTTGTTTACTGACATACAAAATCTTGGAGCCAATTATTTGATTTCTGCAGAAAATTCAAAGGCGTTTGAAAAAATTTGGAAAAGTGTTCAACCGGATGACATTGCCAATATTTCCTATACCTCAGGTACAACGGCTGATCCAAAGGGGATCATGCTGAGCCATCTTAATTATGCTGCAAATGTTGTTCAGGCGAACACCGTACTGGATATTGACGAAGATTACAAAACACTGGCAATCCTTCCCTGGGACCATTCATTTGCTCACACAGCCTGTCTTTACACTTTTATGTATAAAGGAGCCTCCATCGGTTCGGCCCAGAACGGCAGAACGCCTATGGAAACGCTCAGGAATGTACCTGTTAATATTCAGGAGTTTAAGCCTGATATTCTGATGAGTGTCCCTGCATTATCCAAGAATTTCAGGAAAAGCATCGAAAAAGGGATTCAGGCTAAGGGAAAGGTTACCGAAATTTTATTTAATCATGGATTAAAGGTAGCCTATCTTTATAATGGTGAAGGTTGGAACAGAGGTAAAGGTTGGCGGGCTCTGTTAAAACCGGAATACCTGTTATTGGATAAGCTTATTTTTTCGAAAGTTAGACAGGCTTTCGGTGGCAAACTAAAATTCTTCATCGGGGGTGGAGCTTTATTGGATGTGGAGTTGCAACGATTCTTCTTCGCTATCGGAACTCCGGTTTATCAGGGGTATGGACTGACCGAAGCTGCACCTGTAATTTCAGCCAATTCACCGGAAACTGTCAAGTTCGGATCATCCGGGAAATGTGTTAAATACCTGGAAATAAAGATTATTGATGCAGATGGTAAGGAAGTTTCTGTCGGTGAAAAGGGGGAAATTGTTGCCAAAGGGGAAAACATCATGAAAGGTTACTGGAGAAACGATAAAGCAACTGCAGAGGCCTTGAAATATGGATGGTTGTATACCGGAGATTTAGGCTACCGGTCGCCAGATGGGTATCTTTATGTATTAGGTCGCTTCAAAAGCCTGTTAATAGGCAACGATGGAGAAAAATTCAGCCCTGAAGGGATTGAAGAAGCTATTGTCGACCAATCACCATATATTGATCAGGCAATGCTTTACAATAACCAAAACCCTTATACTGTTGGATTGATTGTTCCGAATATTCCTGCAATAAACCAGACATTACACAAGCATAACATAAATCCAGCCAGCTCCGAAGGAATCACCAAATCGATCGATATCCTCAAACAGGAAATTGATGCCTTTCGTAAAGGAGGCAAATACGAAGGGATGTTCCCCGAAAGGTGGCTTCCAACTGCCATTATAATCCTCCCCGAGGCATTTACAGAACATAACCACTTATTAAACAGCACACTGAAAATGGTTAGAGGAAAAATTGTTGAATATTTTAAATTAGAAATGGATTATATCTACACCCCTGAAGCTAAAAATATCACAAATTCCAGAAACATTGAATCCATGGCTAAATGGCATAAATAGATCTGCATTTTCAGCTCTTCATTTAGTTCATATGACCCGAAAAAAACTATTTGATTAAGGATAATTCTTTTTAAGATGAGTAATGACAAAGAGACTACACGGGTAGAGGCATTTAGTGACGGTGTTTTTGCAATTGCCATTACATTGCTGATACTCGAGATCAAGGTTCCCAAAATGGGCAGTTCTATGACTAATAATCAACTATTTATAGCTCTGATAAATCTGTGGCCTTCTTACTTCGCATTTTTGCTTAGCTTTACTGCTGTGCTGATTATGTGGATTAATCATCATGGGTTCTTTAAATTCATTAAAACTATCAATCCGGGGTTTATGTATGCTAATGGATTTTTACTTTTGATGGTCACCTTTATCCCGTTTCCGACTGCAGTTCTCGCAGAACACATCAATTCATCCGCCGCCAATGCATCTTCTGCCTTTTATTGCGGATCGATGGTTATGCTAAATATCGCATTCAATGTTCTGTGGTATACAACGGCTTATAAAAGAGCCTTAGTCAAGGACGAGATCGCTGACTCCATCATAATCAAAATCAGAAATGCCTATTGGCTTGGATTTTTTGTATATCTCCTGTCGTTTATAATGTCTTTTTTTTATGCAGTTGCAGGACTACTAATATGTATCTCTTTCTGGATATTCTGGGTTGTCCTCGATTACAATCAACCAGGCAGGAAAGGTACTGTCAGGAAAAATAATATACTGAAGAATTAATATTTTGACAAATGAGAACAACAGAAATTCCAGCCTTACAAAGCTTTCACATTGAGGGGGTTAAACATATAATCCCCTCCGAGGCATTAGATGCTGTAAAAAGTGGCGATGCAATTATGCTCGATGTTCGGGAAGAAAACGAATTCCAGGTCGAAACGATTGATCTTGAAGATATCCTGTACTTTCCTATGTCAGGGATAACCGGTAAACTTGATCAGATCCCAAAAGACAAATCAATTATTGTGGTATGTCAGGGCGGGGTACGAAGTGCAAAAGTCGTCAAATTCCTAAATATAAACGGATTTAATGATATTGCCAGCCTGGATGGCGGGTTCGTAATGTGGAAAGCACTACAATTGCCAGTGAAAAACGGCCTTGGATAAAGACGTGGGGTTAAGACGGGCCGTTTCAACTGAAATGAATTTAAAAATTTCATTCTTATATAATTATGGAAGAATTCGACCGGAAGAACCATTGGGAACAAATTTATCAGACCAAGAAGCCCGATGAAGTGAGCTGGTACCAACCAATGCCTGTGACATCACTTAGTTTTTTTGACCAGTATAACGTGCCGAAGGAGGCAAAAATCATCGATATCGGGGGTGGTGACAGCTATTTGGTTGATCACCTGCTTAACCTTGGTTATAAGGATATTACAGTCCTCGATATATCGGAGTCATCACTTGAACGCGCCAAATCGAGGTTAGGTAACCGTTCCGGATTGGTAACGTGGATAGTAGCAGATGCTGCAATATTCAAACCAATAGAACGATATGATTTCTGGCACGACAGAGCCGCTTTTCATTTCCTGACGAAGGAAGATTAAATTCAAAACTATATCCATACCGTTCATCAAAGCATTAATCCTTCGGGGATCCTGGTCCTTGGAACTTTTTCGGAGCAGGGACCAAAAAAATGCAGCGGCATAGAAATCAAACAATATTCCGAAACTTCAATGACTGAACTGTTGAAAGGTTCTTTTGAAAAGATTAAGTGTATTACCGTTGAGCACAAAACCCCTTTTGATACGATCCAACAATTTATCTTCTGCAGTTTCAGAAAACCATAAAGTAATTGATTAGTTGCTTCTTACCAAATCGAATATACCACTATAATAAATTCTGGAGTCCAAGATTAGCTGACCTTCCATTAATTGGAACCGAAATGCCTGGAAACTTTCTGACAACAAAAAAATAAAAATATATAACGTATTTATACGTCGCATTATTATTTGACGTATATTTACGCCATAATTAAAGCAGAAATTATGGTAGTCTCAAAAACAGAACTTTTCACCGAAATACTGCAGACGCAGGCAAATTTATTCAAAGCGTTGGCCCATCCGGCACGCCTTCAAATCATCCAATTTCTGGCCGAAACAAAAACCTGCATATCCGGAGACATTTCGGAGGAGTTACCACTTAGCCGTACAACTGTTAATCAGCATTTAAGGGAATTGAAAGACGCTGGATTGATCCAGGGACATGTGGAGGGAGTAAAAACCAATTATTGCCTTGATTATGGAAAGGTGGAAGAGATGAAAAAGATCCTGATTGAATTTCTGAATGAAATCCAGATACCGGTAAACTTTTGCTGTAAATGATATAATTCCATTATTGGTTTATGCTATTATTCGGCTATTCAACAAGGAACGAATTATTTTTTATTCACTGAATCAAAAAAATAAACGTCAATTAAGTTAAAATTTAGACTGTTGTACTATGGAAAAGGTTAAAGTTCTATTCGTTTGTGTGCATAACTCAGCACGTAGTCAAATGGCTGAAGCATACCTAAAACAGTTGGGAAATGATCAGTTTGAAGTCGAAAGTGGTGGGCTGGAACCCGGAGATCTGAATCAGTTTGTCGTTGAAGTTATGAAAGAAGTTGGCATTGATATTTCGAATAATCAAACTAAAAGTGTATTTGATTTCTATACTCAAGGACGAAAATTTGATTTTGTAATCTCTGTCTGTGACGCTGCAGCAGCAGAGAGGTGCCCAATCTTTCCAAGCCAAACCAACAGATTGAACTGGTCTTTTGAGGATCCGTCCAGTTTTAGCGGTACAACGGATGAAAAGCTGGCTAAAACAAGATTAATTCGGGATAGAATCAAAGCTAAAATTGAAAATCTTATAAAAATAATTAATTAACCACCTTTAAAATTACATTTATAATACCTATGAAAATATTGATCTTATGTACAGGAAACAGTTGCCGAAGCCAGATGGCGCATGGCTTCCTACAATCGTTCGATCCAAAGCTTACCGTATGCTCAGCCGGAACCGAAGCTTCGGGGAAATTAAACCCAAAAGCAGTTACTGTAATGAATGAAATCGGTATTGATATTAGTCATCATACCTCTGATGCTGTTGATCTTTATCTTGACCAAGAGTGGGATTATGTAATTACTGTATGTGGTGGAGCCAATGAAAACTGTCCAGCCTTTTTAGGTAAAGTTAAGCATCGACTTCATATTGGGTTTGATGATCCAAGTCATTCAATGGGAACAGATGAATTTATTTGGAGCGAATATATACGTATCCGTGACCAAATTAAAGACGGATTCTGGAAATTTTATATTGAACAAATCAGACCTCAGTTATGAAAGCAGAAGATCTAAAATTTATTGTAAAAGAAAAATACGGAGATATTGCCAACCAAAGCAAGTTATTTAATCAATCCTCTTGTTGCGGAAGCACAAGCTGCGGCAGCGAAGTTGATTACACCATTTTCAGTGATGATTATTCGGGAGAAAAGGGTTATAATCCCGACGCAGACCTGGGTTTAGGATGTGGAATCCCAACCCAATTTGCAAATATTCAAAAGGGTGATCATGTTCTTGACTTAGGCAGTGGTGCCGGGAATGACTGTTTTGTAGCCCGTGCCATTGTCGGCGAAACAGGGAAAGTTACCGGTCTCGATTTTACAGAGGCCATGATTACCAAGGCAATGGAGAACAATAAAAAGCTTGGCTTTACCAATGTTGAGTTTATCAAGGGTGATATCGAGGTGATGCCATTGCCGGATAATCAGTATGATGTAATTATTTCGAACTGTGTCCTAAACCTGGTTCCCGATAAAACAAAAGCCTTTCGGCAGATGGTGCGGGTTCTAAAACCTGGCGGTCATTTTTGCGTGTCAGATGTGGTTATCAAAGGACAATTACCGGAACAGCTGCACAAAGATGCAGAGATGTATGCGGGATGTGTTTCGGGGGCCATTGAAATGGATGACTACCTAAGAATTATTAAACAGGCAGGTTTTCCGGAAATAACCATTCATAAACAAAAAGAGATTGCGATACCTGTGGATGTATTAGCCAATTATCTGTCCAAAGAGGAAATCTCCAATTACCAAAATAGCGGAACCGGGATTTACAGCATCACCGTTTCAGCTGGTAAAATTTGAAAATGTGCCAATTTAAAAATTTGAAGATTGATTTGACTAAGTTAATCCTCATCTGCATCGCTTATTTTAAAATTAGCACATTAGCAAATTGGCATATTAGCACATTAACCCATTTTCATATTAATTTCTCCCTATGAACACAACAAAGCAACTTTCATTCTTCGATCGATACCTTACCCTTTGGATTTTCCTGGTGATGTTTGCAGGAGTTATGGTTGGATATTTTATGCCGGGCATCTCAGGTTTCTGGAATTCGTTGAGTTCAGGTACTACGAATGTTCCCATAGCCATAGGCCTTGTTCTAATGATGTACGCGCCTCTGGCAAAAGTCAAATACGAGAATTTGCCTTTGGTTTTCAAAAATCTCAAATTACTTACCTTATCGCTGACGCAAAACTGGATCATCGGTCCGTTGGTTATGTTCTTTCTTGCCCTGATTTTTCTTCACAACTACCCCGGCCTGATGGTAGGAGTTATTCTTGTGGGATTGGCTCGTTGTATAGCGATGGTTTTGGTTTGGAATGACCTTGCCAAAGGGGATGCAGAACTGGCTGCAGGATTGGTTGCTTTTAACGCAATCTTCCAGGTTTTGTTGTATTCTGTTTATGCGTGGGTGTTTATCACCATCCTGCCTCCATTATTCGGATTGAAAGGAGCCGTGGTTAATGTTTCGATATCTGAAATTGCTGTTACCGTATTGATTTACCTGGGGATACCTTTTGCAGCAGGACTAATCTCCAATTTCATTCTAAGAAGCAGGAAAGGGAGTGACTGGTATTTTTCTAAATTTATACCAAAAATATCCTTGCTGACTCCGATAGCTTTGCTGTTCACCATATTTGTCATGTTCTCATTGAAAGGGGAGAAGATCATCGGGTTACCTATCGATGTTATAAGGGTTGCCATACCTTACACCATCTATTTTGGACTGATGTTTTTCACCACCTTTTTTATTTCCAAATGGATGGGTGAAGGATACGAAAAATCGACAACCATGGCTTTTACTGCCGGGAGTAATGATTTTGAACTAGCCATTGCGGTGGCGATAGCTGTTTTTGGTATTAATTCACAGGCTGCCTTTGCAACGGTGATCGGCCCGTTGGTTGAGGTCCCGGTAATGGTTGCATTAGTAAATGTGGCCTTCTATTTCAAAAAGAGGTATTACAGTTGAGGGGCTTCGTTCAGTTAACAATCCATCAGCGAGGTTTCTCTAAAATCATTTATAGTTTTATTACGACCGGCGCTTCTTCAGCAAATCGAGCACTCCATTTATAAATGTCAAGGGATGTACCGGATTTCCGGGAACATAGAGATCGATAAGATGGTTAGACAGAAATTCACGGTTTAGGGCTGGGCTGTCAGCGAAAATTCCTCCGCTGATTGCATCTGTCCCGGCCAGAATAATGATTTTGGGATCAGGCACGGCCAGGTAACAGCGTTCCAAAGCACCTGCCATATTTGCCGTTATGGGACCCGTAATTACAATTCCATCGGCATGGCGGGGTGAAGCCACGAAATCAATTCCAAAGCGGCTGATGTCAAACTGGACGTTATTCGTCGCATTTAACTCCCATTCGCAACTATTATCCCCACCTGCCGAAACCTGACGAAGTTTGAGCGACCTTCCAAAGAGTCGGCGGATCTCCGAACGGATCAATTCAGCATCCAATCCGATAGCCTCATCTTCATTTTCTTTGATAATAAGACGATCTCTATGATTGGTGGAGAGTTTATAATCCTTGGTAAATGTGATTTTTTCAGGAAATTGAACGGCACACTCCCCGCAAAAGGTACATTTCCCAAGGTCAATACTTACCGCATTGGTTGATATAGCTTTGGTCGGACAAAGATCTGCAAGTAAAAATTCATCGATTTTTGCTTCGCTGATTATGGGGCGCCCCCTGAAGATCCCGGGTACCTGGGCTTTGGTTACATCGGGAATAAACTGTTTTCCCTGATGCCATAATATTTTTAAATTATCAAACATGGCTATTCCTTTGTCTATAAATCGTGACCGCAATACGATAAATTAAAACTCTTGTTACATATCGGGAAATCGGAGATGTCATTATTCCTCACCGATTGAGCCAATGCCATCCAGTTATGGTGGGATGGATCCTTAATTTTGTATAAAATAAGGTTCGCCTCGGCATTGGTGATCGCGCAATGGCAAATCTCACCCCGCCATCCCTCAACGAGTGAGATGATGAATTTCCCTTTTTGAGGTTGTTCTGTAAAATTCTCAGGAGGATGAAACTCAGGCACACTCTGGAGCAATCCCCTGATATAGGAAATTGATTGCCGGATCTCTTCCCTTCTGATCTGAACACGTGAATAAACATCACCATGCCGTTTAATGACCGGCTTATGAGTAAGGCTGTTGTAAAGATTATGAGGGTGAGACAACCGGATATCGCGGTTCAACCCGCTCATCCTTGCAGCCATTCCGACGGTTCCAATTTCCAATACCTCCTCATAGGAAACAACGCCGGTTTTCTCCATTCTCGAAAGCGCACTTGGAAGATTAAACAACTTATGAGTCATTTCAAAAAAATCCTTTTCATAGGCATTTAAAACCTCGATTAATCTTTTTGCCAGTTCATTGGTGAACGGGTAATTAATCTTTCCGGCCCGGATTAGACCTTTTCCCAGGCGATTCCCTCCCCATTCCTGAAAAAAGTTGACTATTGGAGTACGTAATCTTCCGAAAACCGAATTCCCAAGCTGATATCCGATGTCGGCACATACACCTGCCAGATCACCGGTATGTATGGCAATCCGTTCAAGTTCCAAAGCCAGGATCCGGGAAAAGTGCAATGAATCATCGGGGGTATAGCCGCACAAATTTTCCCACAAATTAACAAAAGCAGTTGTATGCCCAACCACAGTATCACCGGCGATATTTTCAGCAAGGGTGGTCCGTTCCAGAAGTTTTTGTTTTTGAAGAAATAATGGTTCAATTCCGCGGTGCTGATAACCTAATTGAATCTCGAGGTGCATGATCTGTTCGCCGTTACAAATAAACCGGAAATGTCCCGGTTCAATAATCCCGGCGTGAATAGGACCCACACCGACTTCATGCAGCTCTTCACTTTCAACACCATAAAACGGATAATTTTCTACTTTTTCATTTTTATCTGCCCGATTGAATGCATAACGTAGCGGCTTTAACCAGGGATGGTCAGTATATCCAATCCTAAAATTCTCATGAATCTCCCGTTCGTACTTCTCAAAGTTGGGGTTTCGGACTGTAAATGAATTCAATACCGCACCTTTATCTACGATCGAGGAAGAGACCATAATCTGGTGCAATTCATCATCAGCGATGCAGCAAATCAGCTGTATTTTTTCTTCGATGGGATACCCAAAATAGCTGACACAATGGCAATTAGGTTTCCCATTGATTAAATCAAGATTCAATTCAGCAAAATCCCTGTAATTGCAGACAGGAATATCAACCAGGTTGATTGCCTGATTATTAACGATATTTATAGTCTTTTTTAGCTTCATAGTATTAATTTTGCTGCGTCCTGTAATAGTGTGACAAATTCGGCCGGTGGATCATAGGCCAGGTAAACAGCCAGACCCAACAACAAATATTGCGAAAGGGACTCCCAGGAGGAAATATGCGGGATTTTAGTTTCGTCTATCGATAAAGGCGGTGTAAAAAGCAGTTTGAATATATTCGAGCCAAACCCCCAGATAATCATGGTTAACAGAACAAGCACCGCCAACAGAATCAGAATATAATGCGCCTCAAATAAGGACTGAAAAATCAGGAATTCGCTGATAAACATTCCTGACGGAGGCATTGCAGTAGCTGAAATAAATCCCAGAAAAATGACAATGGCACCTGCCTTATTGTATTTAAAATAATTTCCGACATCATAAATACTCTTACTCTGATAAACCCAGTAAACCTGGTTAAATTGCAAAAACAGGGTTGGTTTAATCAAGGTATGCAAAATGATATGCAAAATGGCTGCGTAAACCCCAATTCCTCCTGCGGAAAGCCCGAGAATAACCAATCCCATATGTTCGATGCCCGAATAGGCAAACATCCGTTTGATATTTTTAATTCGGGTCATATACACAGCCGCGACAAAAATTGAAAGTACTGCAGCAATAATCATGACTGTATTGGCCCAATGGTGCAACGGAGTAGGTGCCAAAACTGCGTACATCCTGTAGATGGTGACAAATCCGGCATTCATCAGAACACTGGCAAGCAAGGCTCCTGCCGGCGCCGGGGCCTTATCTTTGGCATCAATTCCGGCAGTGTACATTGGAACAAGTCCTAGCTTAGCCGTAAACCCGGTAAAAATAAAGAGGAAGGCCAATTTTAACCAGAAAGGGTTTAGCTTATCAGCATTGGCATAGAGCGAGTCAAAAGACATATCCTCTATACCAGCATCCTTGAGCGATAAACTCAAAAACAGGATTCCGATATAGACAAAAGTAATGCTGATCGCACAGATGAACACATATTTCCAGACGCCTTCCAGTGCCCTGAGGTTTCGGTGATGGTAGATCAGTGCGGAGGCACTCAGGGTTGTTATTTCGACAAAAATCCAGGTAACTGCAATATGGCCGGATAGATAGACCACACTACAGGCGCTGATGAGCAAAACCATAGCCCCAAAGAATAGCCCCCGTGATTTGGGGGTCTCGTCAACATTGTGTTTTTCGATATAACGGTAGCCGTGGAAGATTACCGGAACAGAAACAACGCAAAGTGCAGTCAGTAAAAGTATTCCTAACGCATCCGGTTTAAAGAACTCCATCTCCCGGATATTGATATGATGGTATTCAAAAAACCCAAAAACACTTAAAAAGACGATGAATATCAACAGCAACGCGTAATTGATGAATTCATTCCGGTTGAAAAATAGCAAACCGCTGATGATAAAAGCCCCTGTTAAAAATATCCCGATCATCTTTTAGTCTTTTAGGTTACGTAAATGGTCAATATCAGGGTCTTTTAATAAATCGCCGATCCGATTAAAGAAAACCCCCAATATAAGGACGCTGGCAAAAATATCGAGCATAATTCCGAGGTTAACCAACATCGGCATCTCATTTCCAACGGCAAGCGACAAGACAAAAACCCCGTTCTCGATGATAATATAGCCGATAACGTGGGTGATGATCTTTTTCCGGGTCACAATCAGGTAGAGGCCTGTAAAGATCGTGGATAACGCCACAACAAAAAAGGTCTTATCGAGGTTGGGATCCTTAATTGAACTGGAAAGGATAATGGTTGCCACCGTTATAAAGGTCACGATGATCAGTGACACAAAATTGGGAAGATAGGGCTCAGCCTCCCGGGTTATCCCATTCCGTTTAATGATATAGTTAATAAACCAGGGAACAGCGACCGCTTTGAAAACAATCGTTTCAAGCATGATCAGCATCAGGTTAATCGTGCTAATCTTTGTGAGGGTCAGGAAGGTGACCCCAAAAAGGATAAAGCCCTGAAAGACCAGAATATTGAGGTAGGTAAAAAGCCGGTTTGCGATACTGATGTAAAGCAGCGACATGGCTAATGCAATTAAAAGTATATCTGTCATATAACTAGTAGTTTATACGAATTTTCCTAAAACCAGCAACACCCCGAAAAATATTAAAAGCGATACCGAAGTCAGGATAAAAACGAATTGCGGATTATGGCCCATTCTGAACCTTGCCATAAACGATTCGATGATCCCGACAGCAATGGCGAATCCAATCTGAATGATGAAGAACATCGGTATTGATATTTCATAGGGGAACATTCCGATAAAAAAATTTGAAATAATTGCCCCGTACATGGCAAACTTCAGGTTGGTGGTATACATGATCAGTCCAAGATCAAATCCGCTGTTGTCCAGGATCATCACTTCATGAACCATTGTCAGTTCAAGATGGGTTTTGGGATCGTCGAGTGGCATACGGCTGTTCTCGATCATGGCGATCATTACCAAAACAAAAGAAGCCAGTCCCCCGAGCAAATAGGAGATTTGCGAACCGTAATGCAACGTACTGAATATCTGATGGAAAGAACTTTGCCCGGTAAACAGCGCAAATGATCCAAGTAAGATAAAGAAAGCAGGCTCCACGAGCATCGAAAAAAGTGCCTCGCGGCTCGCCCCCATCCCTTCAAAACTGCTTCCGGTATCCAGGGCAGAAATAATCATGAGGAATTTTCCAAAGGCCAGAACGTAGGCAAACATGATAAAATCTCCGTCAAATGAGATCAATCCGGGATTATTCCCATGCGGAATCATCAAAATAGCCATTATTACTGAGGCAAAGTAGGCGCTCGGTGCAATCTGGAAAATAAAACTCGTCGTTTGGCTAATCACAGAACCTTTCTTCCACAACCTGAAAATATCAAGCATCGGCTGAAAGAGTCCGGGACCCTTTCTCCCCGATAAGATGCTCTTGGTCCGGATAATGAATCCGGAGAAAAACAAACTCATTATAAATATTAGTAACAAGCTGACCATCTTATAATTGATTTAAGAAGTTAATTAATACCATTAGTTTTTCGATAACAGAAGGGAGAAGCAGGGCTAATCCCACGAAAACAAATCCATATAATATATAGGCCTGAATATTCCCGTTCTGCAGAAATACAAAAGAATTTAACAGTTTTCGGATCGCGAATATTGGCTTATCGATCAGCCAGGTCTCAATTTTATCATGGGCATGTGTTTCCTGCATAATATCGTGAGGATAAAGCCCGACAGCTTCCTGTTTTACCTTTTTTATCGAAAGAATAGGTTCTGCCAGTTTACGGTAAGAGCGGATAAACGATGAGGCGGAGTATTGCATTTTTGGCGTTCCTCCTGAAAAGGCGCAACCCCAGGTTTCGTAAAGGCTGACAACTCTCTTTTTGGTTATCTGGCCCTTCAGTAAATAGATAACCATAATCAGCGCCAGGAATCCAAGAGAATACCAGCCGACTTTCGTTAATTGACCAAGCATATCACCAAACTGCGATTGGGCCAGGGTATCTAAACCAGGCAGGTAGAGTGTGATCACTTTTAAAAGAGAGGGGGTAAACAAAAAGGGAAATAATCCGATAATCATAATAAACAGGCCAATCCCGTACATCGGCAAGATTCGCTGTGGTTTTTCAATATCGGCATCCTCATGCAGTTCAGCGCGTTGAGTACCCAGAAATACAATCCCAAAAGCCTTGGTGAAACAGATAAGTGCAAGCCCTCCAATCATCACCAATCCAAGTATGGCAAACAGAAGGAAAAGGATGAACATGAAATTACTCGAAACCAGCCCATGAAACAAACCGTTGTAAAGGAAGAATTCCGAAATAAAACCATTAAACGGCGGCAAACCGCAAATAGCTAATGATCCGATTAAAAAGAGGTACCCGGTATGTGGCATTTTTTTGATCAGACCCCCCAATAACTCGATACTCATGGTGTGCCTGGCCTGATAGACGTTTCCTGAACTATAAAACAGCAGCGATTTAAAGAGGGAATGGTTCAGCACATGAAGTAAAGCACCGCCAAAGCCGGATATGACCAAAAGGTGATTATTGTATCCTAATCCAAGACATCCCAATCCGATACCGATCCCAATGATCCCGATATTCTCAATACTGTGATAGGCAAGCAATTTTTTGAGATTATGCTGCACAATAGCTAACATTACGCCATATAATCCAGTAATCAGTGAAATAAACAGGATAAAAAAGCCGATGGTAACCATATCGGTTTTTATCAGCATCAGTATCCGAAGCAGGCCATAGATCCCGATTTTTATAATCACCCCCGACATGATTCCGGAAATATGGGCGGGTGCCGCCGGATGAGCCTGTGGAAGCCAGGTATGAAACGGGACAAATCCGGCCTTAATGGCAAATCCTGAAAAGAAAAAGAGAAACAGTGCTAAACCAACCATGATGGGTTGAGCTGAGGTAAATTGCGTTATTGCGTTAAAGTCAAATGAACCGGTCTTGACTTTAACCCACATAAATGCAACCGTCAGAAAAAGAATGCAAACATGTGATTGAATCAGAAAGTTAATTCCAGCTTTTAGTGTTGCGCTCTTATAATGCTCAAAGATTATTAATATGAATGAGGCCAGAGCCATAATCTCCCAAACAACCAGAAATACAAGACTATTCTGTATCATACAGATATCAATCAGGGAAGTGTATAACACAATAAACGCACCGGCATGAAGTGCTAAATTGTCAGATTGATCCATATATTTTTTCATATACTGAACGCCATACCAAACACCGGTCAGGAATGTGAAGCTGATAACCAGGATGAACCAGGCAGACAAATAATCGATCCGGACTGGGATGAATCCGGTTATGAATGATCCTGCGTAGGAGTATTCAACCGGACCATTTGCAAACAGCGAAAAAGCGAGAATGGAAATGATAATAACCTGAAGTGAAATAACGCCCAACGTAAGATAACCTCTTTCCCTGGTTTTCAGGAAAGGGATCAGCCCTAAAGCAAGTATCGCAATCAGATTAAATACTTCAATGATTATCTTTTCCATAGAGTAAATCAATAGATAAAACTGAATGCTGTTCCAAGAAAAACCAAAATTATAAAAAACAGTCCGTAAAGCACATAGGACTGAATTCGTCCGTTCTGGATAAACTGAAAATAATTTAAGGCAAATGTGAGCCTTTTGGCCAACGGGGAAACAATATAATGATCGAGGATATCAATGTAGCTTGTCGAAAAATTGACCCGCGAAGGATAAATTTGTGTCTTTGGAATTTTTTCAATTGTCTTTCTTTCCTTTACTATAAAATTAAACAATAAACCAAAGGAACGGTTGAAAGATTTGCCGGTGTATTGGGCCTTTTTAACAGGCGCCACATATCCGCAACCCCAGGTTTCATAAGTAACCGAAGCCCTTTTGCGGACCAACAACCGGCGAATACCGTACATAACAATAATTAACATGATGAAAATCAAAGCCATTCTTCCAATGTTTGTGACAGTATCGGTAACAGGGGTAAAAGAAACCGGGATTCCACTAAACGCTGTTGCGAATGAAGAAGATACAACTTTCCCGGCATAAGAAAAATAAAACTGAGGGATGAACGCTACTGACAACATCGCCGCGACGATGAGAAATTGTGGCAGGAGCATAATATGGGAGGTTTCATGCGGTTCATGCGGAAGCTCTTCACGCGGTGTGCCCAGGAAAATAACTCCAAATGTCCTGGTAAATGTAGCCAATGACATCCCTCCAACAATGACTAGACCGGTGATTGACAAAATAAGCAGAATAGCTTGTGAGACACCCTGGAAACCAATTAAACCTTTAAACAGCCCTGTATAAATAATAAACTCGGAAACAAATCCGTTAAACGGAGGAATCCCCCCAATAGCCAGTGCTCCGATCAGGAACAATCCGGCTGTAATCGGCATCTTTTTAATCAGTCCCCCTAACCGTTCAATATTTCGTGTATGGGTTTGCTGATAAATACTTCCGGCACCAAAAAAGAGTAAAGACTTGAATAACGAGTGGTTAAGCGTGTGTAACAATGCACCACAAAATCCAAGCATGACCATCATCTGGTTGTTATTCCCGATGCCTATCAGTCCAATTCCCAGGCCAATTCCGATAATCCCGATATTTTCAATGGTACAATAAGCCAGCATCTGCTTGAAGTCGGTTCTGAGTGCGGCATTGGCTATTCCGTATATGGCAGTAACCACAGACAATGCAAGGATTACTTCCCCAAAAATCAGCCAATCGGTTCTCAGATACATAATTATCCTGAAAATGCCATAGATCCCTAATTTGACAATTACACCCGACATGACCCCCGAAATATGGGAAGGGGCAGCCGGATGGGCATGAGGCAACCAGGTATGAAAAGGGATAAACCCTGCCTTGATGGCAAACCCTGCAAAAAGCAAAATAAAAATCCATATCCAGTGAGGACCCAAAGGTAGCAGGGCTAAACCTGAAAAATTAAATGTCCCGGTATTAACATACAAAAAGACAAAGCCAAGTGTCAGCAATACAACACTTAAATGCATTTGTATCATATAATTAATGCCGGCTTTTAAAATTGACTTATTGTGAGATTCAAAGAT
This sequence comes from uncultured Bacteroidia bacterium, assembly GCA_903923905.1. GTDB lineage: Bacteria > Bacteroidota > Bacteroidia > Bacteroidales > Prolixibacteraceae > JAAFHB01. The sequence continues at coordinate 33,769 of CAIXZH010000073.1, forward strand.
GACCAGCATCATGGAGGATAACGACATCAATTCCCATGCAACCAGAAATGCAATACCGTGTTCAAACATGCAAACCCACAACATGGACACATGAAACAAGACATAAAACACCCAGTGCAACTCCTGATTAACCTTCAGATGGCGGTAGGATTTCAAATAACCGGTTCCATTAAGAACTCCCATAATGGAGGTGAAATTGATTATCAAAATAAACCAGGCAGACAGGCTGTCAATCCGGATGCCTATATCTCCGGCCAGATGAGGGAGGTTGAGTACACCTGACTGCGGGCCCGAGGTGAATGACATCAAAGCCGGAAATGAGGATAAGACTGAATTAATCAATACAATGAATAAGGCCAAAAAGGGTCTGAATCTTTCATTGACAATTATTAATCCCACAATACCCAATGATAAAGTGAATGCCATCAAACCTATTAATTGAGCTGATCCCATACAATCTTTACGCTAAAAATCAATCTATTATATCCAAAAGGTTATACACTGCAAGATTAGACAATTCAGAGCTTTTAAATAAGCACCCAGGTCAATCAAAAAATTGATTTTTGTCAATTCTTTGCTAAATTTGCTCAATATAAAAATTGATATGGCAATCCAGTCTGATAACGTAGCTGAAAGGTTCACTTTTAAAAGCAATACCGCATTTTCAAGCCTGCCCGAATCCATCAGGGAGGAGTTCCTGGGTCAAATGATTGTCAAACAGTTAAAGAAAGGGCAGAATATATTTACCGAGGGGACCTATCCTTCAGGAATTTATTTTATTAAAAAAGGGAAGGTCAAGAAATACAAATCACTGAATGGCGGTAAGGAGCAGATTATTTATGTTTGCCGTGAAGGGGAGTTACTGGGCTATGCTGCTTTTTTAAGCGAAGAGGTGTATCCCGATTCTGCGGCTTCATTAACCGATGGTACCATTGGGTTTCTTTCCAGAGATAAACTGGTTAAGTTATTGGACCAATATGACGAACTATCAAAAATGCTCATGAAAAACCTTAGTCATGAGTTTGGAGTACTGGTCAATTTTATCGCTACAATCACCCAGAAAACAGTAAGGGAGAGGGTTGCGCTTACTCTGTTGATTCTTCAGGAGAAATTCAAAGATGATGTGGATGAAAACAATGAGGTTCAGATCGTGCTCACGAGAGCCGACTTATCCAATATGGTTGGAACAGCTGTCGCAACACTCGTTAGAATCTTACGTGATTTCAAGGAGGAGAACCTTATTCGTACCCAGGGTCGCCGGATAACCATATGCAATAAGGCACAGCTGCTTGATATTGCAAATGTTACAGATATCTTTTAGTAATAATTGCTGACCGAAACTAATACAAAACCTGCTGATGGATATTCCAGGCTTGTTTTCTGAATATAATTTGCTGACATTATTGATCTTATCGGCTTTGGCATATATTGCCGGATTTGTTGATGCTGTGGTAGGCGGAGGCGGGTTGATTCAGATTCCGGCCTTACTGGTAACCCTGCCAAATACTTCCTTGCCTACACTTTTCGGCACCAATAAAATAGCCGCACTTTCGGGTACCTCAATGGCTGCGGTTCAATATGCCCGGCGCATTCGGTTTAATGTTAAACTATTGATCACTGTTTCAATCGCCTCTTTCGTAGCTTCCTATTGTGGTGCCAAAATTGTGAGCATCATCAATCCGGCTACTTTAAAACCGATTATCCTGATCATTTTAATTGCCATTGCGATTTACACGTTTATCCGGAAAGATCTGGGTAAAGTGGCCACCAAACAATTGCCTGAATCACTGCAGATGGCACTGGGAGTGGTAATTGGCTTAATAATTGGGTTCTATGACGGCTTCTTTGGCCCCGGGACCGGAAGTTTTTTCGTGCTGGCATTTGTGTTGATCCTGGGGTTTGAATTTGTCCAGGCATCTGCCTATGCGAAGATTGTCAATTGCATGACTAATATCTCTGCGCTGATTGTTTTCATCCGGCAGGGAAATTTTATCATTGGCATTGCCGTATTGATGGCACTGTTCAATATTGCCGGAAGTATCACCGGCAGCAGGATGGCCCTCAAGAGAGGGAATGGTTTTATCCGCATTTTTTTCCTGATTGTCGTAACCATCCTGATTGTCAGGTATGGATACGACATAATTAAGCCATTGTAAATTAATCATTAAGGTGTACTAAAATTCAAATTATTATTTTTATGTATCTCTTCATTGAAAATTAGCTTCAGAAATAGATTAAATCAATTTCAAAGAACCTTCGTGGTTTTTCTCTCGATAATTAGAATCTAATTCAAAATATTTTAGTCTGAAATGAGTAACTTTACAAAAAAAAGCATGGATTTACAGACTAGGAAAATAACATTTGTCCAGGAATTTCTAAAGTTGCAAAATGAAGAAATTATTAGCGGTCTCGAGAATTTGCTCAGAATAAAAAGGAAAGAGGAATTCGAAAGAAAATTAGTACCTCTGAGTATTGACCAATTTAATACTGAAATTGATCAGGCTATGGGGGATTCCGAAAATGACAGGGTTACTTTAGCTGAGGAGTTAAAGCAAAAAGTACAAAAATGGGGATGAAAGTTTTCTGGACGCAATTTGCGGAAGATAAACTCGAAGTGTATATTTTATTATTGTGAAAAAGCAGGCCAAAGTATTGCCATTAAGCTTGTTAATGAACTTATTACAAAATCTTTAGAGTTAGAATTGAATCCATTAATCGGCCAAAAAGAGAGCCTCTTGATTAATAGAATACAGGAGTTCCGATATTTGGTTCATAAAAACTATAAACTTATATATCTGGTGAACCAGGATAAGAAAAGAATTGAGATTATAAATTTATTCGATTGCCGCCAGAACCCTCAAGAACTAAATAAAATTTGATAAATTCAGCTTCAAAACCTCTCTCTTGGTGAGTATTTGGTATGCAAAAGGTGATGTGATTTTTCACTCATAGGTTTTTCCAGAAAATCGGCATAGATTTTCACGATTTCCGGATTCTGATGCGATTTCCGCAAAGGCATTCCAAGGTCTTCGGCATAAATAGCTTCAGCGCGTTTCCGGCGAATTTCAGGACTTGTGGGGATGGGTTGACCACCACCTCCAAGGCATCCGCCCGGGCAAGCCATAAACTCGATAAAATGATACTGGGACTTGCCCGAAAGAATTGAATCCATTACCTTTTTAGCATTGATCAACCCATGTGCAACGGCACATTTCAATTCCACTCCATCCAGAAATGCCCATTGTTCCAATGGGTTTTCGATCCGGATTGAAGCCTCCTTGACACCTTCCATACCACGTACAGGCATGATATTCAGGTTTTCAAAAGGAACATTCCTTCCTGTTACAAGTTCATAAGCGGTGCGCAGGGCAGCTTCCATCACCCCGCCTGTTGCACCAAAAATAACCCCAGCCCCGGTTGATTCACCCATCAACCGGTCGAACGGCATATCTCCAAGTTTCATAAAATCGATTCCAGCTTGTTTAATCATGATTGCCAACTCGCGGGTTGTCAGAACATAATCAACATCACGGTATCCACTGTCATGCATCTCAGGACGGTTTGATTCAAATTTCTTGGCCGTGCAAGGCATAATTGAAACTGAAACTATTTTTTCAGGATCAAGATTCCGGGCCCTGGCATAATAGGTTTTGGCAAGGGCACCAAACATTTGCTGGGGGGACTTACAGGTCGAGAGGTGATCTAGATATTCCGGATACATGTGCTCGATGTATTTGATCCACCCAGGGGAACAGGAAGTAGCCATGGGCAGTTTCACATCCGGATCGTGATTGACCAGAGCCCTTTTCAACCGTGTCAATAATTCAGTTCCCTCTTCCAAAATGGTGAGGTCTGCAGTAAAATCGGTATCCATTACGGCATCAAAACCTAACCTCTTTAATGCGGCAACCATCTTTCCTGTAACCCGTGATCCGTACTCATATCCTAACTCTTCTCCTAATCCAACACGTACAGCAGGAGCTGTTTGTACGATTACATGGCAATTCTTGTCTGCAATCGCGTCCCAAACTTCTTCAATATAATTCTTCTCTACCAATGCACCGGTAGGACAATGATTGATGCACTGACCACAATTAGTGCAAATTACATCGTTCATCGGTTTCTCGAAAAAGGTGGCTATTTTCATCCGGTCACCCTTATAGGCGACTGTCAGCGCATTGACTCCCTGCAGTTCTTCACAGGTTCTTACACAACGCTGGCAGCGGATACATTTGCTGTCATCTTTGATAATTGATGGGGAAAACTGATCGATCGTATAATTCTTAAGCGGAACCAACCTTATAAAATCCTGAGTCATAATTTTATAGTCAGATGCCAGTTTCTGGAGCTCACAATTCCCGTTTTTATAGCAGCGGGTACAGTCAGCATTATGCTCTGAAAGGAGGAGCTCAATAATATGTTTGCGTGAGTTCCGTACTTTAAAGGAATTGGTAAGGATGTCCATCCCTTCATCGCAGGGTGTGGCACAGGCTGCCGACAATCGCTTCTGTCCAACGATCTCGACCACACAAACCCTGCAATTCCCTGCCACGCAAAGGTCTTTATGATAACACAATGTGGGAATAATCACACCTGTCTCTCTGGCAGCTTCCAGGATTGAGGTACCCGGTTCAACTTCAACTGTCAGCTCATTAATGGTTATTTTTATTTTTTTTGCCATAACAGATCCTTCTTAGAGCATTAATAAATCATCTCTTCCCTGAAATTTTCCACGATTGACGAGAATGAATTTGCGACCGACTGCCCCAATCCGCATTTTGCGGTATATTGCATTGTTTCAGTCAACCTCAGCAATTTATCCAGATAGAGCGCATTTTTCTCACCCCGTTTAACAGCCTTAATTCCATTCAGTAATTGCTGGCATCCAACCCGACAGGGGGTGCATTGTCCGCACGATTCCTCCCGGAAGAATTCAAGATAATTATCCAACACGTTATACATCGACCGGGAGCTGTTGAAAAGCATCATTGAACCTCCGGTTGGCAGAGAGATGCCAGTCAGTTTTCCCTGAAATCCTATGGTTGTCTCCCCAAATCGCTTACGTGGGACCAAAAAGCCCGATGCTCCGCCAACCTGAACAGCTTTCGTGTCACCATCACCAAATTCATCAACAAAGTCTTCGAGACTCATTCCCAATTCCAGCTCATAAATCCCCGGTTTCGGGGTGTCACCTGAAACAGAGAATAATTTCGAGCCACGTGAATATTGAACACCCAAATCATAAAAGCGCTTTGCCCCAAATTCAAAAATAGTATAGGTATGCGCAAGTGTCTCAACATTATTGATGACTGTAGGTTTGCCCATATATCCGAAGTTTGAAGGGAAAGGTGGTTTATTGCGGGGTTCTCCTCGTTTCCCCTCCATAGATTCAAACAGAGCTGTCTCTTCTCCGCATATATAAGCACCGCTCCCCATAAAGATACGGATTCTGAAATCAAAATTAATCTCCTGGCAGTATTGCTCAAATTCGCAGATAGCCTTGTTTAGTTCAGGTTGAAGGAAAAAATATTCGCCACGAAGATAGATATATCCCTCTTTTGACCCGATCACATGTCCGCAAACAGCCATTGAAGTTAATACTTTAAACGGCACTTTTGACAATATTTCGCGGTCTTTAAATGTTCCGGGTTCACCCTCATCTGCGTTACAAATGACATATTTAGTCATATCATCCACCTCCGCAGTGAGTTTCCATTTCAATCCTGTGGGGAATCCGGCTCCTCCCCTACCCTTTAATTCTGAACTGATTAACTCGTTAATTAATTCCTGTGGAGGGCGGTTGATGTTATTTTTTAAAATCTCCTTCCAATCTTTTTCATCTTTAAAAATGAAATCGACCCGCTTAAGTTGATAATTGGACGACATTTATTCCCCCTTTCCTTTTTTATTGATGTAGTTAGTCAGAATTTCACGAACTTTTTCAGGCGTCAGATCGGTGTAGACATCAAAGTTAATCAGCATTGCAGGTGCCTTATGACAAAGTCCAAGACAGTTGGTTTGCAGCAGGGAGAAATTTCCGTCAGGGGTTGTTTCACCTACACTTATCTTCAGCATATCTTCGATGGCCTTAACAACCTGATTCTTCCCTTTCATGGAACAGGTGATGGTTTTGCAAACACGAATAATGTATTTGCCCATTTTTTTATATTCCAGAAACGAATAAAAAGTTGCTGTACCATAAACTTCAGAGGCTGGAAGATCGAGTTCGCGGGCAATCTCAATCATGGAGTATTCTGACAGGTATTTCTCCTGTTCGACTACTCCCTGTAAAATAGGAAGCAGGTTATGCCTGTTCCGGCCATGTTGGTCAGCCAGGTTTCTAATCAGTTCGGAGACAGGGTACATTGTAAGTAAATTTAAAGTTTATTTTAACCCTTCGCAGCTTAGCGGCTTTTAAGTGCCATTATGCTCGCAAAGACGCAAAGACGTAAAGTCAAATTCTTTTCTGTGTTTTAGCATTCCTGCATCGTTGGAATTTTATAGATGATTAACAATTCTGGTAATTCCATCTTTTATTAATGGCTCATTAAAATTGATTAAAAGCCCTAATTTAATTCCTGTTTACTTTAAATAAGTTAGCAATATTTTTGGATGAACTTGTGCGATTTGTTCAACAGACTTTAATTCTACAATCACCATCTTTTCAACGATTAGATCGGTCCTGAATCCCAAATCCATTTTCAAATTGTCCCAGAATACCGGAATACCCTTTTGACGTTCTACCCTTAGACCATGTTTAAGAAGTTCGTAATACATTAATTTCCTCGTAAACTGACTCCAACAAACCTGGTCCAAGATTAGTGTGGATTTGATAGGCTCTATCCACGATGACCTTTGACAATTCATTTTCAGTCATTTTTTAAACTTCTTCCTTAGCGGCTTAGCGTCTTTGCGTGCCATTTTTCACGCAAAGACGCCAGGACACAATGGATTATTCTTTTTCCTTGCGGGAATCTTTCCATAAAGTTACATTATCGGGTACTAAATTGCAAATTACAAAGAACTTATAAACCTCAGTTTTTAGACCGTTGGGTATATACCGTATGGAGCAGTTCATGCGATTTATGTCCAAGCGGAACGCCCAGAAAATCACGGTACAACAACATAATATCCTCGTTTTCATGTGATTTACGAACCATTTTACCTTCATCTTCCCGGTAAATGGCTTCAAGCCGCTGGGTCCTGATTTCATCATTGACCGGTCTTGGTTGTCCTCCGCCACTGATACACCCGCCCGGACAGCCCATAATCTCAATAAAATGATAAGGGCTCGTCCCGCTTTTGATTTCGTCCAGCAACTCTGCTGCTCCCCTTAATCCGCTGGTAACGGCAACTTTCACAGTTACTCCATTCAAAAAGGCAAATTCCGGCAAGGGGTTTTCGATCTTCAGGGCTGCCGTTTTAATTCTGTTCAAACCGGTGAGCGGCTGAATATGGAGTTTTTTTCCAGGCATCTCTCTGCCTGTAACCAACTCATAGACTGTACGTAATGCAGCTTCCATGACTCCTCCAGTCGTCCCGAAGATATCTGCAGCGCCTGTCGAGAGCCCCAAGGGACTATCAAATTTACCATCCGGGAGGTTTCTGAAATCAATTCCTGCATCTTTTATCATCCGCCCCAGTTCACGCGTAGTGATCACGGCGTCAACATCTGCCAGGCCATCCTTAAACATCTCGGGACGGGTAATTTCGAATTTTTTGGCTGTACACGGCATTACCGAAACGACGAACAGTTTTGCCGGATCGATATTCATCTTTTCAGCAAAGTAACTCTTGGTCAAGGCCCCAAGCATCATATGGGGTGATTTGCAGCTTGACAAGTGGGCCAGCTGATCGGGAAAGCGATGCTCCATAAATTTAATCCAGCCTGGGCTGCAACTCGTGATCATCGGAAGTACTGCTTTCTTATCTGTTGAGGTAAAAGCATTTCTTACCCGTTCAAGAAATTCGGAACCCTCTTCCATGATGGTGAGGTCAGCCGCAAAATTGGTATCAAAAACATAATTAAAACCCAATTGGTGCAAGGCAGCAGCCATTTTACCGGTTACCAAAGTTCCTGGTTCATAGAGGAATATTTCTCCGAGAGCGGCACGCACGGCAGGGGCAGTCTGAACAACTACCGTTTTTGTTTTGTCATATAATGCTTCCCAGACTGTAGCGGTAGAGTCCTTCTCCTTCAATGCTCCTACCGGGCAGACTAATACACACTGGCCGCAATTGGTGCACACCGATTCGCCGAGCAGTTCGTCCTCCGACGGACCAATAAAAGTGGAGAAGCCACGGTGATGCGGATTCATCAGCCCTACACCCTGAATTTCATTGCAAACCGTTACACAACGGCGACAAAGAATGCATTTTGAACTATCACGAATAATAGATGGACTTGAACTGTCGATGATATCCTTCGATTTTGCCCCTTCATACCGGAATTCATGGAGTTGGATTAAATTTCCAAGTTCCTGCAACTCACAGTTCTGATTCCGCCAGCAACTCAGGCATTCCTTTGGATGATCTGAAAGCATTAACTCGAAAATCACTTTACGAACCTGACGAACCCTTTCGGAATTGGTATGAACAATCATTCCCTCGGTAGCCGGGGTAACGCAGGATGCCATCAGTGTTTTTCCTCCCTCCACTTCGACCACGCAAATCCGGCACGAGCCGATCTGGTGAACATTCTCCATGTAGCAAAAGTGAGGGATCAGGATATTATTTTGTTTTGCTGCTTCAAAGATTGTTGTTCCCTCTTCAACCTGCAGAACCTTGTTGTTAATGGTAAGATTTATCATAGTCAGTTATTTACTGATTTTAACGTCTTGAACATTGCAAACATCTCATCGCCTCGGCAATGGCATTGAGTTTATGGAAACCTTGCGGAACCTCATCAAAATTATTCTTCCGCTGTTCCAGATCGAGGTATCTCATTTGAAGCCGTTCGTGTTCAACGGCTATACCCTCCTCATTTACTTTGGCCGGTAATTCAATGGGCTCTCCAGTATTTAATTTGCCTTTCCCGCCCAGGTATTTATCAATCGATCTGGCCGCATTCTTACCATCGGCAATCGCAGTGATGACTACGTCAGAACCCCTGGCTACATCTCCGCCTGCAAAAATTCCAGGTTGAGTAGTCATCTGGGTTTCCGCATCAACGATGAATGTTCCCCAATCGGTAATGCCTACTTCGGCTTTGGTAATAAATGGGAAATCAGAATATTGACTTACAGCAGGTATGGCCAGATCTATTTCAAGGATAAAGTTCGAATCGGAAATGACTACAGGAACCCTGCGGCCATCTTTCCCGAACCGGCCAGGTTTCATTTTAACACATTCGATTGAAGTTACTGCACCATTTCCAATAAACCGGACCGGAGCAACCAACTCGTGCAGGATCACACCCTCATCCAAAGCATCTTCAATTTCACGCTTATCAGCAGGCATCTCTTCTTTGGTTCTGCGATATAAAATATGAACCTTCTGAGCACCCAACCGAAGGGCAGACCGGGCAGCATCAATAGCCGTACTTCCCCCTCCGATTACCGAGACTATCCCCTTAACCACCACATTCTTTTTCAGATTGATATCCCGAAGGAAATCCAGCCCGTGATAAACTCCCTCTTTCTCCTCCCCTTCGATCCCGATTTTTCGGGAAAGCTGGGTTCCGGTGGCAATGTAAACAGCCAGGTATTTCGCCTTCAACTCATTGAATGAAATGTCTTTCCCTATTTTCGTGTTATAAAGAATATTAATTCCCGCCTGGGTAATCGAATCAATCTCTTTACGCAAGGCTTCTTTTGGCAACCGGTATTCTGGTATCCCATAGGCAAGGATTCCACCGGCGATACCTTTTTCTTCATAAATATCAACAGTATAACCTTGCCTGGCCAGGTAATAGCCACAAGTCAGGCCTGAAGGACCTGCTCCGATGATCGCAACAGACTTACCGTTTTTCTGAAAGATCAGACTAGTAAATGGCTCTCCGGAATTCAGCACATAATCAGCCGCATACCGCTTCAAATCCGCAATGGCAATCGGTTCGTCCAGCTGAGCCCTGCGGCATTTGCTTTCGCAAGGATGGGTACAAACCCGGCCACAGATCGATGGGAACGGATTTTCCTGGCGGATCAGGTTATAGGCATCTCTCACTCTCCCTGCAGCAATCAGGGCAATATAACCCGGCACATTAACGCCGGCAGGGCAGGCATTCTGACAGGGAGAAATAAACAGGTCGCTGCAAACACCTGAACGACAATATTTATGCCGGATATGCTCGTCATATTCGTGCCTGAAATATTTTATCGTGCTGAGAACCGGGTTTGGAGCAGTCTGTCCAAGTCCGCAAATGGCCGATTCCTTGATTGAATTTCCGAGCTCTTCCAGAAGCTCAACATCGCCCTCTTTCCCCTCTCCGCGGGTGATTCGTTCCAGGATTTCGAGCATACGTTTGGTCCCGATACGACAGGGGATGCATTTCCCGCACGATTCGTCCTGGACAAAATCCATAAAAAAACGGGCCATATCCACCATGCAGGTATCTTCATCGGCACAGATCAGTCCTCCTGAACCCATGATAGCCCCGTGCTCAATTAAGGAGTCATAATCAATCGGAGTATTCAGATGTCCGGGTGTAAGGCAGCCACCGGAAGGACCACCTGTCTGGGCAACCTTAAACGATTTACCCCGGGGTATTCCACCCCCGACTTCATAGATGATTTCACCCAAGGTGACCCCCATGGATACTTCGATCAACCCTTTATTAACAATATCTCCTGCAAGGGCAAAGACCTTTGTCCCCTTGCTTTTTTCGGTTCCGATGGATGAAAACCATTCAGAACCCCTGGATATAATAGGGGCGATATTTCCAAATGTTTCAACGTTGTTGATTACGGTAGGCTTGCCGAATAAACCGCTTTTTACCGGGAACGGCGGTTTTTGGCGGGGTTCTCCCCGTTTACCCTCAACCGAATCCATCAAGGCAGTCTCTTCACCACAAACAAAAGCTCCTGCTCCAATCCGGATCTCGATATCAAAGCTGAAGTTACTCTTCATGATATTCTGACCCAGAAGCCCCAGCTCACGCGCTGCTTTAATCGCCATTGTTAACCGTTCAACAGCAATCGGATATTCTGCACGGATGTAGACGATCCCGGTATCTGCTCCAATCGCAAAGCCACCAATCAGCATCCCTTCAATCACCGAATGGGCATCTCCTTCGAGCAAACTTCGATCCATAAATGCCCCGGGATCCCCTTCGTCTGCATTACAAATGATATATTTCTGATCACTCTTGACCGCATTGGCCATTGCCCATTTGAGCCCTGCCGGAAAACCGCCCCCTCCGCGACCCCGCAAGCCCGATTTTTTTATTTCATCAATCACTTTTAACGGGGTCATCGAACCCAGTACTTTGGCTAATGCAAAATAGCCGTTCCTTGCAATATATTCCTCAACCGATGCATAATCAATAATTCCACAATTCCGAAGAACAATCTTATGCTGGTTTTTAAAGAACGGGATATTGGTCAGGTTTGGAATGATCTCCCCTGAGGTGGGATCTTTATAACAATACTTTTCCGCAATTTTCCCTTTCCGGATATGATGGTCTACGATATATGCGGCACTGGCAGGGTTGAGCCTGCAATACAACGTATTTCCCGGATTGATAATTAAGGTTGGGCCCAAGGAACAGGCCCCCATACAACCGGTAAGTTTGATCCTGACTTTTGACAGCAGGTTTACATGTTCCAGAGCACTGATAAATGCCTCCTTGAACTCCTTGCAGTCTGAAGATAAACAACCGGCCGCATAGCAGATATGTGCGGTAAACTGAAATTCCTTCTCGGTGTTCCGAAATTCGTCCTTTATTACTTCTAAATCACTGATTGAATTGATTCTCATAACCTTAAAGATATGATGGTGTGATGCAAATTCTGGTCTTTACCCGTAATAACAAATAATATTTAGCTGGAAGTGAGCGCCGAAGTCTACTTCAGCATACCAAGAATCAGGGGGATCTTATTGGGATTTACCTGTTTGTAAACCTTTTTATTGATGGTCATAGCGGGTGCCAATCCACAGGCCCCAATACAACGCATAATGGAAAGCGAAAAGACCTTGTCATCCGTCGTTGCACCGACATCGATTCCCAGAACCGATCGCAACTTATTGAGAACCTCCTTTCCACCGCGGACATAACAAGCCGTTCCCAGACAAATGGAAACAGTATATTTCCCTTTGGGCTGGGTGGAGAAAAAGGAATAAAAGGTTAAAACGCTGTTAATCTTTGAGACGGAGAGCTCCATCTGATTAGCAATAAAATGTTGAACTTCGACAGGAAGAAAACCGAAAATGGCCTGCGCCATGTGTAAAATCTGAATCAGGTTACTCTCCTTTCGTTCATAATCCAGGATAACAGTTTTTAGCAGGTTGTATTTCTCCTCCTCTGTCATCGTTTGAACATTGCAAACTTCGTCTGTGGTAATCATTTTCCGGCCTCCTTACAATTGGGTTAACAGAATATATGATATAAATTTTTGTCTGCTGATTATTTTCTCTCAAAAGTTAGATTGGAATGACATTCAAATATAAATAATCTTTATCAATATAAAGCTGATTTTTGTTGGTAAAATCCGATCTTGGACGAACAAATGAATAAAAAGTTGAAATATTCCAGCAATTTAAGGGAAAAATTGAAAATTTATTGATTTATATGAAAATTCGAATGTTTAGCGCCACTATTAACCATCATATCGGAAAGAATAATACAGAGCCATCGGCTCGGCGAATTTTGCAAGACCGGATTTTAATCCGGTTAAAAAATGGGATTGGAAAGAAAGAGTGCCGTTGGCACGGATCATTCTAATTCTGTAATGATTACAGGCAAAAAAAACGGCGTGATTTAGTAAGATGGACCGTACCAAAGGCACTCCGGTTCATTTCGATCCTCTGATTCGCAGAATTGATCAGTCCGCTGACTGACCGGGTTACAAGATGCAGGGTTTCTATAGAACGATAAGATCAAAATTAATTTTTAGACACTAATCCATTTTCGCCTTCGCGGGGGTGCAATATGAATAACCCCGGGCAAGCAATCGAAGTGAGCGCTACCAGGGGCTAAAAAGCGGTGTGGAATACGGTGCAATCGAGTGGAGTTTTAAAAATCATCCGCTAAATGCACCGGAATATCACTAGCCAGTTAAAAGCTGTTTATATTTAACAGCTAATTCCCAGGGAAAAGAGAAGGTGACACCTCCTCTTTTCAACAAAAATATCGCTATTTGAACAAATCTTTATTTGGTTCACTACCCATCGTAAACTCAAGTACTCCTCCGTCCATAATTTCCTGGTGAGTGATAAAGGTCCGGTCGAGAGCCTGTCCGTTCAGTTTTACCTCCTGAATATATTTGTTGGCCACAGAAGCCAGGGGAGCTTTCACTGTAAAAAACTTACCGGGAGCAACTTCCAGTTTCGCTTCCTGAACAATGGGAGAACCAAACTGGTATTTAAGTTCCGATGGGTTAACCGGATAGAATCCCATGGCACTGAAAACATACCAGGCAGACATCTGTCCGCAATCCTCATTTCCGCTCAGACCTTCGGGTTTGTCAAAGTAGAGCGTTGTCTGTACCTGCCGGTTTAGCTCCTGAGTCCGCCATGCCCTTCCGGCGTAGTTGAACAGGAACGTGGTTTGATGTCCTGGTTCATTGCCATGCGCGTAAGCCCCGATTAAACCCGAAATATCGGGAGAGGCATTCTTTCCGGTAACCCCTTGTTTGACCGCAAATAATGAATCAAGCTTATCGGCAAAGGCTTGTTTTCCACCCAGAAGTTCAATCAGGGCCGGAACATTTTGCGGAACAAGCCACAAATATTGCCAGCCATTTCCTTCGGTATAATCGCTCCCCTCATGTTGTGAGGCAGAAGGGTCAAACGGAGTAGTCCAATGACCATTGCTCAGTTTGCCGCGCATGAAACGGGTTTCTTTATCAAAATAAGCCTTAAAGCTCTCAGCACGTTTGCTAAAATAGGCAGCATCTTCTGTCTTGCCAAGTTTTTTGGCGACTTCGGCTATGCACCAGTCGTCGATAGCCACTTCCATTGATTTAGCTACCGACTGCGAAATTTTATCGGCCGGCATATACCCCAGCTTATCATAGAGTCCCATCCCGTCGCGATCGTGCATTGAGGTTGCTTTCATCGCTTCAAAAGCAAGTTGATGATCAAAATCTCCAATCCCCTTTAAAAGCGCTTCCGCAATCACTGGTATTGAATGATTCCCCACCATACAAAAGGTTTCGTTTCCTTCGAGTTCCCAGACAGGAAGTATGCCGGTTTGTTTGTATTGATCGAGAAAAGTCTTCACCATATCGTTTACCCTCTCCTGTTGAGTCAGAGTAAATAATGGATGCAATGCCCTGTAAGTATCCCACAAAGAGAAAACCGTATAACGTTTGTAGTCCTTTGCCTTTTGAACATCGCCCTTGACTCCTTTAAATTCACCGTTTGAGTCGGAGAATAAGGATGGTGCCACCATGGTGTGGTAGAGTGCTGTGTAAAAGATCCGTTTTTGGGCCGGATCAACCGATTGAATCCTGATTTTTGACAACTCTTTTTCCCAGGCATCGGAGGCTGCCTTCTGAGTTGCCTCAAAGTCCCAGCCAGGTAATGAGCCATCCAGGTTAGCCAGGGCATTTTCAATACTTACAGAAGAGATACCGACTTTGGCAAGGACCTGTTTCTTGTTGAATTTCAGCAAACCAACACTCCTATCTTCTCCGCCAGCGGTGGTAATTACAGATTTTGATATAGGTGCAGAAAAGCGAACGGCAAAATAGACATGCTGATCGGCAGCCCAGCCATGCGATAAACGCGAGCCCGTGACCAATTGGCTGTCTACAACCTTGAGGGATGTCTGATAAGGTTTATCCCAATTTATGGCAAATCCCAGATTGATCAGCAAATTATTTTCTCCCCCTTCAGGAAAGGTATAACGATGCAATCCAGCCCGTTCGGTAACGGTAAATTCGGCCTTGATGCCACTATTTTTCAGGATGACACTGTAATAACCAGCCTTTGCAACCTCCTGATTGTGTTTATATTTTCCGGCATATCGGGAAACAAATTCATTGTTTTTTTCTCCTTCTTTAAAAGTCACATCAGAGGTTACCGGAAGGAATGAGATATCTGCAAGATCCCCTATCCCCGTTCCGCTGAGATGGAGGTGACTAAATCCTGCTATAATACTGTCGGAATAATGATAACCCGAACACCAGTCCCAACCCTGGGTACCATTGTCCGGGCTCAGCTGGATCTGTCCGAATGGAAAGGCAGCCCCCGGATAGGTGTGCCCGTGATCGCCTGTACCGATAAAGGGATCAACAGAATCAGTCAGACGCTCTTCCTGAACGACCTTAGCCGCAGGTCCTGCACAAGCAACAAACAGGAATATTGCAATACCAATAATTGATGTAATTCTTATCATGAGAAGGATATATTATCTATTTGCAGCAAAAGTAAGGAAAAGGCACCTAATCTATCTCTCCGGATATTTATAAATCCTTTAGATATTGAAGAAAAATAAATTATTTTTGGTAAGCGGAATATTTTGAATTCCTTTTCCCTTACCTGGTTAAAAAGACTCTTATGAAAACCCGTTTATTTCTTTTCATTTTCCTTGCTATACTCTCTTTTTACGGATGCAATAAAAAGGAAAACCAAATTACAAGTTTAAACCAACTTGAAGGGGGAAAGACTTTTGCTGTTCCCACAGGCACAGTTGCCGATCAGTTCGTTCTGAAGAGATTTCCGAATGCCCGGATCAAATACTACAATAGTGTTCTTGACTGTGCGATAGCCGTAAGAGATGGCAAAGCAGATGCTGCTTGCTACGACCTGCCTATCCTGAAAAATATTGCCGCAAAAAACGAAGGAATTAACGTACTGTCCGAAATGCTTGTGGGTGATCAATATGGATTTGCTGTTCAGTTAAGTAGTAAAGACCTTAAGGTTGCGATGGACACGGTCCTTTCAGCCCTAAAAGCTGATGGTACTTACAACGATATGATGAAACGGTGGTTCCCTGAGAAGGGGAAACCAGCTCCAATGCCTGAACTTAAACTCAATGGGGAGAAAGGAGTTCTAAGGTTTGGAACGGCTGCAGTTACCGAACCTATGTCATTTTATGATTCCAAACATAAACTTGCTGGATTTGACATTGAGTTTGCCTCACGGGTTGCCCTCCTTTTGGGAAAAAAGATAGAGTTTGTGGATATGGAATTTGGTGCTATGCTCCCTGCCCTGATCTCCGGCAAAGTGGATATGATTGGTGCCGGGCTTTCAATTACTGAAGAACGGGCAAAGAAAGTGCTGTTTTCAAAAAGCTATTATCCCAGTGGAATAGCGGCCCTGGTGAGAAGTTTGCCTGAAAAAAGCGATGGTGAATCTGCACTTAAATTAAAATCGGGGAAAGATATTACGGATAAGCGGATAGGGGTGATGTTAGGGACTGTTCATGACAAATATGCTCAGGAAAATTATCCAAATTCAAAAATATTTCAGTATCAATCAGTTCCAGACCTGATAACTGCCTTGATCTCGGATAAGATTGATGTAACTCTAATTGGTAACGTCACATTAAAGCAGATTCTGAAAAAAAACCCTGAAATAGGCATTTTGGAAAGTGATATTTACTCCAATTCGCTTGGAGTTGGATTCAATAAGGAAAATATTAATCTGAGAGATCAGTTTAATGGATTTCTGAAAGAGATAAAAGCCAATGGGATTTATGACGATATGATTAGCCGATGGATGAAAAAAGACATCTATGTATTACCACAAATAGATACTCCGGGCAAAAACGGAAAGCTTACTGTAGGTGTGGTTGGCAGTGTCGGTTTTCCGCATTCGGGAATCGAAAATGGTAAAAATTCAGGATTTGATATCGAACTTTCAAAACGTTTTGCAGCCTTTCTCGGCAAGAAATTTGAACCTGTTGACCTGGTCTTTTCCAGCATGCTTGCCTCGTTAAAAACCGGAAAGATTGACCTGGCTGCTTGTAGTATGATGATTACAGAGGAACGGCAAAAACAAATAAACTTTTCAGATCCGTACTATTCCGCATCAGCGTGTATCATTGCGATGAAAAAGAATATGGAGAAGTCTCACCCGACCAAATTGGGTAAGCTCGATGATGTCCGTGACAAGCGGATTGGTGTACTTTTAGGCTCCATTCATGACACCTATGCGAACCGCGATTTCCCCAAAGCTAAAATATTAACTTTTCAGAACGTTCCGGATATTATTACTGCATTAAAATCCAGCAAGATAGATGTTGCATTTTCTGACCATATTGCCTTGAACGATATCTTTGCTAAAAACCCGGACCTGGGTGTTTTTGCTCCAAATATGCATACTGTCCCCATCGCTGCTGCGTTTAATAAGGGGAAAGGTGACCTTAAGGACAAGTTCAATACCTTTCTGAAAGTGATCCGAAAAAACGGCGTTTACGATGAGATGGTTGACCGCTGGATGGTAAAGGGAGAAAGTGTATTGCCAGAAATCAAAACTGATGGTAAAAACGGAATACTCAAAGTAGGAGTTGTAGGTGATGGGGGACTTCCATCCACTATAAGGGAAAATGGGAAGCTGGCAGGGTTTGATATTGAACTTCCTGCCCGCTTTGCGGCATATCTTGGAAAAACATTTGAGCCGGTTGACATTCCCTTTGGCAGTATGCTTGCATCACTTTCAACCAATAAAATAGATATTGTCACCTGCCAGCTAATGATCACTGAGGAGCGGAAAAAACAGGTTGACTTCTCAGATCCTTATTACGATTCAGGTATTAGCTTATTCGCCCGTAAGGATAATATGGACATCCCTGATAAAAACAAAATGGCTGTTCTTGACGATATTGCAGATAAAAGAATAGGAGTTTTCACTGGGACAGTTCATGATGTGTTGGTAAGTAAAAAATATCCAAAGGCCCAGATATTCAGGTTTGATGGGAGCACCGATATGGTGGCCGCACTCTCTGGTGACAAAATAGATGTTGCAATGCTTGACCACATTACCGCCAGACTCATCATGAAGAAGAATAACGATCTCGGTTTATTGACTGATGATGTCTTAAATATGCCCATGGGTGTTGGCTTTAACAAAAATAACCCCGACCTGAGAAATGAGTTCAATAATTTTCTGAAAGAGGCAAAGAAAGGTGGAACTTTCGACAAGATTTATAAACGATGGTTTGTTGAGGATGCTGAGGAAGCTATAATGCCTAAGTTCGAAGTGCCTGCTGCCGGCAAAAAACTAACCGTTGGAACAAACGTAAATGACCTTCCTTATGTAGCCTTAATGAACGGAGATTACGTAGGTTTTGACATTGAGATGATCCGAACTTTTGCCCAGCACCATAACTACAAAGTTGAATTTGCTGCTATGCAATTTCCTTCACTGATCCCGGCACTCGCTTCAGGCAAGGTAGATCTGATCAGTGATGGAATTGCCATTACCGAAGAAAGGGCAAAAAAAATTAACTTTTCAGATAGTTATACTGAATTTAAGACTGCTGTAATTGCCTCGAAAAAAAATCTGTTAGCATTTAATAGTTCCGGTGAAGAAAAACAGGTAAAAAAAACATTTATAAAAGCAATCTCCGAGAGCTTTTATAATAACATCGTCCTGGAGAAAAGGTATCTTTTAATTATTGATGGTTTAAAACTTACAATCCTGATCTCCATCTTTGCGGCATTTGTGGGAACTATCATCGGCGGACTTATTTGTTTCATGCGGATGTCCCAAAGAAAATTACTCTCTATGACTGCCAGGTTCTTTATCACAATCATCAGAGGCACTCCAGTTCTGGTTTTGTTGATGATTATCTATTATGTGGTATTTGCATCCGTAAACATCAATCCGGCGGCCGTCGCAGTTTTTGCATTTGGCCTAAATTTTGGAGCTTATGTTTCTGAAATGTTCAGAACATCTATTGAAAGTATAGACAAGGGGCAAAAAGAAGCAGGCATTGCCGGCGGATTTACCAAAATTCAGACGTTCATTCATATTATCATGCCACAAGCCATTCGTCAGGTTTTGCCAGTTTATAAAGGGGAGTTCATTTCCCTGGTAAAGATGACTTCTATCGTAGGGTACATTGCTGTCCAGGATTTGACCAAGGCAAGCGATATTATCCGTAGCCGTACATTCGATGCATTTTTCCCGCTAATCATGGCAGCAGTTCTATATCTGACTATTGCCTGGCTGCTGACCTGGGCGCTTGATTACGTAGAAGTATCTGTAGATCCTAAAAGAAGACATCTGATAAAAATAAAGGAGAAATAAAAATGATAAGTGTAAAAAATCTGTCTAAACATTTTGGCGACCTGGTTGTGCTAAGTGATATAAATGCAGAGATTAACAAAGGCGAAGTTATTTCTGTTATAGGTCCCTCAGGAACGGGTAAGAGCACTTTCCTGAGATGCCTAAACCTTCTTGAAACCCCGACCGGGGGAACTATTTTTATTGATGGGATAGCACTTTTGGACAAAAATACCGATGTTCCTAAGCTGCGCCAGAAGATGGGAATGGTATTCCAGTCGTTTAACCTGTACGCCCATCTGTCCGTACTTGAGAATCTGACAATAGGGCCTATAAAACTCCTGGGCATTCAGAAAGAAGAAGCCAATAAAAGAGCAATTGAATTACTAAAGCTTGTAGGGCTTGCCGAAAAAACACACAGCTTTCCCGATGAACTTTCAGGCGGTCAAAAACAAAGAGTTGCAATCGCTCGTTGCATGGCGATGGACCCGGAAATCCTCCTTTTTGATGAACCAACATCTGCCCTCGATCCAACAATGGTCAGCGAAGTCCTTGCAGTTATCCGAAAGTTGGCCAAAGAAGGGATGACAATGGTGATTGTTACCCATGAAATGGAATTTGCCCGGAATATTTCCAGCAGGGTCTTTTACATGGATGAAGGGATTATCTACGAGGAAGGAGCTCCTGATGTAATCTTTGGAAACCCAAAGCGCGCAAAAACAAAGGCATTTATCCATCGAATACGGAGTATGTATTATCATATCTCCAGCAAGGAATATGATCTCTATGCCATGAATGCGGAAATTGAAATATTCTGCGAAAAGCATATGCTTACCGGTAAGATATCAGAATATATACTCCTTGCAGCAGAAGAGGCATTAATTTTCCAGCAAGATTTTAAGGATATTGACATCAGCCTTTCATTTACTGAAAAAGACGGGAGTGTTGAATTGCTTTTAGAAGGTACCGGATTACCGTTTAATCCACTCAAAGAGGATGCCCTGGAGGATCCAATCGGTTTAAATATTCTAAGGAACAGGTGCAAGAGTCTGAATTATAAGTATGAAAACGGGAGAAATGTGCTCATCATGGAAATTAGAGTATGATCAGATAAAGGTTAATTCCCTTTTTGAGTGATGATCATGGGTTATCTTGGATAATAGCAAGGTTGTCAAAAAGCAACAAGCGAATTAAGAAGCATTTATACCGGCATAATTCTGTTGATTTGATCACGATAATATATTTAATAATCCTTAGTATACCCGCCCACTTAATTGTCCAATTATAGGCGGTCTAAATGATCTTTTAAATCCATTTATTTTTTTTTGATCTTAGGTAAACAGTTTTTATCTCTTTAACGAAGGGGATTGGATCACCATTAAAACCAATATATCAATGAATTAAAGGTAAAAAAAGAGGGATGAGGTTTTAAAACCACCAATCATCCCTTCTTTAATTAATTATGGCTAATTACTTTTGATTCGATATGTGAGTTACTTACTCATCATAGCCACAATAATATCTTCATTAACTCCGGCTTTGGTCAGAATGCCTAAAGCATCTGCAGATGTATCAAAGTTGCATTTCGAACTCTTTATTTTCTGAAGAATAATTGCCTTTGAGAGTTTCATTTGCGATAATTTTATGATATCCTTGTTTGTCATCGTATTTGCCTGCTCTGCTTGGACAGCTTTATTTTGTTCTGCCATTTTTTTCTCAGCTTCAAAAGATGCCTTTTGTTCAACACGTTGTCTGGAAATCTGGATCTCTTTTGCCTTTTGGCATTTACTCATTGCCGATGTAATGATGTTTCCGGAGTGTAACTTTGCAGCCTCCTGAAAAAATTCCATGGCCTTATCATACTCTTCCCGTAGCAGGTATGACATTCCCATATTATAATAAGCGTGTGATTTTAATTTATCTTTAATATGAGCATCGCTTTTGCATGATTCAAGATTTTTCTTTGATAAATCAAATGCTAAATCCAGATTTCCCGCCTTCATGGCCTGATAGGCCTGATTTAGATCGTGATCTTTATTGTCATAATAATATAATGTAAGAGGTTCGGTCCAAGGAAGAAACATTTGATGTATTTCACTTACCACTGATTGGAAGGCCATTTTCTGAATGTCGAATTCTGCAGGAGGATCGGGATATCCCTGATCTGACTCATTGGTTCGTTCCGGAGAAAATTCAAATGGTTGTGAACCGAAGATTCTACCTGTGGCAAGATCAACAGCCTGAATAGAACCTCTGAGGTTAACCCGGGTTCGGGCATAATATACCGGAACCTCACCCGTTGTTTTATCCTTGTAATAGACTGTTTTTTTGCCAACAAGTTTATCAACCTTAGTCTCACAAACCTGTACTTTTACAAAGACCAGTGCCGATGGCCCTAAAATTTTACCAATCGCTGCAGCGCTGGTCTGATCCACATATCCACTAAAAGTAAACTGATGCTCAGCTAAAATGGCGGTAAGATTTGCTCTGTCGATAACTTCAATATTATTGGAAACAAAGTCACTTTGAATAGCATCAATAATCTGATCTGAACATGTCCCTGTTGCCGGGCCAAAAGCAATTTTAGATACCTTGATTCCAAGATCGGGCGGATGAGTCAGATTGATTGTTACCTGCGGGCATGTCATCTCTTCGAAAAACTGAGCCTGGGCCGAAAGGGATGAAAAGAAAATAAATACTAAAACCAACATAAATTCAAAGCTCTTTGAAATAGAATTCATTAAGCTTCGGAAATCAATCATTTTCATAGTTGCGCAAATTTGGTTGTCCTACTCATTTGGCTTTTCGGTATCGCCCCGTTTTTAAAAATGGTTCCTGGACTCCATATCAAAATAAATCGTAATCTAAAGACTATTCATTGAAGGTGAGATCTTAAAATTTAATTATTGCAATTTAATTAAACTAATTTCTTTTAGACGAAGTACTGCCAAGATTTTTTATATTCTTAAAATTTAATGACTTAAGAGAGGGGATTGTTTCTGAGAATCCATCCTGGTCATAGAAAACCCGGCCTGAACCATTTGACATAAAGATTGAATCCATTCCATAATTTTCAATCATGAAAATGGCATCAAATAAATTGTATATCCCATTTGGGCCAATTGTTCCTGAGTAAACCTGCACAATAATAACAGGATACCCTTGACTCACAGCATTTACCTTTGCAAAGACGGTAAAATCATTCCCTGATCCGGCAACAAAACTGCCAAATCCTGATCCACTTTCAGGTCCGTTGATGTAACTGGTTTCTACCGTTAGTTTAGCATTATCCTGATTATAAAATTGAACTTCTAAATCGGAAATTTGCTCGCCAATATAATAGTTGTCATTTATGATGTTTGTTGAATACAAAACCAGAGGTGACATATTGAAAGTTCCATTTATTATGGGCGGCGTAAAGCCTGATGCAACAGGCATTCCCAGGGTTTGCATTGCATCAAGAATGCTTTGGGGTACAAGATTGTTAATATCGGCGGATAATCCATTTAGACTGAATGCCAAGCCATAACCTGTTCCTTGGCTGTTGGTTGCATAAGCACGGACATAATAGTTCACACCTGGTGTCAAATTAGTAATTAAACTCGTGTAGCTTCCTATCCCTGATCCATCTACGGTATGAGCATCAGATATAGCCGGGGTTGGAGAGGTGCTCCAGCAAACTCCACAGGCTAAAACGGGTGAACCACCCTGGCTGGTGACATTACCTCCACCCGTTGCAGAGGTAGTTGAAACGGATAAAACAGTATTCGTTGTAACTGAAGGAATCTGAAGTTGATAGGTTGCATTTGCTGCGTTTTGGGTGTTTAATTGTTGCAAAGCATACGCAGAAGCATCAATTGCTATACCGGCGGCAGTAGTTATGCAAGCATCGAAATCGCCAACACTACATTGTATTATCCCTGAAATATACCCAACATCATCAGGTACATTATAAACTTCTATATTAAGTGCCTGTGCAGCTATCCCTAAGATAGTTGAGGTGCAGTCGACCAATGCAAATGGGGTTAATACTGTAGGAATAAGTGCGACGGCACAACTTGCTAATCCAAGTGCTTGGCTAGCCCAATGCAACTCCTGCACTGCATTACTAGAGGCCCAAGCACTTTTCAATGGAAATAAGTTTTGATCAACATTCACAGATAAATTTCTATAAATGTTTATATTGCCATTTGGATCAATTGATGCAATATCGACCAACGTAGATCTGAAATTTGCAAATAAAAATACATAGTTTTGAATCACCATTTTTGATGGTAGACCTCTAGTATCGAAGTAAACAACATATCCACTTTGACCAATTGAGGGTTGAAAAAAGGCAGAAACAGGTATATTATTGTCAAATTTAATAAAAAAGTTACTGCCATCTTTTGCAATTGCCCAGAAATTCCAAGGTGTACTTTGGCTAACATTTAAAACAGCCATTTGAAAATCAGAGGTCTTAAAATTAATTTGATTTCCATAAATAGTTCCAGCAGAATTCGTGGCATAAGCTTTTATATAATATGTTGTATTTGGGATTATTCCAGTTAGGGTCACATTGAAAATATTTGTTGTAGAATCTGATTTTAATTTTGTTCCGGCGGTTTCGGGATTTTGCGTTGTTCCCCAATAAATTCCTCTTTCTGAAATATTAGCCCCACCATTGGAAGTAATATTTCCACCTGAAATAGCAATTGCAGATCCAATAGATGATGCAGCTGTTGTAGTTATCGAGGGCAAACTGGCAAGTGTAGTAAAGGTTACCTGACTACTATAACCCGTTCCAACAGAATTAGTGGCATAAGCTTCTACATAATAAGTCGTATTTGGAGATAATCCTGTTAAGGAGTTTGTAAAACTTCCGGTAGTAGCGCCATTAATACTATTATTGTCAATTGTTGTTGGATTCTGTTTAAGGCTATAGCACACACCACTGGTGGTCACTGTTGCACCACCATTTGCAGTGATAATTCCACCTAAAGAAGCTGTGGTAGATGTAATATTTGTCGCAATTATTGCAGTAACAGTAGGAATTGTTTTTATCTTTTCTTTGGTGCAACTGAAAAACAGGAATAAAAACAATCCTGAATAAATTAAGAAATAAATCGCAGATTTAGTTTTCATAATTTCAAGATAAGGTAGTTTATTAATTAGGTTCAAGCAAAATCTAGTTTGCCTTTCGATTTTACCTGAACAAATTTATAAATAAAAAATAAA
>CAIXZH010000074.1 GCA_903923905.1 uncultured Bacteroidia bacterium
GCCTATGGAATGGCCACCTTCGAAGGTCCAATGATGTCATTGAAGAGTGTAAATGCAATCAGTCACTTTACCGACTGGACCATTGCCCATACCCACATTGCCGGTATGGGTTGGAATGGTGGAATGATCTTTGGAATGTTATACTGGTTGGTTCCCAAGCTTTTCAGAACTCCATTATATTCAAAGAAAATGGCAAATACCCATTTTTGGCTTGCAACACTAGGTATTCTGATGTTTGCCGTTCCCCTTTATTGGGCAGGGATTACCCAATGGCTGATGTTACGCGAATACAATGCCAACGGGTTGTTAACCTATCCGAACTTTCTGGAAACAACAACCCAGATACTTCCGATGTATCACTTCCGCATTATTGGCGGTTTGCTGTTCTTCTCCGGATTTCTGTTGTTCTTCTACAATATGTTCAAAACAATCGCAATGGGCAACCTGGTTGACAATGAAGCCGCTGAAGCTCCGGCACTGACCGATTCATCCGCCAGAAAAGCAGGTGAGACACTCCATCGTTTGATCGAAAGAAAAGGGGTTGTTCTTACTGTACTGGTATTAATCGCTTTGGCTATTGGCGGGGCAGTAGAGATTATTCCAATGCTCAAAATTGAATCGAATATTCCAAAGATAGCTGCTGTTACACCTTATACTCCGCTGGAATTGGCTGGACGCGATATTTATGTTGCCAACGGATGTTATAATTGCCATTCACAACAAATCAGACCACTACGATGGGAAACTGACCGTTATGGCGAATATTCAAAGATCGGGGAATTCGTATACGACCATCCCTTCCAATGGGGATCACGCAGAACGGGGCCGGATCTGTCTCGCGCCGGCTGGGTAGGAAGTTCTACCTATAAAACAGCAATCTGGCATTATAATCACTTTACAAAACCTAAAGAGATTAATCCTCAAACCATTATGCCAGCCTATCCGTGGTTTGCCAAAAACAGTGTAGATCTTACTGACATTCCGAAAAAAATTAGGGCGATGCAGACACTTGGAGTCCCTTATGCACCAGGTTATGATCAGAAGGCCGTTGCTGATTATAAGCAGGAGGCTCAGAGCATCGTAGCTGAATTAAAAGCTTCAGGTGTCGAAATTACGGCAGATAAGGAGATCATCGCAATGATCGCCTACCTGCATAAATTGGGCCGGGATATTTCTCCAGCCAATCAGAAATAGCTATTGATCAATAAATAGGATTTGATATGAATTTTGCTGGTGACGTTCTTCAAAATGTGGATGGTATTAAATACTTCTACATAGCAGGAATACTAATTTTTATGGCGCTTTTTGTGATCATTCTTTACCGGACAATCAGGATTCCCCGGAAGGATCTGGAGGATTTTAAGACTTCAATCTTTGAGAATGACGAGCTTAAAACGAAGAAAACAAACCACAAATCCTAATGAAGATCAAGGGTTTTTAATATTTCAGAAAAAGATATCAATAAATAACAGAAACAATTTGTTATGGCAAAGAAAATAAACAATACGGCAGAAAATGCTGAAGGACATGATCACAATGATGATTTTGATGGGATTAAAGAGTTGAATAACCCGGCGCCAAACTGGATCATACTGGTATTTTTGGTGACCATTGCTTTTTCGTTGATTTATGCCATCCGCTATTTTGGGTACCCCAATAATGGAAAAGATCAGGTAAGTGAATACAAGCAAAGTTCTGCCGAATTCGATAAGTTACATGGGCAGCAGGCTGATACAGGAAAGGGTGGCCCGGTTGTCGGACAGGAGGAGATGATTGCCTCAGGAGCCCTTCTCTTTACCCAAAAAGGGTGTATCGCCTGTCATGGAATGAAGGGTGAAGGGAATGTCATTGGTCCTAATCTGACCGATAATTTCTGGTTAAACGGTTGCTCCATGGAGAACGTCACCCATATGATTACCGAAGGGAAACCCGAAAAAGGGATGACCCCTTTCAAAACTATGCTGACCCAGGATGAGATTAAAAATGTTGCCACATTTATTCTCAAGAAGTTGGTCGGGAGTAATCCACCTAATCCGAAAGCTCCCCAGGGCGTTGAATGCAAACCGTAAAATAATTATAACCAACATTCCATCATGGAATTAGAAACACCTACAACCTTTCGGGACCGGCCTATCAATATCAATGACAGGGGTCAGCGAAACTGGATATATGCCAGACAACCGAAAGGGGAATGGTACACCCGTCGTACAATAGTAGCCTGGTTGGCAATCTCATTTCTGGCATTGGCTCCGTTTATAAAAATAAACGGGAATCCCCTGATGCTGTTTGATGTTGCCAACCGCAAGTTTTCCATATTTGGACAGCTTATCTGGGCACAGGACACTTACCTGCTGGCTTTGATTATGGTAGTTACGGTTGTCTTTATTGTGCTTTTTACTGTAATCTATGGACGATTATGGTGCGGCTGGGCTTGTCCGCAAACCATCTTTCTGGAGATGGTTTACCGCCGCATTGAATACCTTTTTGAAGGAAATTACCGGGGTGGCAAGGGAAAACAAGAGATGAATTCCCAGAATTTTTTTCGGAAGCTGGCCAAACATGCGGTCTTTATACTGGTTTCAATCCTTATTACTAATCTGTTTTTAAATTGGATTATAGGCCCTGAACGATTATGGGCAATCATTTCCGAACCGGTAAGTGAACATTTATTCGGATTTATGGTCATGCTGGGTATTTCCCTTTTTTATTACTGGATTTATGCCTTTTTCAGAGAACAGGTTTGCACAATGATTTGCCCCTACGGACGATTACAAGGTGTTTTACTCGATTCCAAATCGGTTGCAGTTATTTATGATTATAAAAGAGGTGAGCCCCGTGGTCCAAAAAGTAAAGGTGATTGCATTGATTGTCACCAATGTATTTCAGTTTGCCCAACCGGAATAGATATTAAAAATGGCAGCCAGCTGGAATGCATCAATTGTACCGCTTGCATCGATGAATGCAATATGGTGATGAAAAAGATCAATAAGCCTGGAAACCTGATCCGTTTTGACTCTGTCCATGGTATTGACACCGGCAAACGCTCGGTACTCAACACCCGCACATACGCCTATTCCGCAGTTTTGGTAATTCTTATTGTCACATTGGGAATCACTATTTCAAATCGAAAACCCATAGAAACTACCATGCTGAGGGTTTCAGGGTCGATCTATCAGCAGGTAGATTCTGTAACTTACTCTAATCTTTATCTGCTGAAGATTATCAATAAAACACAAACAGATAAAGAATTACAAATCAAGCTACTTACTCCAAAATCCGGCAAAATCCAATTGGCCACAGGTCAGTCTATTCTAAAAAGTCAGGGTATTCTGCAGAGCGTAATTATCGTTAATCTGGACAAGAAGCAATTAACCGGGAAAAGTACTACCATTGAAGTAGGAATTTTTGAAGGAGAAACCCTTTTGGAACATTATACCACCAATTTTCTTGGACCTGTATCGAAGTGAGGGTTCCAGGTTGGACGGAGAGATGGAGAGACGCACAGCGGTGCGCCTGTCAGGAGAGATGGAGAAAATACAAAAAAAATCCCTTTCTTTGTCTTTCACCTTTTAAAACAATCTAATGAAATTAAACTGGGGTTATAGTATTATCCTATTTTTTGTGGTCTTCTGTTCTGTCATGATTGGAATTATGATTTTCGCATTCAGGCAGACCAACGACCTGGTTACTGAGGATTATTACGAAAAAGGGGCTGATTATACCCGTCAGATGGAGCTTAACAGCCGGTCTGCCGCATACCAGGATAGCATTCAAATTAATGATGTGCGCCAGTCAGTCCTGACCCGCTTTGCAAAATCAATTTACAGGAATCGGGATACCATGCAGATTAATTTCTACAGACCATCTGACAAAAAATTTGACTATTCGGTCAAAGCCTTACTGAATTCAGATTCCTTGGAAATTGAAAAGAAAAATCTGCATAAAGGTCATTATACCGTTACTTTCCTATGGTCAAATGGAGTTAAACGGTATCAGGTTGAGAAAGATCTGTTCGTGGAATAGTAGTTTAATTTTTGGTGCGTAAATGATTACCTGGCAACCATTTCTCCTTTATGATCAAAATCTGAATAAGATTCAACACTGATGGGAATTTTAATCACTGCTTTATTAATGGGTTTAACAGGCAGCCTGCATTGTATCGGTATGTGTGGACCAATAGCCCTGAGTTTGCCCTTACGGGGAAATAATTTCACACAAAAAATAACCGCAGGTCTGCTCTATAACCTGGGAAGAACCACCACCTATAGTATGATGGGGGCCTTCTTTGGGCTGATTGGTCAAAGCTTTAATATGCTGGGATTTCAACAATGGATCTCCATAATCATGGGAAGTTTCATGATAGCATCAATCATATTACCCTCAATTTTCAAGAATCGACTTAAGGTTAATCTGAATTTTCTGTTAGTTCCGCTGCGTCATGCGATACAACGATTATTCAAGGTGCGTTCCTACAAAGGGCTGTTTTTGGTTGGAATGGGAAATGGGTTATTACCTTGCGGACTGGTTTACCTGGCAATTGCTGGAGCCATAGGAGTTGGAAGTTTCTATCTGGGGATAGCATTTATGTTAATTTTTGGATTAGGAACAATCCCTTTGATGCTGATGATATCTTGGGTTGGAAATGTTTTAACAACTTCAGTCCGTAATAAAATGAATAAGGTAATTCCCTATTTAGTTGTCGTAATTGGTATCATTTTCATATTGAGAGGACTAACATTAGGTATCCCTTATCTAAGTCCGCCCAAAGAAAAACTGACTCCTGTTTCCCATATGAGTGCCTCACCTGTAAAAGCCACCGACGCACTTAAACATCCATGCTGTCAGCCTAATTCAGCGGGAAGCCAGATAAAAAATGCAAAATAAAAAATACCAAGTGCATAGTGTAAAATAGAATGAGAGGCGTTGCATTTTACCCTTTGCAATCTTACTTTTGCATTTCCGCTTAGGCTAAACCAAGAATATTCGGCTTTATCAATACAATGACTATTAATGACTGAAAACACTTGTATCCATTGCGGAGCCGATTGTGGTAAAGATCCATTGATTTACAGCATGCAGAAATTCTGCTGCTCAGGCTGTAAACAGGTGTACGAGCTACTCAATGAAAACCAGCTTCAGCAATATTATGCTTTTGAAACTACCCCTGGGGTAAGAATTGCCGATCCCGATCATTCCTCAAAATATGCATTCCTGGATAAGGTTGAAGTCAGACAAAAACTCTATGAATTTCTGGAAGGACAAACAGCACGCATAACTTTTTACATCCCATCAATTCACTGCGTTTCATGCATCTGGCTTCTTGAACACTTATCGCGCCTCAACAGCGGTATCATTCAGTCATCGGTTGACTTTGTCCGAAAGGAAGTAACAGTCAGTTTTAATACTTCCAGGATTTCATTGCGAGAATTGGTAGAGCTATTGGTAACCATCCATTACATTCCGGATATTTCGTTAAAGACCCTGGAGAAAAAAGAGATTCATTCGATAGACAGGACTCTTTTGTACAAAATTGGGGTGGCAGGTTTTGTATTCGGGAATGTCATGATGTATAGTCTCCCGGAGTATTTCAATGGCAAACCGTTGGGCGATTCATTGGGCACATTTCTTCATTACATCAGTTTTATACTCGCCTTCCCGCTGGTCTTTTACAGCGGAAGCGATTATATTATCTCTGCATCCAAGAATCTGAGAAAAGGGATCATTAACATCGATTTGCCTATTGCACTGGGGATACTTGCCCTGTTTTTTGTAACCTGTTATGAAGTGTTCACCTCCCGCGGCCCCGGATATTCGGATACGCTTGCCGGATTCCTGTTTTTCCTGCTGATCGGGAAATGGTACCAAAGTAAAACCTATCAATCGCTTTCATTCGACAGGGACTATAAATCGTACTTCCCGGTTGCGGTCACAAAAATGGAAAATGGAATTCCGCAAAGTACACTGCTCGAAGATATTACTATAGGAGATCTGATCATGCTCCGTAGCAAGGAGCTTATTCCTGCAGACGGAATATTAACCGAAGGCTCAGCACTGATAGATTATAGCTTTGTAACCGGTGAATCCGTCCCTATAAAAAAGGTTCCGGGAGATTTTGTGTATGCCGGTGGAATCCAAACCAGCGGCGCAATAACCATCCGGGTTGAGAGGGAAGTTAAGCAAAGTCATCTGACCCAGCTCTGGAATCAGAATGAACCCAAACAGGCAACCTTTCGCTCCCTGACGAGTCTGATCGATTCCATCAGTATGTATTTTACAATAACCATCATAATCATTGCAGTTTCAGGATTCCTGGGCTGGATGGCAAAAGGCGATTTCCGTACAGCTATATTGGTCCTTACTTCGGTACTGATCGTTGCCTGCCCCTGTGCTTTAGCCATGTCACTACCCTTTACCCTGGGAACAGCAATGAGAATCCTGGGAACAAAAGGGATGTACCTGAAAAACATCCGCGTGATTGAAAAACTGACTAAAATCGATACGCTGGTATTTGATAAAACAGGGACCCTGACCAAACCAGATGGAAACGAGATTAATTTTATTGGTGAAAAACTGACCGAATGGGAAATAAGTGCGGTAAAGTCATTGGTTCAACAATCCGCCCATCCGCTGAGCCAGGCCATCGACAGGCATCTCGCAGTAATTCAACCCTTAACAACCACGGGATTTGTCGAGATGTCTGGCAAGGGAGTTTTTGCAACCGTCGAAGGAATAGCCATTAAATTGGGTTCCGTAGCCTTTGTCTGTGAAGGCCAGGAAAATTCCGAACAACCATCCTCTTGCGTATATATTTCAATAAATCAAGATATTAAAGGTTATTTTAAAATAAGTAATCAATATCGGACAGGTTTTAGTAAAGTCATTCAGCAATTAGGAAAGAGGTTTGACCTGTATTTGGTTTCGGGTGATAATGATGCCGAAAAAGAGTACCTCCTGAACTATTTTGAGAAAGATAAAATATTCTTTAATCAGCAACCTCAGCAAAAGATGGAGTTTATTGCACGGCTTCGAAGTGAAGGGCGGCAAGTGATGATGACAGGAGATGGATTAAATGATTCAGGGGCCTTTATGCAAAGCGATGTGGCTCTTTCAATTGCGGATGACATTTACCACTTTTCACCGGCAGGAGATGCCATTATTGAAGCATCTCAATTCCATAGGTTGACTGCCTTTATTGGGTTTGCCCGCAAATCACTAATTATAGTAAAAGTAAGTTTCGGCATTTCATTTTTATACAATATTGTCGGATTGACAATTGCCCTTACCGGGCACCTCTCTCCGGTTGTTGCAGCAGTTCTTATGCCGGCCAGTTCTGTCACCGTTGTGGCATTTTCCACCTTTGCCACCAGATTACTGGCCAGACAAATGATCCCAAAAAATTGAATTCTCCGTTTAATAGCTATATTTGCCTTCAACTAACTTACAAAAGGCCGTGAAGGTTTTTCCGATAGACAACGAACTTGTTGAAAAACTGCGCAAAGGTGATGTGTATGCCTTTGACCAGGTATATATGAAATACGCAGGGAAGCTTCATGCATTTTCCTTCAAATACCTAAAGTCGAAAGAAGAGGCAGAGGAATTGGTTCAATCGGTTTTTCTTAAAGTTTGGGAAAATCAAGGGACCCTCAAAAGCGACACCTCCTTTAAGTCTTTCCTTTTCTCCATTGCATATCATGAAATCTGCAATTTATTCCGACAACGCAGCAATCTGCGGAAGTTTATTGAATCGTCCTTAATTTCGAATCATGAAGCTTCCGGGGAGACTGAAGCTCAAATTGATGCCCAGTTTGTTCTGGAACAGTTGGACCGGATTATCGCTAAACTTCCTGAAAAGCAAAGAGTCATATTCAAAAAAAGCCGGCAGGAAGGAAAAACGACAAAAGATATAGCTGCCGAGCTTGGGTTATCTGCAGGAACTGTCGATAATTACCTTTCAGACGCTCTTAAATATATCCGCAATCATCTTGAAGACAGAAATTTAGCTGGACTAATATTCCTGTCCCTGTTTATTAATTAATTTTCAATCAATTCGAGTGATTCGAGTCGTTCTGAGCGTTTGGAATTCGAAATGAATATTTTTTTATGAGAATAAGGTGACTTGTGTGTATTACTTTCAATAGCGGGAAATAATCATTCTTCCCCGGACCAAAATCAGAAAGTATGTTACCACAAAATCAAATAGACCGGATCGAAAGATATCTTAACGGAGAAGCCAATTCAAGTGACATAACCTGGGTGGAAGAGCGTTTTTCCAAGGCTCAGGAGGATCCTGAATTAAGGGACCATCTTGAATCAGACTGGCAGAACCCTCAGCCGGACTCAACCTTAT
Organism: uncultured Bacteroidia bacterium; assembly: GCA_903923905.1. GTDB lineage: Bacteria > Bacteroidota > Bacteroidia > Bacteroidales > Prolixibacteraceae > JAAFHB01. The sequence continues at coordinate 8,348 of CAIXZH010000074.1, forward strand.
CAGAAGTTGATCTGAACCACCTTCTGGACAGAGTGCACAATCAGATCCGCGAAAAGGAAGACCAAAAAAGAAAAACGACACTCCACCGGATCACCTATTTCTATACCAGGATTGCGGCCGTATTATTAATGCCCCTTCTCCTTGGCGGAGGGTATATGTTTGGCCTTTGGAGTAAATCGGGCAAAGAATTAACGGCAACTTCCGTAATACATGCACCGTTAGGTTCAAGGGTCTCTTTTAATCTGCCTGACGGAACAACCGGATGGCTTAACAGTGGTTCGTCACTCACCTATTCGCTTCCCTTCGCGGATCACAGAAATGTGGCGCTTGAAGGTGAAGCCTGGTTTGATGTTTTCCATAATGAGAAAAAACCTTTTGAGATCAATACTGTAAATTCCAGCGTTCAGGTGTTGGGGACCAGCTTCTACCTCAGTGCATATCGGGATGAAAATTATGTGGAAGTTGTCCTTCAAAAGGGGAGAGTGGTATTTTCAGACAGCAGTAAAACAAAAAATGTTACGTTGCAACCTTCAGAGCGATTGGTTTTTTGCCATGGCACAGTAGAGGTTACTCCAGCCGATCCGTTAAAATATAAGGCATGGACTGACGGAAAACTGGTTTTCAGAGGAGATGACATGGCTGAAGTGGCCCGGAGGATCGAACGTTGGTATAACGTTAAGGTTGAATTGGCGGATAAGGAGCTGGAACGATTTTCCTTTCGCGCCACTTTTGAAGACGATTCTTTAGAAGAGGTGCTTACTCTGCTTAGCATGACTTCCCCAATCCAGTATAAAATTATCCCGCGCGAACTAAACTCCAATGGAACCTATCAAAAACAGAGGGTAATCTTATTTAAGAAACTAAAACACAAACAATCGTAAAATCAGACAAAAATATGAAAACACCAGACAGTTCCTAGACCAGAGAAACGGTTAAAAAAAAGGAAACCGCGCCAACGATCTCCTTTAAAATCATCCTTTTCAGAATTTTTTTTTAATCAAACATGACAAATATATGAAAAATAATGAACCAGTCAGGGGGTTGCTATTTCACCACCTGACGAAAACACTACTAATTATGCGTATCGCTATTATTCTTTTGCTCATAGGGTTTTTTCAAACCCGGGCCAATGATGCTTATTCGCAGAAAACAAGGCTATCAATCAACTTCTCCAATACTGAATTGGCGACCGTCCTTGACAAGATTGAGAATCAATCTGAGTTTTTCTTCCTTTATAATGAGAAACTAATCGATGCCAATCGTAAGGTCTCAATAAATGCCAAAGATGAAAAGGTTGAAGAGGTCTTAAATACCCTCTTCGAAGGTACCGACGTGAAATATCTGATCCTCGACCGGAAAATCATCCTCTCTCCGGACGAAATCTCTCCGGTTGAACAAAGCGGGAAAAAAATCACCGGGAATGTGAAAGAGAGTAATGGCCAACCAATCCCAGGAGTATCTGTATTGGTAAAAGGAACAACGACAGGAACTGTAACCGATGCAAACGGGAATTACTCCTTCACAAACCTAGGGCCAGAGGCCGTAATTATATTCTCATTTGTGGGAATGAAGTCGCAGGAATTTAAAATTGGCAACAAATCAGCGATCAATGTTATTCTTACAGAAGAGGCAATTGGGTTAAACGAAGTTGTTGCTGTTGGGTATGGTACTACACGCAAGAAAGATTTAACGGGGGCAGTTGCCGTGATCTCATCAGCGGAATTAGACAACCGTCCGGATACCCAATTTGGAAATTCGATTGAGGGGAAAACGGCTGGAGTTCAGGTAATCAGGCCTTCGGGGCAGCCTCAGGCAGGATTCTCGATCAAAATCAGAGGAACCTCTTCAATTACCTCCGGAAGTGACCCGCTATATATTGTGGATGGGGTGCAAACATACAGTATCTCGGAAATTAATCCTGCGGATATCGAGTCATTTTCAATCCTTAAGGATGCCTCATCCGCTGCAATCTATGGAAGCAGCGGAGCTAACGGTGTAGTACTGATAACAACAAAACACGGGTCCAACCAAAAGACTAAAATCTCATTAAATGTAAGTTCAATGAATTCTCAGGCCTGGAAAAAACTCCCTGCCCTGAACAGTTCCCAATTCCAGAGTCTGATGACTGAAATGGGTCTTTCGACCGATTGGAATCTATATAATGCAAACACGAACTGGGAGAATATGATATTCAGAAATGCACCAACACAGAATTATCAGGTTTCTTTGACCGGAGGAGATGCGAAAACAGATTACTATATGTCCGGATCATTTATCGACCAAAATGGCATCATACTGAATAACAGCCTAAGAAGGGCTACTTTTAAACTTAATTTAAATCACAAGGTGTCTGATTTTCTGAAAGTGGGCACCAACCTTTCGTATGACAACTGGAATGATATTAGTGTATCGGAAAATGACAGAAATGGCGTTATTACCCGCTTGCTAACCGCAGCTCCAATCATAGGAATATGGGATAAAACCAATCCGAACCAATATGCTTTAAATCCATTTTTGCCTGATCTCGAAAATCCTTATTCAACAGTTTATCAGCCAAATGTTTCGTATACAAATAACAGATTGCACGGAAATGTCTTTGCAGAAGCGAATATTTTAAAAGACCTGAAATTTAAGAGCTTATTAGGTTTCGAGCACAGTAACGGGGTGTATACCTCATTCCAGAATCCTAACCAGACCAGGTATGGCAGATCGATGGACGGACTTGCTTCCGAAACGGATAGCCAATTCACTTACTGGATATTTGAAAATACCCTAAATTATTCGAAGAAGATAGGAGACCATAACCTTTCCGTTCTTGCAGGGTTTATGGCCTCCAGGGAAAGTGCGCGCTCCCTCGCTATATCTTCTACCGGTTTTGGTGGAAGTACTGCAATTCAAACAGTTACTGCCGGAACAGTTCAGGCAATTCCCCAGGTTTCAATCTATGATAAATCTCATGCTGCCTTTATTTCAAGGTTGAATTATGGATATAAAGATAAATATCTTCTGACCTCAAATTTCAGAGCTGATGGTTCAGGCCAGTTTGCTTCAACCAACAGATGGGGATATTTTCCCTCCTTTTCGGGTGGTTGGCGTATCTCAAAAGAGGATTTCTTTTCCAATATCAAACCAATAAACGAACTTAAAATCCGTGCAGGTTGGGGTATCGTAGGAAATGACAAGGCAAATCCATATGCCTGGTATGGCCTTATAAGTCCCGGAACCTACATTATGGGTGGAAATATCTCCAATGCAACGATGCCCAGTACACTTGAAAATCAAAATCTGAAATGGGAAAAAACAGAACAGCTTAACATCGGGATTGATATTGGCCTTTTGGATAACCGGATAAATATCATGGCTGATCAGTATAAAAAAACGACCCGCGATTTGTTGCTCTATGTTCCTCAGCCGCTGAGTACCGGGTTTTCTACCGCATTGCAGAATGCAGGGGCAATTCAAAACAAAGGATTTGAATTCCAGATTACTTCTAAAAATATAATTCGTCATGATTTTAAATGGAGTACAGATTTCAATTTTTATGTCAATAAGAATAAAGTACTTAATATCGTGGGAACCACCATTTATACAGGAGCCGTTAATCCGGCAGGTTCAACGTATAACCTTGCGATGGTCCAGGCAGGTTTGCCGCTGGGAACATTTTACGGGAAATATGATCTTGGTGTTGATCAGGCTACCGGAATGGTCAAATACCTTCAGAATTCCGCAGGCACTGATAGTTTAGGGGTAATCGGCCACGCGAATCCAAAATTCTCTTATGGAATGACCAATTCATTTTCATACAAGAACTTTGTTTTCGATATCTTCCTTCAGGGTGTAGAGGGGAACCAGATCTTCAATGCGACCAGAATTCTTACCGAGTCGATGAGTATTGGAGAGAATCAGTCGGCAGCTGTGCTCAGAAGATGGGAAAAACCGGGTGATATTACAAACATTCCAAAATCAACTTTAAATGATGCAACCAACAGCTATCCCTCAACCCGATTCATTGAAAATGGCTCCTATCTGAGGGTCAAATCGGTGACTCTGGGTTATAACTTCCCAAAAGTTATCTCTGAAAAGCTTAAGCTCAGCAGTTTAATGGTTTATTTGACTGCTGAGAATCTGTTCACGATTACTAAATACTCAGGATTTGATCCCGATATTAGTGCATTTGGAGCCTCAAATATGGACAACACAAGTAAAAATGCTGCTCCGGGAGTTGACTATGGCACCTATCCGCAATCCAAAGATATTATGTTCGGATTGAAAGTTACTTTCTAATATATCAAATCTAAAAATTGGAAAAATGAAAAATAAACTCATATATTTTGCAGGCTTGCTCTTTACTGTATCGATATTGTATTCCTGCAGTACGTTTTTGAACGACACGCCTCAGACCAGCTTAACCACTGGAAATGCTTATAACTCTGCAACTGATATTGAAAATGCACTTCTGGGTGTTTATCAGGTATTCTATACCGACTATTATCAATGGGAAAATGTTATGCTCAGTGATAACCGCGCCGATAATGCCTACCCGGGTGGGAGTGGCGAAGAGACTTTTGTAGATGAACATCTTTACCAGATACCGGTTACAAACAGCCATGATTATGGAATGTGGTGGGGACAACCATACACCGCTATCTCAAGAGCCAATATTTTGCTTGAGCAGATACCATTGTGTAAAGATCCGGCGCTAGACGTGAACAACCGAAGAGCTCAGATAATGGGAGAAGCAAGTTTCCTCAGGGCATTCAACTATTTTAACCTGGTTAAATTATTCGGCGGGGTACCGCTTGAGTTAAAGTCCAATAGTGCAGATCCTTCAGTTACCCGAAAACCAAGGTCAACTATCGCTGAAGTTTATACTCAGATTGAAGCAGATCTGCAGGTTGCAGTTTCTAATCTCCCTGACTCATACGGGACAGATCCTTCAGTGAATACAGTAAGAGTCACTAAAGGTGCCGCCAATGCTATCCTTGCACAGATCTGGGCTCAGAGAAGTGACAGGGATTACAACAAAGTTTTACAATACTGCACATCTGTTGTTGGCAGCTCTGCCGGATATGCCTTATGGCCGAGCTATCATCAGCTTTTCGACGGCAGTCACTACGAGAATTCCGAATCCATTCTTGAAATACCCTTTATCGCCGGATCAGCAGATTCAAACTGGGGTGTAGAATTATTCCTTGCCCCTGAAGACGGCTGGCAAAAATACTGTGTCCCTTCAACAGACCTGATTGCAGCCTACGATAATCAGGGAGACACGATTCGTAAAAACACCAATATCATTTTCTACAATAACCTGGGCTGGCCTGATCTGGATTACAATCCATGCGGAAATCCGGCAACCTATGTTCCATTCAATTTCAAACAGGAACATGCAGCCGGTTGGGCAAGTGGGGATCATTTATATCTGATTCGCCTGGCAGATATTATCCTGCTGGAAGCTGAGGCTCAAAATGAATTGGGCTCACCACAGCTGGCAGCCCCATTGGTTAACCAAATCAGGTCAAGAGTCGGACTGGCACCCATTTCTGCCGGACTTTCACAAGCTGATATGCGTATAGCGATCTTAAATGAACGCAGACTTGAACTCGCTTTTGAGGCCCACCGTTTTGATGATCTTGTGCGGAGTGGAACAGCCATTTCAACCATGACCAGCGTGATTGAAAATCAATATTCCTGTGCCAATGGCGTTCAGAGCGCTCCAACACGAATAATTCCTAAAATCGATCAAAATCATCTGCTAATGCCAATCCCACAGTCGGAAATTGATGCAAATCCAAATCTGACCCAAAATCCGGGATATTAACAGTGCAGACTAAACCCCGAAGGTTTTTGAAACCTTCGGGGTTTAAACATCAATAATACCTTTCAGAATGAAACCATATCGTTGTGTTTCACACACTTTTTTTTCATTGAGAATACTCTTTATTATTTTTCTTGCCATTTCCTGCAAGAAAAATCCGGCAATTCCTCAAATAACTGTAACTCCTACCCATGGTATTGTTCCTCTTCCAAAGCAACTCGTTTTCACGGGAGAAAAGATTACCCTGGATCAAAGCTTTACCTTTGTCAGCAACGCCTCGTTTCCGGTTGCATCTGCAGCTGCTCAGACACTCCTTGGAAATGTCATGAATACCTTTACTATTTCGCCGACACTCCCCTCCTCCGAAAACAGTTTCCAGTTAATCAGAGACAACACCATGGTCGACGATGCCTATCAACTATCAGTGACTAAAAGTGGAATTGTAATTAAAGCAGGAAATGAAGCCGGAGCATTCTGGGCCATTCAATCCCTAAAACAATACTTTTGGAATTCTGTCGGCAACCTAAAACAAAATTCATTCGAAATAGCCGGAATAACAATTGCAGATCAGCCAAAATACAGCTGGAGGGGTTTTCATCTCGATGTCTCGAGACACTTCTTTACCAAAGAATATATCCTTAAAATCATCGACTGGCTGGCCTATTACAAGTATAACAAATTTCACCTCCACCTTTCAGACGATCAGGGATGGCGCGTTGAAAGCATAAATTTTCCGCTGCTCAACACGATTGGTTCGTGGCGCATTTTTGACCATAATGACTCCATTTGCATGGTCAAAGCACAATCAGATCTTACATTCACTATTGATCCCCGCTTTATCAGGCAGCAAAACGGAGTAACCATGTACGGTGGCTTTTATACCAGGCAGGATATCGCAGATATCATTGCCTATGCAAAGGCTCATTTTATCGAAATCGTTCCGGAAATTGATATGCCAGGCCATTTGTCGGCTGTCATCAATGCCTATCCTCAACTTTCCTGTACCGGTTCTACCGGATGGGGCTCCGAATTTTCTTACCCGTTATGCCCATGTAGTAACGGTGTCTATGACTTTGCCTACCAGATCTGGGATGAGGTTTCTGCACAATTCCCATCAACCTATGTTCATATCGGGGGGGACGAAGTTGACCAGACTACCTGGCATTTATCACCTGAATGCACCGGTTTTATGAGTACAAATAATATCTTAAATACTGTTGATCTGCAAAATTATTTTGTCGGAAAAGTCGAAAATCATCTCGAATCCAAAGGAAAATCAGCCATTGCCTGGGACGATGTGACAGATGGGAAAATAAGCAGTAATCTCAAAATAATGTATTGGCGCGATTGGATGCCCAATGCACCGCTGATCGCAGCCGCAAATGGGAACCAAATCATTTTTACGCGCTGGGACTTGTTCTATTTCAGCAGCACCTATTCCGTTGCCAATCTGCAAAAACTGGTCGAATTCGACGTCACACAAATCTATCCGGCAAATGTGACGAGCAAAATAATCGGATTCCAGGGGTGTATGTGGACCGAGCAGATTCCCTCAGAAGCCGTATTCGAGGCACAGGTTTTCCCACGCCTTCAGGCACTTGCCGAAGTAAACTGGTCCTCAGTTAAAGATTATAATTCCTTTACTCTCCGCATGGCGCCACAGCGGAGTTACCTGCTGGCTCAACATGTAAATCTGAAAAATTAGGGACTCATTGATCTGTAATAATTGGCGTCACTCAGGCTTTAAAACGAAGTAAGTTCCACTGAAAAATCTCAGATTGTAAATGTTTTGGAATTGAATATCTCTTTGTATATCAGCACATTTTTCTATGCTTTTCAAGCTGGGTTTTTTAAGAACCTGTTTAATTTCTTCGTAGGAGCTAAATATCCATAGCAGATTATAATTCTTAAACCAAATTTCTCATAGGGAAACCGTTTATCTGTTAATGTCCTAACGGGCAATGATTTTTCTTTGATTTGTTTTCTATTGACATTGATGTCCTATGGGCAAAAAAGATTTAAATATAATTTTAAACAGTTTTTGAATTTTTCAAGGAATAACATCGTTAGATCACAGGTTCTCACATAGGATTAAACACAAACTTTTATTGGTGTAATCAATAAATCCCTATCTTTGAACTAAACAAACAATCTCTGCAAATGCTTAAAGGAATTTCCCCCCTGATAAGCCCCGATCTGCTTGCCGTTTTGGCAAGAATGGGTCATGGCGACGAAATCATTCTGGCTGATGCCCATTTCCCGGGCGAAACATTTAATTCCCGGGTGTTGCGAGCTGACGGGCTGAAGATCGCAGATTTACTTGCAGCCATCCTGCCACTTTTCGAACTCGACGCTTATGTGCCACACCCCTTGGCCATGATGGCAGCTGTGCCGGGAGATACCCTTGATCCGACAGTTGAAGAAGGATACCTTAAAAGCATCCATCAAGCAAATCCTTCCGTAGCTGCGATCGAGCGGATAGAACGGTTTGCATTTTACGATCGGGCCAAAAATGCCTTCGCTGTTGTGATGACCGGAGAAACAGCAAAATATGGAAATATCCTCCTTAAAAAAGGAGTGACTCCAATTCCTTAGTTACCATTATCGGAGAAAACAAATGCCATGGATATTACAAAGAGATTAAACGCAATATCGATACCTGAAATGGTAATTATTTCATTGACTTTGTTATTGCTGTTAAATGGTTTCGCTTATTTAATTTTTACTTTATTTTTTAATATTCCATCCGATGAATTATTTGCTAAAACATGGATAAGCTTAATCTTTACCCCTTTGATTCTCGGTGTTACTCTGTCATTCATAAATATGGATGGCATACTAACCATTAACAGTCAGGAAAAGACAAATATGGTGCTTTTAAAGATTGAAGCATTGTTAGAGCAACGAGAATATCAGGTAATTAAAAGGGATAATGGTATTTCCATCTTTGAATATAAAACCAAATGGAAAAGGTTAATTAGTTTTAATAATGGAAAAGTTATTATTTCCAATATCAGAGGAATAATTGAGATCTCAGGTAACCGAAATGTGCTTTTTCGCATTGCAGCCAAATTAAAATATGGTTAAGGATTCTGAAAAGAATTAATAATTTGCCTTTTATCAATAGAATTGAATGATATTATAGTACCCATCAAAACCAAACCTTAAGAATCGATTAAAATGAAAACAACTCTCACCGTGATTCTGCTTTTCACTTTGGTGCATTTTTTATCAGCAAAGGGGCATGATTTTTATCAGATCCAGGTTTACCATCTGTCGGGGAAAGCCCAGGAACAGAGCATTGACAACTTTTTAAAATTAACCTATGTTCCCGCCTTGCATCGGGCAGGGATCAAAACGGTCGGGGTCTTTAAACCAATTGCTTCCGATACAACTTCGGGGAAACAAATCATCGTATGGATACCCCTCTCCTCACTCGGGCAACTTGATAAAATACAAAAGGTTCTGGTTCAAGATAAAATTTATCAAACATCAGGAGCCGATTTCATAGAAGCCCCCTTTGACCAGGTTCCCTTTAAAAGAAAAGAGACTATTCTTCTTAAGGCCTTTGCCAATGCACCCAGATTTCAAATTCCTAAATTTGCCACAAAGCCTATTGAAAGGATTTATGAGTTAAGAAGTTACGAAGGACCTACCGATTATTTATTCGCTCAGAAATTAAAGATGTTCAACCAGGGTGGAGAAATCAGCCTCTTTAAAAGACTCGATTTCAATGCGGTTTTCTATGCCGAGGTGATTTCGGGTACCTTTATGCCTAACCTGATGTATATGACCACTTTCGCGGATATTGCCTCTCATGATGCTCACTGGAAGGCTTTCGTTAATCATCCCGATTGGAAAATATTATCATCACTCCCTGAATATCAGCATACTGTCTCAAGGGTTACAAAAATATTACTCTCCCCGACTGATTACTCCGATTTTTAACAATTGATTTTCTTTACTTTGCAAAAAATTTAGAAGCTCCTAAATCATCCTGCAAAATAATGGAAGAGAATCTGGTAATCGTCGAATCACCCGCCAAGGCTAAAACAATAGAGAAAATTCTGGGAAAGGATTTTCTGGTTAAATCCAGTTTTGGACACATCCGTGATCTGGAAAAAAAAGATTTTGGCGTTGATATTAATAATCAATATCAACCCAATTATATTATATCGGACGACAAGAAAAAAGTTGTTGCCGAACTTAAAAAATTTGCCAAATCTGCCAAAAAGATATGGATCGCATCGGATGAGGACCGCGAAGGAGAAGCTATTGCATGGCATTTAATGGAGGTTCTAAACCTGGATCCGGACAAAACAAACCGGATTGTCTTTCATGAGATAACAAGGGAAGCCATTTTAAATGCTATTGAGAATCCAAGGCGGCTGAATAAAGATCTGGTCGATGCTCAACAGGCTCGTCGTGTTTTGGACCGGTTGGTCGGTTTTGAGATTTCACCTGTCCTTTGGAAAAAGGTAAAACCCTCCCTCTCTGCCGGAAGAGTTCAATCAGTAGCTGTTCGGCTTATTGTAGATCGCGAGCGGGAGATTACCAGTTTTCAAAGCGTTCCCTTTTTCCGGGTAAATGCCCTGTTTCTGGTACCAGAGAATACAGGTAAAGTTTCCCTCCTTAAAGCGGAATTGAATAACCGCTTTGATTCGTCTGAAGAGGCAAAAGCTTTTCTTGAAAAATGCATTGGCGCAGTGTTCACTGTTGCAGACATTGTCACCCGACCAGCAAAAAAATCACCGGCTGCTCCATTTACTACTTCCACGCTTCAGCAGGAAGCCAGCCGCAAACTAGGTTTTCCGGTTGGATTAACGATGTCAGTGGCACAAAAGCTTTACGAATCGGGTCACATCACCTACATGCGTACCGACTCTACTAATCTGTCAGACTTGGCACTCAATGCGGCAAAGAAAAAAATAATAACTTCCTACGGTGATAAATATGTAAAAATCCGCCACTATAAGACCAAGGTGAAAGGGGCGCAGGAAGCCCATGAAGCAATCCGGCCAACTTATTTTGATCAGGAGGAGGTTGCAGGAACTTCACAGGAACAAAGGTTATATAGTTTAATTTACAAACGGACATTGGCCTCTCAAATGGCTGATGCCGAAATAGAGAGAACCACTGTAAATATCACGTTATCAAAGGCATCAGAACTATTTGTAGCCGCTGGTGAAGTCCTTCGGTTCGATGGCTTCCTTAGCGTTTATATGGAGTCATCGGATGATGAAAGCCTTACGGAAGAGGACAAAGGATTGCTCCCTGCTCTGTCTGTCGATCAAAAACTGCAGCCTGAAACCATTCAGGCCATTGAACGGTTTTCACAAAAGGCGGCAAGGTATACAGAAGCAAGTCTGGTCCGGAAACTCGAGGAACTGGGTATCGGACGTCCTTCAACCTACGCACCAACAATCACCACGATACAGCAACGCGAATATGTTGTGAAGGAGGATCGCGAAGGGAGTGAACGTTCTTTTCTGACACTCACCCTGCAGGATGGAACAATCGAACAGGAAGTAAAAACAGAAATCACCGGTACCGAAAAAGCTAAATTATTTCCGACCGATATAGGTTTGGTAGTCAACGATTTTCTGGTTAAACATTTTGAACCGATCGTTGATTTTAACTTCACAGCTTCGGTGGAAAAACAATTTGACGAAATTGCAGAAGGTCAGTTGGTCTGGAATGAAATGATTGATGGCTTTTATCGTCCCTTTCATCTTAAGATCGAAGATGCCCTGAATAATTCGGAACGGGCGAGGGGCGAACGGATTCTGGGTACAGACCCGGTTACCCGGAAACCGGTATCTGCAAAAATAGGCAGGTTTGGCCCTTTTGTTCAAATCGGGGAAGCGATTGAGGGAAGCGATGAAAAACCACAGTTCGCAAGTCTGCAAAAAGGTCAAAGCATCGAAACCATCTCGTTGGAGGAGGCTATGAAATTGTTTGATCTCCCACGTGATCTTGGGGAATTTGAAGATAAGAAAGTGATTGTAGGAATTGGCAGGTTTGGCCCTTATATCCGACATGACGGCATTTTTGTTTCGCTTAAAAAAGATATCGACGATCCAATGACCGTAACAATTGAACGGGCAATCGAACTTATTGAAGAAAAAAGGGACCATGCCATCAAATCGGTCTTAAAAACCTTCAGCAACGATCCCGATATTCGCATCCTTGAAGGACGCTGGGGTCCATATATCTCCTTTAAAAAGGGGAATTATAAAATCAAAAAAGGAACAGAGATTGATTCACTGACAGTTGATGATTGTAAATTAATCATTGAAACAGAAGGCAGTAAGCCGAAAACAAACAAGAGACGTTCGAAATAAATATCAAAATGCAAAGTGCAAAGTGCAAAGTGTAAAATGCAAATTCTCCTTGTTTTTTAAACTTTGAATTTTATACTTTGAATTCTCTTCTGATTGGTTATTAACATTTAACAGAGACGAACCATGCTGGCCGAACTGATTATACCTGCAAAAGATTTAGCCGTTGTTAAAGCATTTGACGGGAATTCCGATCAGTTAGGGCATTCCCTGAAAACCCGTGTTTGGGATATAAATCATCCGCCGGATCTGGCAATTTTGGGCCTGCCGGAAGGGAGAGGTTCACGAGCTTCGGATCAGTCTGCTGCGCCAGATGAAATCAGGCAACATCTCTACTCACTTGCCAGTTTCTCTTCAGAATTACATATTGTTGATCTTGGAAATCTTAAATGTGGCAACGGGCCAAAAGATACCTATGCGGCAACAAAAATGGTGTCAGAAGAGTTGTCCGAACTGGGTATTCGCCTGTTAATTCTTGGTGGGAGTCAGGAATTGACGGTCCCGCTAATCAATGGGTTTAAAAAACAGGAAGCAAACCTGCTGATTGTGGATGACCGGATTGACAATGCCGGATTTGAAAACTGTCCTGCAGATGAGTTGTTCATAAATAAGCTGCCAGTTTGCACTTCAGTGAGTTTGATAGCAGGGCAATCCTATTTTATTGGCGAACAAAACAATGATCTGTTAGGTGAAGGGACAAACGGGGAGATCCTTACCCTGGGGGAAATCCGGACCGATTTCAGAGAACTCGAACCACTTATCCGCCAATCAGATCTGATCAGTTTTGATTTCGGCGTAATGAAAGCCTCCGAAGCACCCGGCCAATATCGGCTATCCCCAAACGGACTTACCGGAGAAGAAGCCTGTCAGATTGCATGGTATTCAGGAATTTCCACTAATCCTGCCTGGTTTTGTTTTTTTGGCTACTCACCCTCTAAAGATTTAACAACCGTTGGAGCAATGATGGCCGCACAGATTTGCTGGTATTTTATCTATGGGGCTTCCAAACGGTTGGATGAAGAACCGGTTGATGAAGCAACTAATTTTGAACATTATCACGTAACAGTAGATGGATTGGAGGATCCAATCTCATTTCTGGTTCACCCAATTTCTCAAAGGTGGTGGATGGAAGTCCCTTCTCAGGATTGTACCGTATTCCCTGTCAGGATCCCATGCTCCAAAAAAGATTATCGTAAAGCCTGTAAAAATGAGATCTCCGAGAAATGGTGGAAATATTTCAATAAAATATAATCAGTAAAATTCTATCTTTGTTTGAAAATAGGAAGGACTACTAAATGCTAATATTCCAAAGTGACCATCGTGCTAATGAATGATAATCATAAAAATATCACTTCTCTCAAAAGGCAACGATTGAATAAGGTAATATTATTTTGGATATTGGTAAATATTAGTATTTTTGCCGCAAATGCTCAGCAGGACCCGCAGTTCAGTCAGAACCGGTTTAATCAATTAACTGTAAATCCTGGATTTGCAGGATCTTCAGGGCCTATTAATGTTTCAATATTAAACCGGTTTCAGTGGGTTGGGTTTCCCGGAGCCCCAGTGACAACCGTATTTAATGCTGACGCATCGCTTCATTTGATTGGTAAGGACGACGGAGTTGGGCTTTCCCTCATAAATGATGTGATCGGGTTTGAGAAAAATGTTTCCGTAGGGCTGAACTATTCGTGGAGAACTCAGTTGGGCGACGGTAAACTTGGTTCCGGAATTTCTTTGGGATTGATGAATAAGAATCTTAATTTTGACATGACCGGCATTGATGGAGCTGATTTAGTAAACCTTTCAGATCCATCTCTTCCTCAGGGAAAAGTAAGTGGGGTTATGGTGGATGTTGGATTGGGGTTGTTTTACAAAGATGAAAATTACGAATTGGCCATTTCCGGCAAACACCTGAACAGGCCATCCTTTGTATTTGATCAGACAGGAAGGTATACATTGCTTAGAACTTATTATATCAGTGGCACTTACACTTTTCAAATGGCTGATGAGAGGTTGAAGGCGCTCCCGTCGGTTTTTTTTAAAACAGATCCGGCAAGCTGGCAGGCGGATCTGAATTTGACTTTTGAATATGATAAGCGAATATGGGCAGGTATCGGCTATCGTATTGGTGATGCGGTCATTATAACGGCTGGAACTGAGTTATGGAACGGGATAAAATTCGGATATTCCTACGATATGAGTATCTCAGCCTTGTCGAGATACAACAGTGGCTCTCATGAATTCTATCTTTCTTATTCATTTTTATTATACAAAAAGCACGATCATCAGTACAAAAGTGTGAGATTTTTGTAACTTTGACCTAAAAATAGTTGATTACAACATATTAGACGAACTATGAAGCGATTAGTCATCTTAGGTAGCATATCGTTTATTCTCTTGTTAACCAGTTGTCATCGTGGTGGAAGCGGGGAATTAACAGGCGTTTTAAAACGAGGGAAATATTTTGAACCTTCCCCATTAGGCATGGTCCTTATTCCAGGGCAAAGTTTCAACATGGGGGCTGGAGATCAGGACGTTGCAAATGCAGCCGTTCCAACCCGAACTGTCGACTTATCCACTTTCTGGATGGACGATACTGAAATTACGAACAATGAATACAGGCAATTTGTCTATTGGGTTCGTGATTCAATGGCTCGTCAACTTCTCTCTGAAAAGTTTGAGGAGTTTAAAATTACCCAGGACCGCAAAGGGAATCCCATTGATCCGCCAATTCTCGATTGGAAAAGAAAACTGGACTGGCGGAATACGGAATATAAAGATGCTTTAGAACCGATGTTCTACTCTGGAAATGACCGCATTATGGGAAGAAAAGAGCTCGATACACGGAAACTGAATTACAGTTATTCCTGGGTTGACCTTCAACAGGCCGCACGGATGCAAAATGCCTACAATTACAAAACCCAAAATTATCAGGGTAATGTCAATGACCTGAGCGGGAAAGTAGTTCCTATAGCGGGGCGCTCAAGCTTTATCATGACGGAGAATGTGAATATCTATCCCGATACGCTGGTATGGATCCGCGATTTTTCTTATGCCTATAACGATCCGTTGACCAGCAAATATTTTTCACACCCGGGATTTGATGATTATCCTGTAGTTGGGGTGACCTGGAAACAAGCCAAAGCCTTTTGTATGTGGCGAACAAACTTTAAGAATTCCGCCCTTTCCGGGAGAGGGGAATACGGTGTCCAGGATTACCGCTTACCATCTGAAGCCGAATGGGAGTTGGCAGCCAGAGGAGGTTTAAGCAATTCCATGTACCCATGGGGAGGGTATTATACCCGCTCCAAAAATGGTTGCTTCCTGGCTAATTTCAAACCAATGCGGGGAAATTATAGCGATGACGGTGGAAAAACAACAGTCAAGGTTGCAACCTATGATCCAAATGGTTACGGGCTTTATGATATGGCCGGTAACGTAGCCGAATGGACTATTACAGCATACGATGAATCTTCCTACAATTATATGCATGACCTGAATCCCAACTTCGAACAAAACGCACTCCCCGGTGACCCCCCAGCAATGAAGCGAAAAGTCGTACGGGGTGGATCGTGGAAGGATATTGCCTATTTTATTCAGGTTGGTACCCGTACCTTTGAATACCAGGATACAGCTAAATCTTATCTTGGGTTTAGGTGTGTCCGCTCCTCATTTGGAGATGAGTTTCAATCAGGCAAAAAGTAAAAATCAGATAACAAAAATATTTAATCATGGCGGTGTTCGAATTTACTCATTCAAGAAGATGGAAATCTTCCATGAATTTTTTATACAGCATAGGGGCTTCAGTAGTACTTCTTGGAGCTCTGTTCAAATTGCAACACTGGCCGTACGCAAACATCATTTTACCATTAGGGATGCTAACAGAAGTAGTCATTTTCTTCTTTTCCGCATTTGAACCCTCAGTCGAAATCCCCGATTGGTCAAAGGTTTATCCTCAACTCAAAGAGGCTTATACCGAGGAAGAATTCGATTACCCGCTTGCAGTAGCACCTCAGCAAAATTCCGTAGAAAGTATCCTGGAGAAAGCAGAAATTTCGCCTGAATTACTGGCTAAGGTAAAAAAAGGACTGCAGGACCTATCAAATACGGCAAGCGGAATTGCAGATATTTCGACAGCTACCCTTGCTACCAATGAATATGTTAAAAATATGACAGAGGCGTCAGATTCAATGTCTGTTTTTAAGGACATTAATTCCCGCGCCTCCCATTCTATTGAGAAATCAACCAATGATTTGGTATATTCCTACGATCAGTCTTCGCAGATCCTGGGTAATTCGTCCAAAAATCTGGCAAACACCTTCAATGAATCTTCGAAAAAAATCAACGATCAATTGGTTACTACCGGAGACAAGCTGGCACAATCCTATAAAAGTTTCACAGAATCTGTAAACAAGGATCTTCTTGCACTTAACGATCATACAAAATCCTATAGTACAGGCCTTTCCCTTGTTAACTCAAGCCTTTCGGCTTTACATTCATCTTACGAGTTGCACCTTCAACACGCAAAAAAAATCTCTGCATCATCAGCGGAAGCGTTTGAAGGTCATTCTAAAATGACTGAACTGGTGAACCAGGCAGTCGAGGAGGCTCAAAAATACCGGAAACAAACTGAACAGCTCAATAAGAATCTGGAGGCACTTAACCATGTATATGGTAATATGCTGGGAGCTATGAACGTAAAAGGTTAATTCGAACATGGGAACTAAATACTGTCCGGAGGCACCAAGACAAAGAATGATCAGTTTGATGTATCTGGTTTTAACGGCGATGCTTGCGCTCAATGTCGATAAAACAGTTCTGGATGCATTTGTGATGGTAAATCATAATTTCATGCAAACTATTGAGAGTTCTATCGCTAAAAACCAACGTGTCTACGATGAATTTAGTAATGCTGCAAAGGAAAATCCCAAAAAAGCCGAAAAACTGAATAATGAAGTTCTGAAAGTGAAAGCAAGTTCCGACTCTCTCTATCGCTATATTCACTCTTTAAAAGAGTTAATTGTGAAAAAGGCCGATGGCCCCGATGGAAATGTCGATAACATTATTTCAAAGGATGATCTCAATTATGCGGCTGAATTAATGATTAACAAAAAACATGGACTAGCCTTGAAAAAAGCGATCGAAAAATATAGAAAGTCCCTTATTGCCCTGGTTGATACCACCAATACCGAGTTAATCGCATCAATCAACAAGAGCCTTGACACCTCGGCGCCACCACCTTCGCAGGGACAAACCCCCTCCTGGGAATCGAGCAAATTTGAGGGTTATCCCCTGATTGCAGTCATCACCCTTATGTCAAAAATTCAGAGCGATGTCCGCTTCGCAGAATCCGATGTCATCAATCACCTGTATGCTCAGATTGATGCCGCATCCTTTAAATTTAATAAACTTCAGGCCCAGGTAGTTTCCAATTCAGATTATGTCCTTCAGGGCAATACCTACGAAGCCAAAGTTTTTCTTTCAGCTGTCGATACAACCGCCAATCCGGTCATTCTGGTTGGCGGAACTACCCTGCCTATGGTGCCGGGGGAGAATGCCGGGTTATATAAGATCTCAGCCAGTAAAGAGGGAAAGGTGGAATACCGCGGACAGATTAATTATAAGAACCCGTCTGGGATTATTGTGAATTATCCGTTCAAACACGAATACGAAGTAGCGAAACCATCCTGGACTGTATCACCAACCAAAATGAACGTTTTTTATGCCGGGCTTGCAAATCCTGTTTCAATTTCTGTCCCTGGCATCTCTGCTACGAATATCAAAGTTTCCATTACAAATGGCACTATTGAGCCTGGACCTGAAGGAAATTACCTGGTCAAACCTGAGAAGGTTGGCGTAAAATCGGTTATCACCATCAGTGCTATGATCGACGGAACACTAAAAGAGATTGGCTCCACACCATTCCGCGTAAAAAAAGTTCCCGACCCTGTTGCCTTTGTCGCAAATAAAACAGAAGGAACCATCTCCCGGAATGAATTGGAAGCTCAACAAGGGGTGTTGGCAAAAATTCCCGATTTTGATTTTGAAATGAACTTTACAGTGACTTCATTTGTCGTTTCTACATCAAGAGCCGGCTTTATTGTTGACAAAGCCACCAAAGGGAACCACTTCTCTCAGGAGCAGCGTGACCTGATGAAAGGGTTAAACCCGGGAAACCGGCTATATATTGAAAGCATTACAGTTAAAGGGGATGACGGCACAACACGTAATTTGCCTGCGATAAGTTTTAAAATTAATTAACGATGAAAAAATTAGTCTTAATCATTACCTTAGTTTTGATCGGAGCTACCTCACAAAATCTGTTGAAGGCTCAGGTCATTGATGGCCTCTTTGCTAAAAAGACAACTATTGACAGAAAACCTGCACCTCTGCCTGTAATCAGGGAATCAGATGTCATCTGGTCGAAAACAGTTTGGCGGATCATTGACTTTCGCGAAAAGTCAAACCAGCATTTTTATTATCCTACCCGTGATATTCAGGGTCGGAACAACCTGGTGAACATTCTCCTAAAAGGGATTGAAGACAAGCGGATTACAGCATTCGATGCAACAATTTCCGACAATGAGTTTAAAGAGCCAATCAGTTATAGCCAGGTTAAACAAGAGTTTGGAGACTCGATCAAACATATTAAAGTTACCGACCTGAATACCGGTAACGATCGCGATTCCACAATCCAGTCAGAACTGCCGGTAAGAGACGTGAAACAGCTCGAAGTTAAGGAAATATGGTTTTTCGACAAACAGAAGTCTACACTTCAGGTTCGCATCCTTGGCATATGCCCGATCCGCGTCTTTAAAAAAGATCCAAAGGACAGCACTTTTGTTCGCAAACGGCTTTTCTGGGTTTATTATCCCGAAATCAGACCAATCCTGGCTAAACAGGAAACACTGAATGAATTTAATGAAGCAAGAGGTTTAAGCTTCGATGACATCTTTATTACCCGCAAATTTGACGGGTACATTGTCAAGGAAGAAAATGTTTATAATAACAGATCGATCGAGGAATATGCAACCGGTGAATATGCCTTTAAGGAATCTGAACGGATTAAAAACTCAATTTTCGACTACGAACAGGATCTCTGGGAATATTAGCTTTAACCAACTTATCTGAAAGAGGCATTTTGAGAAAAAATGCCTCTTTTTTATGAAGCAACCCTATTGAATTTCAAAATAAAAAGTTAATTATGCTATTGATTTATAGTGTAATACTGTTTTTAATACTTTCACTTGCAGGCATAACTGCACTTTATCTGACTTCCCTTAAAAAGAGTCGGTCAACTTATGAAAAGCAGCAGCTCACGATTGCCTCATTAAAAATGCAGACTATCCGAAACCGGTTGTCTCCACATTTCATGTTCAATGCACTGAGTACCTTATCCGGCCCGGCCCACGACCCGCAAACAATCAGCAAAAACATCAAAACGCTGCTGATGCTTTTGCGACAGTCGGTTGATAATATCGAGCAAACGGCAATCCCTTTGTCTGAAGAACTGGAGGTGGTCAAAGGGTACATCGGGTTGCAAAGCCTGAGATTACCCGAACCGATTAAAATCACCTTTGACATTGCACAAAATGCAGATGTTAATCAGCTAATTCCGGCGATGATTATTCAAATCCCGGTAGAAAATGCAATCAAACATGGACTTATGCCTATTATTGGAGAAAAAATACTTTCAATCAGGGTTCAAAACTATGATGGAGGTATAGAAATATCTGTTGAAGACAATGGCATCGGATATAGTTCATCCCCGAATCGTTCAATGGGCAGCGGAACAGGTCTGAAAATTCTTTATCAGGCAATTGGGTTGCTCAATTCCAAAAACTCAGAAAAAATAACCTTTACAATTAATAACCTGGCTAATACCGGCGAGTTCCGGATGGGAACGGTTGTTGAGATCCGCGTTCCGTCCGAATATTCGTACGATATTTCATGAGATCGCATAAAAAGGCAAATAATACAAACCTCAGCAGAAATTCTAAATAGTGACCCTAAGACTCTCGAAGGGTTATCAAGTAATGAATATTATTTATTGACAGTCAAAATGTCATCTTTTGGTTCCGTTAGGAATCCCAGGTCGATAGAAAAATTGAGAATATACGATCTTTTGTCCCGTACGGGACAATACCCGCCTAATAAATTAATTTTTCTACCGACAGGCTTTCCCTGACGGGAAATTTTAAACAAATTCTATTTTTTTAAAATATTTTAATACCCCGGGTAGGGTAAAATACTTTTGAAGCGGTAAAGAAATATTAGCAATTCAATACAAAGCTTAACAATTTCATCAAAATCGATCGATGACTATTTATGAATGGATCCGACAAAATTCAAACAGCCATAATTGATGATGACGAAGAGTTCGTATTTGCATTGAAAGAGCATCTGGGATTTTTCCCTGAAATACAATTACAGGGTTGTGCATCGAAATACAATCAGTCCAGAACCCTGTTACTCAAAGATAACCTTGAGTTGGTATTTATGGACATAGAGATGCCGGTGAAATCAGGATTCGAACTTCTGGATGAAGTACGAAAATTGAGAAAACAAATGTTTAGTGTGGTTTTTTATACGGCATTTGATAAATATATGATTCAGGGATTACGCGAATCAGCTTTCGATTACATGCTTAAACCGGTTAAACCAGAAGATCTGAAACTGGTGATCGACAGGTATAAACAGAAACGCAAAAACGATCAGCCGGTTAGTTTTATTCCGGTTTCACAGGGGGTCACAGAGATTATTTCTCTTCCTACACCGATCGGACTGCGGTTTATGGACAAAAACAATATCGTTCTTTTACAGTGTACCAGGGAGCAAGCCAATGACAAACCAGTATGGAAAGCAATCCTGACCGACTTGAGCGAAGTAAAATTAAGAACAGGGACAACGGCTAAAGACATTCTTGATCTGATGGGAAAAACAAAATTTATTCAGATTAACCAGTCAGCCATATTGAATCTGAATTATTTAGGGTCAATTGAATTCAAAACAAGGGACTGTCAGTTGATCCCCCCGTTTAACGGAATAAAACTGGTTGCGTCACGGACTCATTTATATGAATTAAGAAATAAATACGATACTTTATAAGCAAAAAATAGTTAATTAAAAAAATTTATTAATACCTTCGACCCATCTAAAACTCAGGCTTTATAAGTCTTTCGGGCATTGAAGTAGAAAAATCAAACATTACAGAAGGATATTCGGAATATCCTATGAACAGGCAAATTTGAGACAAGTAAAAGATAATTTAAACATAAATATCGAATTACCATAATATATAACGCTTATTTACTTATACTTAACTTATTATGAACTACTTAAAATCTGCCGATCAGACAGCGAATTTCCCGTAAGGGGGTGCTTCTTCCGAATAGCGCAATAATGTCATTTATTTACCGTATATCCTTTTATAATGACAAATTATTCGTCTATTTGGCCAAATATCACAATTCGTGAGATAAGAGGTTTTTTAC
>CAIXZH010000075.1 GCA_903923905.1 uncultured Bacteroidia bacterium
AACCAATAATAAAAATCCGACTGAACCAATCATTGAGAATGACATAAGCCGGTTATATAAATATTTTATTAAACCCCGATTTGGTTTTGCCTTTATCCCCCAGATGAAATTAATCGAATCCTGAATTTCAGCAAATACACTTGAGGCCCCTATAAATAAAATAATGATACCAACCGTTGCTGCAAAGGTATTTCCGGTCGAAAGTTCAACATTCTTAATGGTCTCCTGGATTTGGAGCGCCGCATCGCCACCAATAAGTAACTGAATCTGTCCGAAAATTTCCTTACGCACGACATCTGCTTTAAAAAACAGTGCACTTAATGATATGATGAAGATTAAGAGCGGCGGTAAAGAGAAGATGGTATAGTAAGATAAGGCAGCGCTTAATTTCATCCCATTATCTTCAATAAATCCGTTGAATGACTGCTTAAGTAGATGTCCAGTATTATTTACGACTTTTTTGAGATGCATGATTAATTGTATAAATAGATTTATCTCATTGAAATGCGACTATTCCGGGCTTACCAATGACAAAATCCCGGAAACCAAAATCAGTGGTTTTAAATACATCAGGTTTAAAAACATTTAGTCCTTTGCCGGGTATTGAAGGATAAAAAGCAATAGATAATTGAAATGTATTTAAAATTAAACTCTCATTTTTTATTAAGACTCCAATTCCAATTTGCGAATACAATTTGCTGTTTTTAAATCCGGTTGATGCATTACCCAGCATACCGGCAGTACAGGTCAGGAAGGGGCCAAAACGGAATCCAATAAAATTCCATGGGGTGTATGCCTGTGTTTGTAAGGTAAACAGGAGTCGTCTGGTACCCGATAATCCTAAACTGTTAAATCCATTGAGACCAAACCCGTCATTTATCGTTAACGTATCATAGGAAGGCCGGTTTAAACCAATGGTAATCTGAGGTTTTACAAATTGTCGAAATTTCCACTTTCCAATTTCAAATAATCCGCTGAAATAATTTACTCCTGCGGTAATAACACCTTGCTCTACCTTAGAAACCCGAAAGAATGTTCCGTATTCAAAGTCAGAGCTCAGGTATCCCCATGAGTAATAATTACCTAAAGAGATTCGCCCACCCAAATATAATCTGCCGGCATTATTTCTTTCCTGATAGCCACCTGTCAGGCTGAAAACTTTTCCAATCGGGACATCTTCAGTAATTCCAAATTTAAAGATGAATTTATCCTGTACATATTTTCGGGTTGAGACTCCAATGCCTGCCATATAAAAATTTTCATTGGAATAATTATGCTGAATGTCTATTGAATCGGGTGGTTTTTCGTGGTATCGTATACGCAAGAACCGGAAGGTGGAAATGAAATTAGTAGTACGTTTGTCCTCCGTATTCCCCATGAAAATCCGAAAAGCATTACCAACCCAATAATCCTGGGTATTATATTTAAACCGTTGCGGTATATATACCATATTACTCATTCTAAATGAGTCCAACCTGAATTGCTGCGAAAAAGATACACCTGCTGCCCACTTTGCAAATGGGGAGAAAAAAGGACGATCAAAAGTCAAACTTTTGTTTGAATTTTTACTTCCCAACATGTCGTCATAATGCAAAACTGTTGCTATATAGGTGTTTTTGATGTTTGGAATCGTATAATTTGCAAGGAAGGAATTATTCCGCTGGGTATAATCCTTGGCATAAACATCCTGGAAAGTATGACCTAATCCCATGAAATTATTATCCGTTAAACCGATATTGATGCCTGAGGCGGAAACCGAACCACTGGGAATAATGCTCCAGATATCCAGCGCCCGTATGAAAATATCCACAGAGTCCGATTTTACTGAGGATGCTTTTACATAAAAAAAAACATCCGTTATATAATTTCGGGTACGCACCAAACGTTCAGACTCCTTTACAAGCAATGAATCGAAAGGTTGGTTCTGTCTGATTAATAATAAATTCCGAATGGTAATCGACTGAGACTTGATATGCAGGCTGTTTCCTGTTTTCGAAATAAAATTCGGCGCTGCAACTAGGGTATCTCCAATTGAATAACCAAACGGGTCTAAGGTTTCAATATTAATGTGGCGAATAATTTTCCCCTCAAATGAACTTAGCGGTTTATTTATCAGTTTCTTATATTTTCTTTTTTTTGAGCCATGTGCAACCGGCCTGAAAACAAGCGAGTACATAAACCTGGTGAACTTACCCTTCTTCGAATAGGCCTCAATATTTTTATAAAGATGGGTTGAATCTTTTTTGGCAGGAATTTGTTGGGCAGCTGCAAAATCACTGATTAAAATTGAAGTAAGTAAAAGGAAGAAAATACTTTTGAGCCACATTTGCTTGTGTCATTTTTAAAATCTTTATTTATTTCTTTTCATTAGAAGTTTTTTTCTCTTCAGCCTTCTGTTCTTCTAC
The DNA here is from genome assembly GCA_903923905.1 of uncultured Bacteroidia bacterium. Taxonomy (GTDB): domain Bacteria; phylum Bacteroidota; class Bacteroidia; order Bacteroidales; family Prolixibacteraceae; genus JAAFHB01. The sequence continues at coordinate 2,406 of CAIXZH010000075.1, forward strand.
TTTTTCTTTCTTTTTAAAATATCCTCTAAAAAGGAAGTTATGCTTGACTGCCTCCATATTTTCTCCTAATCCTTTGGAGCTCTTTTTCAGATTTACAATGGTCTGATTTAGATTTTCAGCAATTGCCGTGTCCTGGATCAACCGGCCCAGAGTTCCGTTTCCTCCGTTTATTTTCGTCATGATCTCGGCAAGTTGAAGCGATACAATTTCGGCATTACCTGCAGTTACCTTTAAACTTGCCATAATAGCATCAGTTTCAACCGGCTCTTTGGAGGCAAGTTGTTGACCTTCCATGGCTAAAGGGGCATTAGTGCTTCCTTGCGTGATGATGAGAAGCCGGTCGCCAATAAGTCCTTCTGAACCGATGGAGACCTCGCTATCCTTCTTAATAAACTTCTTAACCTCTTTCTTAATCGACATAACTACTTTTACCGTAGAGTCGTTAATGATAGTTATGTTGTCGACAGTACCTATATTAATTCCGGAAAAACGGATGTTATTTCCAACCTGCAATCCACTCACATTGTAAAAAGTTGCATTGAGCGAATAAACAGGATTAAATAAATTTTTTTGTTTGCCGATGATAAATATGGCAAGAATAAACAAAGCCAATCCTCCTGCGACAAAAAGCCCTAACCGTACTTTAAACTGATCTGTATGCATTTCCATATCTTTATGGTATAATTTTAAACCTTGTGAAACAATTATTTAAAGAATGATCTGATAGTTGGGTCATCTGACTTTTCAAATTCAGTCAAATTTCCTTCCAAGTAAACTTCGCCATCCTGTAACATTATAACCCGGTTTGCCGTTTCTCTGGCGCATTCAATATCATGGGTAATGATGATAGAGGACGTTTTATATTTCTTTTGAATGGAATTTATAAGCAAACTTATTTCATCAGAAGTTACGGGATCCAATCCTGTCGTGGGTTCGTCATAAAGCATAATTAACGGGTCAACCACGATAGTTCTGGCCAGACTTATCCGTTTCCGCATTCCACCGGAAAGCTGGGATGGCATTTTATTAATGGCGTCTGATAATCCGACATTCTCGAGAGCTTCTTCTACTTTTTCTTCAATTTCTTTTTGAGTAAGTTCTTTTCTCACCCGGTGTAACGGAAATTCCAGATTCTGTTTTACGGTCATCGAATCATAAAGTGCACCACTTTGAAATAAAAATCCGACTTTCTTTCTCAATTCTCCTAAATCCTGACTGTTTAATTCATTCACATTTTCTCCAAGCACGTTAATTGATCCGCTATCCGCATTTAATAACCCAACAATGCATTTGATCAGTACCGATTTCCCGGAACCGGATTTCCCTAGTACTACCAAATTCTCACCATTAAATAGTTTTAATGACACATTTTTCAATACTTCCTGATTACCAAAACTTTTCCTCAGATTCTTTATGTCAACAACCTGTTTGAGACTATTTGATATAGAGGGAGAGATTATTTCTGCTTGGGTATCATTCATTATGAAAAAAATTGAATATTAATAAATTATCAGATCATAACAGATCAGTGAGTTGAACGGCAACAACATCCACTACCAGTACCAGTAGTGATCCCAAAACTACGGCAGATGTTGCAGCAATTCCGACACTTTCGGTACCACGTCCGGCATTATATCCTTTATAGCATCCGACTATTCCTATTACTGCTCCAAAAAATACTGATTTCACAAATGCAGGTAAGAAATCGATAAAATCGATATGGCGAAATGCCTGGGAGAAAAACAGAATAAATGTTACATCCCCTTTAATATTTGCACCGATCCAGCTTCCAAGTATCCCTAAGGCATCGGCATACAAAATGAGCAATGGCACCATAAGCGTAGCAGCCAAAACGCGAGTAACGACTAGAAATCTCATCGGATTGGTAGAGGATACCTCCATTGCTTCAATTTGTTCGGAGACTTTCATGGAGCCCAATTCTGCCCCCATACCTGATCCAATCTTCCCGGCACAAATCAAAGCGGTAATCACTGGTCCCATTTCTCGGATGAGGGACACTGCCACCATTCCGGGAAGCATTGCGTCGGCTCCGAATTTTGCAAGAGAAGGGCGTGACTGGATCGTGAGTACCAAACCCATAATGATTCCAGTTATTGAGATCAAAGGCAGAGTTTTATATCCAATTTGAAAGCATTGGCGCAAAAATTCCCTGAATTCAAAATCGAAGGAAAATGTCTCTTTTACGGTTCGTGTAATAAACAATAATACATCTGCAAAATCTGTTAAAAAATTACTTGCCTCTTCTGTAGTTGCAATTGTTTTTTCACTGATTTTTATAGTGATTTTCTTTGCCTTATGCAGACTTGGAGTAAGTTTTTTCATGATAAGTACACTTGGATAATTGCAAATGGATTTAATCAAAAAAAAGCACCGTTCACAGTGAGGCCCGGTGAACGATGACTTTTCATGTTAAGCAATGGTTTATAGTGCACCTATAATCTTGTATAATTCTTCTTTGGTTTTGCCAAGAGTGATTTGAAGCTTTCCCAGCATCTCCTCTTTCCTGCCTTCTTCAAACATAAGGTCATTGTCCGTTAAGACTGCAAATTTCTGTTTGAGCTTGCCTTTCTGCTCATTCCAGTTTCCTTTTACTTCTGTTGTGTTCATGGTATTTATTTCTAATGGTTATAAAATATCTTTATACAAAGATGCGTCTGTAGGAGAGGTGATACGTTACACAATTCCCAATAAGAATTACATTATTCACACATAGAAAAAGGGTGTCTGGATTTATCCGGACACCCCCTTTTTGTAAGAAGTAAATAACTATTAAACTTATTTTGCAAGGACAATATCAATAATAACTGTCCGGTTATAAAAGCGTTCTTCCGGATATTTATTTTCAAAGGGTGCCAGGTTTTGATCTGCTCCAAATCCGTGTACTTCAAATTTAACATCACTCCTTCCAGCTTTGGCAAGGCCACTTTCAAGGATGGTTCTGACATCTTCGGCCCTGGCTATCGACAGTTTCAAATTATAATCCTCACCTCCAATGATATCGGTATGACCATGTATGATCACAGTTCCACCCGTTGGAATCTTTGGAATTACAATTTCGGTAAGGTAATTCTCGTACATAGTGATGGCTGTGGATTTATTAAATTCATAAAGAATGCTGAACCTCATCATCTCCTCAGTTGTTGCCGGAGTCCAAAGCACCATGTGTGCAGAAGTTGTCTTCCTGATTTCCTTACCGCTTTTGGTCTGACCAACCATGGTCAATTTATAATCACCCGAAGGACGGTCACCCAAAATGGATTTTCCGGGAATACTTACCATTTCCTGTGTATACGGTCCGAAATTTTGCACCTTTCCTGATTCGTCTGCAATTTCCAGAGACCATGACGTAAATGCCTCTTTTGCTCCCTCAACCTTAAATGAAACATAGCTATCAACGGGGGCTTCCTGAACCGAAACGATTTCTATTGGTTTTAAAGGGGCATCCGGGCCACTCTGGAATTCCATCAACAGGGCTGGAGAATTGCTCTCGATGGATACCCTGCGGTCTCCCTCACGAAGAAGGACGAGCTCGAGTTTCCCACCAGGTTGTTCAGACGGTATTTTTGGTTTTACGCGACCTTCAATACCAATCCTTGAAGGATCAATCTGAAACACATCAACCAGGTATTTCTTGACTGATTCTGCCATTTCCCTGCCATCTTTTGGACCTTTCATGGAGGATCCGACCAGGGTAATTGTTGTTGAAGGATTTTTATTCAAACGGTCACCCAGAATATTGATAACATTATAATAAACAACCATCTGACGTT
>CAIXZH010000076.1 GCA_903923905.1 uncultured Bacteroidia bacterium
AGAAGTTAAGATGGGTAAGATCGACTTTAAAGTAGACAAGTTCGGCATTGTACACACTTCCGTTGGTAAAGTATCGTTTGATCCACAAAAGATTGTGGAAAACGCCAGGGAATTCGTTCATACTATTCAGAAATTAAAACCCGCTGCTGCAAAAGGTACTTACATAAAAAGTGTTTATGTATCCAGTACTATGAGCCCCGGCATCCAGGTGGAACCTAAAACTTGCCTGGAATAGTAAATAATGTTGAGATGAAAAAATCAGAGAAACTACAGGTTATTGAAAAATTAACCAAAGAGATCAATTCATACAGCCATTATTACCTTGCCGATATCTCTAACCTCAATGCTGAAGTCACCAGTGACCTCAGAAGGTTATGCAACAAACGGGAAGTTAAACTGGTTGTAGTTAAAAACACCATCCTCCGTAAAGCACTCGAAAATTCCGAAAAGAATTCTGAAGAACTTTATGACGTACTAGTAAATAACACATCAATCCTGTTCTCAAACTCCGGAAGTACTCCTGCAAAACTGATCAAAGAGTTTAGCAAGAAAAACAAAAAACCGGTGTTAAAGGGAGCTTTTGTTGAATCATGTGCCTACATTGGCGCTGATCAACTCGAAGCATTGATCAATGTTAAATCAAAAGAAGAACTTATTGGCGGCATTATCGCAACGTTGCAGGCTCCTGTTAAAAATGTATTGTCAGCACTCCAGTCGGGTGGGCAAACCATCGCAGGGGTACTCAAAACGTTGGAAGAACGTAATGCCTAGTTAATTTTTAGTGTGAATCAAAGAATCAATTAATATTTAAATCTCAAGTAAAATGGCAGATCTTAAAAAACTTGCAGAAGAACTTGTTAACCTGACAGTTAAAGAAGTTAATGAGCTCGCAGGTATCCTTAAATCAGAGTACGGTATTGAACCAGCTGCAGCAGCAGTTGCAGTTGCAGCTCCTTCAGCAGCAGCCGAAGCTGAAGCACCTGCTGAAAAAACTGAATTTGATGTAATCCTTAAATTCGGTGGTCAATCTAAATTGGCAGTTGTAAAATTAGTTAAGGAACTTGCCGGTCTTGGACTGAAAGAGGCTAAAGACCTGGTTGATAACGCACCTAAGGCTATCAAAGAAAAAGTTTCAAAAGAAGAAGCAGAATCCCTTAAAGCTCAATTGGAAGAAGCTGGCGCAGAAGTTGAAGTCAAATAAGATTTTGACCTGTACTACAAGGTTATATGCGGTTTAGAATCCCGTCAAGGGATTCTAAACCTTTTCATGTTTATATTTCTGTTCTTTAATCTTGGCCTATAATGTCTTCAAATTATACAAATCAAAGGATCAGTTTTGCATCCACCAGAAGCAAAATAGAGTACCCCGATTTTCTGGAGGTGCAGATTAAATCTTTTAAAGAATTTTTCCAGTTGGGGACCTCTCCGGAAGACCGCAAAAATGAAGATCTTTACCAGGTTTTTCAGGAGAATTTTCCGATTTCCGACACCAGAAATAATTTTGTTCTCGAGTTTATCGACTACCAGGTCGATCCTCCACGCTATAGCATTGACGAGTGTATCGAACGGGGCTTAACCTATAGCGTACCCCTGAAAGCAAAGCTCAAACTTTTTTGTACAGACCCTGAACACGAAGATTTTGATACTGTCGTTCAGGATGTTTATCTGGGAACTGTCCCTTATATGACCCCAACCGGTTCATTTGTAATTAATGGTGCCGAACGGGTAGTCGTATCACAGCTCCACAGATCCCCCGGCGTTTTCTTCGGACAAAGTGTCCATGCTAACGGGACAAAATTGTATTCAGCCAGGGTTATCCCTTTTAAAGGTTCATGGATCGAATTTGCAACTGACATCAATAATGTGATGTTTGCTTATATCGATCGTAAAAAGAAATTACCGGTTACCACACTCCTGCGTGCCATTGGTTACGAAAGCGACAAGGATATCCTTGAAATTTTCGATCTGGCCGATGAAATAAAAGTTTCAAAAACTGCATTGAAAAAGTATGTAGGGAGGAAACTTGCGGCTCGAGTGCTCAAAACATGGGTTGAGGATTTCGTGGATGAAGATACCGGTGAAGTGGTATCTATTGAACGTAACGAAGTAATTGTAGACCGTGAGGTGACGATTACCAATGATCACGTTGATGAAATCCTTGATTCCGGAACCAAAACAATCCTTCTCCATAAGGAAGAAGCCGGTTCAGGCGATTTTGCAATTATTTATAATACACTACAGAAAGATCCTTGTAATTCTGAAAAGGAAGCTGTACTTCATATTTACCGTCAACTCCGGAATTCAGAACCGCCCGATGAGGCAACAGCACGCGATGTTATCGACAAGCTGTTCTTCTCTGAAGTTCGCTACGATTTAGGAGAAGTCGGACGTTTTCGTATCAACCGGAAATTAGGTCTGAACATTGATATGACTACCCGTGTACTTACAAAACTCGATATTATTGAGATTATTAAGTACCTGATTAAACTGATCAATTCAAAAACAGACGTTGATGATATCGATCACTTGTCGAATCGTCGTGTACGTACAGTCGGCGAACAGATGTTCACCCAGTTTGGCGTTGGTCTGGCCCGTATGGCCCGCACCATCCGCGAACGGATGAATGTTCGTGACAATGAGGTTTTCACCCCGATTGATCTGATCAACTCCAAAACACTCGTCTCGGTCATTAACTCCTTCTTTGGAACGAATGCCCTTTCCCAGTTTATGGACCAGACCAATCCGTTGGCCGAAATGACCCACAAGCGGCGCATGTCAGCTTTGGGACCAGGCGGTCTTTCACGCGAACGTGCCGGATTCGAGGTGCGTGACGTCCATTATACCCACTATGGCCGTCTTTGTCCGATCGAAACTCCTGAAGGCCCGAATATCGGATTGATCTCCTCACTTTGCGTTTTCGCTAAAATTAACGATCTTGGGTTTATCTCAACCCCCTATCGTAGTGCAAGCAATGGCAAGGTAAACCTGAATAATGAGGATGTCGCCTATTTCACTGCTGAGGAGGAAGAAGGTAAAATTATTGCTCAGGCGAATGCAATTATTGATGCAGATGGTAATTTTCAAAATGCAAAGGTAAAGGCTCGTCTCGATGCCGATTATCCGTTGGCAAACAAGGAAGATGCCAATTTAATGGATGTTGGACCAAATCAGATCGCTTCTATTGCGGCCTCTTTGATCACCTTCCTTGAGCATGATGATGCCAACCGCGCCCTCATGGGATCAAACATGATGCGCCAGGCTGTTCCGTTACTAAGACCTGAGGCTCCGATTGTAGGAACAGGTCTTGAAGGGAATATTGCCCGCGATGCACGTATTAATATCTCTGCTGAAGGTCCCGGAATCGTTGAATTTGTCGATGCCTCGAAAATTGTCATCCGTTACGACATGACTGAAGAGGAACGATATGTCAGTTTCGATCCCGATTTCAAAAGTTATAATCTATCAAAATATAAGAAAACCAATCAGGGTACCTGTATCGACCTTAAGCCGCTTGTTCGCAAAGGACAACGGGTTAATACCGGCGATATCTTAACCCAGGGGTATGCCACAGCAAATGGTGAGCTGGCATTAGGTCGTAACCTGAAAGTGGCGTTTATGCCATGGCAGGGGTATAACTATGAGGATGCTATTGTGATCTCCGAACGGATTGTTCGTGATGATATCTTTACTTCCATCCATATTGATGAATATTCACTCGAAGTTCGGGATACCAAGCGGGGAGCTGAGGAGTTTACCTCCGATATTCCAAATGTGAGCGAAGAGGCAACCCGTAACCTGGATGAAAATGGTTTGATCAGAATTGGTGCCATCGTTAAACCTGGCGATATTTTGATTGGAAAGATCACTCCTAAAGGGGAATCAGACCCTTCACCCGAAGAAAAACTTTTGCGCGCTATTTTTGGCGATAAGGCTGGTGATGTCAAGGATGCTTCATTGAAGGCTTCTCCTTCATTAAATGGTGTGGTTATTGATAAGAAACTTTTCTCACGCGTTGTGAAAGAGAAGAAAGGGAAGATGGCTACCAAACCGCTCTTGGAGCAGATTGATGTCGAACTTGAAATAGAAACCAGCAGACTTCGCGAAATTTTGATCGATAAGCTCTTTAACCTTGTAAATGGCAAAACATCGCAAGGGGTAAAAGATTATTTTAACGCTGATTTGATTACTAAGGGAAATAAATTTACACTCAAACAATTACAGGGTATCGACTTCCTGAATGTGAATCCTAACAAGTGGACTACAGACAAGGATAAAAACGATATGATTTCAGCTCTTGTGAATAATTTCATCATGAAATACAAGGAAGCAGAGGCTGTTGCACGTCGTAAACGGTACAATGTAACCATTGGAGATGAACTTCCTGCAGGAATCCTGCAGTTGGCTAAGGTTTATATCGCCAAGAAACGTAAACTTCAGATCGGGGATAAGATGGCAGGTCGCCACGGTAACAAAGGTATCGTATCACGTATTGTGCGTGATGAGGATCTCCCTTTCCTTGCCGATGGAACACCGGTCGATATCGTTCTTAACCCGCTGGGTGTGCCTTCTCGTATGAACCTTGGACAGATTTACGAAACTGTACTTGGATGGGCAGGTAAGGAGCTTGGTCTCACTTTTGCTACTCCGATCTTTGACGGAGCAACTTTAACACAGATTTCTGAATATACCGATAAAGCCGGGATTCCACGTTTCGGCAAAACAAATCTTTATGATGGAGAAACCGGTGAACCATTTGATCAGCCTGCAACAGTTGGGGTGATCTATATGCTGAAACTGGGCCATATGGTTGAAGATAAGATGCATGCACGTTCTATCGGACCATACTCCCTGATCACACAGCAACCTCTGGGCGGTAAAGCACAGTTTGGGGGTCAGCGTTTTGGTGAGATGGAGGTATGGGCACTCGAAGCATTTGGTGCAGCAAATATTCTTCAGGAGATCCTCACTGTTAAATCGGATGATGTTATTGGTCGTGCTAAAGCATACGAAGCTATTGTTAAGGGCGATCCTCTTCCACACCCCGGAATCCCCGAATCTCTCAACGTGCTTTTGCACGAACTAAGAGGTCTTGGATTAAGTGTAAACCTGGAATAGAAAGCTCAAATTTTACTTGTGACAGCTCGCTGTTACAAGTAAAATTTGATCGTTGAGAATAAAATCAGTTATATTCTACATTTTTTTTTCAAAAAATTATGGCATTCAGACGAGATAATAAGGTTAAGAGTAATTTCACCAAGATCAGTATAAGTCTTGCGTCACCGGAAGAAATACTTGAACGCTCTCATGGAGAAGTCCTTAAACCTGAGACGATTAACTACCGCACCTATAAACCCGAACGCGATGGTCTTTTTTGCGAACGGATTTTTGGCCCGGTAAAAGACTACGAGTGTCACTGCGGAAAATACAAACGTATCCGCTACCGTGGCATCGTTTGCGACCGCTGTGGTGTCGAAGTGACCGAGAAAAAAGTTCGCCGCGAACGGATGGGTCACATCTCATTGGTGGTCCCTGTCGTTCACATCTGGTACTTCAAATCATTACCAAATAAAGTGGGTTACTTGTTGGGACTCCCTACCAAGAAACTCGACATGATTATCTATTATGAAAGGTATGTGGTCATCAACCCCGGGATTAAGGGAAATGACGGTGTTAAATACCTGGATTTCCTGACCGAGGAAGAGTATATCGACATCCTGGAATCCTTACCAAAGGAGAATCAGATGCTGGACGATGAACATCCCGATAAATTCATTGCAGATATGGGTGCCATTGCCCTCCATAAACTTCTTGAAAGACTCGAATTGGATGAACTTTCCTACGATCTGAGACATAAAGCGGGAAACGAAACTTCACAACAACGGAAAAATGAGGCTTTAAAACGTTTGAACGTCGTTGAGGCATTCCGCTCATCCAAAGGGAGAAATCAGCCCGAATGGATGATCGTGAAAGTTGTGCCGGTTATCCCGCCCGATTTACGTCCTTTGGTTCCTTTGGATGGCGGCCGTTTTGCAACCTCCGATTTAAATGACCTTTATCGCCGGGTAATCATCCGCAATAACCGTCTGAAAAGATTGATCGAGATCAAAGCTCCTGAAGTTATTCTCCGCAATGAGAAACGTATGCTCCAGGAAGCTGTAGATTCATTGTTTGATAACAGCAGGAAATCAAATGCCGTCAAAACAGATAACAACCGCCCTTTAAAATCACTTTCCGATTCTTTGAAAGGGAAACAAGGACGATTCCGTCAAAACTTGCTGGGAAAACGTGTCGACTATTCCGCCCGTTCGGTAATCGTCGTCGGACCACACCTGAAATTACACGAGTGTGGTATTCCTAAAGATATGGCCGCTGAACTTTACAAACCATTCGTAATCCGAAAACTGATTGAGCGTGGAATTGTAAAAACAGTTAAATCTGCCAAAAAGATTGTTGATCGTAAAGATCCGGTCGTCTGGGATATTCTGGAAAACGTTATGAAAGGTCACCCGGTTCTCTTAAACCGTGCGCCTACGCTTCACCGTTTATCCATTCAATCCTTCCAGCCTGTTTTGGTTGAAGGAAAGGCTATTCGTCTCCACCCGCTGGTTTGTACCGGTTTCAATGCCGACTTCGATGGTGACCAGATGGCAGTCCATCTTCCGCTTGGAAATGCGGCTATCCTTGAGGCTCAGGTGCTGATGTTGTCATCACACAACTTATTAAATCCTGCCAACGGCGCTCCTATTACTGTTCCTTCACAGGACATGGTTCTTGGTCTGTACTACATGACTAAAGCCCGTAAGGATGCCAAAGGTGAAGGTTTGTCTTTCTATTCTCCTGAAGAGGCGATCATCGCTTACAACGAAGGGAAGGTTGACATGCATGCCATCGTCAATGTAAGATCTCAGGATCTGGACGAAAATGGCGAGCTTAAAACAATGATGATTGATACCACGCTGGGTCGTATCCTGTTCAACGAATATGTTCCCAAGGCAGCCGGCTATATCAATAAAATATTAACCAAGAAAGCTTTAAGGGATATCATTGCCGATATCTTAAAAAGAACCGATAACGCCGTCACCGCCCAGTTCCTCGATGATATCAAGGATCTTGGTTACAAAATGGCTTACCGCGGAGGTTTGTCCTTCAATCTTGATGACGTAATTATTCCCGATGTGAAAACCGAAATGGTTGCTGAAGGTTATGCCGAAGTTGAGGAGGTACTGAATAACTACAACATGGGATTCATTACCAATAACGAACGATACAATGGGGTAATCGATATCTGGACACATGTAAACGCCAGGCTGACACAGAGTGTAATGAAAACCATCAGTACCGATAAACAGGGATTTAACTCTGTTTATATGATGTTGGATTCAGGAGCCCGCGGTTCAAAAGAGCAGATTCGTCAGCTGTGCGGTATGCGTGGTTTGATGGCTAAACCTCAGAAATCGGGTTCAACCGGTTCTCAGATTATTGAAAATCCGATCCTTGCAAACTTTAAAGAGGGACTTTCGGTCCTTGAATACTTTATCTCAACCCACGGTGCCCGTAAGGGTCTTGCCGATACGGCGCTGAAGACGGCTGACGCGGGTTATCTGACCCGTCGTCTGGTTGACGTTGCTCAGGATGTGATTATTAATCTTGAAGATTGCGGTACGTTACGCGGATTGATCGCTACAGCATTGAAGAACAACGAAGAGGTTGTAGCTTCATTGTCTGAACGAATTCTCGGACGTACTACTGTTCACGATATCTATCATCCGCTTACCGGGAAACTGATCATCAGTGCCGGCGAAGAGATTATCGAAGAAGTCGCTGATATTATTGAAGATTCACCAATTGAACGCGTTGAGATCAGATCAGTTTTGACCTGTGAAGCCGAAAATGGAGTTTGCGCAAAGTGCTATGGTCGAAATCTCGCAACTGCCAAAATGATTCAACTCGGAGAAGCTGTTGGTGTAATCTCTGCCCAGTCTATCGGAGAACCTGGAACCCAGCTTACCTTGCGTACTTTCCACGTAGGGGGTATTGCAGGAAACGTTTCAACTCAGTCGACTGTTGTTGCCCGCTATGATGGTATTGCCGAAATCGAAGAGCTTCGCTCTGTCGAATGGACAGATGAAAAGGGAGATATTATTGATATCGTTGTCAGCCGGCTCGCGGAACTCAAGATTATCGATAAAAATACAGGGATTACTCTATCAACCCATAGTATGCCTTATGGCTCCAAATTATTCGTAAAAAATGGCGCGGACATTAAAAAAGATGCGATCATTTGCGAATGGGATCCTTATAACGGTGTCATTGTCAATGAATTCAACGGACGTGTTTCATACAGCGATTTGATCGATGGTGTTACCTGCCGTGAGGAATCAGACGAGCAAACTGGTTACAAGGAGAAGGTAATCATTGAAACCAGAGATAAAACCAAAAACCCGACGTTACAAATTGTTGACGAGAACGATCAGGAGATCCGTTCTTACAACCTTCCGGTTGGAGGTCACTTAAGTGTGGATGACGGTCAGATGGTGAAGAGTGGTGAGGTTTTGGTCAAGATCCCGCGTGCATCGGGAAAAGCGGGTGATATCACTGGTGGTCTTCCACGTGTTACCGAACTCTTTGAGGCCCGTAACCCTTCAAATCCTGCTGTTGTTTCTGAAATCGACGGTGAGGTTACCCTTGGAAAAATTAAACGAGGAAACCGGGAGGTGGTTATTACTTCCCGTACCGGTGAAGTCAAAAAATACCTGGTTCCCCTTTCACGTCAGATCCTGGTTCAGGAGAGTGACTATGTACGTGCCGGGATTGCCCTTTCTGATGGAGCAATTACTCCATCCGATATCCTGGCAATCAAAGGTCCTACAAAAGTTCAGGAGTATATCGTGAACGAAGTGCAGGATGTTTACCGGATGCAGGGTGTGAAGATCAACGACAAACACTTCGAGGTTATCGTACGTCAGATGATGCGTAAGGTGGAAATTGAAGATGCCGGAGATACCCGTTTCCTTGAAAAACAGATCGTTGACAAGGGTGATTTCACTACAGAGAATGACTGGGTTTATGCCAAGAAGATCATCATTGAGGCAGGCGATTCAGAAACATTGAAGCCGGGAATGATCATTACTGCCCGTCGGTTAAGGGATGAGAATTCACTGCTTAAACGTCGCGATAAGAAAACTGTAGAAGCCAGGGATGCTGTTCCTGCAACGTCAAGTCAGGTTTTGCAGGGTATTACCCGTGCATCACTCCAGACTAAATCATGGATGTCGGCAGCTTCATTCCAGGAAACAACAAAAGTACTGAACGAAGCGGCGATTAACGGAAAGATCGACTATCTTGAAGGGCTGAAAGAGAACGTAATTTGCGGACATCTGATCCCTGCCGGTACCGGTAACCCAATGTTTAAAAATATTGTGGTTGGTTCCAAGGACGAATATGATCGTCTGATAGATTCCAAAAAAGGAGATAATATTGGCGACGAAGACGAAGATTATTAATCAATTATTATGCAAAACGAAGATCAGAATCAACTCAATATTGAGTTAAGCGAGGAGGTTGCTCAGGGAAATTATTCAAACCTTGCAATAATCACCCATTCACCATCGGAGTTTGTGGTCGATTTTGTACTGGTAATGCCTGGAGTTCCAAAAGCTAACGTTAAATCCAGGATCATTTTGACCCCTGAACATGCAAAACGGCTGATGCTCGCTCTTCAGGAAAATGTCCATAAATATGAAACCCTGCATGGGCCAATCCAAATCCATGAAGGACAAGTCAATATGGTCCCTATGACTTTTGGCGGCCCAACTGGCATGGCGTAAGCTGCCGATTTTGTTAATTTTAATGCTGGTCCGGGCCCGACTTTGAGTCGGGCCCGGACTTTATTATTTTTCAATAATCATTCTAAATTATTAGCTTCAATATCAGCATTTTGATGACTTAATTCAACGACGTTTAAGTTTCCACGACTTGAAGTCTTTGAATTCCAGTGGAGTTACAAATGTTAAAACTTCTTTACAGACCATTAATGTAAATCTTTGAATCCCCTGGTCGATTTTTCGGAATTTGTCATCAACTGCTTAAGTTTTATATTTGCTGATCAAAAGATTCAAAATCATACAGAATAACTATGAAGGGTTTAAGAATTATTGTACTCGCGAAGCAGGTTCCTGATACACGAAATGTAGGGAAAGATGCGATGAAGGCCGATGGAACCGTGAACAGGGCCGTTCTTCCTGCTATTTTTAATCCTGAAGATCTCAACGCGCTAGAATTGGCGCTTCGGGTAAAGGACGAAATCCCCGGAACAACAGTCACCATTTTAACTATGGGACCAGGAAGAGCCGCCGAAATAATCAGGGAAGGATTGTACAGAGGTGCAGACGGAGGCATTTTGTTGACAGACAGGGCTTTTGCCGGATCTGATACACTCGCTACATCCTATGCACTTTGTCAGGCCATTAAAGAGATGGGCAAGTTTGATCTGATCGTTGCAGGTCGTCAGGCTATTGATGGCGATACCGCTCAGGTTGGACCACAGGTTGCGGAGAAACTAGGAATAAACCAGATTACCTATGTTGAAGCCATACTCCAGGTTGAGAAATCCGGAATAAAGGTTCGCCGCCGGCTCGATAATGGTGTAGAAACAGTGAAAGCACCACTTCCCTTGCTGCTTACAGTAAACAGTTCTGCACCTGATTGCCGTTCACGGAATGCAAAACTGCTGATGAAATACAAGCATGCCCGTACAGTTACTGAACGCCAAAATGCCGCTGAAGATTATCTCTACCTTTATGATTCCCGCCCATTTCTGAATATTCATGAAATGACAGTCAATGAGATTCAGTCTGTGCCGGATCAATTGGGACTGACCGGTTCTCCGACAAAAGTAAAACGGATCGAAAATGTTATCTTACAGGCAAAGGACGCAAAACGATTGACTGCTGCTGATGAAGGTATCAATGACCTGATGAAGGAATTAATCGAGAGTCATGTAATTGGTTAGTAGTTAATTTAAGGGTATAAAAAATATTTGAAATGGATAACTTATTTGTTTATTGTGAAGTTGAAGATGGAGTTGTGGCCGATGTGAGTCTTGAACTCCTGACTAAAGGACGTACTCTGGCCAATGAACTCAAATGTCAACTCGAGGCAGTCATTATTGGGGCCAATCTTAAAGACATTGAAAAACAGGTCATTCCTTATGGTGCTGACGTGGTGCATATCATCGATGATCCCCGTTTGGCTCCCTATACCACTGCACCTCACGCTGCAGTTCTGATAAAATTATTCCAGGAGGAAAAACCTCAGATTGCGCTGATGGGGGCAACTCCAATCGGCCGCGACCTGGGACCACGTGTCTCTTCCGCGCTCCACAGCGGATTAACAGCCGATTGTACCAGCCTCGAAATTGGTGACCACGAAGATAAGAAAGCCGGAAAGACTTATAAAAATTTGCTATACCAGATCCGTCCTGCATTCGGCGGAAACATTATCGCCTGGATTATCAATCCCGATTGCCGCCCCCAAATGGCTACAGTTCGCGAAGGGGTGATGCGGAAACAGATCATCAATGCCAATTATCCCTCAAAAGTGAACCACCTGGAGGTATCAAAATATGTTTCAGATACCGATTTTGCAGTTCAGATCATAGAACGCCACCTGGAGAAACGGAAAATCAATATTAAAGGGGCTTCCATCGTTGTTTCCGGAGGTTATGGTGTTGGTTCAAAAGAAAATTTCAAGCTCCTCTACGAGCTCGCAGACGTGCTGGGTGCCGAAGTAGGTGCTTCCCGTGCTGCAGTTGATGCCGGTTATGCAGAACATGAACGGCAGATCGGCCAAACCGGTATTACGGTACGCCCTAAATTGTACATTGCCTGCGGTATCTCCGGTCAGGTGCAGCATCGCGCAGGTATGGAAGAATCAGCCCAGATCATCTCAATCAATACAGACCCTGATGCACCGATTAACTCCCTTGCCGATTACGTAATTACAGGTGATATTTCGGAGATAATCCCTAAAATGATCAGGTATTATAAACAAAATACGAAGTAAAAAGCCTTCCCCGACCCCTCCAATGGAGGAGAGCTATACAACACGATGTAATATGGTTTAACCTAAGTCTTACTGTTAGGTGGGGCTTTAAAAATTAAAAGAGAAATGGCAAATTTATATAACGATAACAGAGACCTGAAATTCCACCTGTCGCATCCCATGATGCAAAAGCTGGTTATGCTCAAGGAACGTAACTTCACCGATAAAGAAGACTTTGATTATGCTCCTCTTGATTTTGAAGATGCGATGGACAGCTATGAGCGTGTCCTTGAGGTGGTTGGTGAAATCAGCGGTGATATTATTGCCCCCAATGCCGAATCAATCGATGCCGAGGGTCCTCGCGTGGAAGACGGCCGGGTCATTTATGCCAAAGGAACCCAGGAGAATCTGGATGCCCTGATTAAAGCAGGATTACTTGGAATAACCTTACCCAGACGATTTGGGGGACTGAATTTTCCAATTGTCCCTTATATCATGGCCGCCGATATCGTTTCACGGGCAGATGCCGGTTTTGTAAATATATGGGGTCTGCAGGATTGTGCCGAGACCTTAAATGAATTTGCCTCCGAAGAACAAAAGGAGAGATGGCTTACCCGGGTGGTGCAGGGCGAAACTATGGCAATGGATCTGACCGAACCCGATGCCGGATCTGACCTTCAGGCCGTACAGCTTAAGGCTACCTGGTCCGAGAAAAAGGGAACCTGGTTACTGAACGGGGTTAAACGATTTATAACCAATGGCGATGGGGATATTGCCCTGGTTCTGGCCCGCTCGGAAGAGGGGACCCGCGATGGCCGCGGTTTATCCATGTACGTTTACGACAAACGCAACGGAGGTGTTACCGTGCGAAGAATCGAACACAAAATGGGAATCATAGGTTCTCCGACCTGCGAACTGGTTTTTAAGGACGCACCCGGCGAACTGATCGGAAACCGCAAGATGGGTCTGATCAAATATGTGATGGCGTTGATGAATGGAGCGAGACTTGGTATCGCCGCACAATCTGTGGGCATCTCCGAAGCAGCCTACCGTGAAGCGCTGCAATATGCCAAAGAACGTGCCCAGTTTGGAAAAACAATTATCCAGTTCCCTGCAGTTTACGAAATGCTTTCAGTCATGAAGGCAAAACTGGATGCTTCCAGAACGCTGCTTTATGAAACAGCCCGGTTCGTCGATCTGTATAAAACTTATCAGCATATCTCCGAAGAGCGCAAATTGACCAATGAAGAGCGCGATGAGATGAAGGAGTATCAGCGCCTTGCCGATATCTTTACCCCCCTGGCAAAAGGGATTACCTCCGAATATTGCAACCAAAATGCTTACGATGCCATTCAGATTCACGGGGGGTCCGGATTTATGAAAGATTACGCCGTGGAACGGATTTACCGCGATGCCCGAATTACCTCTATTTACGAAGGGACGACTCAGCTTCAGGTTGTAGCCGCAATCAGAGGGGTCACAACTGAAGGATATTTGAAACAAATCCGGGTATACGAAAAACTGGAACTGAAACCTGAACTTGAAAAATACCGCCGTACCCTGATCTCCCTAACCTGGGATTTTGAAGAGGCTGTCGAAAAGGTAATTAATGTGGGAGACAACGAATTCATCGACTTCCATGCCCGCCGCCTGGTGGAGATGGCCGGATATATCATCATGAGCTACCTGCTGGTAATCGACGCAAACCGCGATATCGAATATGCCCGGTCTGCCCAGAATTTCAATAAAATGGCCAAAGGGGAAGTCAAAGCCCGTGCCGAATTCATCCGCGCATCATCGCTCGAAGATATCGGACATTACAAATATTGAAATTAATGGTATAAAACGCGTAGAGACAAGGCATTGCTTTGTCTCTACGTTGTTATGTATATTGTTATGGTAGGGTAACACCTTACAAATGCGGTTATAAGGTGATAATAAGAAAATAATTAAGTTAAATTATATTTTAATCCAGCCAAAACCCAACCAATGGAAAAATCGGTCATTCTCATTTATCTGTTGATTTTAGGAATATCCATCACTTCTAAAGCCGGTGATGCGGAACCAAATCGTGGGAAAAGTCAAATTGGCCTGACTTTTTCATCCTTCGGCTCCAATGACCTTATGAATTTTCAAAAAACAATGGGTGGACCCGGGTACAACAGCGATGGATTTAGAACTTTTGGAATAAACTACAGTTATAAGCTTAACCGGGCAATCGATTTTGAAACAGGAATTGAATACGCTGAATATAAGATTATTATAGTACCAAATCTTCCTCTGATCTATGGCGGGACTCCCAATCTTGCCAAATTTTCATTAATACAAGTACCAGCCACAATACGCTTAAATTTTCTGAAATATTTCTTTGTGAACGGAGGAGTATTCCTCGACATCGATGCAACCAGTTCAAATCTGATCGTCAATCAAAATGGGTTAGGGGCTAATCTTGGTCTGGGTTTGAAATTTGACCTGAACAGGACGCTGTCACTTTTTGCAAACCCGTATGCCAAAGTTCATTCACTAATTCCATTTGCCTCAACCAGGAGCCAGCAACGGCTGTTCGAATCGGGATTCAGGTTTGGAATAATGGTAAGACTAAGTAAATAAGCGAATTATTTTGATTTTCCCGTAATAGCTTTCTCATATTTTGTATAATCAGTTACCTGATAAATCTAATTTTATCCGGTAACTACTCAAGTAAGATGTTGAAGTAATATTTTACATGAAAATAAATATTTTACACTAGTTAAAATATTTAACAATGTGAATTGTTTTATATCGATATTATTCCTATTTTTGACTGTTTTGTAACGCCAACAATTGCCTTATTTGATAAATGCCGGTGACTGTTTTCAGTTGTCAGGTTTTAACGCCATCATACTAATCATTTGGATGAGCCCTTCTTAACCAGAATATAGACGAATTAAAATGGAAAAAAAACCTCCGAATGTTTCTTCAATTTTGCGCCAAAGAGCCTTAGACCGTCTGAAAGATCAGCCCAATACCCCGTTAACCTCTAAACTTACTGAAATTGAATTACTTAATCTTATTCACGAATTTGAGGTTCAGAGGATAGAACTTGAAATTCAGAATGAAGAACTTATCATTCAAAATGAAGAACTCAGACTCGCAAAAGCTGCAGCCCAGGTAGCTTCTCAAAGTTACATCGAATTATATGATTTTGCCCCATCTGGTTATCTTACCCTGTCGGCATCCGGAATAATCCGTAAACTGAATATTTTATGTGCCCAAATGCTTGGAAAGAAGCGTTCGCACCTCCTGAACTGCCATTTTTCGAGATTCGTTTCAGCAGATACGCTTTTGGAATTTAATGACTTTCTCAGAAGAATTTTTAAAGGCAGGAGTAAAGAAACGTGCGAATTAACGTTGGTGCCAAATGACAGTCCTTCCATCTATATTCATGTCGAAGGGACACGGTCTGAAGACGGAGAATCCTGTCTGGCTGTTTTCCAGGATATTACACATCTTAGAGTATCTGAGTACGAATTGTACCAGAGTTATGAGCGGTACAAATCCCTTTTTCTGAATAACCATACCGTAATGCTCATTATAGACCCGGTTACCGGATCGATTGAAGATGCAAACCCGGTAGCCTGCAGTTATTACGGCTGGACACATGCTGAACTGTGCAAAATGAATATCTCGGAGATCAATACCCTGGCTCCTGAAGAACTGTTTTTTGAAATGAACCTTGCCAAAGCGCAGAAGCGTAAACACTTCTTATTTAAGCACAGGTTGGCAAGTGGTGAAATAAGGGAGGTTGAAGTTCATTCCGGCCCGATCAAATACAAAGAAAAAGAGTTGCTTTATTCGCATGTTCAGGATATTACCGAACGACAATTAATGGACAGAATGCTGCGTGAAAGCAAGGAGAAATACCGGCACCTGGTTGAGAATGTTAACGATGCTATTTATGAAGTGGATGCTGCGGGTATAGTAAAATACATTAGTTCTCCGATTTATAAAATATTAGGGTACACCTCAGAAGAGATAACCGGAAGAAATTTTGCTGAATTTGTTGGAGACAATTCCGGACCTCTCTTGAAAAGATTGGCAGTACTTGACGAAAAATCCGAATTGGAGGAAGAATACCAGATATTTAAAAAATCAGGTGAACCTTGCTGGATAAGGTTATCCACAAAAAAGATCTCTCAAAATGGGGTATTTATGGGCGGTTCAGGTACACTTATTGACATTACCCACAGGAAACACACAGAAGAGGCACTTCTTAAAAGCAGTCAAAAATGGGAAGCTATTATTGCCACCTCAACCGATGGAATCGGTATGGCTTCAGTGGATGGTAAGATTCAGTTCCTATCGGATAACATCGCTTTAATGTGTGGCTATACTCCGGAAGAAAAAAATCAGTTTATTGGCGGTTCCTTCTTTGATTTTATTGATCCTTCCTGCCATAACCAATTGGCAGTAAATCTTCAAAAATTGCTGTCAGACAAAGAGGAGAAGAAGATCAGAGAATATATCGCCCTAAAAAAGGACAAGAGCAGATTTTATGTGGAATTGAATTCAACCGTTTTGCTTGATTCAAATGGCAAACCTGAAAGCATTCTCTATTTCGTGCGTGATATCAGCGAACGCAAAGAAGCAGAAAATGCGCTCATGGACAGTGAGAAGAAGTTCAAATCAATTGTCGAGTCGCAAGCCGAAGGGATTGGTCTGGTGAATAAGGATGAAATTTTCGAATTTGTTAACGCCGCTGCAGCTAAAATATTTGAAACAACTATTGATGAACTTACCGGATCTCCCTTATATGATTTTCTGAATCCGAGGGAAATTGAGAAAATAGCTCATCAAACCTCAAGGCGAAAGTATGGAATTACAAATGATTATGAACTTCAGATCGTTACAAAGGCAGGAAATATCCGGTTCATTGAAGTAAGTGTCTCTCCTAAACTCGATGAAAGGAATAACTATGCCGGGGCATATGGCATCTTCCGGGATATAACCGACCGCAAACTTGCCCAGGAAGCATTAAAAGAAAAGACATTACTGCTCAGCAATCTGATCATCAATATGCAGGAGGGTATTTTGCTCGAAGATTCAAGCCGGAAAATCGTACTGACGAACCAGTTATTCTGTGATATGTTCTCCATTCCTGCTCCGCCTGATGCGCTGATAGGAGCCGATTGTTCCGAATCGGCAGAACAGACCAAGTCTCTTTTTAAAGACCCCGAAAAATTCCTGACCCAGATCCATAAGGTTCTCGCAGACAAAGAAGCCATACTCAATGACCAACTGGAACTGACCGATGGGCGTTATTTCGAACGGGATTATATCCCAACCTATCACGAAAATGCCTATAACGGTCATTTATGGAAATACCGCGACATTACCGAACGGAAAAATTCAGAACATAAAATCAGCCAGCAGAACGAACGGTTAAATGCAATCATCACAGCTATGCCCGACCTGATCTTTGTACTGGATCAGTACGGTAACAACATGGAGTACTATTCAAATACCCCCGAAAAATTACTTACCCCTGAAGACAAGGTAGTTGGTATGAATATTGAAGCTTTATTTGATCAGGAAACTGCCCAATATCACCTTCAGAAGATTAATGAATGCATTGAACTAAAGAAGTTAGTTTCATACGAATATAAGGTAGGCCAGGGAATTAGCCCTGCCTTTTACGAAGCCCGCCTGGTTCCACTGGGAATGGATAACGTTTTGGCTTTTATCCGTGACGTATCGGAGAAAAAACAACAGGAAAATGAGATCAAAAAACTCTACCTGGCTATCGAACAAAGTCCGGTTTCTATAATTGTTACCGATCTTTCTGCCAGAATGGAATATGTTAATCCCGCATTTCTGTCTACGACCGGTTACAGCAGCGCCGAGGTAATTGGAAATAATCCGCGAATGCTTAAATCGGGGAAGACAGATAAAAGTGTTTATCAGGATCTTTGGAAAACAATTACTGCTGGTCAGGTTTGGGAAGGCGAATGGCAGGATAAAAAGAAAAACGGAGAGCTGTTCTGGGAGCACGTTTCTATTAATCCCATTATCACGGAAGATGGGGAAATCACTAATTACCTTGATGTAAATCAGGATATTACGCAGCGAAAACAGGCGGAAGAGGAAATCCGGAATCTGAATGCAAATCTTGAACTCCGGATAGCTGAACGAACTGCCCAATTGTCTGAAATTAATGAAGTTCTTCAGACCGAAATGGCCGAACGTAAACGTGCTTCTGAAGCAATGGCCGAAGCACTCGACCGGTTAAATAAAATCGCTGACCGCGTGCCGGGTATGGTTTACCAGTATCTGTTGAATACGGATGGAACCTCCTGCTTCCCCTATTCCAGCGAAGGAATACGCGATATTTACCGGGTCACCCCTGATGAGGTTGTGATAGACGCTTCTGTTGTATTTACCAGGATTCACCCGGATGATTTTGAGGGTGTTGTAGCGTCAATTCAACATTCAGCAACCAGCCTGACACTTTGGCGCCACGAATATCGCGTAAAGTTCGGCGATGGAACCATAATCTGGCTATTGGGAAATGCATTACCCCAACGCCTTGCCGATGGAGCAGTTTTATGGCACGGATTTATAACCGATATCACTGGGAGGAAGGAGGCGGAAAATAACCTCGAGCAATTGTCATTTCGCCTTTCATTGGCAGTTCAGGCCGGTGGGGTAGGTGTTTGGTATTACGATCTTGTCAATGGTGTCCTGACCTGGGATAAACAGATGTTCGAATTATATGGCATAAAAAAAGAAAATTTTACCAACGCATACAATTCGTGGCAGGCAGGGCTTCATCCTGACGACAGGGTACGGGGCGATCAGGAGATCCAGATGGCCATAAGCGGCGAAAAAGAGTTCGATACAGAATTCCGGGTCGTTTGGCCCGATGGGTCCGTTCGCTTTATCAGGGCTATGGCGATTGTTCAACGCGACTCTTCCGGCAATCCTCTCAACATTATTGGTACCAATTGGGATATTACTACCCAGAAGCGGGCTACAGAATTTGAGCAGGAATTGCTAAAACTCTCCATTCAGTTGACCGGAATCCCTTCTGCCGAAATTTCTGCAGCACTAGACCGATCCTTGCAGCAGATTGGCTGTTTCCTATCGGCCGATCGGGCTTACATCTTTGAATTTAACCTGGATAAAAAGACTATGAGCAGTACGCATGAGTGGTGCAATGAGGGAATTTTTAAAGAGAAAGGAGATCTTCAGGAGATCCCTTATGATGCCTTCCCGATGTGGATGAAAAAGCTTCAATGGCGTGAAAACATTCTGATTCCCAAGATTCAGGAACTTCCTGATTCGTGGAGGGCAGAACGTGAAATGCTTGAGCCGAGAGGAATTCAGTCGCTACTGGTCATTCCTATTTTAAGCGAAGGTATCCCGATCGGTTTTGTCAGGCTTGATGCCGTCAAAAAAGAGAAAGTCTATGACGCTACGGAAATTAATTTTTTAAGGGTTTGGAGTAATATGTTATCGGGTTTAATTAATAACCAGCGCAAAGATTTTGAACTGAATCTTACCAGGCAGAATTATGAAACCTTTTTCAATACAATCGATGATTTTCTTTTTGTTTTAGACGAACAGGGGAATATCATTCATACCAATAATTCGGTAAACAATCGACTGGGATATTCCGTCGATGAATTGATGAGTCAGTCGGTCCTGATGGTCCATCCGCCAGAACGACGAGAGGAGGCCGGTCGAGTTGTTGGTGAGATGCTTGCTGGTACATCCGATTTCTGCCCGGTGCCCCTAATGACAAAATCAAAGAACCAGATACCTGTGGAAACAAGGGTGAAACAGGGATTTTGGGATGGGAGACCGGTAATCTTCGGAGTAAGTAAGGATGTATCAAAAATTCAGTTGTCAGAAGAGAAATTTTCAAAAGCTTTTCAATTTAACTCGGCCCTGATGGCCATATCACGTGCAGCTGACAATAAATTCATCGAGATAAATGATACTTTTATCAATAAACTTGAGTATTCAAGAACAGAATTAATCGGCAAAACATCGGGTGAACTTGACCTGTATGCTGATTCAGGAAAGCGAAGGCTAATCATTGAAAATCTAAATAGAAGGACCCCTGTTTCGGAAATTGAAATAGAGGTCAGAAAAAAATCCGGCGAATTCATAGTAGGCTTATTTTCTGCGGATTACATTTATATTGGAAATGAATTATGCATTCTGGCTATTATGGTCGATATTACTGAGCGCAAACAAATTGAAAAAGAAATCATTAAAGCAAGGAATGAAGCTGAAACGGCGAATTTAGCCAAAAGCGAATTTCTCTCGCGTATGAGTCACGAACTGCGAACACCAATGAACTCTATCCTGGGTTTTGCACAGTTGATGGAGATGGGAGGTGGACTAAATCCCCAGCAAAATAAGGGTCTGGGACATATTATGAACAGCGGAAGACATTTGCTCAATCTGATCAACGAGGTCCTGGAGATTTCACGAATCGAGGCTGGTCACCTGGCAATCTCGCTCGAACCTGTGCTGATTGGAAATATTATCGGAGAAATATTGGACTCTATTCAACCCATCGCGCTGGATCGGGAGATTAAATTCATCCTCTTAGACCCTCCTGTTGAACATTTATTCGTACTTTCAGATTATCAGCGCCTGAAACAGGTCTTTCTGAATTTATTTACCAATTCTATTAAATACAACACGAAGGGGGGATCGGTAACCGTTAAAACAGAAATCATAAACAACTCTTCAGGGGAGACGCCATTCATTAGGGTGTCGATAACAGATACCGGTTCAGGAATTTCTACGGAGGACATTCCCCGTCTCTTCAGACCCTTCGAACGGATCGGAGCAGAAAAAACTCAGACTGAAGGGACCGGACTGGGCCTTTCGGTGGTCAAAAAACTGATGAATGCTATGGGAGGGATGATTGGCGTAGAGAGTGTGGTTGGTGCAGGTTCCACATTCTGGATTGAATTACCAGGCATCGAAAATCCACTGAATCTGGCTCATCTGACAATGACGATGGAAGAGAGGTATTCAGCAGGTGATCTTCATCGGGGGACTATTTTGTACATCGAGGATAATGCATCGAATGTTGAACTTATAGAACAAATCCTAATTTCACAACGGCCAAATATCCGGCTGATTTCCAATTTGAACGGAAAACTGGCTGTTTCGTTGGCCCTGAAACTGGAACCTGATCTTATCCTTCTTGATTTGAACCTGCCCGATATCAATGGAGATGAAGTAATCAGGTTACTGCAGGAGGAGGAAAAAACAAAAAACATTCCGGTAGTTATTATCAGCGCCGACGCAATGGCACTGCAACTCAAAAAATTGTTAAGTGCCGGTGCCCGTAATTATTTGACAAAACCCTTGGATGTAATGGCCTTTTTACTTGAGGTGGATAAATGGATCGGAATACAAGAGCAAAACAGGGGGGAATATCCTAAGTGATAACTATGAAAAACAGTCTTCTTATTCTGAAAGTAGGTTTCAGAACAGTTTGGAAAGCTTTAATCATTCTGATAATCGGAGTACTGATAACCCTGACTGTGGTAATCAATAACAGACGTACTGAAGAAACCAACGATAAAAAAGAATTTGCCCTGGTTTGTAAGGAAATTAATTCGAAAATTTCCATCCGTCTCCATTCGTATGCCTTGCTTCTGCGTTCCGGTTCAGCCTTATTTTCAGTCACAGACTCGGTTAGTCGCAAGGATTGGCATGAATTTATTCAAGGGTTAAAAACGGATAAGAATTTACCTGGTATTCAGGGAGTAGGATATGCAAAGATTTTATCAGGAGATCAATTACAAAAACATATCCTGCAAACACAAGAGGAAGGATTCCCTGAATATACTATAAAACCGGCCGGTAAGAGAGCGGTATATTCTTCCGTTATTTACCTTGAACCATTTTCCGGCCGGAACCTTCGTGCTTTTGGTTACGACATGTTAACCGAACCGGTCAGGCAAAGAGCTATGGAACAGTCCTGCGATTCGAACCTCGCCGTCCTTTCCGGAAAAGTAATTCTGGTTCAGGAAACCAATGAAGATGTACAATTTGGGGCATTGATGTATGTGCCGGTTTATCGGAAAAACAGCCCTTTCACCACTATTGAGCAACGCAGGGCAGCAATCCTGGGCTGGGTTTACATTCCCTTTCGGATGAATGATTTAATGAACGGAATTTTAGGACGCTGGGATGCCGACAATTTGAACAGGATTCAATTGCAGGTTTACGATGATACCCCTTCATCCAAATCATTGCTATACAATAGTCAGGCAAACAATACAATCAACTACAGGAGACCTTCCGACCGGATCATTTCATTACCGGTTAATTTTAACGGGAAGAGATGGATCTTGCTCTTTACACAATTAACTGATTCGTATTATTATAGCGGTAAATCCAAAATTATTATAGTAAGCGGATTGACTATAAGTTTGTTAATCATGATTTTATATCTTTTGGTTTTAAAAACCCTTTCCAAAGCCAGGAGTACTGCCGAACAATCGATCCGGGAGTTCGGAGAAAGTGAAGAACGGTTCAAAATCTTACTGAATTCTACTGCTGAGGCTATTTATGGAATCGACCTCCACGGTAATTGCACCTTCACCAATAAGGCTTGCATTCAAATGCTCGGGTTTACCGATTCCGAACAATTACTGGGGAAAAACATGCATGACCTGATCCATTATGCTCATTCCGATGGAAGTCATATGGATGTTAATGATTGCCGGATTTTCAAAGCGTTTATCGAAGGAAAAGGTTCACATGTCGACGACGAAGTTCTCTGGCGCAGCGATGGCAGTAATTTCCCTGCAGAATATTGGTCATACCCGTTACATATTAATGGGGAAATTGAGGGAGCGGTGGTTACATTCGTCGACATCACTGAACGACAACAGTCAATTGAAAAGATAAATCAGGCCAGAAGTGAGGCAGAACAGGCAAACCTTGCCAAAAGTGAATTCCTCTCGCGTATGAGCCACGAACTGCGAACACCCATGAACTCAATTCTAGGGTTTGGGCAACTTTTTCAAATGGAAAAAACATTAAATGTCACACAAAAGAAAAGTATCCAACACATTCTGGACAGTGGTAAACACCTGCTTAACCTGATCAACGAGGTGCTCGACATTTCACGCATTGAATCGGGCCATATTGAACTATTACCTGAACTCGTACCTATAAACAGTGTTATCCGGGAGACATTAGAATCTGTTCAGCCTCAGGCTAATGAGAGACATTTAAATTTCGAGCTAATCAATCACTCTGATGACCAACTGTATGTTTTCGCCGATCGCCAACGGTTAAAACAGGTGCTGCTAAACTTTTTAAGTAATGCAGTAAAATATAACAGGGAAGGAGGATCAGTGACTATTATGAACGAATTAATGCCCGAAACAGAAGCCGGAATTATTCCGGTGCGAATCTCAATTACCGATACCGGCTTAGGGATCTCTGCCTCAAATATTACCAAACTATTTATGCCTTTCGAACGTATTGGTGCAGAAACGACCCCTACAGAAGGAACAGGACTTGGGCTGGCTGTGGTGAAAAAACTGATCGATGCTATGGGCGGAAAAATTGGAGTAGAAAGTTTGTTAGGTAAAGGAAGTACGTTCTGGATTGAGTTTCCGCGAAGTGTCGACCACCTTAAAAGCCATAAAAATTTAAACACCTTAAAGATCGATGATCTTAACCCGACCAATAAACCGGGAACAATTTTATATATCGAAGATAATTTATCGAACATTGAATTGGTTGAGCAAATCATTGCTTCCCAACGTTTAAATATAAGACTGATCACAAATATGAATGGAATGCAGGCTCTTTCACTGGCCATTAAATATGAACCAGATCTTATTCTTCTTGATCTGAATTTGCCTGATGTTCAAGGATATGAAGTCTTGATGCTATTGCAGGCTGAAATAAAAACTAGCGCGATTCCTATTGTTGTTATCAGTGCAGATGCCATGCCTCAGCAACTCGCGAAATTGTTAAAGGCTGGCGCCAGAAATTATTTAACTAAACCTCTGGATGTACCTGCCTTTTTACTCGAAGTAGATAAATGGTTAGGATAAAGGGCGCTGAGAAGAACCCCTCTTGTAACCAATCAGTTGATAAAAAACATTTTAATGTCAATTCTTAAACTAAACAAAATGCTTGATTCACACCTGAAGAATGCGAAAATACTCATTGTGGATGATAATCAACTCAATATTGATCTTTTGGTCGAGTATCTCCAAATGCTGGGATTTGATTCAATTCAAACCACAACTGATCCTTTGTTGACTGTCAGTTTATTTAAATCATTTGAGCCCGATTTAATCCTGCTCGATTTAATGATGCCTCAACTTTCAGGATATCAGATTCTTGAGCAATTAAAGCCATTAATTCCAAATGACGTATATTGGCCCGTCTTGGTTCTTACGGCCGACATTTCTCCTACTGCCAAACAACAGGCCTTAGCTAGCGGTGCCAGGGATTTTTTAGCCAAGCCATTTGATTTTATTGAGGTATTCCTTCGGATCAGAAACCTGCTCGAAACTCGATACCTTTATCAGCAACTCGAAAAGAAGAACCAGATTCTGGAAGAAAAGGTGGCTATGCTAATCAAGATAATGAGTGGATGGAACAAATAGAAAGGCCATATTCCCTATTGGATTATACGCAATTGTTTCTTAAGACTTATTTTAGATATTAGAATTCTAATAAAATGCTAGATTCAACTTTAAAAAATGCGAAGATTCTGATAGTTGATGATCAGGAGCCCAATGTTATCCTGCTAAAAGATTTCCTGAAATTGCAGGGATTTACCAATATTCTGATCACAACTGATCCTTTTATGGCTGTAGGCCTGTTTGAATCGTCTGATCCTGATCTTATCCTGCTCGATCTGATCATGCCGGGTATCTCGGGACATGAGGTATTGGCGCAGCTGCTGCAAATAATCCCTAAGGAGGAATACCTCCCTATCATGGTCCTTTCTGCAGATATCACATCAAGTGCCAAACAACGTGCCCTCGCGCGTGGAGCCAGAGATTTTATCACTAAACCGTTCGACTTTGTTGAAGTTTTTTTTAGAATCAATAACCTGCTCGAAACCCGTTATTATTATCAACAACTGGAATTAAAGAAAATGATTCTGGAAGAAAAGGTTGAGATGGTCAAAAAGATGATAAGCTAATAAAATAAACAAATGGTCTAGGACGGCATAAACGGGGAAATGAAAAGTATAATGAGTAATATTGCACATTAGTCGGGTTACAAATGGCCTATAACTATAATACAACAGAAAGAAATGGATGAAACTATATTTAAATCTGCGAAAATTCTGATTGTTGATGATCAGCAGGCAAATATTGATCTTTTGGAAGGATTTCTCCAAATGAAAGGTTACGAACATATTGAGTCTACTAAAGATCCCAGAAAAGCTATAAAATTATTTGAGTGTTTTAACCCTGATCTGATTCTGCTCGACCTGGCTATGCCATATCTTACCGGTTTTAAGGTTATGGAACTTCTAAAACTATGGGTCAGCAACGAGACATTCCTCCCTATATTAGTACTCTCGGCGAATATTACCATCGAGGCAAAGCAACGTGCACTTGCTGAGGGTGCAAGTGATTTCCTTTCCAAGCCATTTGATCTGATTGAAGTGGGATTGCGTATCCATAATCTGCTCTTTACCAGAATGCTTCACCTGAATCTGAAGAGTCAGAATGAACGGTTGGAAGAAAAGGTGCAGGAAAGAACCAGCGAACTGGAATTATTAAATGTAGATCTGCTGGCTGCAAAAAACAAAGCAGAGGCGAGTGACCGGTTAAAGACTTCATTTCTCCAAACCATTTCGCATGAGATTCGAACTCCATTGAATGGGATTCTGGGATTTGGCTCCTTACTGGCTTCTTCCGATCTTAGTCCGGATGAGAAAGAACAATTTGTGGAGATGATGAAAACCTCTGCTGATCGACTCGTAAGTACCATTTCCGACTATGTCAATATTTCACTTATCAATTCAAACACCCTTGAGGTAAAATCCGAACAGGTTAGAGTAATTCACCTGCTTTATGAATTAGAAGGCAAGTTTCTGAAACAGTGTCAGGCAAAGGGGCTTAGATTCGAGTTATTGCTGCCTGATCAACCTCTCGAATTGACGTTGAACACCGATTCAGGATTGATAAGAACCTTGTTTTTACATATTTTGGCTAATGCCCTTAAATTTACCAATCAAGGAAGTATATCCCTGGGTATAGAAATTCTTCCGTCAACTATCAATTTCTTTGTCAGAGATACAGGAATTGGAATGGACCTGGAGTCGCAGGAAATGATTTTTGATAAATTCAGGCAGGTCGATGGGTCCAGTACACGGACCTATGAAGGAAGTGGATTAGGATTGTCAATTTGCAAAGGGATTTTAAGGCTTCTCGGGGGTGAAATCAGCCTGGAGTCTGAATTAGGAAAGGGATCTACCTTTTACTTCACGTTACCAATCCAATAGTTAATAGCAATTCAAAATCAGTAATTTACAACTAATTTCCCGCAATTTTTTTAAGCGCTGCAAAATCGACCGCTGTTTACTTTTATTTCAGGACTAGACACTAGACACTCCATCTTCTCCATCTTCTCCATCTTCTCCATCTCTCCGTCTCTCTATCTTCACCGTCTCTCTATCTTCTCCGTCTCTCCATCCTTACCTGCCTCCGTTAATCATCCCTGAAACAACTCCCCTGGAATGGGTAATATCGGCAACGATTACTCCAGCCAAATGGAGTGCTACAAATCCATACATCAGGTACTGACAAAAGCCGTGAATCGTTTTAATCAGCCTGTGATAATGGTCAAGGAATGCCAGATCATGATCAAAAGCAAGTCCAAGACCGGTGAGAACAACGACTAAAAGCAGGGCATAAAAAACGAAATATCCCCTTTTAACGATCAGATAGTGTTTTTTTAATTTTTGCTCTTCAGGGGTTGTCGTCTTCAACATTAAAATATTTTTGATCCTTATATTCACTTTCTCTTCACCCGGCTGAACCATTTCAATTACAATCCTTGAAATGAGTAAAAATGCCAGTCCGAAACCGAGTAACTTATGGATATCCCACATCTTATCGTCAAAGGAATGGGCGACAGAAAAGGCTTGTTCGTCAGTGATGGTCACCCCTTTTTTAGCCAACCGCTCCTGAACCATCTTGATGTTATCCCGGGGATGGAGGGCTGTGGAGGCAATCAGTACAGTAATCATCAAAGAAGCAATGAAAATAAAAGTAAGCCAGTGCCAGATACGAATAAGGGGTGAATGTTTTTGGAGAAAAGGGGACGATCCGGTAACTGAGTGAGCATTTTTCTGATCCATAATACGTTATTTAATAAGATATAGCAAATAATAATATGTTATTCTGATTTAGACCTGGAATCCAACCATAGTCAGCTTCAAAAATAGCATAATTTATTAATTTTACCTTAAATCTAATGGATAGGAAACGGTTCATATTTCAGGGACGGTTAAATTGATTAACTTTACGCCGCTTTTCAAAACAACAAAGATCATAGCATTCATCCTTAATATCATAACAAATGATTAAAAGTGTATTTCAGATTGAACGTGCAAAGTATGCTCCAAAGATGCCTAAAGCATTGGCAGGTTCAGTACAGGTTATTGAAGGTGGGAAAACCAATTCTGTCGCTGATCAGGAGGAGATTAAGAAATTTTTTCCGGGAACCTACGGTATGCCGATTATCACCTTTGAAGAAGGTGCCGTCGAAACCTCATATCCTTCACTCAATGTGGGTGTAATTCTGTCGGGCGGACAGGCGCCGGGTGGACATAATGTAATTTCAGGTTTGTTTGACGGTCTTAAAAAACTAAATCTATCAAATAAGTTATTTGGGTTCCTGGGGGGACCAGCAGGACTGGTAAATCACCAATACCTTGAACTGACTTCTGATATCATCGACGAATACCGCAATACCGGTGGTTTTGATATTATCGGATCAGGACGCACCAAGCTGGAGGAAACAGCCCAGTTTGACAAGGGAATAAAGATCTGCAAGCAATTGGAAATCAAGGCAATTGTAGTTATCGGCGGAGACGATTCCAATACCAATGCCTGTGTATTGGCGGAATATTACCTGCAGAAAAATACCGGAATACAAGTTATCGGTTGTCCTAAAACGATCGATGGAGACCTTAAAAATGAGATGATTGAAGCCTCTTTTGGTTTCGATACAGCCTGTAAAACATATTCAGAGCTGATCGGAAACATCATGCGCGACGCCAACTCTGCAAAAAAATACTGGCATTTTATCAAACTTATGGGTCGCTCAGCATCACATATCGGTTTGGAATGCGCCCTTCAGTCTCACCCCAACGTCTGCCTGATATCAGAAGAAGTTGCCGAAAAGAAACAGACTCTCGAGCAAATCGTCAATGAAATTACCGATATTGTTGTTAAGCGGTCACAAAATGAGGAGACTTTTGGTGTTGCATTGATCCCTGAAGGTTTGATTGAGTTTATTCCTGAGATTAAAACACTGATTGACGAGTTGAATGAATTACTTGCAGAAGGCACTACATCTGCAGAGAAATTTCAGAGCCTTGGCTCGAATACCGAGAAACGGGATTATATTATCGATACCCTCTCAAGTCAATCCTCAAAAGTATTTGCTTCACTGCCGAATGGAATCTCACGTCAGTTGACCCTTGATCGTGATCCTCACGGAAATGTTCAGGTTTCCCGAATTGAAACTGAGCGTCTGCTCATTGAAATGGTTGAAAAACGGTTAGCCGAATTGAGAAGAAACGGATTAAAAGTAAAATTTTCAGCTCAAAACCACTTCTTTGGATACGAAGGTCGTTGCGCCGCACCTTCAAATTTTGATTCTGATTATTGTTATTCTCTGGGTTTTGTTGCATCGCTTTTGATTGCAAACGGGAAAACAGGTTATTTAGCCTCTATCCGCAACACCATTGCTCCTGCATCAGAATGGATTCCCGGCGGAGTTCCTATCACTATGATGATGAACATGGAACGTCGCAGTGGCGAAATGAAGCCTGTAATTCAAAAAGCATTGGTTCGCCTTGACGGAGCCCCTTTCACAGAATTTGCTGAAAAACGGGAGGAGTGGGCCATCGAAACATCATTTGTTTATCCGGGTCCAATCCAGTATTGGGGCCCATCGGCCGTATCTGACGCTACGACCAAAACTTTACAACTCGAAAAAGTGAAAAAATAGTTTTCCTGGCAATAAACCAATGCGGCATTTGCCAGGTTGGTTATTGTCCTGATTTTTGATATTGCAACTTTGCTGTAATTTTCTTTTCCTGCGCTTAACCGCGATTGTATAATTCTTAATCATTAAATAACCCCGGTAAATCGGGGTTATTTTTTTATTGGTTAATCAGGTTGACCGTATGGCATGCCACCAAAGCAGCCGTTTCTGTACGTAACCGCGAATCGCCGAGCGAAACAGGAACGAAACCCTCCATAATGGCTGACTCAACCTCTTCAACTGAAAAATCCCCTTCAGGTCCGATCAGAATCAAAACATCATTTCCTTTGGTTACGGCATCCCGCAAAAACACCTTTTCTCCTGCATAGCAATGAGCAATAAATTTCTGTCCTGGGAAGGGTATTTTTATAACCGTTTTGAAACTCTGTGTTTGCTGTAATTGAGGCAGATATGCCTTGATAGACTGCTTGATCGCAGATACTATTACCTTTTCAAGCCGTTCAGGCTTGATCTCTTTCCGTTCAGAATACCGGCCAATCAGCGGAATAATCGCATCAATCCCGATCTCGGTGGCTTTCTCCAGGAACCACTCGTAACGGTCGATATTTTTCGTGGGCGAAACAGCCATGATGAGGCGAAACTCACGCTTGCCAAAATCTGACTTTTTATCCACAATCTTCAGTTCGCATGCCTTCGGATGTGCGGAGGTGATTACTGCCTCACAAAACAGCCCTTTCCCATCTGCCAGGTTTAGGATATCCCCTTCAGCAAGTCTGAGAACCCGCACACAATGCTTCGATTCCTCTTCACTTAATCGGTAAATATCACTTTGTAAATCGGGGGTGTAAAAAAGATGCATCTAAAATCTTAATTGAATGAATTTGGCCTCAAAGTTAAAGGGTTTTATCTGATTTCCGGAGCTATTCCCCAATTAAATAGGATTGAAATATCTCTACAAAATACCATTTTTTATAAAATGTCAGGTGTCATTAATAACTTAAAATAATTAATAATATTGTAATTTTACAGAAATATTCAGACAACTTTTGTTTCAACTCAAATTAGATAATCTTAGTCAAACATTAGGATTTGGTTCATTATCCGGAGATTTTGGATTATATAATAAACATTACATAATGATATTTCTTTTGCATTTGATCAATAAAACAAATTTTTCCGGCAGAAAGATTATTCAACTGTTATTGATTCTTATCGCATTCAACCTGTTTCCCCCCAACTTATACGCCGAAGATTGCAAGGTTATCCGTTATGTCTCCGATTATGAAGTCAGAAATAATAAATTCTCAAAAACCGATACTGTTGAGCTTAAAATTGAAAATCGGGCAGGGGAGATTTATACCAACATTTCACTTCCATATTCAAAGAATGAAAAAATCTCCGATATCGACGGCTGGATAAAGGATAGTAATGGTAACAAAATACGACGGCTGAACAAGAGTGACCTGAAAGATCGCAGCGAAAGATCCGATTTTTCATTATACGAAGATAATTTTGTCAAATCATTTCAATTAAAACACAACCAATATCCGTATACGATCTGTTATACCTACACAATAACCCTGGATCAGTTTGTTGCACTTCCTGAATGGTCTCCTGTAATTCATCCCGGGATTTCAACGGATTATGCAAGGTTAAAGGTATCTCTTCCAAAAGGTTTCCGGTTTAAGTCATCCTTAAAAGATGTTATCCTGATCGATACAGATACTCTCAGAAATTCTATCGCGACGACCTATTCTTCAAAATACACCAGGATCGATACTAATGAGCCCTTTGCTGAACCATTCGCTGACCTGAAACCTAAACTGGTTATTGTTCCGGAATATTTTTTGTTTGGAATTGAGGGAAGAACCTCCGACTGGAAGTCATTCGGGAACTGGTTTATTAATCTGAACAAGGGGCTCAACGATCTGCCCGAATCCGAGAAAAATAATATTTCCCAATTATTGGCGGGCATTAACGATAAAGCTGAAATTATAAAGACCTTATACCATTATATGCAGGATCATACCCGGTATATAAATGTTTCCATTGGGATCGGTGGACTAAAGTCATACCCGGCATCCTATGTGGCCCAAAACAAATACGGAGATTGTAAGGCCCTGACCAATTATATGAAAGCTTTACTGGAATTTGTCGGGATAAAGAGCGATTTCGTGTTGATTAACCGAAGCTATCAGCCTGAAATGATCCTGAAAGATTTACCCTTCCCTCAGTTTAACCATGTGATTCTGGCAGTACCCGGCAATCACGACACGATTTGGATTGAGAATACCGAAAATTCAGAAGCCTTTGGATATATAAGCTCCTCCATTCAGAACAGAACCGCATTATTTATTGAGGAGAACAACAGCCGGCTCATTTCAATACCACGCATGCAAAGAAAGGATGTCGCCATGATTCGTAAAATAAATGTGCTCTTTAACGAACCCGGGAATGCTGAAGCTAAAATCTCTTTTGCGTTTAAGGGATATAATTACGAAATATTCAATGAGTTACTTTCAGACTTCAATAAAAATGAACAGGATAAATTTATTCAGGAATATATCCCTTTTAATAACTACGACCTTTTATCCTGGAAATTAATTAAAATGAACCGGGATACGGCACAAATTGATCTTTCTCTAACCTTAGGATTTCCCAGAATTTTGAAGAAACTGGGTAATGAATATTATTTCAATACTTTTCAGATTAAAACCGGCTTGTTCACCCCACCTTCTGAACGGGAACTTCCCTTGCAGTTTGCCGCTCCGGTATTTAATACCGATACGGTAATCTACGCGATACCATCGGGGTTTGAAGTAAAATCTCTCCCGGCAGATCAGCGTATTTCCACTCAATTCGGGAACTACGAATCACACATTAAATGTGATTCCAAAAATATCCTGGTCGAAAAAAAACTTGAAATATATCCCAATACCTATTCTTTGGAACAATACCGTGACTTTTATGAATTTTACCGAAAGGTTAAGGATGCGGAGAAAAAGGTAATAATCTTAAAACCCAAAATCTAAATAGATAAATATGAAAAGGTATTTAATGCTGGTTGGACTTTGGGTTTTAACACTTAATGGCCCGGTTAATGCTCAGGATTTTACGCATGAATTCGGGAAATATACTGGAGAGGAGTTCCAGATGGACCATTATCCGAAAGATCCCTCGGCGGAAGCTGTAGTTATTTATGATGTTGGAACTTCCTATTTTAAACTGTACAATGACGGATATTATCTTATTTTCGAAAGGAAAACCAAGGTGAAAATATTCAGGAAATCGGGACTCAAGTATGCCCGGTTCGAAATTCCGTTCTACATTCAGGACCATAATGAGGAGAATATTCAGGAATTGGATGGAAACACCTATAATTTTGAAAACGGGACTCTTCGTGTATCAGCATTGGACCCGAAAAATACCTATACGGAAAAAGAGTCAGAGAACTGGAATGTCAGGAAATTTGCAATGCCCGATGTTAAAAAGGGGTCAGTCATTGAAGTCAGATATAAAATTGCCTCGCCCTATTTTTTCAATTTCCGCAGCTGGAAATTCCAGAATACGATCCCTGTAATATACAGTGAATATGTTACCCGGATGATTCCATTTTATGAATACAGATATGTACTTCAGGGCGATAATAAATTTGACAGTTACCGGGAATACGAGGAGGTCAATCAGGTGAAAAGTTATGAAGCGGTGACCTATCATGATATGATCTACGAATTTATCATGAGAAATGTCCCTGCATTTAAAGATGAAGCATTTATTGCCTCCCCCGAGGACTACCTGATAAAATTAGACTTTCAGCTTTCCGCCTATCACTATCTTAGGGGTGGTGAGTCGCATGTAATGACTACCTGGCCTAAACTGATTTCTGATTTTCTGGACCATGATTCCTTTGGAAAATATCTGAAAGCGGCTCAGAAAAAGTCGGATGAGATAACCGATACAATGAAATTGAGCGGAAAATCAGACCAGCTAAAGGTTGAATATCTTGACAAATACGTTAAATTAAGTTTTAACTGGAATCGAATGGAGAGTAAGTTCTCCTCAAAAAGCGTAAAGGATTTCCTTAAAACAAAAACGGGGAACTCTGCAGATCTTAACCTTTTTTATGCCGGAATCTTAAATTCCGCAGGTGTCGAAGCCTATCCTGTTTTGATCAGCACACGCGACCACGGAAAGATCAAACGCAACTATCCGTTTCAGCATTTTTTTAATCAGGTGATCGTTGCTGCGAAAATCGAAGGTCAGTATGTTCTGCTCGATGCCACCGATCCATTAAGTCGTCCAAATGAAATTCCATCCTGGTGTCTGAATGACAAGGGGCTGATTGTGAAGAGTAACAAAGATAAATACGAGTGGGTAGATCTGAAAAGCAGCGTTAATTCAGATATTACCTATACAATCAATTTATTTCCGGACTTTAAAAACGATTCGGTAAACGGCAGTTTTTGTATCTCTTCCATCGGGTACGATGCAATTCCGAGCAGGAAAAAATTCATCGGGGATACGAAACAGCTGAAAGTTGAATTGTCAACTTACAACCTGGTGCTGACCGACTCGATCAGGTGTGAGAATTTGAATGAAATAAACAAACCATTCAACTATAAATTTAAAGGGAACCTTGTCCTCGACAGGGTAGAAGACAAAATCCTGATTACCCCATTCTGTAATTTCAATATATCGGATAATCCACTTAAGCAGGCTATCAGGAATTACCCGGTGGATATCAACTATCGAAGAAGTAAAACGTATATTACCTTGCTTCACATACCACAGGGATACAAATTGTACAACCTGCCAATTGGACTGACTATTGACAATGATGAAATTAGAATTAAATACCTGGTAGAACCGGCTGATAATAACTTGGTTAAAATTACAGGCATCTACGATTTTAAAAAGGCTGTCTATGAAATAGCCTCCTATCCGAACCTGAAAAAGTATTTTGATCAAATCATTGGAAAGTTTAATGAGAAAATTATCCTGGTAAAAAAGGATTAAGATATCCCAATTTGTTCTCACAAAATTACGACCTTATTTCCTGACCAACCCTTGGTTTGGGAAAATCTGCAGCCAAAACAATCAACTTGCATAGAATCATTATAAATTGTTTATGTTTGCAAAAGAAAGGTTATGCAGACTAAATAAAAATAACGATGAAATTTCATGTTCGGGAATAACCGGCCGACCATGATAATCATCAGAAGTCATGACTACTCCATCTGCTATTTAAACAACAAATTATTGGAAAATGAATTCACTCCCCAAACCCAGAATTGAATCGATTGACTTGCTGAAAGGATTAGTCATGGTGATTATGGCGCTTGACCATACACGCGATTATTTCCACTCTTCGGCATTCCTTTTCGATCCGACGGACCCTGCACAGACTACTTTGATTGTTTTTTTCACCAGATGGATTACCCATTTCTGTGCACCGGCATTCAGTTTCCTGGCGGGAATATCTGCCTTTATGGCCGGACGAAGGAGAACGACTGGTGAGTTATCCGGATTTTTATTTAAAAGGGGATTGTGGCTGATCCTGATTGATTTAACGATAGTCAATTTTGCATGGTATTTTGATATACAGTTCAGAACATTGGATTTGTTTGTGATCTGGTCGTTGGGTGTAAGTATGATTGTATTGGCAGGTTTAATTCATCTCCCCCGAAAGTTTATTCTACTTTTCAGTGTTATCCTTATTTTTGGACATGACCTTCTGGATCATATTCATTATCCCGGGAACATCCTCTGGTCTGCACTTCATGAGTTTTCAATCTTTAAATTCTCGGATAGTCTTCAGCTCTATATCGGTTATCCCCTTATCCCATGGATTGCGGTTATGTCGCTCGGCTATTATTTTGGCTCACTTTATGATCCCTCATTTGATCCACTCAAACGAAAAAAGATGTTCAGCAGAATCGGGATAGCTGCTATTGTGACTTTCATTATTGTCAGGCGGATAAATATTTATGGGGATCCTTTGGGCTGGAAACACTATGAAACAATCACAAAATCACTGATTTCATTTCTGAATCCAAACAAATATCCGCCATCACTTTTGTATTTGCTGATGACCCTGGGAGCTGTTTTCCTGTTTCTGGCATATTCCGAAAAACTCAAGGGGAAAGTTGTTACGTTCTTTTCGGTTTTCGGCAGGGTCCCATTCTTCTATTATATCATCCATCTTTATTTAATCCATGGTACTGCCCTTATTTTTGCCCAGCTTTCAGGATTTGGGTGGCAGAAATTGATCCTTCCGGGGTGGATAACCGAACAACCCGGGTTAAAAGGGTATGGGTTTGACCTTTGGGTTGTTTATTTAGTCTGGATTGGCGTTATCGTTTCACTCTATTCCTTGTGCAAAAGATTCGATACCTATAAAATGAATCATAAAGAGAAATGGTGGCTTAGTTATCTTTGAAAACATGCTGAATAACATGTGGTTAAAATTGAACAAATGAACCTTTCAAATCATTTTATGATAGAATGATTCCAAATAATTTGGTAGTCCGGAAACCAATTTAAAAACAGGGCGGAACCGAAAAGCCGGATGAGTAGGAAAATTTAAACAAAATATCATGAAAAAGTATCTGATAAAGGCATCCTATAGTCCAAATGGATTTAAAGGATTAAGTGAAGATGGAGGTTCCAAAAGAAAATTAGCCGTTGAGAAGATGTTGGAAGGATTGGGCGGCAAAATGGAATCATTTTATTTTGCATTTGGGGAGCACGATGTTTATGTGATTTCAGAGCTGCCTGATGATATCTCGGCCGCAGCTATTGGATTAAAAATAAATTCATCAGGATTGGCGTCAGTCTCGACAACTGTCCTGCTTACACCTGAAGATATTGACTTGGCATCTAAAAAATCTGTCAATTACCGGGCTCCCGGAGAGAAATAAGCTGCAATCAAAACCCGGTTCCAACTCTTTGAAAGTTAAATTCGTCCCAATCAGACTTTGGTGCTGACTAATCTGTGTTTAGCTGAGAGGTTATCTTTAGTGGCCAAAGTTCTGATTCGTCCCGAAGAAAAGCTGAAAAGCAGTGGAGATCAGTTACCACTTTATAAAACGAGGCGGCACCGAAAAGCCTTGCGAGTAGGAAAAATTAATCTTTATACAATGAAAACAAACAAAATTTTAGTCGGCGGTGTCGTCGGAGGTGTTGTACTTTTCCTGGTCAGTTGGGTAGTTTGGGGAATTCTATTGAAAGATTACATGATTGCCAACTACAACCAGTGTTTTATGAACAAAGATATAATTTGGTGGGCTTTGATTGTTTCCAATATTGCCGTGGGATTACTTTTTTCCACTGCCTTTAGCTGGGCTAAAACCAACGGTATTGTGGATGGGGCAAAAGGTGCCGCTATTATGGGTTTTCTCCTGACCGTTTTTATAGATCTCCAGTTTTATTCGATGAGTTCAATGTTTAGCGGGTTAGGTGTTGTCGTTTTGGATTTTGTTTTATCAACGATCGTATTTGCCATTGGCGGAGCCGCTGTCGCCTGGGGAATGGGATTGGTGAAGAACGAATAGTTATCTTCCTGTTTACCTGATTTTAAAAGTCAGTGATAATGGTCAGATTTGCAATAACGGGAGTTTCATTGACCTCATTAGTTGTTGTGGACAATGAAAGCCATTAATTCCACAAAAGGTTTTATGACTAAAGCACACCGGTATTGCAAATTTTTATTTTTCAGGACGATCGTTTAATAACGGCATAAATTTTGCTTTCCTCGTCTATTTTGCTTTTCAACTTTCAGAGTTGGTGCACAATTTTATTCAATTTCTGTAGTTTCATCCACAGTAATTCAAATTATACTCTTATCCGGATTTAATGTTTTATAAGGCTGAAGGACTTGAATTTCAATGATCTCCGGTGAAACAAGAGGGATATAATCAGAATAAATACAGAGCTCCGAAGAGGTTTCAACTTTTATGTAAAATTTAATTGGTCGCTTGATATTCGTCCGACAGCCTTTAATTAAAAACAGCCTGATAACTCAATAAAATGAAACGAAGAGACTTTTTACTTCTGACCACTGCGGGTATTGCCACCCTTGTAGTTCCGACTGCCTGGTATTTACGGGGGAGTGGAAAATATGAAAGATTGTTGGCTCAGCCTCAGTCTCTTTCCCTTATTTGGGATACCGGGATGACTCACGAAATGGGGATCAAATATCAGGATCAATTTCCCGATGAAACAAACGTGCGAACACTTGTAAGGCACTTATCGGCAGAAACATCCGGGGTGGACGATGCCCTTGCCCTTTCAATTGCCCGAAATATTAAAAAAGATTTTGTTACAGGAAATACCATTATGTTGGATGGCTGGATCCTCTCGAAAACCGAAGCACGCCAGTGTGCACTCTTTTCTACAATTCACCTCAATTAAAGTCTATGCACATTGATGCCAGAAAATTAGAGAATAACTCGGTTATTGAAGGAGATATCTGCATTATAGGAGCCGGGGCAGCAGGAGTTAGTATTGCACTCGATTGGATCAATTCGCCATATAAGGTTATCCTTCTCGAAGGGGGTGGCTTTGAATATGACGACAAAGTTCAGGATCTGTATGCAGGTCATACCACCGGACAAAAGTATTATCCGCTTAAAGCGAGCCGGCTGCATCTTTTTGGCGGAACCACGGGACATTGGGCAGGTATGTGTTCACCGTTTGATCCGGTTGATTTTATTAAAAGGGATTGGGTTCCCGACAGCGGATGGCCCATTACCCGAAAAGAGCTGGATCCTTTTTATGCCAGGGCAGGAGAAAAACTGAAGTTAGGTCCATACCGTTTTGATTTTGACTTTTGGAATAAGGAGGTTCCAAACCTGAACCGGTTTCCATTGGATGAAAATGTGATCTGGACCAAAATGTGGCAGTTTAGTCAGGCCAGGTTTGGAACTTTATATAAGGAAACTGTAACGAACGCAAAAAACCTGCACCTTTATACGTATGCCAATGTTGTCAACATTCTGGCCAATGAAAGAGTATCTTCCATCAAGGAAGTGATTGTTAAGAATTATGCCGGCAAAACGCATACTGTAAGGGCCAAACATTTTATCCTGGCATGCGGGGCAATTCAGAATGCTAGGATTTTACTGGCTTCCAATACCCAGGCACCTCAGGGTCTTGGGAATGACCATGATGTGGTAGGTCGCTATTTTATGGAGCACCTTGAAATAGCCTCTGCTGAACTATGGCTTTTAAAACCATTCCCAACCGATCTCTATTCCTGGAAATATGGTGTCACGCGGGCGAGTGCTGAGATGGCAGTGACCGAAAAGGTGCAGATTGAGCATCGGATCTTAAATGGTACGGCCTCATTAACCCCGTTGAGTTTTAGCCGGCATGCAAAACCGCGCATCGAAACATGGCAGGATGGAGATCCCCGAAAGTCTCTGGCAAATTTGTTTAAGGACTGGGATGCTGCGGCTAAAGAGGCAGAAAAAGAGAATAAGGGGAGTATCTCCAGGGCTTTCCAACTCAGCACACGGATTGAGCAGGCGCCCAATCCCAATTCCCGGGTTACCATCGGACCCGAAAAAGATGAACTCGGCGTTCTCAGAGCGAACCTTCACTGGGAACTGACGGCACTCGAAAAAAGAAGTATCCGGAAAATCTATGAACTGATCGGTCAACAAATGGGAATCGCTGGTATCGGGCGGATCAAATTAATGGACTTCCTGCATGACGGGAACGAAAACTCGTGGCCTGAAGGGGTCAACGGAGGATGGCACCACATGGGGACTACCCGCATGAGTGAAGATCCCCGGAAAGGGGTGGTGAACTCCGATTGCCAGGTTCATGGAATAACTAATCTCCATGTTGCAGGATCAGCTTGTTATGTCACAGCAGGCGCACCAAACCCGACACTCACCTTAGTCGCCCTGTCACTGCGACTTTCAGATCATATCAGGGAGAGCATGGGGAAATAAAAAAAAACTAAATTCGTGCCGTTTGAGACGATCATCATTTCAGCTTTTAGGCACATTTTGGCATGAACATCTTATTTTAAAAATTCGTATCTTAGATAGTATAAATTTAAAAAATTTAAGGTATGAAAAAATTACTCTGTTTTTTTTATTTCATCGTGGCAATGTCCCTCAA
The DNA here is from genome assembly GCA_903923905.1 of uncultured Bacteroidia bacterium. Lineage (GTDB taxonomy): Bacteria > Bacteroidota > Bacteroidia > Bacteroidales > Prolixibacteraceae > JAAFHB01. The sequence goes on from CAIXZH010000076.1 coordinate 39,418, forward strand.
CAGTATTGCAGCAAACTACGGACTGGTTAATTTAGGACTGGTTTCCCAACTGGTTGAGATCAAATACAATTCAGAAGCCTGTTTCTCAAAAATTGCGACCGATCCGGCTGTCGCAAAGCAGAGGAGAGATTCAGCACTTATCAATTATAATGAGATCCGGGTACTGACTGACCGGATCATCTACCAACTCTCTGCAGATATGCGATCGAAAAATTCGGTAAAAGCATATAAAAAATTAAGCAATTATTATAAGACCCATGATTTAGGTGAAGCTGAGGGTGAGAATGTGTTTATTGAATCTTATGTATTGGCATTTAAGGATTTACATATTATCTATAAGAAATTTGTATATCCTGATCAGCCGGGTGTGACAAAAGGGTTAATTACACCGGCCATTGTCCTTTCCATAATTGATACCGGTTGGACGATTACCAAAAACATTAAGGATATGCGCGGTAAAAAGGTGGATGGAATAATTGAGCTATTGAATAACCTTCGATTAAATTCACCCCAGGAGCTGTTAAAAACCAGGTAATGGTATTACCTCTCTGGTGCGGATTTCACTGATCAGATTATTCAGATCTTTACGAATAGAGGAACCTTTTTATTTTTTGGGTAGGAGTCCTTTCAAACGGTTCGGGTTGAACCAATACAAGCTGCACCTGTGAAAATTTATTGACGTGCAAATTGACATAAACCTGGAGCTCCTCCAGCAATTCATCCAGTTTTTCATTATACAGTTCAGCCTGATCCCGGAATGCCTGGAACTTCGATTCGAGTTCTTCCATATTCAGTAAAACGAGTGCGACTAGTTTACCTTTTCGTTCAATTACCAGTGATTCCACAACATGCCTGAAATTATTGATCACCGATTCGATTTCCTCGGGATAGATATTTTCTCCCGAAGCACTCACAATCATATTTTTTAATCTCCCTTTGAAAGCCAGATACCCTTTTGGGTCAATAAATCCCAGGTCACCAGTTTTAAACCATCCCTCCGGGGTGAGTACCTCTTTGGTCAATTCCGGCTCTTTAAAATACCCTTTCATCACATTTTCCCCTTTGATCCAGATCTCCCCTTGTCCTGAAACCGGATTAGGCTGATGGATCTTTAGCGTAACCCCCGGCATGGCCGGCCCGATGGTTTGCAGACGAGACCCCTCAGGTGAAGTGCCTGCAATAAGTGGGGCTGTTTCGGTTAATCCATAGCCGATACAATATGGGAACTTCGCTTCACGCAGAAATTGCTCAACCTTTCCGTCCAATTTAGCTCCCCCGATTCCAAAGAAAAATAGTTCGCCTCCAAAGGTCTTCATCAGTCTTTTCCCGGCAAGACGGTTTAGCAGTATTCTGAATGGTCTTAGCCGATAGATTGTTCTAATAATCAGGTTTTTGCTGAAATTCGGTGCAATCTGTTTCTTATAAATCTTTTCGATAATCAGCGGAACAGAAAGGATTACCGTTGGTTTTACTGTTTGAAGGACTGGAATAAGTACTGCAGGAGTAGGTAACTTTCTAAGATAATGGATCGATGCGCCATACATTACCGGCAATATCAATCCTAGGGTGTTTTCATAGGAATGTGAAAGGGGCAGCAACGAAAGAAACCGGTCATTTATGGAGACCTGCTGGATCAAACCTCCGTGTTCAGCATCCCAAACAATATTTTTATGGGTGAGCATTACCCCTTTTGATTTCCCTGTTGTTCCTGATGTATAGATGATTGAGGCCAGGTCATCTTCATGCACCGGAATGGAGGTGAATTTTTTCGGTTTTGTACTCCATTTAATTATACCAGGACCTGAAATTTTCTCAAAGTTTTCAACCCGGATAATCAGCATGGAGGAAGTGTCGATGAATTGTTTAATTTTTGACTGGAGGTTCTCTGAAACAAAGACCACCTTCGATTCGGAGTGGAGGATAATATTGGAGATCTCAACCGGTGAGAAATCGGGGAGGATGGGGACTGCAATGGCGCCACAGATAATTGATGCAAAAAAAGCAATTGCCCAGTTGGGCATATTCGTACTCAATATGACCACCTTATCCCCTTTGACGATGCCAGCAGTTCTCAATTGAGCTGCCAAAAAGTTAATCTCCTGCTCCAGCCTTGTATAGGTACGATTTTCCTCTCCTGCAAATAGGAGCGCCTGCCTGGTTCCGTATTTGACGAAACTATTTCTGAGCATCCCGGGGATGGTATATTCTTTCAGTTCTCCCATGACCGTATATAAAACTGAACACAAAGATACGCTTAACTTCCCAAAAAGTACCTGAATCCAATAAGAGCTAATCATGTTATTCAACAGTTGGCCATTGGTCCCGGATACACCTGTGGCCCAAATGACTCCACCTGTTCCCATTTAGGTTACAGCTCTGCATTTGTTTGTGAAAAATTTTAAATAATACATAATATTTCAAAAATAATGTTGAAATTTGAGACTCCGATTTGGGAAATTTCAGGCGTGAATTGAGTTTCAATCTTCATCAGATGAAAAAATCAGTTTTGTAATCTGGTTGATCATAAAATGGTACGGTTTTGTTTTGACCCGGATACCTGAAAAATAACAAGTTTGTCAGTAAATATTCGGCTGAGATTCTTATTTTTACTGATTCTAAAACAACATTATCCAAAAGCAACCCAGGATTATTATTGACCATCTGTTTATCAGGTCTATTTTATTTATTTGACGCATTGGCTCAAAAAATGGACCTTACAGAATACGAAAGGAAATGGTTAAATCTTAGGCATATAATAAAACTGACTTAGTGAATAACCTGTAAGTAATTGATTTTAGAATCTGTAAATTATGAATGCTCCAGAGAAAACGAATGAAGAACTCATCAATCGGGTGAAAGAATTGGAGCAGTTGAATCATCTCCTACAGGAATCACACCAGAGGGAGAACAACGAACGGAAACAGGCAGAAGATAAGCTCCGAAAATCCAATGAACAAATGGAGGCGACTCTCAATGAACTGCCAGTTATGCTATTTGAACTGGACAGTAACGGTCGCATCTGTGATTTTCGTGCACCACGTGTGGATTTATTATACCTTCAACCGGAGATGTTTATGGGTAAAACAGTTAATGAGATTTTCCCGGATGATGTCCGCTTGATAATTAATGCAGCCCTCTCTGAGGCAGCCGCAACTGGCCGGCATAAAGGGGGATGTTATGCGATGCAGACTCCTGCCGGATTAAATTGGTATGAAATGGCCATTTCAACCAAGGTAGAAACCTATACCCTGCAAACCCATTTTGTCGTGATCGTAAATGAAATCACCGAGCGTAAGCTGGCTTCTGATGCCATGAAAACTACGTTATCGCTGCTTAATGCAACTTTGGATTCGATGGCTGACGGACTCCTGGTTGTTGACCTGGAGGGTATAATCATCAAATGGAACCATAAATTCGCTGCGATGTGGCATTTATCGGAGGAGCTTCTCTCATGTCATGATGATGCATTGGTTATTCAACATATTCTTTCCCAACTGAGCGATGCTGAACAGTTTATCGGAAAGGTCAATTATTTATACTCCCATCCGGATGAATCTAGTTTTGATCGGATCCTGTTTTTAGATGGACGTGTTTTCGAACGTTATTCTCAATCACAAAAAATCGGTGCCACAATTGTCGGAAGGGTATGGTCGTTCAGGGATATTACCCAAAGGATAAAAGCCGAAACTGAATCCCGGAAACTCTCATTTGCAGTCGAACAGAGTCCTTCAACGATTGTCATCACCAATGTGCGAGGGGAAATAGAATATGTCAATCCTAAATTCACCGAATTGACCGGTTATACAAACCCTGATGCAAAAGGGAAAAATCCCCGGATTTTAAAATCAGGGGTGACCACCGATGAACAGTACAAAAACTTGTGGAATACAATTTCATCAGGAAGAGTTTGGGAAGGTGAATTTTGCAACAAGAAGAAAAATGGTGAGTTATACTGGGAATCGGCCAAAATCTCACCCATCATGGATGAATCGGGTCGTATTACTCATTACGTGGCGGTAAAGGAAAACATTACCATGAGGAGGCAGATTGAAGAATCGTTGCGCAAAAGTGAAGCGTTTAATAAGTCAATCGTCGAAAATGAGCCGGAGTGTGTAAAATTAATGGCCCCGGATGGTACCTTAACCTATATGAATGGTGCGGGGCTCCGGATGATTGAAGCAGATTCACTGGACCAGGTAGTTGGGAAATCGATATATCACCTGATCGCCCCCGAAAGCAGGGAGGCATACATCGCTTTGACAGAGAACGTATTCAAAGGTATATCAGGAAAATTGATCTTTGAAATTATCGGATTGCGGGGTACTCACCGCTGGCTCGAAACCTCTGTGGTTCCAATGCCTGATATGGAGGGAAAAGTAGAATCGCTTTTGGGAATTACCCGCGACATTACCGGTATCCGACAGGCTGAATTGAAAATTCATAAACAAAATCATGAGTTGGTCAAGGTGAATGCCGAGAAAGACAAATTCTTCTCTATCATTGCCCACGATTTGCGCACTCCGTTCAACGGATTTTTAGGGTTGACCGAAATCATGGCCAAAGAGTTGCCCCAGATGACCATGGATGAGATCCGGGAACTTTCTGTGATCCTTCACAATTCTGCCCGCGATCTATACAATTTGCTGGGAAATTTACTGGAATGGTCACTGATTAAAAGAGGGCTGGTTACCTATTATCCTTCAAAAATTTTATTGGCAACCGGAATTCCTGAGAGCCTGACCTTGACATTTGATGCTGCCAAACGGAAGGAGATCACCGTTGTACTGGATGTTCCCGATGATTTGACGGTTTTTGCCGATTGGAATATGTTTCAGACTATTCTTCGCAATTTGGCTAATAATGCCGTGAAGTTCACTCCGAAAGGGGGGAAGATTACGATTTCGGCAGCACCGGATGCATACCATTATGTCCGGATTTCGGTTCAGGATAATGGGATCGGGATGAATAAGCACCGGATTAAAAACCTTTTCCGGCTCGATGTCAATACCAACAGGATTGGTACCAATGGGGAATCGAGTACCGGTCTGGGGTTGATCATCTGCAAGGACCTGATCGAAGAACACCGTGGCCAACTGTACATCGAAAGCAAACCAAATAAAGGGACTCTGTTCCGGTTTACACTTCCTGCGAAAAAAATCTAAGACCATCGCAGCTGGACGTTCAAGTAAAAATGTTCATTTCGGATTCAATTGGGGCAACGAAATTTCCGACCCGGACAAGATTCCTTTGGGCCAGGGTAATCAGTATCGGTATATCCTTGTGACTGATAAACAGAAATTTCCACAAGAATTTATTAAGAAACTCGTAATCGAAACCTATGCAAATTCTCTGGCAAAAGTTAAAGATCAAAAACAAATTATTAACGGTCAGACAATTGTAAAATTGGTTCCAGACAAAAAGCGTCCGGATAAAGCGAAGCGAGTAGTTAAATAAAAACAGGCAATGAAAATCAGACAAGAAAATGAACTTTCTGAATCGACTGAGCAATGGGGTTGGAGGTTTCATCATTTGGGAATACCCACAAAATTGAAAATGCCAGATGAGAAGTACATTCCTCATTTTAAGTTTTATGTTTCCGGATTTAGTACCAGCCCATTTGGTATCGAATGGATGAGATTTGAACCAGATAGTCCATTTGATAAATTGATTCAGACCATTCCACATCTTGCCTTTGAAGTACAGGATTTGGATTTTGAATTAGCAAATCGTGATCTAAAAGTGATTATGCCACCAAATTCACCTGCTTATGGAATCAGAGTTGCAATGATTGAACATAATGGTGCTCCAATCGAATTGATTGAATTTAAAAAAAATGAATAAATTGTCAGTAACTAAATTTATAGTAGAAACAGAACGACTTATATTAATGCCACTTACATATAACCAGCTGTTGAAATATGTAATGGCAGACAATTCATTGGAAACTGAATTGAATTTAAATGAAACAACAAGGACAATTTCGGCTGATCTTAAAGAAGTACTGGAGAAAACAATACTTCCAAATGTGGCTGACACCCAAAAAGATTATTTGTATTCAACGCTTTGGACTGTTATATCAAAAGCTGACAACAAAATGGTGGGAGACCTGTGTATTATTGGAGAACCAAATGGAGAAGGAGAAATTGAAATTGGCTATGGAATCTATGATGATTTTAGAAGGAAAGGTTTTATGGCAGAAGCAGTCGGAGGAATTATAAAATGGGCAAAAGTCCAACCTAAAGTTAAATCAATATTAGCTTCAACAGAAAAAAACAACATTGCTTCTTTCTCGGTTCTGAGAAAAAATGACTTCATAAAAGTTGGAGAAACAGAGACCCTATTTAATTGGAAACTTGAATTGTTGTAAAATAATACCTGGCAACATATTTAACTTCAATAAACTATGTACTATTTTTATCGCTATATTTTTCTGATCGTCTGGATTCTTTATTTTGTGTACTGGAGGACGATCTCCGGGAATGTAAAAACAACTGTCAGGAGTGAGTCTACAGTCTCAAGAATGATTCGTGCTGTCTTGATTATATTGGCAATCCTGTTACTTGGTATTCCCAAAATTCAGATTCCGGGATTAAGCTTTCGGTTTTTACCGGTGAGCGATTGGCCATTTTGGACAGGATTAATCATTACCCTGTTAGGTTTGGGGTTTTCAGTGTGGGCGCGCCGAAGACTCGGAAGAAACTGGAGCCAGGAGGTGACCATCAAGGATGATCACCTACTCATTACAAACGGACCCTATGCATTCGTTCGGCACCCGATTTACACAGGGCTCATCCTGGGATTTGTGGGTTCATCGGTGGCATTGGGAGAAATCCGCGGGCTGATTGCAAACGCACTCGTTTTTGGCGTTTTATGGATCAAACTAAGGCTCGAGGATAGGTGGTTGCTGGAGCAATTCGGCGAACCATACAGGAGATATTGTGAGAAGGTATCTGCACTAATCCCATTTGTTCTGTAGAGTTAATGCTTTCAATATTCGGCAAATAAATTTTACTGGCTGTAAGGTTAGGTAGGTGTACAAAACCTCAATATTCCGTCAGATGCCCGTCTGGATCTTTCCGATTAAATATTTGCCTCGTGAATTCACTTTGCAATCCTTACTGATTTCAGTCTAAGACTATGGTAAGGAAAACCAAAGGTGCAAACAAAATGCGGACCTGCCACCGGTTACATCTAAAATACAAAACCAAGATGAATTGACTTTCCGATTTGCCCTTCCTGGGAAATAGGCTAACCAAATTTTAGGATGGGCAGTTATTGATCAGGAATACAGGGAATTATGCGAAATATTAAAATTATTTGATTGTTTCTTAAAATAAATCTTCTTATTTCCCAACTTTCATTTTAAAATTTTGTATCTTAGGTTGGTTCAATCGTTGAGCTTTTCAGTTCCACAGATTTTTTTCTGTTGATTCATTGGGTTGTTGATATTCAGTATTTTCTGATTTAGTTTTTTCATAATTCAGGTAATGAAACAGCTTTTCCCATCAGAAATTATCCACAACAGTGCCGAAAACTATTTTAATCAGCATCAAACTACAAGTAAAGCAGTTTATCTCGTCCTGCTATTTATTTTAATCATCATTTTCTCCTTATTGCCAATTATTAATGTGGATATAACCTCACAAAGTAATGGAGTAATTCGTTCACTTTATGATGACAATATAATTCAGTCGGCAGTATATGGAGAAGTAGTCCATGCAAATATATCGGAGAATGCCTCTGTAAATCAAGGTGATACACTTATTGAAGTCAGTACTCATAAAACGGATGAACAGATTAATTACTGCAAAATTCAAGTAGGGGAGGAATCTATTCACCTTAAGGACCTTGAAAATTTACTTGAGAATGACAATCCCCAATTATCTTCCGCAATATTCAGACAAGAATTTGCAGGTTTCAAAGGAAATCTTGAGGAACAAAATGTGAAAAAGTCACAAGCTGAAAAACAGTATCTCCTGGCAAAAATTTTATTTGAAAAAAATGTCATTCCCAGAATGGAATATGAAGAAAAAAAGCATAATCGTGAATACGAAATAAGCCACTATAATAATATCATTGAACAGCAAAGATTATCATGGCAAACAAAACTGACGGAACTCGGATTGAAAATTAAAGGATTGAAGTCGAATATTGAGCAGTTACAGCGGGATAAAAGGCAATATATCATAACTGCTCCTATATCTGGTACAATAACCGATTATACAGGAATTGAAGAGGGCAACTTTATTGTTCCCAATCAGCAAATTGTACGCATTTCCCCTGATAAGGAATTAATGGTTGAATGCTATGTAAGCCCTGCGAATATTGGAATGATCTCTCCGGATATGAAGGTAAATTATCAGTTCCATTCTTATAATTACAATCAATGGGGAATGGGTTCAGGAAATGTTACCCGGATATCCAATAATGTGATCAATATTAATGACCAACCATTCTTTAAGGTCAGGTGTAGTCTCGACAAGAATTATCTCGTACTGAAAAACGGGTGTAAAGGGTTCCTGAAAAAGGGGATGACTCTGACAGGACGATTTATGATAGTCAGAAGAAGCCTCTTTCAGTTAATCTATGATAAAACCGACGATTGGCTTAACCCCAAAATTTATAATCATGGATAAAAAGGTTAAACAACGCGACATTTCAGATTGCGGTGCTGCCTGTCTTGCATCTGTTGCGGCATACTACAAGCTCGGACTCCCCGTTTCCAGAATCAGACAAATTGCAGGAACAGACCAAAAAGGGACAAATGCCTGGGGATTAGTGAAAGCTGCAGAAAAAATGGGATTCTCGGCAAAAGGGGTGAAAGGAAATGTAGAAGCACTACCAGATGTTCCAATTCCGGCAATTGCCCATGTAATCATCAATAAAATTCTTCACCATTATGTGGTTCTGTATCGGATTAAAGGGGCTAATGCCGAATATATGGACCCACGTGACGGATGTATGCACTGTATTTCCATTGATTCATTTGCTAAGATTTGGAGTGGAGTACTGATTCTTATGGCACCTGGTAAGGATTTCGTCCCAAAAAATGAGAAAATATCGAATATTCAGCGGTTTTTTTATCTGTTGAAACCACATCACAGCATTTTGTCGCAGTCATTGGCAGGAGCTATTTTTTACACCGTGTTAGGGCTTTCCACTTCAATCTATATACAGAAAATAACAGACTATGTGTTGGTTGACCATAACCTGAAATTGCTCAACCTTCTGAGCGTTTTAATGGTGATTATATTATTGGTCCAACTTTTTATCGGAGCAGTGAAAAGTATTTTTGTCCTTAGAACAGGTCAGCAAATTGATCTGCGACTCATCCTTGGATATTATAAACACCTCCTGACATTGCCCCAACGCTTTTTCGATACGATGCGTGTGGGTGAAATTATTTCAAGGATCAACGATGCGGTTAAGATCAGGGCCTTCATCAATGAAACTGCTATTTCGCTTCTTGTTAATCTTTTCATTGTACTTTTCTCATTTGCACTGATGTTTTTATATAGTTGGAAATTAGCTCTGACCATATTAACCGTAATCCCTCTTTATGCAATTATTTACTATGTAACAAATCGGCTGAACCGGAATCGGGAACGGAAGTTAATGGAAAATGCCGCCGAGCTTGAAACTCAATTGGTCGAATCGTTGAATTCAGTCAGAACTATAAAAGAGTTTGGTCTGGAAGATTATTCGAACCTGAAAACGGAATTAAGGTTTGTCGAGTTGCTCCGGACAGTTTACAAATCGGGACTGAATGCGATTTTCACGGGGAGCAGCACTGAATTTCTGAACCGTATTTACACCATTATATTACTTTGGATTGGTTGCTATTTTGTAGTTGACAACACAATAACACCCGGAGAATTACTCTCCTTTTATGCCATTTTGGGTTATTTTACCTCTCCGGCCGCAGGTTTGATAGGGATGAATAAGTCAATACAAAATGCGTTAATAGCTGCCGACCGTCTTTTTGAGATTATGGATCTAGAGGTGGAGTTGGAAGAAAATAAGATGGATTTATCGGCTGAAAATGCCGGGGAAATCGTTTTTAATAATGTTTCCTTTAGCTATGGAACACGGACAGACGTATTTAATGATTTTAGTTTTACGATCAAAAAGGGGCAGATTACAGCAATTATAGGGGAGAGCGGATCGGGCAAAACCACACTTGTGGCCTTAATTCAGAAACTTTACCCTTTAAATGATGGCTCCATTTCAGTCGGTGGATATAATATTGCCCATATTACCTCAAATAGCCTAAGGATCATAGTGGGGGTAGTTCCTCAAAAATTGGATCTTTTTGCCGGAAGTATAGTTGACAATATTGCAGTAGGCGATTTCCACCCGGATATTAAAAGAATTCTGGAAATATGCAAGTCGCTGGGAATGTTTGGTTTTATAGAGAAATTGCCAGGAGGGCTTAATGCCTGGATTGGGGAAAATGGAGCGACCCTTTCAGGTGGACAAAAGCAACGAATTGCAATTGCACGCGCATTATATCGTAATCCGGAGATCCTTGTATTCGATGAAGCCACATCATCGCTCGATTCTGAATCGGAATTCTATGTTCAGGAGACAATTAACCGGTTGAAAGAAGAGGGTAAAACTATTGTAATTATCGCCCACCGAATGAGCACTGTTATTAATGCGGATAAAATAGCGGTGCTTGAAAATGGCCAGCTGATCGAAGAGGGTCACCATGGCCAACTTTGGGAGTCAAAGGGTAAATATTACCAGATGTGGCAAAAGCAGCTACCCCATCCGGTAGAGCAAGATTTAATAACCACTAAATAAAAATAACCTATGAAGATGATTGGCCAATTACAGCGGATTCAGAAAATTAACCGAATGATCAAATCGGCCCGGACAGGTACTCCAAAAGAATTTGCCGATGAGCTGGGAATAAGTGAAAGTCACTTCTACAGGTATATTGAGGAATTACAGGAAATGGGGGCCCCTATTCAATACAGCCGTACACGAAGGACATACTTTTATGAAAACAATAGTGAGCTTTCGCTTTCCTATTCTCTGAAGATTATTTCGGAACAAGGAGCCAAGGAGATTATTGGCGGAGCTAAAAAAATCCCTTCACTGCTTTTTTTTGAGAGTGTACGACCGTTACTTTGAACAAGTAACGTTACTCGTGCCAAAACCTGCAGCACGTCAAAAAAAGCGGGAGTTTTTGATTTTCATCATTAAAACTTTGAATCATGAAAGAGTTAAATGAAATGGAATTAAGAGAGGTGGAAGGGGGATTTCTAGTATTGTTAGGTTTGCTTATTCCAACTGCCTTACAGGTATTTGTGATAAGTAGTTTAGCATCTGGGGTTATTGCATCTTTCAAGGCTGGTTATAAGGCTGTTCAATAGTTGATTACAAAATAATTATTAAGAATTCGAAAAAAAAGAATATTATGGAAGATTTATCTAAAGAACAATTAGAAACAATAGATGGAGGATTTTTAATATTGCTTCTTCAAGCAGTAACTATTTATGGAGCAATATGTGCTGTCGCTTATGGGGCAGGTGCTTTATATGGGCTAGTTAAGGAAGCAATTTAGATTATTGTACTATTAGGTATCTTTTAGGAGTTTAAATTGATTTTAGTAAAAGATATAATTTAATAACTTCTTACACCTGAATAAATTAAATCTTAGTTACAAGATATTATTGCTTACTCTAAAATTCAAAAGCAATGATCTATTCTTTAAAATAAATCATTGCTTTTTAACTTATGAGATTTTATTATTTAAATAATCAAAAAGATGAAAAAGCCGATTTATTATTTACTTCCGATCCCAGTTTCGCTGGGTTTCCTGGTATTTCTGCGTAGCGGCTGGTGTTTGATTGATTCGGTCAGGGTGATTGGAAATCCATTCAGCGCTGAATTCTGGAATTACTTTTTCGCATCGTTCCTGTCCTTTAGTCTGTTATTCCGGATCTTTGGATGGTTGGTGTTTTTGGCAGTACTGATTTTACTGCAAAACAACATGGTAAAAAAATCACTGACCCGGGAAAATTAAGGAAGAGGTTTGGCTCTGATTAAGATTTTACACTCTGGTGGTGTGGATTTGCAATCCGCGCCCCGCAGATCGGAGGATTTTTAATCGCTCCCTGGAATATCCAGTCCCACCGGAATGGTCAAGGGGGCATTTACAGCCTCCAATCCCCAAGGTCATTCCTAGAGAAAATCCCCCGGAAAACGCTTGGTCTGCTTAGGGTAGAAATATTCCTGCCGTCAGACGAAATCTAAACTTCCGCACCTGATTATTCTATAAATTCAAATTTCAACTCATTTAATCTTCTTTCGAGTTCATCGGTGTCGATTTCAAGTGATAATATATTTATACACTTCTTTAAGGTCGAACAAAATTTAGCCGGATGTGAATTTTTATAATATTTTTCAGAAATTAAATTAACATAAGCGGATTCTTTTGGCGTATCAACTAAAAAAACGGTATTATTATGATTTCCCTCCGGATCCAGTTTATTTCTGAATTGTGCAATTCCCTCCAGATCCTTATTACTAAATACCATATTTGAATAACGATAGTCAGCAATCGATTTTTTGATATTGACACCATTTGATTTTGTAAAAATAAAATTAATGTACGACTTAATTAATTCTTTATCAATATCGCCAATATAACTTGTAATTAACAATTTCCCGTCATCAAAGAATTCATATTTTATCATAACCCTGGAGTAATTAATCGGTTAAAATTAATCTAATATTTAAAATTTCAATTGACAATCGCATTTGTAAATAAGTCATTCGAATATGCGAGTCAGAACCCAACTATTGTTCCCTCATTTCTTGACCTGACTGAATTTGCCAAAGACACAGCAGTGGTAACCAGTTTAAAAAGAATTTTAATGCCGTTGGAACAATTGAATGAAAAATTGTCTGATACCAACCTTCTCGCCGGGAGTGAGGCTTACATGGCTGCTCTGGTATTTTACACTGCCGTAAAAGGGGCAGCAAAGGCTGGTCAGCCCGGTATGAAGAATATTTATGATGATCTTCAATCCCGTTTCCCGGGCCGCGGCGGTGTTATCACCCCTAAAGCAAAACCAGTGAATTAAGTCCGGATTTTATAACTGAAATTTGCCCTTAAATAAATGGTACTCTTTATTTAAGGGCATTTTTATATTTGGGCTGATTTAATCATAAATTCCGTTAGGTTTCTGATAAAACCCAAATAGGTTGAAAAAGAGACCAGGCCGACTCTTTTAGAACCCAATTGGACTCTTTTAGAACCTAAATAGACTCTTTTAGAGTCTAAGCCGACTCTTTTTGGTACTAAAAGGATTCTTTTTCAGGGAATTTTGTTTGCAAAAGAATCAAATTAGATTCTCCGGGAAGCAATTTAAAGTATCAAAGAGACAACAATTCTTTAAGAATTATTCGGGCTTTTATTTTTAATTTTTTTGTGATTTTACAGGTCATTTGTGAGGTTAATAGATTTACATATAATAATTTCCATTTTTGATTGCTTGTAATTATAATATATTAGTTTTACAAAATAAATCCGTTAGTTATCAGGCCTATCCTGCCTATATAAGGCGAGGTCTGATTTTATAAGACCTCTACAAATACTAAAATCTGCATGACTTTTAACCTATAAAAAACCTTAGTATGGACATTCAATTCAAAACCAATGAAGAACTTCAAAGGGAATTAACGGAATTACAGAGAGAGTTTAATTATATAAATGCAATAAAGGATATTGATAATGCAAAGCGTATTCAACTTGAACAGGAATTAGCCGTTGCTCTCCAAGAAATTGCTTATCAGAATGAAGAAAAAGAGAAACGCGCAGCCGAGTTAATCATTGCTAATTTTGAACTTAAGTTCCAAAGCAAAGAGAAAGCAAAACGAGCAGCCGAGTTAGTTATTGCTAATATTGAACTTGTCTTTCAAAATAAAGAGAAAGCCAGACGAGCGGCAGAATTAGTTGTTGCCAACAAAGAACTTTCCTTTCAAAACGAGGAGAAATCAAAACGTGCGGCAGAATTAATTTTGGCATTAGCAAATGCCAAAGATTTTGAAAATAAATTTAAACAAATTGCAGAAAATATAGATGAGGTTTTTTGGTTGCGGACTAACAGCGAGATGATTTATGTAAGCCCTTCATTTGAAAAGATTTGGGGCGTTCCTTGCGCCGCAATATATGAAAATCCGCAAATATTTACAGATAAAATACATCCCGAGGACAAACCGCTTGTTCAGGAAATATTTCATACAAACGAATTTATAGAAAAAGGGCTGTTCAGCTATGAGTATCGAATAATTCGGGGCGACAATCAGGTACGTTGGATAAACGCTAAAACAGTTCCTATAGTTGATAATTCGGGTCAAATTATCAAACGTGTTGGTATTGCCACTGATATCACTGAAAAATACCAAACTATTCAGGAATTAATCCAGGCTAAAAAAAAGGCGGAAGAAAGCGATAGATTAAAGTCTGCATTTCTCGCCAATATGAGCCACGAAATCAGGACTCCAATGAATGGCATTCTCGGCTTTTCCGAATTATTGAAAGAGCCTGGTCTTACTGGATCAAAACAGCAGGAATATATTAGAATCATTGAGAAGAGTGGAGCTCGCATGCTCAATATCATCAACGATATTATTGATATTTCAAAAATAGAAGCTAATCTGATAGATATTAATATTAAGGATTGCAATATTAATGAGAAGATCGAATTCATATATTTCTTCTTTAAACCCCAGGTTGAAGAAAAAGGAATGCTTTTTCTCTTTAAAAATGCATTGCCGACAAATAAAGCCACTATTAGAACGGACAATGAGAAACTCTACTCAATTCTCACCAATCTTGTTAAAAATGCCATTAAATACAGCCAGGCAGGCCTTATAGAATTTGGGTATCAAAAAAAGGATGAAGCCATTGAATTTTTTGTGAAAGACACAGGAATTGGGATTCCAAAAGATAGGCAGTCAGCCATCTTTGAGCGTTTTATTCAGGCTAATATTTCCGACAAAATGGCCCAACAGGGTGCAGGATTAGGCTTGTCGATTTCTAAAGCCTATGTAGAGATGCTTGGCGGCAAAATTTGGGTAGAAAGCAAAGAAAGTATTGGCTCTACATTTTATTTTACCTTACCATATAATCCTGAACCGGAGGAAAAAAATATAGTTAGGAACAATGTTCCGGCGGAAGAAAATGAAAATAAGATTAAAGGACTGAAAATATTAATAGCCGAAGACGATGAAATATCTGAAATGCTTATTACTATTGATGTCTATAAGATTGGCAAAGAAATTTTAAAAGCAAGAAACGGTTTTGAAGCTGTTGAAATTTGCCAAAAGAACCTTGACATTGATTTAATTCTAATGGATATTCAAATGCCTGTAATGGACGGTTATGAAGCAACCCGCCAAATCCGACAATTCAACAAAGATGTTGTCATAATCGCACAGACAGCTTTTGGACTATCTGCCGACAGAGACATAACAATTCAAGCTGGCTGTAACGATTATATTGTAAAACCCTTTAACAAAGATGACCTACTTTCGCTAATTCAAAAATATTTCAAAAAGTAATTAATAATTACCAGACCAATTAACGACAGAAAAAAAAGCACATCAAAAGTGCCTGGTTTGAGCGACCAAGACCTCTCAATCAAAGAAAATTAACGCATAATCACTAAGTTTTTTTGATTCCTAACGAACGCCAGCCAATAATAAGTAAGACTTCGTGCAGTCGAGGGGCAAGACCCAACTTAAAGTCCATGTTGAACTACATCCTCGAAGCAGGCCCGTTTTTCTCACTGGTGCGGATTTGCAATCCGCGCCCCGCAGATCCGGCGATTTTTAATTCCGATATAACAAACTTTTAAAATCCACATTCTGGGAATACGCAATAAAACATTACCTGGCTATTTATCCCCAATTTGTTTAATTTATCGGATTACAAATCCGGTATCAGTAAGGCGCGGAGTTGCAATCCGCGCCAACAACGGCGTTACCCTCACACTCAAGGGACTTCCCTTTTGAACTTTTGTTGAATTTGACAAATCCGGGAACTTACTATATTTACCGCTCAAGGCACACCTTTAGGTTCATAAACTATCGCCGGGTTAAACCAGTTAGCGTACATATCCTAAAATGCAAAATATGGCTATTACCGAAGAAACAAAACATGATTTCATTTCAACAAAGAAGAACAGGTGGATGAATTGGAACTTCAAACTATTTTGAAAATCGGGATAGAAAAATGGAAAGTACTTGGCTATTTGAAATGATGTAGCTGATGCTCTAAGGAAAATATATGCTGGTATAACAAAGTTTTAAAACCTGCATTAGGGTGATATGGAATAAAATATCGTCTGATTTTGTTTATCGGATTTGTTTAATTCATTGGATTACAAATCAAGTATCTGTAAGGTGCGGAATGCAAATCCACACCGGAAGGGTTATTACCACTAAAATCAAACTGGTGAATTAAGTACGGATACTGCTACGAAAATTGCCTTTGCGTAAAAGCAGATCCTTTAACATAAGGACTAATTTATTTTCTGGAGGTTGGTAACGCTTTTTAATTTCCAAATGATTTTTAAAAAATCAAAATATTGAGACTTAGTAAGAGGTCATTTTAACGCTGAGTCGCGCAAAGAAGGCGCAAAGTTCCGGTGATTTCAGAATGAAATTTACCTGGTAAAATGGAGTACTCCACGACACCTGTTTCCAAAAACACTACACTTATTCCTAAAAACTCAACAGCTGTAAATAATTTGGAATTAACAATTAGTTATTACATAATATTCATTTTTATTGTTGAAATTTGAGCTATATTTTGAAAATAATTCAATTGGGATCCACCGTTAATGTGTCATAAATCCGGGAGGGAATTAGTTCAACATGCGATCATACAAAACTGGGGTTTAAGTGGTATAGCACTGGCAGTTCTCGCGGGCAAGTTTCTTATCGGCGAATAGTTTTACTTCCTTGGTGTCCCCAACTTCGCATACCGCCATCCGTTGTGCGACATTTTAACCTGTCAAATCGTTCTGGAACCCAGGATTTTAGTGATAACCTAAAATAATAAATGTTTATGTTGAAAAATAATTTAAAAATAACTCATTTTGTTTTATTAATGAGTTTTCTTAATTTTTTATTCTTTCATCTCCCATTTTACACCTTTGTCTTTAATAATGTTGACTGCAAAAGTGTGAACGGCATTACTATAATTATTAGTACAATTATTCTAATGTTGGTTGTAAATTATCTTGCTTTTTACCTGATCTGCTTTCTGTCACATTTTGTTGGAAAATTTTTATTGGTCTTATTCTTTCTAATCAACGCCATTGCAGTTTACTTTATTAATACTTACAGTGTTATAATCGATGAAAGTATGATTGGCAATGTACTCAATACCAAATATGAAGAGTCTGTTAGTTTTTTTTCCATAAAATTAATAGTATACATAATTCTACTTGGTGTTATTCCTGGCATTTTTATCATGAAAGTTAAAATAATAAATGCAACCTGGAAGAAGTTTTTAATCACCACTGCGGTTACCTTATTATTTATTCTGACTTTAGTATTTGCCAATGCGAGCAATTGGCTGTGGATTGATAAAAATTCAAAAACATTGGGTGGACTTGCTATGCCCTGGTCATATACAGCAAATATTTCACTCTTTTATATTCATAAACACAAAGAAAATGAGAAAGAAATTTTATTGCCAAATGCTACCATAAAAGATAACAAGAAATCGGTTGTAATCTTAGTCATAGGAGAATCTGCAAGAAGCCAAAATTTTTCTTTATATGGCTATAAGAAAAACACGAATCCGCTACTTTCCAAAACAAATAATTTATTTCATTTTGAAGCTAACTCCTGTGCCACTTACACTTCCGCAAGTGTAAAATGTATGTTGGAATATAAAGATACGGATGAGTTATATGAAATTTTACCCAATTATTTATATAGAAATAATGTAGAGGTTATTTGGAGAACTTCAAACTGGGGAGAACCGCCGGTACATATAAAAAACTATCAACATAGAGAAGTTTTAGTGCCAGATTGTAAAGGCGAAGGATGTAATTATGATGAAGTTCTTTTGACTGGACTAAAAGAACAAATATTAGCCAGTAAAAAAAATAAAACATTGATAGTGTTGCACACAAGTATGAGTCATGGACCTACCTATAGTAAGAAATATCCACCTCAATTTGAGACTTTTAAACCCGTTTGTAATAGTGTTGAATTAGGGAAATGTTCCCAAACAGAGCTAATCAATGCTTATGACAATACTATTATTTATACTGATTATATTTTATATCAGGTAATTGCAAATTTAAAACAGTTAAGTGAGTATGATAGTGCAATGATTTTCGTTTCAGACCATGGAGAATCTTTAGGAGAAAAAAATCTATATATGCATGGGCTACCTTTAAGTATTGCTCCTAAAGAACAATATGAGATTCCTTTTATAGTTTGGTTATCTGATAGTTCAAAAAAACTCAAACCTAATAAGGTATTGTCTCAGCACCATGTGTTTCATAGTGTATTAAATTTTTTAAGCATACAAAGTCCAATTTATGATGAGCAAATGAACATTTTTAAATAATTGATGCTTCCTCACCACTATATAATCATTTAAAAAATCTGAAAATATAATTCCATTGCTACCTCTTAAAAAGCTGTGTAATGGGTGACTATTTTGGACGATCCCGTGAGAACATAAGGATGAAGTTCCTTGGTATGAATTTTTTATAGCTGTTGAGATTCAACACCTAATGAATAATAGTAAGATTTGAAAAAATTATATATTATGAAGAAATTATTATCCCTGGCTTTAATCCAAATTCTGATTGGTATTCTCCCGGTTGCGGCTCAGAATCAGACAGACTCCTTAATCCGGTTTTCAGATTTAAGGTATCATTCTGCGTTCGAGAAGGATGCATTGCGTAATTTTGTGAAATACCGGAAAGATACTTTTTACCTGTTTCTGGCAATTGATGAAAAAATGACCGCCGGGGAAGCGATCCGGGATTTTAAAACATACCGTACCGTCTTTGACGAATTTACTCAAAAGGCGATCGAATCAAAGAATATCAATAAGAGAATCAAGATCTCTTATTCCAGTATTCATAGTAATTTTCTCAAAAAATATAATGACAATGAGTATTTCCCGGTGATATTTCGGTCAGGCACCTATAATTGCGTATCGGCATCCATGTTGTATTCGCTTGCGTTTAACAAACTGGATATTCCATTCAAAGTGATGGCCTCATCCAATCATGTGTACCTCATCGCAAATCCCGGAACAAATTCTGTTGTCATAGAAACCACAAACCCTGGTTTTGAAAAAACTATTTTTAATGGTGAGTTTCAAAAGCAATATATTGATTATTTGCGTTCTTCCAAATTAATCAGTGAATCTGAATATAAAAACAAATCTGTTGAAGAAATATTTGAAGAAAAGTTTAAAGAGGTTAGAGAAGCTGAATTTATTAATCTTCCGGGGTTTCAATATTACAACAAAGCATTGTCTGCGTTTCAAAACAATGAAACTGCGAAGGCTTTGGTATTATGTCAGAAAGCCTATTTTTTCTATCCCGATAATCAGGTAAAGGCTTTGCTAAATGCGGCTCTATTGTTTCAACTGGAGAAATGTGATTATGAAAAAGTCTCTGATATCGATTATTTGGCGCAGCTTTCCCGGTTTGAAAATACTGATTTGAATGTTGTCCTTGGAATTTTCAATAATATTATTGGTCGTAAACTTCAATATACCGATAAAGATGCTTTTTGTGATTCACTCCAACAACGATTAGTATCGCAATTATCCAACAAAAAGACGATTGAGGAGATTAGTTTCGCCTACTACATGCAAATGAGTTATCGGTACCAAAATTCAGATAAGGTTGAAAAGTTCATCACAGCAGCACTGGAGCTTAAAGGAAACCATAATAATGCAAATGTTTTAATGGAAAACTATTTAACTAAAAAGCTTTACAGCATTTCTGATTCCTATGCGCTATTGGATACCATTAACCGGCTTGAACTGAAGTATAACTATGAAATGGAAAAACCCGTATTCGCGAACCATAGGTTAAGAGCCTATTTACAAATTGCTAGTGATCAATTTAATCAGGATAAGATCGCTGCCGGAGAGAAATCTTTAATGGAATTTGAGAATAAATGTACTCTGCCCATTAAAAGTCAGATGCTAAATAAATTGATCGAACTGACTTATCATTCTATCGTAATGTACTATCTAAATGAAGGGAATAAACCTAAAGCAAGAAGTTACGTTAACCGTGGATTAAAATATGTGCAAAACAGCAGATTGCTTGAATCTGCAGTACATTGAATTAACGGGCCATAACATCCTTTAGCATCTTTATTACATTTTTTTTATTGCTCACCAGAACGGTTATCGTAAAGGAAAAATTGATCTCTTTTTTTGCTGTGTTAGGGTTATTGTTAGTGTTTGAATTTGTAAATTTACTCATTCATCCATAGCTTGCCGAATTCACTCACGATTCGCCTTTATGGATGCTTTTAGTATTAGTGTTAATTGCCGCATTGCTCATTCCACTGCATCATAAAATGGAACACATCGTCAAAGAAAAATTGGTGGAGAAAAATAAAGCGATACGCTTAGCGGCGGCGAAGAAAACAATTGATAAGTTAGACAAAAATCCCTAGAATTTGTAAGATCAGAAGTACGAACGGTCAACCTCGTTGGTGCAGATTCACAATCCGCACGACAAAGATTCTGGGATTATCAATCCCAATGCCACAACCTTGAAAAGCCCTTTTTCTGAGAATACACAATAAAATTTCACCGGACTTTGTTTCTTGGATTTGTTTAATTTAATGGAATTATAGATCCAATATCAGTAAGGCGCTGATTGCAAATCCGCACTGGCAGCGTTAATCTCAGTAATTGCTGGTAATGAGCGTTTTTATCAAAAATAAATTACAAATTTAAACAGGGTATGAAAAATATCTACCACAATCTTCAATCCCGTTTTCCGGGGCGAGGTGGAATTATAATTACTTTCCATTAATATTTAACATACCTTTGGGGAAACGTTAAATAAAACGCTATGGCAGGCTTCCCTACAGGCTTAAGATTAAAAAAATAAAAGTTATGAACTCAGGTATTTTAGACAAGTTCGAATTTCTATTTGGAGAATGGAATTTGGAGTATCGGATTCCCAAAAGTACTTTAAGTGATGCTGGATCAGACACGGGAATAGGATCATTCAAGAAAATTTTAAGTAATAATTATGTATTATTTGAATATTCAACTAAATCAGGTAGTGAGGCAAAAGGAATATTTGCCTGGGATGATAAGGTAAAAATATACCGATATTGGTGGTTCGAAAATTCCGGCAACTTTTTGTCAGCGACTTGTAATTTTGTTAATGACATAACCCTATCCATGAACTGGCATGATACTTTACTGGTGCAAACATTTGTTAAAGAAAGTATTGATAAAGTCGTTTTAAAAATGCAATATCCAACAGTAAACGGATATGAACTGATATTGGAGGTGATATTCACCAGAAACTAAATAAGAAAATAAACAGGCATTAATCGGGTAATCCACCATGCAGATCCGGGGATTTGCAATCCTGCTATAACGATTTATAATACCCACCTTATGGGTATACGAAGTACAATATCACAAGAATATGATTAACGGATGTTAATTCAATGGATTACAAGGATCTTATTTAGCATACCTTTGGAGAAACGTTAAATAAAGCAGGGGAATCCAGAATAGATGATGAATAAACAGACATGAAATGAACAAATAAACTTTCGCAACTATGACAAAAACAGACAAATTGTTAGAAAAACCAATGAAATGGTATCATTACATTGCGGGTTTTTTTGCAGGAGCGTTTTTAACGAATGGGGTTCCACATTTTGTGAATGGTATTTCAGGAAACGCTTTTCCAACCCCGTTTGCTCATCCGCCAGGCCAAGGACTTTCATCTCCGTTGACGAATGTTTTGTGGGCATTATTTAATTTGGTTGCAGGATATTTACTTTTTAGGGTTAGTAAGATAGATTCAAAAAGTAAATTAGGATTGTTCATATTTTTTGTAGGAATGATCCTTATTAGCATTATGGGAAGTATAACATTTATGGATAAAGCAAAATGAATGATTTTAAATCAAATCCGCACCGGCAATTGTATTTGAAATGGCTGTTTATGATCCTGTTGACCGGTTTGATTCAATACTCCGGATTCTCACAATCTGATTCTCACAAGATTAAAATTTCCAGGGATCTTGAACTTATTCAGATTTCAAATGATGCATGGGTACATGTCTCTTATTTTGAAACAAAAAATTATGGACGGGTAGGAGCAAATGGTTTAGTTTTCATCGATGGGCACAAAGCTTTTCTTTTTGACTCACCGTGGAATGATTCCTTAACCAGAGATTTGGTTTCATGGCTGGCCGATTCACTTAAAACAGAGGTGGTCGGTTTTATTCCTAATCATTGGCATGATGACTGTATGGGAGGATTAGGATACCTCCACAGGCAAAAAATTGAATCCTATGCCAACCAAATGACGATTGATATTTCTCAGACAAAAGGATTAGAACCTCCAAAACATGGATTTAAGGATACATTAGAATTAGCGTTAGGGGATAAAATCGTGAAATGTTATTATTTTGGTCCCGCGCATACCCTTGATAATATTGTGGTTTGGATTCCTTCAGAACAGATATTGTTTGCAGGTTGTATGGTTAAAAGTTTAAACTCAACAGACCTGGGAAATACCGCTGATGGAGATTTATTGGCTTATCCTCAAACAATTGCAAGGCTGATTTACCAGTTTCCGAATGCAAAAATTGTAATCCCCGGACATGGACCATTTGGCGGATTGGATTTGGTTCACCATACCAGAGATTTATTAACTAAATCAAATAATTGGAAAAATACATTGGTTCCAGGCCGGATAGGAAAATAAGACTTTTAACGATAAAACAATAAGCCGGATCCGTGGGAATACCACACAACAATATACCATAAGCAGTTATTAATCATTATAAAAAGATAAATTTGGAGAATAAAAACTGTAAAACCAAAGCTAGCCATTATGAAAAAATATTCAATTGCCCTTTTAATTACTTGTATTTATACATTTTCGTGCTTCGCCCAGGAATCAACAACAAAAGTATCAGTAACATATCCTGTATATTCAGGTAAAGATCTTGGATGTGTCTATACAAAAACAAGAACTGTAATACGTGTGTACGCTCCAACAGCCGAAGAATTAAAAATTAACCTTTACGATAAGGGAAACGGCGGTAATCTGATTAAAGAAGTGCCATTTCAGAAAGATATTAACGGTACTTGGACTGTTGAATTATCAGGAGAAAACCGAGGCGTCTTTTATACTGTTCAGGCTAAAATAAATGGGAAATGGCATAATGAAGTGACAGACCCATATGCAAAGGCAGTGGGAGTTAATGGCAACAGGGTTCAGATTGTCGACTTTTCACAAACAAACCCCAACGGTTGGGAGAAAGACAAATCTCCGGTTTACACTACCGATAATTCTGCGCAGGATGCCATTATTTATGAGCTGCACCTACGCGATGCCAGCATGCACCAATCCTCAGGAATCAAGCAAAAGGGCAAATACCTGGGATTAACAGAATTGAATACAAAAAACAATCATTCACAAAGTACTGGTTTGCAACACATCAAAGAACTTGGTGTAACGCATGTTCATTTATTGCCTATATTTGATTTTAATTCGATTGATGAAACTCAATTAAATTTAGCCGTATATAACTGGGGTTACGACCCTAAAAATTATAACACACCTGAAGGTTCATACAGCACCAACCCTTACGATGCTTCAATTCGTATCCGGGAATTTAAATCGTTAGTGCTGGCTATGCATAAAGCAGGGTTAAGGGTTGTTATAGATGTTGTTTATAACCATACTGCCCAATCGGAGGCTTCCAATTTTAATCAACTGGTTCCCGGCTATTACCACAGAATGAAAAATGAGATCGCCTTTGCTGATGCGTCTGCTTGTGGCAACGAAACCGCTTCAGAAAAGCCCATGATGCGGAAATTCATGATTGAAAGCCTGGTTAACTGGGTCAGGGAATATCATGTCGATGGTTTTCGGTTTGACCTTATGGCAATCCACGATATTGAGACGATGAACCAGATTTCTGCAGCATTAAAAGAGATAAAACCTGACATCCTGATTTATGGGGAAGGGTGGGCAGCCTCTGCTCCATACATGGATCCAAACAAAATGGCTTTCAAAAGTTCAGTTAGCCGGCTGAATAATATTGCTGTTTTCAGCGATGATATCCGTGACGGTATTAAAGGATATGTCTTTGATGAAAAAGCCAAAGGGTTTATAAACGGTAACCCGGCTCTTACTGAAACCGTAAAATTTGGAATCGTCGGTGCATTGGCACATCCACAGGTCAACATGGCCAAAGCATTTTATGCCAAAGTACCTTATGCTGATAAACCAGGCCAGGTAATAAACTA
Organism: uncultured Bacteroidia bacterium; assembly: GCA_903923905.1. Lineage (GTDB taxonomy): Bacteria > Bacteroidota > Bacteroidia > Bacteroidales > Prolixibacteraceae > JAAFHB01. The sequence continues at coordinate 63,958 of CAIXZH010000076.1, forward strand.
TGTTGACTGTCATGACAATCTGACCCTTTGGGATAAAATCGGTAAGTCTGCCGAAGATGCAAGTTACGCAGATAAAGTCCGGATGCAGGAAATGGCATTAGGTTTGGTAATCACCTCCCAGGGAATACCTTTTCTACTGGCGGGATCTGAATTCCTGCGCAGCAAGCATGGGGTTGAAAATTCCTTTGACAAGCCGGACAGTATAAATGCCATTGACTGGAATCTTAAATTTACAAACAACAAGACTTATCAGTACATTCAGGAACTAATCCGGATACGAAAATCCCATCTTCTTTTCAGACTTCGCACAAGCGAAGCAATAACTGAACAATTATCGTTTTTAAAAACTCCCGAGGGTTTAATTGCTTATATACTGGAACGGAAGGAGGAAAAAGACAACTGGAAAAAGATAATGGTGGTTTGTAATGGTTTGAATAACAATCAACAACTTACTCTTCCTGCAGGAGAATGGGAAATTGCTTTAAGTAATTCAAACATGAAATCTGTGACCAATGGACTTTTTAAGGTTGCGGGGTTAAGTTTTACAATACTCTGCCAAAATTAAATCTGAATAATTTACAAAGCAAATAATCAATGTAAATTACTTAAGATACCACTTCGGGTCAATCCGATATAGGGAAAGGAATATTAGTAATCTGCCTAATGGAATAGTGTTTCTGCTATAAAAGTAGGATAGTATCCATTTTTAGAATTACCTTTATCGTCCGAAATCTAACACTATTGCATCCTTGCTATGCTTCATTTTCGAACAGTTGACGTATTTCCCCTAATATTGCTTTTGGTCACCTCTTCATGCCACAAATCGGCAATCCCGGTTCAGGTAATAAAGCCAGTGGTTGTCACCCCGACGGATACCACCTCTAAAGGACCCTATGTTTACACGCTGGTTTGGAGCGATGAATTTAACGGATCGGGGATTGATGCGACAAAGTGGAGTTTTGAAACAGGAACAGGAGTGAACGGAGACTTTGGGACCGGACAGTTAGACCGTGCAACCGATCGGCCCGACAACGCAACTATTGTAAACAATGTCACCAATGCAGATGGAGGATGTCTGGCCATAATCACCCGCAGCGAGACCTATTTGGATCGTAACTACACCAGTGCCAGGCTAAGTTCATCAGGAAAGAAAGCCTGGGGACCTGGGTACCGGATTGAAGCCCGGATCTGGCCTCAGAATGTTCAGTATAAAGGTCAGGGATTTGCCTTTTGGATGATGCCCTCCGAAAAGCCATCGAATGTTGACGCCATTATGTGGCCGCAGGGTGGCGAAATCGATATCATGGAATATGTGGGGGCAATTCCCGCTTATAACCTGGGAAGTGTCCATTATGCCTGGTTCTGGGAAAACAATCAATATCTGGACTGGAACCATGCCCATGAAGGGGCCTATTATTCGTTCAAGGATAAACAGGTTCCATATACGAATCCCACCTATGGAGGATATCCTCCGGCTGTTGGGGATACCACGGCAGGGAGTGCCGGTTTCCATGTCTACGGAATTAACTGGTTTACTGACCGGATGGAATTCAGCATAGATACTATTATCTATCATATTCATTATTTTAATGATGGAGCTGCATTTGGTAATGGCGCAGACGGTCAGGATCAGACGGGAAATGAGATGATCAATATGAAAAATGTATTTAAATCGGAATATTCCAACCATTTTGCGGAGTGGTACCCTTTTGAGCATAACTTCTTTATCCTTTTAACAGCCGGGGTTGGAGGGAACGATAACCTGACCTATGGGGGAGCTATCACTCCCGATGCTGTTTTCCCATGCTATACTTATATCGATTGGATTCGGGTATACAGGAGACAATAAAACCGGCGATTGGGAGCTTTTTTCAGCCCCCTGAGAGGTTGGAGTATCACAATTCCCAATTACTTTTGAGAAAAAGGCGTTGTAAGAATTCTCTTGCGAAGAAAGTGAAGTATCTCCAAGGGAAAATAACAACCAATTTCCATGATTAAAAATTTGGAAAAGAGAGGTCTGAAAAATTATTTATGTTTTTATTTTTTGTATATTTAAACAATACGAAAGATTCATAAATTCAGTAAAAACCTACAATATGAAAACTATTCGATTGATGAATGCAATGACCGGAATTTTAGTTCTTGCCTTGACAACAAATGCTTTAGCTCAGGATTGGTCGCAATGGTGCGGGGCAAACCGCGACGGAAAAGTTTCAGGTTTCAAGGCACCAAAAACGTGGCCTGCCGAATTAACCCGGCAATGGACTGTAAACGTTGGTTTGGGTGATGCTTCACCGGTGATGGCAGCAGGTAAAATCTATACCTTTGCCCGTCTGCAAGACAATGAAATAGTTGAGTGTTTGGACAGTAAAACCGGGAAAGAGGTTTGGAAATATCAATATCCGGCACTCGCAATTACGGGTCCGGCAAGTTCCTTGCACTCAGGTCCACGAAGTACGCCAGTGGTGGGAGAGGGGAAGATAGTTACCCTGGGAATTGGAGGCGTACTTTGTTGCCTGGATGCTTCCAATGGAAAACTGATCTGGAAGAATGCAGACTATACCAAAGATTTACCTCCATTTTTCACCAGTCTATCTCCGCTTATTTTTAATGGGATGTGTATTGTCCACCTAGGCGGGAAAGAGAGTGGTGAACTTATTGCTTTTGACCTTCTGACAGGAAAACAAAACTGGCAATCTCCCGGCGATGCTCCATCGTATGCTTCATTGACCATGATGACGATAGAAGGGAAGAAACAGCTTGTGGATCTGACCGCAAAGAACCTGGAGGGGATTAATCCAGAATCGGGAAAGATACTTTGGCAATTTCCTGTTACAACGGAGTTTAGGTTTTATAACTCTGCAACACCGGTAATCGACGGAGAGAATGTGATCATCACCGGACAGGGTCAGGGAACAAGAGCTGTCAAAATTCAGAAACAGGGTGATCAGTATGTCGTTAAAGAGCTCTGGAAAAATGGAGAGCTCGGGACGAAATGGAATACACCGGTATTAAAAGATGGTTTTCTCTATGGGCTCTCAGACGGGCGAAAGCTCTTTTGCATGAATGCCACTACCGGGCAGACCGCCTGGATTGACTCCAAACTGCACAACGACTTTGGAACCATTGTCGATGCGGGTTCACTGATTATAGCACTGCCACAAACTTCAAACATGGTGGTTTTTAAACCGGATGAAAAAGGATATACCGAAGTTGCACTGATCAAAGTGGCGGAATCACCCACCTACAGCTACCCGATCTTGTCGGGGAATAATGTGTTTTTAAAGGATAAGGAATCACTGTCAATGATGACTGTAAAATGAGATAGAAGCATCTTATTTGTAATTCCATCATCCGGATTATCTGCTGATGAATAATCCGGATGACTCGAACAGGACCACACTGTTCGTTGAGGGCTTTATTTATCAATGAGTTAATTAATTTCAGCGGATGGGAACCTTTTTAAAATATGTCCGGAATCCGATTTCTTTGGAATCGACAGAACACTTTACCCTTAGAATTTATTTCAGGATCATGGGAATGGGTTTTTTATTGGTATTCATAACCAACCTGCTTGTTTTTGGGTTTAACCGGTTTATGGTATTGCCTGAATATCTGAATCCGCGGCTTGATTCTCCAATAATATTCCTGATTTTAGTGATCATAGGGCCACTCATTGAGGAGATTCTTTTTCGTTTAAACCTGGTAGTCTCGAGAATCAATTTTGCTATATTTATTACGGTATTGTTTACTTTGTTGATGAAGGTTATCTTTTTTGATAGAGGTGATTTTTATGTTTATCTTGGAATGATCCCTCTTTTCCCATTGATCTATTATGTATTCCTGAACACTGAATATCCCGTGCAACTCATTGACCTTTTTGTCAAATCACATTTCAGGTATCTGTTTCACATTCTTGCGATCACTTTTGGGATGTTCCACCTGTTCAATTATCAGACAGTTTACTGGTGGATGATCCTGTTTTTCCCCATTATAACGGGGCCATATATCGCTATTGGATATGTATTAGGTTATACCCGAATGAGATATGGGTTTTCAAACGGCTGGCTGATCCATTCTTCCATCAACTTTATTTATGCTTTTATGACAATGCACAAGCATTTATAGAGAGTACAGGGGTTATTTTTCAAGTTTAACAGCGACTTTGCATTTGCTGAAATACCATATCATAGCTATTCCAAAGATGAATATCAGTAAATGGATCCAGTAATTACTGATTATGCCGGGCTTTAAAAGTGCAAGATCCCTTAACTCATTGTAATAGAAAACAGAAAGAAAGACAAGTCCGTTATGGGTGGCATGACCCGCAATACAGGCAAGAACCGAACCTGTGCGTATCCTGATCCAGCCCAGGATGAGTCCGAGCGCAAAAGTGGCTGCAAACTGCCAGGGGTTGAGGTGGAAGAGGGCAAATAACAGGGCTGAGAAGAAGATAGCCCAGGCGGGATGGTAATTGCGCGATAAGCCTGACATAATCACACCCCTGAAAATAACCTCTTCAACAATCGGGGCAATGACTACGATTCGAAGTATGCCTCCCCATACGCCAAGATCCGAATCGAAAAGCCGGGCAAAAAGTTCCATAAACCAGCCCGGGGGAGGAAGGATCTTTTCGAAATGGATGTTGATTTCGGTCAGAAAATATTGCAATCCGGCAAAAGCAATAACCATTGCAGGAAGAGTCAGCCAATGAAACCGTTTTAGTGGAAATACCTGTTTGAACGTTAGATTGGAATAAAAATAGCCGAGCCAAAGGATAAACAGCGTAGATGTCAGAAAAACAGGTATTTTAAGCCAAGGCTGATAAAGCCAGTCGGTTCCGTGATTATAATCGTAAATAGCCAGGGGAAGGTCAACCAACGTTTGAATAAAGATATAAATAACCATTAGGTTGACTGCCTGCCAGAATGTCGGATAATATTTTTCAGTTGAGTTATTCAAAATATTTTCATTATATGTTGATCAAAATTAGTGAAAGCGTTCCAACTACCCAACGTATAGACAAGATAAATGTTTAAGGATAAAATTGGGATAAGATCAGGAAAAAGCAAAGTAAGATCAAGATATGTTCCTGTCAGTTGATTTAAATCATACCCAAATTTAAACCAGGGTATAAGGTTTGGATTGGAATTAGTTTGCAAATTACAGACATTCCCAACCGAATATAGGAGCTTTATCGGAAAGCTTTGGTTATGTTCAGCTCATTTTATTCCGGTCAGATTCCTGATATACTACTTTTAAACATTAATAATGCTTTTTATCTGTCAGATTATCAGTTCAGTTTGGTGTTTTATGAACAATTGAAGAAATACCGATAAAAAAGAGGAGAAGAGTTTGATTATTTAAACAAAAAGACTTTACTTTGCGAACTGTTTGAAAAATGTAGGAAGCAAGTTTAAAATTACTCACAATGTCTAGAGTTTGTCAGATAACAGGTAAGAAGGTAATGTTTGGGAACAATGTTTCCCATTCAAAACGGAGAACCAATCGGAAATTTATGGTGAATATTTTCACCAAACGGTTTTATCTTCCCGAAGAAGATAGATGGATTAAATTGAATGTAACGGCCGCAGGGTTGAGAACAATCAATAAAAACGGTTTGGCAGCTACCTTAAAAACAGCAAAAGCCAAAGGTTATTTAGAAAACAATTTATAAGTTACTGAGCAATGGCAAAAAAGGGTAACAGAGTACAGGTCATTTTGGAGTGTACAGAACACAAGGCTAGCGGGCAACCCGGAACTTCCCGTTATGTGACCAAAAAGAACCGGAAGAATACACCGGAACGCCTGGAACTGAAAAAATTCAATCCAATTCTTAAACGTATTACCGTTCACCGGGAAATTAAATAATTTGAGTTATGGCAGTAAAGAAAGTAGTTGCATCCCTTCAGAAAGGGGCTGGTAAAACTTATTCCAAAGTTATCAGAATGGTTAAATCTGAAAAAACCGGAGC
>CAIXZH010000077.1 GCA_903923905.1 uncultured Bacteroidia bacterium
CGCGGGGATGGCCATAATTAAAGTAATTAACTGGTAATTAATACTTTAAAGATACAAATTCCCGCGGTTTTAACCTAATAAATAATGAGTTATTTTACTGTAAATCAGATAAATAACTAAGTTTTGAACGAACTATTGTTATATGAAGATATAGTTTTAACTGCAAGCCTGAAAAGTATACATAATTCACCATTTGGATAAAGCCAAAACATTCGCGAGAGAAATTGGTTATATTTCAGTGACCCGATTTGGTAAAAAGAAATGCGTTACTACGGTGGTAAAAAAAAAGAAATATTAAATGAGTTGTCAATGAATTGCAATGAATCGAATAACGAATATTCACCAGTGTTGTCTGTCAAAAGCAGATTTTGAATTTATGGATAGAGTCTTATCCTTACATTTGCAGCGCGAAACAGTAGAAATTTTTGATCCCTTAAATGGCTGATTTTAATTATAATTTGCTCAATCATATTGATTTTCCCGATGACCTGAGAAAACTTAAGGAGTCAGAACTTCCAATGATTTGTTCCGAATTGAGGGAATTTATTATCCGAGAGGCGGCATCGAATCCCGGTCATCTGGGTGCCAGTCTGGGGGTTGTTGATCTTACTGTAGCCCTTCATTATGCCTATAATACCCCCTATGATCAGTTAATATGGGATGTTGGGCATCAGGCATATAGTCATAAGATACTTACAGGTCGTCGGAAGATCTTTTCAACCAACAGGTTATTCAAAGGAATCAGCGGATTTCCAAAAATGTCAGAAAGTGAGTATGATGCATTTGGTGTGGGGCATTCCTCCACTTCGATATCTGCAGCACTTGGAATCGCCGTTGCATCGGGTCTGAAAGGAGAAACAGACCGAAAAGTAATTGCGGTAATCGGGGATGGTTCGATGACAGGTGGTATGGCTTTTGAAGGGTTAAACAATGCCGGAGCTTCAAATGCAAACGTGCTGGTCATTCTGAACGATAATAATATGTCAATCGATCCAAATGTAGGGGGAATCAGCAAATATTTTGTTCAGATGCAAACCTCACCTGCCTACAATAGTCTGAAAACGAAGATTTGGAAAGCCCTGGGCAAGTTTAAATGGATTGGACCCCTGGCTAGAAGAATGCTTCAGCAACAACAACAGGTGCTTAAATCGGTCGTTTTTCGCCAAAGTAACTTATTCGAATCCTTTGGACTCAGATATTTTGGTCCAGTTGATGGACATGATGTTGTCGGTTTAGTGCACATATTTAATGATTTAAAGGCCATCCCCGGCCCAAAAATCCTACATGTTGTCACCAAAAAAGGAAAGGGTTTTACCCCTGCGGAAAATGATGCGACCAAATGGCACGCTGCACCTGGGAAATTTGATATCAATACCGGCGAGGTTTTTACAACCAATTCTGATGTCCCGGAATCCCCTAAATTTCAATATGTTTTTGGTAAGACGATTATCGAATTAGCCGAAACGAATGAAAAAATTGTCGGAATAACTCCTGCAATGCCATCGGGATGTTCGCTGAATATGATGATGAAGGTTTATCCTCAGCGCACCTTTGATGTTGGAATAGCCGAACCACATGCTGTCACATTTGCTGCCGGGCTCGCAGTGGGGGGAATGTTGCCTTTTGTCAATATCTACTCCTCATTTATTCAGCGTTCGTACGACCAGATCATACATGACGTAGCTCTCCAGAACCTCAATGTTGTCTTTTGTCTGGACCGTGCAGGTCTTGTGGGTGCTGATGGTCCGACCCATCACGGAATATTTGACCTGGCCTTTATGCGTAATATCCCAAATATGACAGTTTCAGCCCCAATGGACCAGGTTGAGCTGCGAAATATGATGTATACCGCTCAGCTTCCGGGGAAGGGCCCATTCAGTATTCGTTATCCACGTGGGAATGGTACAGTAATTGAATGGAAAAAGGATTTTCAGGAAATTCCGGTTGGAAAGGGACGGAAACTAAATGAGGGCAATGACCTGGCGATTCTTTCGATTGGATATGCGGGGAATTTTGTAGTTGAAGCTTTGGAAAAACTTAAGTCTGAAGGAATTAAATGCTCCCATTACGATATGCGTTTTGTTTCACCTCTTGACCATGAAATACTGGACAAAGTTGCTGCCAGGTTTGAGAGAATCATAACTGTTGAGGATGGAGTAATTGATGGAGGTTTTGGAAGTGCAATAGCCGAATATTTTGCCTCATCGGATAAAAAACCATCCATTTTAAGGTTGGGAGTACCAGACCGGTTTGTTGAACATGGTACCCAGGAGGAGTTATACCGGGAATGTGGATTCGATTCGGATGGAATTATCCGTACTGTTCACGAATTGATCCGGCATTGAGCAGAATTGGGGCTTTAAAGAGCATCAGGAAATGAGTAAGTACCCGAAAATAAAATTATAAAAACGAATGTTTTGATCGGAATATGGATCATAAAATATTATTGGGTTGTATGAGAAATTTTTATATTTTTGCAAGTCTTAAAATGAGGGGAACGTTATGAACTACCTTTCACAATATACGATTTCGTTTTCAGGTCTTAAAGAGGGCATTCATTTGTTTGATTTTTCTGCAGATAATCGCTTTTTTGACGAATTTGAGGAGAGTGAAATAAAAAAGGGAGACATAAAGATCCAGGTTAAACTTGAGAAACGATCAACATATCTGAGGTTAACTTTTAAACTGAATGGCGAAGTTGAATTGATTTGTGACCGTTGTCTGGAAAACTACTTACAATCGATTGAAAGCAGTAGTCAGATGTTGGTTAAGTTTAGCGAAACTGAAACTGACGATGGAGATGAAGTGATTTATATCCATCCGGGCGCACATCAGGTTGAGATCAGCAAACTGATTTATGAATTCATCGTTTTGAGTATTCCAATCAGGCATATTCATCCGGAGGATCAGAATGGTGAAAGCCTTTGTAATCCAGATATGATTCATAAATTAGATGAATACCGGTCTATCGATTTACCCGAGGTTAATCCGATAGACCCAAGATGGAACGATTTGAAGAAAATTATTGATAAATAAAATAAAGATTATTAAAAATGGCACATCCTAAGCACAAACATTCAAAAACAAGAAGAGATAAACGCAGAACACATGACAAAGCTGTTCCTGCTACATTGGCAACTTGCTCCAATTGTGGCGCAACTGTAAAATTTCACACGGTATGTCAGGAATGCGGTTATTACAGAGGTAAACTGGCAATTGAAAAGATAGCGGCTGTTTAATATTTTAAATCTGAATTTCAAAATTTTAATGCTTATCGATTAAGTATTAAGAAACTGGAAAATGGATTTTAAGCATACTTTGGCTGTTACGAATATTGAAGAATGTTTTCAGGTGATTATTATTTCAATTCTGCTTAAAACGTTAATAAATGGCCAAACCAGTTTTCAATGAAGTAAAAGCGCTTAATTCTATAGCGCACGACACGAAAATTATTGGAAATATTGAGTCGGATGGAGATATACGTCTGGACGGTGTTCTTGATGGCATTCTCATTTGTAAAGGACGTGTTGTTTTAGGACCTGAAGCTCGGATTAAGGGTGAAATTCATTCCAATACAGCTGAAATTTCAGGTATTGTCGAAGGTGAAATTACAGTAACTGATCTTTTGTCATTGAAATCAACAGCCATCATTTCGGGTGATTTGATCATGGGTAGGTTCTCTGTAGAGCCAGGTGCACGTTTTTCCGGTATATGCAAAATGAATGCCGGAGATAAAGCACACCTCGATTTAGAATTTGCCGGCTTAAAAAAAGAAATAAGCTAAAATCGTCCTTTTTACAGAAAAAGAGCCGGAAGGAAAATAAACCCTTCCGGCTCTTTTTTTGGACAGATTTTCTTTATAATGTTTATTTTCGTAAATTATCAGATTAAGAGTACCATTAATTTAAGTTTAATCAGCTCAAATGGACCTTACCATCGGCATGGATGAATCAGTTATTAGTTGTTGAATTTTCAATATGCTTAAAATGAGTAGTTTAGATAGTTTAGTTGCTTGTTTTGAATCTGCTTTTCAGGAAGAGATAAAGAAGATTGCCCTTACTGTTCCTCAAAAGCTTTATGAGCCGGTTGCCTATTCTCTTATGATTGGGGGTAAACGACTAAGGCCGGCTTTGATGCTTCATGCTGCAGCTATCTTTTCAGGTTCGCTGGACAAGGTAATGCCTGCCGCTATGGCAATTGAGATCTTCCATAATTTCACCCTGCTTCACGATGATATTATGGATCAGGCAGATATGAGGCGAGGTTTACCTACTGTTCACCGGAAATATAACCCAAACGTCGCTATTTTGAGCGGAGATGCCATGTCCATTCTGGCTTTTAAGTATTTTGCCCGACTAAAGAGTGACAAATTGCAGGAGTTGTTCACCATATTTTCAACCACAGCAATTGAAGTTTGTGAAGGTCAACAGCTTGATATGGATTTTGAAACGAGGGAATTCGTTACTGTTTCGGAATACCTCGAAATGATCAGACTTAAAACTGCCGTGCTTATTGCGGGTAGCCTAAGGATTGGTGCATTACTTGCAAACGCAGATCAGGCAGATTCAGACCTTCTTTATGAGTATGGTGTCAATGTTGGTCTTGCTTTTCAATTGCAGGATGACTGGCTTGACGTTTATGGTGATCCGGATATATTCGGTAAAAAACAGGGAGGAGATATCTGCGCCAATAAAAAAACCTACTTGTTACTTAAGGCCGCAGAAGCTTGCGACAGTTCTACTCTTCTTGAATTAAATCATTGGTTGGGGAAATCTGATTTTGATCCCGTACAGAAAATAGCTGTGGTTACAGCTATCTATGAAAAAACGGGGGTTAGTGAAGCTACACGGCTTTTAATGCAGAATTATCATGACAAAGCATTAAGGGCACTTGACCGAATGGCTATTCCAACAGCCAGCAAACAGACGCTTATAGCATTTGCAGGGGAAGCGATGGTGCGGGTTAAATAACGTTATCTTTGTATCCTTTAAAACAAATTATTCAGAATGAAATAGCCTTGATTGGAAAATCACACATCGAAATGAATATTTCCTCATGGCTATTCCATCTGGCCTTTAAAAATCAAATTGTCTACAGATGAAAGTTATCGATATTATTCAGCAAGCAGGGAAAACAGTCTTCTCCTTTGAATTGCTACCTCCTCTGAAAGGGCAGAAATCTGATAAGTTATACCGTACCATAGATGAGTTAATTGAATATAATCCGCAGTATATTAACATAACTACTCATCGCGATGAGGTTGAATTCCGTGAGATACCAGGTGGGCTTTTGGAGAAGAGAATCGTTCGTAAGCGTCCTGGAACAGTCGCTATTGCTGCGGCTATCCAATATGCCTATAAGATCCCCGTTGTTCCCCACGTAGTCTGTGGGGGATTTACAAAAGAAGAGACAGAAAATATGTTGTTGGATCTCAATTTTCTTGGGGTAAATAATGTTTTGGCGCTCAGGGGAGATGGTCTTAAATCACAAAGCATTTTTGTTCCTGAACCGGGAGGTCATTCTCACGCCAGTGAGCTCGTTGAGCAAATCCTCAATCTTAAAAGGGGGAAGTATCTTGATCCTGAAATTAAAAATACTGCTTCGCTTGACTTTTGTATCGGAGTTGCCGGTTACCCTGAAAAACATTTCGAAGCTCCTAATTTAGATATCGATTTGCTTAACCTCAAGGAAAAAGTTGATGCCGGCGCGGATTATATCGTCACACAGATGTTTTTCGACAATCAGAAATATTACGATTTCGTTGAACGCTGCAGGGCAATCGGAATTACGGTGCCGATTATTCCGGGTATTAAACCTTTGGCGATGATGAACCAAATCACTATACTACCAAAACTCTTTAGTATCGATATTCCTGAAGCTTTTGCCAGTGAAGTACGGAAATGCAAAACTAATGATGAGGCCAGGGAAGTGGGCACAGAGTGGGCCATCATGCAATCGCGCGATTTGATTGCGCATAAAGTCCCCTGCCTTCATATTTATACATACGGCATTTCTGACAATACGCGGCAAATTGCCAAAGCGGTGATTTGAATTGGTCGGAAAGCCTTTACCCATCATTAAAAACAAACAATCATGATCTTAAAAATAGGAGATAAAGTCAGGTTTCTCAACGAAGTTGGTGGGGGCCGAATTACTGCGGTGGTCAATAAGGATATGGTCAATGTCGAAACGGATGATGGTTTTGAGGTTCCAACGTTGATTAATAACCTTATTGTTGTGAATGCTCCTGATATGTATGAAAGTGGAAGATCCCGTAATACTGTTGTCCAACCAAAGACTGAACCTGCAAAAGAAAAACCCACAGTAAAACCTGTGGAGCCCTGGTTTTCTGACAAAAATCAGGTTGCCGGGAAGGATGAACCACAATCTCTCTTTGTGCTTGTTCCTGAAGTCCCTGCTAATCCTCCGACAGGAAATATTTCGATGTATCTGGTGAATAATTGCAATGATACACTTCTCTTCCGGTTTATACAAAAAACCAAATACAGTTACGAAACTGTGGCAGCCGGATCAGCCAGTCCCAATTCAAAAGTATACCTGGGTATGATCAAACCCGAGATGATTGCAGATCTGCCTCTCTATTGTTTTCAATGGCTTAATTTCAGAAAGCGAACCAAAGAACTCGAATCTTTCCGGCAAAAGGAGATTACCCTTTCGGCTGTAAAATTTTATAAGCCGAATTTATTTACGGTTACCCGGTTCTTTAAGGTGCCTGCAATGGTAGTTCAACTTCAGGATAATCCGCTAAAAGCTGAACTTGAGAAGTTGTCGGAGCATGATTTTCAACAGGCTATTGAGCTGAAGGAACCGAAAAAAAGAGAACAACCAATTGCACTTCCGAATTCGGAATTGGTTGAAGTCGATCTTCATATTCATGAATTGCTTGACAATTTCAATAACCTGACCAATACTGAGATGCTGACCGTACAAATGAATAAATTTCATGAAGAACTTGCTCAGGCAATTGATTCAGGAGTAAAAAAAATTGTGTTTATTCATGGTGTTGGGAACGGAACCCTCAAAAACGAACTGCGGCGCGAATTGCAACGAAAATATTCCAAATATACCATGCAGGATGCCTCTTTTCGGGAATATGGCTACGGGGCGACAATGGTAATATTAAAGAAATAGGGTTTGTGGGGTATTGAAAGTGGCAGGTGGCTAATGTAACGTTAGCTGCCTATTATTTTCGGCATTTCATAATCCTGATTTTAGTTTACTTTTTCTGTAAACCTATTTCAGGACCAAACACTCCATCTCCCAATCTCTTTCTTATCCTCCTGCTTTTTTTGCCTTGTAGCCATCGGCAAGCAACAGTTCGATGATTCGGTCTCGAAAATCGCCCTGAATCAGGATTTCGCCATCCTTAACCGATCCTCCTACTCCGCATTTTGACTTTAGCTTTTTCCCCAACTCTTTCAGATCCTCTTCCGAACCGATGAACCCATTGATTAAGGTCACCTTCTTTCCTGCACGTTGCTTCTTGTCAAGCAAAACCTTGAGATTTTGCTTTGCGGGTTTGACTGTTTCCTGATTCGGATCTTCTGAATTATAATTATATGAGAAATCGTTAGCTGTAGAATAAACAATTCCTTCCCTTGATTTTCTATTTTGCAGATTTGCCATTTTTATTGGTATGAATTTAGTATTTAGCCTTTGCAAAATAGTTAGGCCAAGCCGCAAACCTGGTCTCGCTGATTTTGAAATTTAAAAATAACTTATTTTGTGAAATAATTGCCACTATAAACAATGAGGAATGTATTTGTAAAATATAATGAATCTAATTTAGCTGTTTCTTTAACTTCAATTCATTAATTTTTGCAATTTTGCGGCTCATTGAATCGCTGTTCACGACATTAAAGGGGGCGACTCCCGACAGGGCAAAGATGATTTTACTTACTTCCCTTTTGTTGTGTTGAGTATTGATTTTCAGTAAAATAATTTCGTTGTAAATGAATAAGATAATCGAAAAAACGTATTTTTCGGATAAGGTGGTTAAGTTGGTTGTCGAAAATCCGCTGATTGCTAAATCACGAAAACCGGGGAACTTCGTCATTTTGCGCATTGGTGAGGATGGTGAAAGGTTTCCATTGACTATTGCAGGTGCAGATCCTGTACGTGGAACGATAACACTTGTTGTCCAGATTATGGGGGTTAGCTCTTCAAAGCTGGTGGCTCTTGAGCCAGGTGATTGCATAACCGATCTGGTTGGTCCACTCGGAAAACCTACCCATATTGGGAAAATTGGGACCGTACTTGCCGCCGGAGGTGGTGTAGGAGTTGCTCCGTTGCTCCCAATTGTTGAGGCCTTCAAAAAAGCGGGTAACAGGGTGGTAACCGTGATTGCAGCCAGGAATAAGGATTTAATTATTCTGGAGGACGAGATCCGAAAATGGTCGGATGAAGTAATTGTTATGACCGATGACGGCTCCAATGGCCGGCAAGGATTGGTCACGGCAGGTATGGAGGAGATTATTCAACGTGAAAAAATTGACGAGTGCATTGTTATTGGGCCTGCGATCATGATGAAATTTGCCTCAATGCTCACGAAGAAATATAACATCCCGACACAGGCAAGCCTAAATTCGATCATGGTAGATGGTACCGGAATGTGTGGCGCCTGCCGGGTTACAGTTGGAGGAAAAACAAAATTCACTTGTGTCGACGGCCCTGAATTTGATGCTCACCAGGTTAATTTTGACGAAATGCTGATGAGACTGGGTGGTTATCTTCAGGAGGAGAAAAGGGCAACCGAAATTTATTTACAAAAGCTTTAATTTTAAGGGAAATGTCATTAAACCCCGAATACCTCAAAGAGGAAAGGAACCAGGCGTGGAGGGCTGAATTGCGCTCGAAAACTAAAAATAAGGAACGGACACAGATTGAACGGGTAAAAATGCCGGAACTTGCACCCATGATCAGAGTTAAGTATCAGGATAGGGAAGTCAATATGGGACTTGAGCTGGATCAAGCCCTCAAAGAAGCCACCAGGTGTATGGATTGTGTAAATCCAACCTGCATTGAAGGTTGTCCGGTGAGCATAAATATACCTAAATTCATAAAGTATATCGAAAAAGGCGATATACTTCTGGCGGCAGCTACACTCAAGGAAACCAATGCTTTACCGGCCGTTTGCGGAAGGGTCTGTCCACAGGAAAAGCAATGTGAATCCAAATGCTTTTATGTAGACAAATTGGATAAACCGTCTGTTGCAATTGGTCATCTGGAACGGTTTGCTGCAGATTATGAGCGCAATTCCGGCGCTGCAAATATTCCCGAAAAGGCCAGTCCAAATGGAATTAAAGTGGCTGCTGTTGGCTCGGGACCGGCATCACTTGCGTTTGCAGGTGATATGGTTAAGTACGGTTACGACGTTACCGTATTTGAAGCACTTCACGAAATCGGTGGCGTCCTGAAATATGGAATACCCGAATTTCGTCTTCCAAATTCGGTGGTCGATTTTGAGCTGGAGAACCTTCGTAAAATGGGTGTTAAATTTGAAACCAATTATATTGTTGGACGCACCTCCTCGTTTGAAGATTTGCGTGAGGAAGGTTACCAGGGCTTTTTTATTGCCAGTGGAGCAGGGCTTCCCCGTTTTATGGATATTCCCGGGGAAAATTCAAACGGTATACTCTCTTCGAATGAATACCTGACCCGTGTTAACCTGATGGGTGCGGCTATGGATGATAAGGATACACCTGTTCTGAAAGGAAAGTATGTTGCCGTAATCGGAGGGGGAAATACAGCTATGGATTCTGTCAGAACTGCCTTACGACTCGGAGCTAGCCGGGCTATGATTATATATCGCCGTTCTGAGGCTGAGATGCCTGCCCGGATTGAAGAGGTTAAACATGCCAAGGAGGAGGGAGTTGAGTTTATGACACTTTGCAATCCGCTTGAGTATTTTGCCGACGAAAAAGGACGCGTTAGCGGAATGCGACTAAACCGGATGGGACTGGGTGAACCTGATTCATCCGGACGCCGGAGGCCTATGCCCATAGAAGGCTCTGAATTTGAGCTTGATGTCGATTTGGTCGTTGTAGCTGTTGGTGTTTCGCCTAATCCGCTGGTCCCCTCCTGTCTTCCTGACCTGAAGGTTACCAAATGGGGAACTATTGTAGTCGATGAGGATAAGATGCAATCATCTATTTCCGAGATGTTTGCCGGTGGCGATATTGTTCGTGGCGGAGCAACCGTGATCCTTGCCATGGGCGATGGAAGAAGAGCTGCCGAGAATATGCATAACTATTTACAGAGCAAATCGAATAATTAACCCAATAATTTTGAAGATGACTAATCTTAATGTCACATATCTGGGACTGGATCTTAAGAACCCGATTATCGCCGGAAGCAGTGGTCTTACCAATTCAATTGAAAACCTGAAAGCCATTGAGAAGGCCGGTGCAGGTGCTGTTATCTTAAAGTCGATCTTTGAAGAGGAGATATACCTGGAATTCGCCCATGAATTCAGGAAACTTGGTCCAATGGATAATAATCTGGAATTTCTGGACTACTATGATTATCAGATTAAGAAAGATAATCTAAAGAATTATCTGAGCCTGATTTCAGAAGCCAAAAAGGAGTTGTCAATCCCTGTTATTGCAAGTATAAATTGCACTACTGCGCATGAATGGGCCTTTTTTGCAAAAAAAGTGGAAGATGCCGGTGCAGATGCCATTGAATTGAACATCTTCGTACTCCCCACAAATCTCACTCAAACCAATGAGGATAATGAGAGTATGTATTTTGATATCGTATCACGCGTTTCTTCCAAGATAAAAATTCCAATATCGCTGAAAATAAGTTCCTATTTTTCGAACCTGGGGGCTGTTATCCGAGATCTCTCATTTTCTGAAATTAAAGGGCTCACGTTATTTAATAAATTTTACAGCCCTGATGTCGACATTTTTGAACAGAAAATTATCGGCTCAGATGTTTTAAGCCAAAATACCGATTACCGACTGACATTACGGTGGATCGGGATGATGGCTAACCGGGTAAACAGTGATTTGTCTGCTTCTACAGGTATCCATGACTGGCAAACAATTGTAAAGATGTTGTTGGTTGGAGCCACAACGGTACAGATTGTTTCTATCCTTTATCAGGACGGATTTTCTGTTATTCCCTCTATGATTCAGAATATTAGTAATTGGATGGAGGAGAACGGATATGAATCTGTTGCTGATTTCAGAGGTAAGCTGAGTTTGGATAATACTACAAATCTTGCTGAGTTTGAACGGGTTCAATTTATGCGTAACTTTGGGGAGCATAAATAAATAAGTTTACATGGCCTCGAACTACTTTAAAATTCAAAATAGATTCGCTTTTTCTGTTTTTGTATTGTTCTTCACCCTTTCGACTTCCCTGCAGGCCCAGGTTAAGCTTGAAGATGACAGGGGGACTGATGAAGTTAAAAAGTTTGCCTATTATGTTGCCCGGAAAGGGGAAACAGCGTTTTCAATAGCCCGGAAGTTTAATCAGTCATTAGTGGATTTCTATAAAAATAATCCACAATCAAACCAAGGTATTCACGATGGTGATGAACTAAGAATACCTGTTCCTTTCACGGTTCGTCCGGACGAAAAACTAAATAAAAGTCCACAGCGCTTAAAATATATAGTCGGGCGAAAAGAAACACTCTATGCCATTGCAAGAATGTTTAATACTACACAGGAGGAAATTCTGAAAGTAAATCCGTCGTTAAAGGGAGTTTTATCAAAAGGTGAAGTCTTAAACATCCCTTTGTTTACCGGCAGTGCTGCTTCGTATTCAAAAACGGTCGAACAGACAATAAAGGAATATACGATTGTAAGCGGGGATAATTATTTTCAACTTCAAAAGAGATTTGGTGTTTCACAGGCCGAATTAGAACAACTGAACCCTGCATTGAAGGATGGATTCCGATCCGGATTGGTCATTAAACTACCTGCAAAGAAAGGGGCTGAAGTATCACCTGAGGAAGTAGCTCCAATAACGAAAGTGGTTGCTCCTTCCAAAAAATCATCCCTTTCCGCTGAACCTGCTGTTGATACCCGGGATGCGGAACCAACCGATAAGATAAAAGAAAGAACAGAAATTCCCTCCCCCGAAAAAGCTGATGTCGCCGTTCCTGCTCTGAATAAAACTTTTAAAATTGGCATCTATCTCCCTTTCTGTTTGAATCTTAACGATTCAGTGCGGAGCTCTCAGCATACCAATAGCTTTCTGGAGTTTTATTCAGGTGTTTTACTGGCTACCGAAAAACTAACTTCGAGCGGGATGAAAGTTAAGCTTTTTGTTTTTGATACTTATCATGATAGTGATGTGGTCAATAAATTAGTCAGGAAACCCGAGTTTTTATCGTTAGACCTCATTATTGGACCTGTATATCCGAAGGATCAGAAGATTGTTGCAGAATTAAGTGCCAAGAATTTCATTCCGATGGTTTCGCCCCTCTCTCCGGAAAGCAGGTTTGTATTAACTACCCCAGGTTATTATTTGATAAATCCGGGTCGGAAGCTTCGACTTGCAAGTACTGCAGACTATATATCGGAGAATTTTTTTGGCCAGAATATTATTTTGCTCAATCATGGAGCGGATTCAGACGACGAAACGTTCCTTCTTAACAGACTTAATAAGAAACCGGGAACCCAGAAAGTGAAGCAGTACAATATTCTTTCTGAGGAGGCAGGTAATCTGGAAGAGCAACTCAAGGGGGACAGAGATAATATCTTCATTTTAGCGGAAGAAAATGAAGCAAATGTGAGTGTTGCCATGACCAGGCTCAATACTATTTCGAAGACGCATAAGATAAAAGTGATTGGGCTTCTGGAATATACTAAAATGCAAAGTATCGATATTGAATATCTGCATAATACTAATCTCCATTACCTGGCACCCTATTATATTGATTATGGAAATTCAAAAGTGAACAGTTTTGTCGAAAAATACCGTTCCTCTTATGGAAGTGAACCTTCTCAATACAGCTTTCAGGGGTATGATATCGGATTATATTTTATCTCTTCCCTGGGTCAGCCGGGTAAGGTTTTCAGAAGGACCAATTCAAACCCGGGAGTAGATCTTCTTCAGGCTGAATATAATTTTCAAAAGCCTTCTCCCTTTGGTGGTTATATCAACAGAACTCTTTATATCATTGAATATACCAATAATTTTGAAATCCATTCAGTTGGAAAAATCAGAGGATCAGTTTCCTCAGAACAGGGGGGGGGAATGGATTTTGAATTTAATGGGTTAGATCAGTGATTACCAGCATATGCGGTGGCCGACTGTCCATTCAATAAAATCGGATTCATAAAAATTGTAGGCCCGCAAATTTATTCCGATAAAAGTGTCTTTCAGAAAATGGTACTTGATGCCAATGCGCTGGTAAAACATTGGCGTCATATTTGCTGATTTTATTCGGTAAAGATAAATTCCCGGCTGAACTAACACCGATAGTTTGTCTATAACCAATTCGTAGGATGGATAAAAACTCAATGCCAGATGTCGGTTAAACGGAAGATCTGTTGCATCAAGGCTGCCTCCCTCGACTGCAATCTGGGAGTTTTGAGAGCCATTAAATTCTATGGTCATCCCCAGACCTATTTTTGATTTATAACTAATTTGCCGGTTTATCGTGTTGCTTATCCCATAAACTGCGTAATTCACTCCTTTCATGCTAATTGCCTGATTAACTCCGGTTCCCTGATAAAGAACGTTTCGGGCTCCTCCGTAACCGGATATAATCCACTCATAAAAACCTGTGAATATGGGTTTTGGCTGCGTATAAAAATGGGCTTGACATTTATCCAGGGTATAGGATAAACTAATCTTCGTAGCTTCCGTATTTAAACCCTTATTGGGCATTTTAAGCGCACCGTTTGAAAAGTGTGTGAATCCATAGCCAATGCTAAAAGCAAGTCTTTTGCTTAAAAGATATTTCAAACTCACTCCTGCATCAATATACACGGTTTTGTCTGCGCTAATGGCTATATTATTCGGATTACCTACCGGATTGTAGGAATTCCAGTTAAATGTAAGTCCTAATCCCAATTCATAATTCAAACTCCAGCGATCGTGTCGCATGAAAGGGGCATTAAAGAATCCGTAAAGAGCAATCGGATTACCCAGTTTTTTGGTGTTTCCAAAAAATGCTGAATATATTCCCAGTCCAAAACTGGGATAAAGGTAAATCTGCTGCCATAATTGGTCACCGCTTGTTTGTTTGGCTAACCGTAGCGAATAACTGGTGTAATTGGCATTTCCGTCGGGGTCTGTATTTTGAGCCCGTATGAATGCATTGGTTGGAAGGACATTTCCAACATCTATGCGAAATTCAGTGGTTAGATGGCTTTTAAAAACCAGCGAATCTTTAAGAGCAGATTGTGCCTGTACCAAATCAGGGAAAGTCAATTCCAGTAAGATTAGAGTCAGTAAAAGAGATTTTATCATTTAGAAACCTGAATAATCAAATTACATGCCAAAGAAAAGGTTTTTATTTTCAATTGCAGATCCAAATGATTTTAAAGTTCAATTTCTGTTTGAAAGAAAGTATCTGAAGTAATGAGAATAATTTAAAATCCTGATAGTTTAATTAGTCCCTATGTTTGAAAAATAACGCTCATTGGCTTATGCTATTCTATTTATTTTTCAAACATAGGGACTATATAAATTCCTTCATCGATTCCTGAATCAGGCCAATCGCCTCAATCATTTGTGCTTCAGTAATAATAAGCGGAGGTGTAAATCGGATGGTATGTTCATGAGTTGGTTTAGCTAAAACCCCGTGTTCTTTCATTAACAGGCATAGATCCCATGCTTTTTTACCTTCCAACGGATTGATCTGTATGGCATTCAATAAACCCTTTCCGCGAACTTCAGCAATTAAAGGTGAATTAAATGCTTTCATCTCGTCCCTGAATATCTTCCCGATACGGGTGGCATTATCTGCAAGCTTTTCATCAATCAGCACCTCCATCGCGGCTATAGCAACCTTTGCGGCTATTGGATTGCCACCATAGGTAGAACCATGTTCTCCGGGCTTAATAGTGAGCATGATTTCGTCATCTGCGAGTACACATGAAACAGGAAGCATTCCCCCCGAAATGGCTTTTCCAAGTACCAGAATGTCGGGACGCACCTCTTCATGATCACAGGCCAGCATTTTACCTGTGCGGCATAGTCCGGTCTGCACCTCATCAGCCACAAAAAGGACGTTATATTTCTTACATAATCCTGCAGCTTTTCTTAAATAGCCATCCTTTGGTACATATACGCCTGCCTCCGCCTGGATCGGTTCGACTAAAAATCCGGCGGTGTTGGGATGTTGCAATTCCCGATCAAGTGCTTCGATGTCGTTGTAGGGGATATTGACAAATCCCGGTGTAAACGGGCCATAATCGCTGTAGGAATCGGGATCGGATGACATCGAAACGATGGTAATGGTCCGGCCATGAAAGTTGCCGTCACATACCACAATGCGCGCTTCATTTTTTGGAATCCCCTTCACTTTATAGCCCCATTTCCGAATCAGTTTAAGCGCTGTTTCATCCGCTTCAGCGCCTGAATTCATTGGCAACATTTTGTCATATCCAAATTGTCGTGTCATCAGCTCTTCCCACTCCCCGAGTGTATTGTTATAGAAAGCTCTTGAGGTTAGTGCCAGTTTCCCGGCCTGTTCGATCAGCGCTTTTACCAGCTTAGGATGGCAATGCCCCTGATTGACTGCAGAATATGCTGCGAGAAAATCAAAATAACGTCGTCCTTCAATATCCCATACAAATATCCCTTCACCCCTTTCCAAAACAACCGGCAGTGGATGATAATTATGTGCTCCATAGCAGTTCTCTTTTTCAATGTAATCTCTGGTCTCCATATTTCAGTATTTAAATTCGTTCGTAGTTCGATTTACTGGATTGCGCCAAACTATACTATTTTAAGGAGCTCAACAATGATATTTTACCGTATTTGGAATTTGTTTTAAAAACGGATTGAAAATTTCAGATTTAGCCGGCGGCCGGTGAGGTAATTTGGAACTGCATACATTTGGTTATGAATGTCTGATATCCAATAATAGGAAACAGTATTGTTAATGTCAAAGAGATTAAATATTTCAAAACCTATCCAGGCATCTTTTATGCAATATCTATTCTTGTATTTAATGGTTGGTTTATTCTTGTTAATCAATGTTTTAGAGAATCCAACATCCACTCTTTGGTAGGGAGGCATTCTAAATGTATCCATATATCGTGCTCCGTTTGGAGGGCCAAAGGGTAATCCACTCCCATAAAAAAGGGTCATATTCATTTTAACGGTTTGGTATCCTGGAAAATAATCCTGGATGAACAGACTGAAATTGATCCGCTGGTCAGTAGGTCTTGGAATATATCCCGGATAAATTTTCTCAGTGCCACTCCCAGGAATTGGTTTTAAGTAATAATCTCCATTGATATTCTCCACAGTTTTCATCAAAGACAGACTTGCCCATGACTGAGCACCGGATGCAAGTTCTCCGTTGACTTTGAAATCGATTCCTGCTGCATATCCTACAGACTGCTGATCGGGCAAATATTGAATATTTAAATTGTCTAATTGATAGGGAATCAAATGACTAAGTGCCTTGTACCAGAGTTCAGTAGTGAATTTAATTGGTCGTTCATAAGTTGTAATTAGTTTATCATATCCCAAAAGAAAGTGGATTGATCTCTGAGCTTTAATTCCTGGTACAAGTTGTGCTTCCGGATTAATTAATTCCTTAAATAATGGCATCTGATTATATACTCCCCAGGCAGCACGGTAGATTTGATTTCCGTCTGGGCCGGTTTTCCATCTGGCAGATATTCTGGGGCTTATTATGGTTTGATGGTTATAGTCCCAATACTGAAATCGTATCCCCCCAGTAATCGAGAGAATACCATTTCCCATATTTTCCGTCAGGTTATCCTGTATAAATCCTGAGAAACGATTTGAAGTAATCTTATTATTCCCTGTAATATTGTTATATAAGGATAAATTATTGTATTGATATGGCAGTGAATATCCGGCAGAATCTCTCATTTCCCATTCATTCATATGACTCGACATCATCTCATGCTGGAACTTCAATTCCCATTTCAACTGATGATGGTTCTCAGAAAAAGTTCCCCGATGTTCAAAACCGGAAATGTAAGCGGTCATCTTATCGCGGGCATGTATGAGGTCGGTGCCGGTTCCTGTAACTGTTGTACTATCCGGGTTAGTGTGTGAACCAGTCTGTTGACTGATATCATTAAGGTAATATTCCCCCAGTATATCGTAAGAGATCTTTTCATTTGAGGAAAATGAACTGGCTTGGAATTTAAGGGATAGGTTAGGAATTGGAGAATATTCTGCAGCTACGGCACCCAAATAGTTTTCGAAACGATCCTTTTCTCGCCCATCATAATAGACCATGAATTGGTAAGGATTAGTCAGAGTACCGAATTTTGTAAGTTGAGTTTTTGGAATGAATTGATAGGTATTTGAGGCATAATTTCCTAAAAAACCAAAAGAAAAGCGGGAATTAAACTGATAATTCAAATAAGTTTGAAAATCGGTAAAGGAAGGGTTATACTCCCCTTTTTTATCCAGTGTCCCCAATAAATAGGCGGTATTTTTATAACGGATTCCTGTCAGATAAGAAAATTTGCCTTTGGCACTTGTACCTTCGAAATGAGTAGATGCTCCCAGCGCCCCAATTTCAGCGGATGCTGCGCTTCTGTCTGGTTTACGGTAGGTGATGTCGAGTACCGAGGACATCTTATCTCCGTAAGAAGCATCAAATCCACCTGCCGAGAAACCGATAGTACCAACCATGTCACTATTGATGAAACTTAATCCCTCCTGTTCTCCTGATTTTACCATAAAAGGCCGAATAATTTCAATGCCATTTACATAGACCAGATTTTCATCGGAATTACCGCCCCGTACCGAATATTGGGAACTTAACTCATTGTTGTTGCTAACACCAGGCAGTGTCTTAATTAATGTTTCTACGGCTCCGGCCACTGACGGAAACCTTTCCGTTAATTTGGGCTGAATATTCTGCAGATTATTATTCCCCTTTTTTTGTTCAATTGTAATTTCCTGAATGCTCTTTAATTCAGTTTCCATGACTTGCATGAGAGGGGAATGAACTTCGGATATTATAACCTGTAGCTCCCTCTTTTTATAACCCATTGCTGTAAAAACCAGTACAACTGATTTCGCTGATACCGGAGGTAAGGTAAAATTGCCATCCTTGTCTGATTCTGTACCCAGAGTGGTTCCTTTGATCTGGATATTGATCATTTCCAGCGGATGCATCTCCTGATCAACTACTTTACCGGCTATGGATCTGGCCATATTCTGCCCCCATAAAGAGATCATAGTACTCCAAAGCAGACAAAACAGGGGATATATAAATTTAGGCATTATTGTTCAGTCTATTTGTTCTAACCATATGGTAGTAAAATTAGCTATTTTCCTGAAGGTTGAAACTCTATTTTTATATACTTTGCAGGATGATGTAAATAGCCAGGAAACACCTTACCCGAATTTCATTGATTTCGCAATTCAATGATGTAAACATATCTGTATTGTATTAACCGACTACTCATAAGGATATGCTGAAGAACTCTACATTGAATTGAAAAAAATCGGGGAATGAATTGGATGCATTTTATTCCTGTGATTTCTTTGTTGAAAACAGACATCGTCTCGGAAATATCCGTTGCGAAAAAAATATTAATTTGTTGAATACAAAAAACTGACCGATTTGCAAGTAGGGAGCCAAACCCGAGGAGTTTACAATGCTTACAATGATTTTCTGAATAAAGCACTATACTACCAATTAAGTAAATGGAGATATTTTCTGTCTTGTTTTGGCCTTGGTATTGATTCAAATGTATCTGGGTAAGTAACAAATATGGACCCTTTCTAATTTATAGATATCTTTTTAGATAGTATAAAGAGGTTAACCAATTCGTAATTTTATGGATCCAAATTTATTAAAAACTGACTTTCTTAAATATTTGAATCCTCAAAAGTGCAATATAATATTACTCCTCAGTTTTCTTCGATCTAGGCATGTAAAAATATATTGCATTTTGTTATTGAATAATAAATAGTAACTATTATATATATAGCAGAAAGACAGGAAGTAAATAAATATTTAAAGTTTGGATCCTTCTAATAACTGTAAAAAAGTAAAAAAATACACGAGTAAATAAATATTTTACTTTATTCTTGCAAATGTAAAAAATATGATATATCTTTGATTCGCCAAAAGATTATTTGGAATGTTAGAATTTTAAATGATATACAATTTTTTACATGAAAACAATTTCAATTCTTTCATTTATGCTGATTATGCTGGTCAGTTGCCAGCCCAATCTGGTCAGGGATGCAGCTACAGAAACCCCGCAGGTCATTTCTGCATTTCAGCAAAGTTTACTGGTAGAGATTAATCTTGCGCGTTCAAATCCAGCTGGCTATGCTGACCTGAGGTTGAAAGCTTTCGCGTTGGACTCTTCTGATAATGGAAGTTATTTGTATCTAAAGCATTTAATACCTGTTTCATCGCTTACATTTAGTAATTCGTTAAATATTTCTGCTTCAGCCTATGCTACCTTTTTAGCCGAAAACAACCTCATGGGTCATGATTTGGATGGAACTCCTTTAAAACGTGCTATAAATGTTGGCTTTACCGGATCTTCAATTGGCGAAAATATTGCCGCTTCAACAGGTGATAGTTATAATTCCCTTCTTAATCCGGATACGGCAGCAATTAAATTTGTTGAGTTAATGATCATTGATACTGGTGTTGCCGATTTAGGACACCGGCTAACGATGTTGAGTCCGGATTACAAAACGATTGGAATTGGTTACAGCAGAAATCCGTTAAGCACTTATATCAATTATAATGTACAAGATTTTGGCAACCAATAATCTGATCCAATAGAATTTTATTTTAGCTCCGATTGTCACTTCCATTGATAAAAATCAACTAATTTCACCGATTATTTATCTCATCGAAAATCGATAACTGGTCTTATGACAAAAAAACTTTTGCTCGGAGTAGAAGCAATCGGACAAGGTGCAATAGATGGCGGTATTTCAGGTGTTTATGCCTATCCAGGTACCCCTTCAACAGAGATTACAGAATATATTCAGGGGAATAAGCTTGCCGTTTCCCGGAATATCCACAGGGAATGGTCAGCCAATGAAAAGACAGCACTCGAGTCTGCTCTTGGGATGTCCTACGCCGGTAAAAGGGCGATCGTTTGCATGAAGCATGTCGGTCTGAATGTGGCAGCAGATCCTTTTATGAATGCTGCGATGACCGGAATTAACGGCGGATTGATTATCGCTGTTGCAGATGATCCCTCCATGCACTCATCTCAGAATGAGCAGGACTCGCGTTATTACGGGAAATTTGCCATGATTCCAGTGCTTGAACCCTCCAATCAGCAGGAGGCGTACGAAATGACCAGGACCGGGTTTGACCTTTCAGAGAAACTTGGTACTCCTGTTTTACTTCGGATAACTACCCGTTTGGCACACTCCCGTGCAGGAGTAATCCCTGTTCACAGTGCCACAGTTGAAAACAACCTCAAGTTGCCATCAGATCCGCTTCAGTTTATCTTACTGCCTGCCTTTGCCCGGAAAAGATACCAGACCCTTCTCGATAAACAGGTCGATTTTGAAAGGTTCTCGGATGAATCGCCATTTAACGGCATTATCGAAGGCGCCGATCACAGTTTGGGAATTATTTGTTGTGGAATAGCTTTGAATTATCTTTTAGAAAATTTTCCAGATGGCTCGCCTTATCCGATCCTTAAAATAACCCAGTATCCGTTGTCCTCCAAAATGGTAAAGAAATTTGAAAAATTGGTTGACAAATTACTGATAATAGAGGAGGGATATCCGATTGTCGAAGAGCAGCTTAAAGGATTTTTTGATTATGGTAAACCTGTTTCCGGAAAGTTGGATGGAACGCTTCCAAGGTCGGGAGAGCTCAATCCTGATATTATCGCCAAGGCACTACACCTTAAATCAGCATCTTGCAATGCAATTCCGCCATTGGTTGCAAACCGTCCGCCTGCATTATGTAAGGGTTGCGGTCATAATGATCTTTTTCTGGCACTTGATGAAGTGATGTCTGATTATGGCGATGGTCACGTTTTTTCTGATATCGGTTGTTACACATTAGGCGTTCTTCCACCTTATCATTCGGGAAACACTTGTGTAGATATGGGTTCATCCATTACCATGGCAAAAGGGGCTGCCGATGCAGGACTCTTTCCTGCCATTGCTGTAATTGGGGACTCAACATTTACCCATTCCGGAATGACAGGACTACTTGATGCGGTTAACGAAAAATCAAATATTCTGATTATGATTGGAGATAACGAATCCACATCTATGACAGGTGGTCAGGATTCAGCTGCCTTTGGGAGGATTGAATCGATTTGCAAGGGAGCAGGAGTAGGTTCAGAACACATTCATGTAATTGGTGCTTTACCCAAAAATCATGAGAAATTGGTAAGTCTAATCCGTCATGAAATAGATTATCAAGGTGTTTCAATTATTATTCCCAGAAGGGAGTGTGTTCAAAAAGCGGCACGAAGAATCAGTGAACGCAAAAAGGAGAATTCAGGATTGAACGTTCTTTGAATCTTCTGAAAAGAAATTCAATTTGCTTAATACTTTAAAGATGAAGTGCGATATCGTTTTGGCAGGAGTTGGCGGACAAGGAATTTTGTCAATTGCCACCGTATTGGGATTTGCCGCTCTGGAAAATAATCTATATTTAAAACAGGCCGAGACCCATGGAATGAGTCAGCGGGGAGGTGCCGTACAATCCTACCTGCGTCTTTCTGATCGTCCCGTTTATTCAGACTTGATTCCTTTTGGTAAGGCTGACCTGATCCTCTCTGTCGAACCTATGGAATCACTAAGGTATCTTCCTTATCTTTCCGCTGAAGGATATGTGGTTACCAATATTACTCCATTTATGAATATCCTTAACTATCCTGAAATTGAGTTAGTTATGGATGAAATAAAGAGGTTGCCACGTTTTGTAGCAATCGATGCTGAAGCTATTGCCAAAGAGATTGGCAATTCCAAAACTTCCAATATGGTGATGCTGGGTGCTGCTACTCCGTTTATTGATATCGCACTGCAGAGTATCGAACACGGCATTCGTGAAATTTTCGGGCGAAAAGGAGAAGAGATGGTCTCTCTTAATCTGCGGGCTCTTCATGCGGGAAGGGAATTTGCATTGGCAAACAGGTAATTTCAATTATGATTTAATAATGTAGAGACACACAGTTGTGCGACTCTACATTACCGTATAACTGGCCGAAAATGAAAAAATTCACCACCATTTTTATCCCTGTTTTCCTTTGGGCAATTTTGGGTATTGCACAGAATAACACCGATCAGTTTAATATTCACCTTCAAACGGGAGATCTTCTTTTTTGCTCTTCAACCTCAGGAGAGCTTTCAAAAGCTATTGATCAGGCGACACAAACGGCAAATCAGACTCATTTTGACCATGTTGGAATTGTTGAAGTTGAAAAGGATACGGTTTGGGTTATGCATGCAGCACCAAAAAAAGGAGTTTGCCGTGAATTTATCAGACAATTTCTGGCTACGGAGAAAGGACAAATCATCCCAACCGTTTACCGGCTGAAAACCAATTATCAAAAAGCTATCCCTGAAGCTATTCAAAAAGCAATGAAATTTATCGGACAATCCTACAATTACACCTATAAACTCCATCAAAAGGGCCTTTATTGTTCTGAGTTTATTTATGAAATTTTTAATGCAGATTCAATTTTCACCCTCAACCCGATGACCTTTAAAAATCATGAAACCGGAGAAACTCTTCCTGGTTGGATTAATCATTATCAGAAACTCGGCATTCCGGTCCCCGAAGGGGAACCAGGGTGTAATCCGAATGGTTTAGCTTCCTCCCAAAAACTGCAGTTTATAGGAGAAGTGAAGCAAAACGCGATGAATAAATAGCCAGCCAGCTTGCCTTTTGAATTCCGGAAATGGATAATCAGAAGAATTATTCAAGCATTTTATACCTATCCTCACCATAAATAACTCTAAGTTGATGAGGAATGATCCGTAAATTAAAATGACTGCTGCTGCCTATCGATTCTCCATCGGCTTCCCCAGATAACAGCTTTTCTGTGCTCAGGTTCACGCTTTCACCAATATGTGTTGAGACCCTGTAATCGTGTACAAAGCTGCCATTATACAATTTCCTGAAATTAGTCAAAATACCCCAAATGCCTAAATTACGGATAACGGTTATATGGAAATGTCCTTTTATTGGATTGGCATCCGGGACTTGCATCATCCCCCCTCCATTAAACTTTCCAATTCCTATGCTAACACTGAATAAGTTTACCTTCAACTGTTTATCATTAATGAAAATACGTGTTTTACACGGTTTGTAATTAAAATAGCTCCAAAGGAAACTCTCTAAATACACCCTTAATCCAGACAGCCCTTTGTCTTTTAACTTATTGGCACGGAGTGCAACCATCGCATCGAATCCAAAACCGGCGATATTCACAAAATAACGGCTTTGATTGGTTTTTTGATTTTGCCATTCAATCAGACCTACATCCTGAACCAACGTTTGATTTTTTTGAATAATGTCCATAGCCAACTGATAGTCGTCCGGAATACCAAAAGTCCGGATCCAGTCGTTGCCGGTTCCAACCGGTATCATACCAATTACAATATCAGTGTAAAGATTGTTTTTCGCGCTGAATATACCATTAACCGTTTCATTTAAAGTGCCATCCCCTCCTGCGACAATAAAACGGGTTAATCCTTTTACCGCCAATTCTTTAGATAGCTCAAATGCATGGCCAGGATATTCAGATTCATAAACAGTATATAAGAATCCAGAATGGTCCAGGACAGCGACAATCTTCTCCTTGTCTCTTCTCCCTTTTCCGCTTCCAGCATGTGGATTCAGAATCACCTGCCAGTCTTTAACCTGCTCAATTCCTCGTTTTTTTATCACAAAATGACGATTTTGCTTTCAAACCGATGATCCTGCACTATTAATAAGTGCTTTAGAATCTCGGGTAAATGGTTTTAGTCTTAAATTGGATGTCATTGTAAAAATAAAAATAATCCGTAACTATATTACAATAATTTATTTTGTGGCATTTGCATCACTGGGAGTTCGGTGGAGATGGTTATTTGGGTAAAGCATTCAAAGAATCTTCCCGGCCAGGCAACCATCCGGATGCATAATGAATCTGCTGGTTGAGGGATTGGTAAATAGCTGATTGATTTGTGATTTTTTCAGAAAAAAATCATATACCATGTTTGTTGAAAAAATGTATCTTTGCAAAATGATTCTAAAAATGAAAAATATTCTTTGGGCAGCCGTTTTATTCGTGGTTTTCTCATGTGGTGATTATCAGAAAATAGTCAAAAGTACTGACTATGAGTTCAAACTGAAAAAAGCAAAGGAGTATTATGATAATAAGGAATATGGTCGTTCCTCCCAGCTTTATCAGGAATTGGTCAATATATACCGTGGAACAAGCCGAGCTGATCAGATTTATTATTATTTGGCAAAGAGTTTCTATGGGGAAAAGGATTATGTACTCACAAGTCATTATTTCCGGCAATTACTGAAGGAATTTCCCCGTAGCCAATTTAATGAAGAGGCTCAATATCTGATTGGTTATTGTTATTATCTGGATTCCCCGAACGCCAGGCTTGATCAGAAAACATCGCAGGATGCAATTGATGCATTACAGCTATTTATTAATATGTTTCCCGGCAGTTCCAGGGTTTCTGATGCCACAAAGCTTATTGATGAATTAAGGGAAAAACTGGTATATAAATCCTATTTATCCGGCAGGTTGTATTATGATCTGGCTGATTACCGTGCAGCTGTTATTTCACTTACCAATTGTATTAAAGAATTTCCTGACTCAAAATATCGTGAAGAGTTGATGTTCTATTTGCTGAAAGCTAAATATCTTTTGGGAGAAAACAGTATCGAAGAGAAGAAACGTGAGCGTCTGAACAGCGCATTGGATGAGTATTTTACATTTACTGATGAGTATCCTCAAAGTAAATTTCGTAAAGAGGCTGACCGGTTTTTTGCCAGTACAAAGAAACTGATGAACCTTAGTGAAGAAGAAATAAATAAATTACAAAAATAGATATGGATTATAAAAAAACAAAAGCTCCCGTTAGTACGGTACCAAGGGACTTGAATGAATTGGAAGCATTTACAGGCAATATCTATGAGTCATTAATGGTAATTGCTAAACGGGCCAATCAAATCAATGCTGAATTGAAAGAGGAGTTAAATACTAAACTTCAGGAATTTGCCTCTTTTAGCGATAATTTGGAGGAGGTTTTTGAAAATCGTGAACAGATTGAGATATCACGTTATTACGAAAAGCTGCCAAAACCAACCCTCATCGCATACGAAGAGTTCAAGGAAGGTCAGATTTATTACAGAAATCCTACCAAAGAGAAGAAGTAACGATTGGTATTCGCTGTTAATTTCTATTCATTGGCAGGTTTATCAAAAATATCATCCGGAAATCATTACTTAAACCCATCTGAACGGATGCAACTTCAGGGAACAAAAATTATTCTGTGCGTAACAGGAAGTATTGCAGCGTACAAGTCTGCGTATCTCTTGAGAGGTCTTGTGAAGCAAGGAGCTGAAGTTCAGATTGTCATGAGCCCTTCAGCAAAGGAATTTATTACCCCTTTGACACTCTCAACACTTTCAGGACGCCCGGTTTTGTGCGATTTTTTTACAAAGGACAATGGCCAATGGAATAGCCATGTCGAATTGGGGTTATGGGCAGACTTACTGATCGTTGCACCGGCGACAGCTGCAACCATTGGGAAAATGGCTCATGGAATTTGTGATAATTTATTGATTACTACTTATTTATCGGCAAAATGCCCGGTCATGATAGCTCCTGCAATGGACCTGGATATGTTTCAGCACCCTGCAAATCAACGAAATATCGAGATTTTGAAATCCCAGGGAAACATCATTATCGATCCTGCCTCCGGTGAGTTAGCCAGCGGTTTGGTAGGGCAGGGGCGTATGGAGGAACCGGAAATTATTATTGAAAAGATAGCAGATTATTTTGCTGAAAAAAAAAACTGCTGAATAAAACCTACCTGGTAACAGCAGGACCTACTCACGAAAAAATTGACCCTGTCCGCTATATCGGGAATTACTCTTCGGGGAAGATGGGGTTTGCAATCGCCGAACGGTTTGCTGCGTTGGGAGCAAAGGTTATACTGATTGCCGGACCCGTTTCGCTCAAATGTTCAAATCCTTTGATTCATCGCATCGATGTGGTTTCAGCTGAAGAAATGTATGAGCAGACTTTACTGTATTTTGGAGAATGCAATGGAGCAGTAATGGTAGCCGCTGTTGCTGATTTTACCCCTGTAATTGTTGAAAATCAAAAAATTAAACGTAATGCGGAAATTTTTTCGATTGAATTGCGTCCCAATCCGGATATTGCCGCAACTCTTGGTAAATTAAAGCGAAAGAACCAGATTCTTGTGGGATTTGCCCTTGAAACAAATAATGAGGATAAAAATGCCCAACTCAAACTTCATCGTAAAAATCTGGATTTAATAATTCTTAACTCGTTGAATGATAAAGGTTCAGGATTTCAATACGATACAAATCAGATTAAAATACTTGACAAAACCGGCGTAATTTGCACTTCTGGTTTAAAACAAAAGAGTGAAATTGCTGTTGATATCGTAAATAAAATCATTGAGGCCGAAAATTTCATCTCAGGATTATCCTGAAATTCGTAATTTTATCGGAAATATATCTGTTTTTATGACCAAATCCATCCTCTTATTTATTTTGATTTTTTCAGGAATCTCCGTAATTGGTCAGGAATTCCGTTGCAACGTCAGCATCTCAAGTTCCAGAATTGAGGGGACTAACAAGCAGATCTTTGAAACCATGCGGACCGATATTTATGAGTTTATGAATAACCGGAAGTGGTCAGACAACATTTTTACTACCGATGAAAGGATTGAATGTACTATCTTTATTCAGATTACCCAACAGCTTGCTGCCGACGAGTTTGTCGGAACGCTACAGGTTCAGTTAAATCGCCCGGTTTTTAATTCTTCCTACAATACGCCTGTACTCAATCTCAAAGACAATGATCTTCAATTTAAATATGTAGAGTTTCAGGCAATGGATTTTGACCAGACATCCAATTCAGATCCGCTTACCAATATCCTTGCTTTTTATGCAAATATTATCTTAGGATTTGATTTTGATACTTTTTCTCCTTTCGGAGGAACCCCCTATTTTCAGAAAGCCAGAGATATCGTAAATCGCTCTCAAAATGCTGCAGAAAAAGGTTGGAGAGCTTTTGAAGGTAATTTCAACAGGTTTTGGCTGGTGGAAAATCTCACAAATACTGCTTATGGACCATTCCGGGATTTACTGTACCGTTATCATCGGTTAGGTTTGGATATCATGGCTGACAAACCAGATCTTGGTCGCTCTGAAATCACTGATGCATTAAAGAATATGCAGGTTGTTTACAGATCAAAACCAGATACCTACATTAACCGTCTGTTCTTTGATGCCAAATCCGATGAACTTGTGAATATATTCTCTAAAAGCAATTCGGACGAAAAGAGTAGGGTGATGACGATTTTTACGGAGTGTGATCCGTCAAATTCGGGCAAATATCAGAAAATTTCAGATCAGAAGAGTTTTTAATCCTTATCTTACTGCTATGTTGACACGATTAAAAATTCAGAATTACGCTTTGATCCGTGAACTTGACGTGGATCTTAGCCCGGGATTTTCCATTATAACCGGAGAAACTGGAGCTGGTAAATCGATATTACTTGGAGCTCTCTCCTTGATTCTAGGTCAAAGGGCCGATTCATCAGTTTTAAATGATAAATCGGTTAAATGTGTAGTTGAAGCTAATTTCAGGATTGAAGGTTTGGGACTTGAGGAACTTTTCGTGGCCAATGATCTGGACTTTGACAGTATGGCTATTTTCCGAAGAGAGATAAATCCTGCAGGTAAATCACGGGCATTTATTAACGATTCGCCGGTTATGCTAAAAGTTATGCAGGATATAGGTTATCGTCTGATAGATATTCATTCCCAAAATCAAAACCTGGAGATTAATGATCAAACTTTCCAGATGATGGTTGTTGATATTTGCGCCGGAAATCAGGGTAATCTTATGAAGTACAGGCACTGTTACCGTGATTACCGGAAGATAACTTCAGATCTTCATGAGGCTGAGCTGGAGGTTGAAAAATCAAAGACAGATCTTGACTATTTTCAATTCCAATTTGAGCAGCTATACAAGGCATCTCTTATTGAACCGGAGCAGGAAGAACTCGAAAAAGAGCTTGAGTTACTTACCCATGCTGAGGAGATAAAATCGGGACTCTCCAATGTGACTGAACTGCTAAACGGGGATAATAGTTCATCACTGATTCAAACCAAAACATCTATCGGTTTGATTACCAAAATGATCAATTTTTTACCGGAAGCAAAAGATCTGGCTCAACGCCTGGGAAGTATGTATGTTGATCTTAAAGATATTGCACAGGAGATAGCGTGGATTGAGGAAAAGGTGGAGTTTGACCCTGAAAGAATTTCAACAATAAGTAGCCGGCTTGACCTGATTTATTCACTGCAACAAAAACATCATGTACAATCGGTAAAGGAATTGATTGAAATCAGGGATTATTTTGACCTGAAGATCAGGACCGTTTCTTTAAATGAAGAGGAATTGTTCCGGTTATCTCAACTGAAGGAACTTAAATATGCGGAAGTTGTGGCGAGTGCTCAGCATTTATCTGCTGAACGCTCTTCAGTTGTCGGGGATATTGAGGCGCGTGTTTCAAGTCAGCTTCTCCTTCTTGGGATGCCAAATTCGAAATTTAAGGTCGAGATATCCCCAGAAGATATTCCAAGCACCAATGGGATGGATCGGGTAAACTTCCTTTTTACTGCCAATAAAAATGGATTACTTTATGAGATTTCCAAAGTGGCTTCAGGAGGTGAACTATCCCGACTAATGCTGGCTATTAAAGCGTTAATCTCCCGATCAAAGGCGTTGCCAACCATAATTTTTGACGAGATAGATTCCGGAGTTTCAGGCGATATTGCTGATCGTATGGGAATCATCTTAAAGGAAATTTCAGCAGATATGCAGGTGATTAATATTACTCATCTTCCCCAGATCGCAGCAAGGGGTGATCACCATTTTCTGGTCTATAAACAGGATTCTGCCAACGACACAACCACTCGTCTAAAACGGTTAACAAAAGACGAAAGGGTAGAGGAGTTGGCTAAAATGCTTAGTGGTGAAAATATCACAGCTGCCGCTATTCTGAATGCAGAAGAACTATTAAAGTAGTATTTTTTGTAATTCGAAACAATTAAGGTGACATAAGGGTTAATAGCATGAGATGTTTTGCATAAAAAGGTTAATCTAATCAATTTTAAATTTATGCACTATTTTATTAATTGAAAACTATATGGTTTTCAGAAATTGTAACTAAATGGCTTATAATTTATTAAAGGGGAAAAGAGGAATTATTTTCGGAGCATTGAATGAGAGTTCAATTGCCTGGAAAGTTGCTGAACGGGCGTATGAGGAAGGGGCAACCTTTACTTTGTCAAATGTTCCGATTGCGCTTCGGATGGGGGATACTCAGACACTTGCTGAAAAATGTAACACAATTGTGATTCCTGCTGATGCCGCAAGTGTAGAAGACCTTGAAGCATTGATTGTTAAATCGATGGAAGCGTTGGGGGGGAAATTGGATTTTATTCTGCACTCAATAGGTATGTCTCCTAATGTGAGAAAGGGAAGGCATTATAGTGATCTGGATTACGATTTGCTTACACGGACACTGGATGTTTCAGCAGTATCATTCCATAAAGTTCTGCAAACAGCACGTAAGCTGGATGCTATCAATGAATGGGGATCTGTGCTCGCATTATCTTATGTGGCAGCTCAGCGTACCTTTTATGGCTATAATGATATGGCTGACGCCAAATCTCTGCTGGAGTCGATAGCCAGGAGCTTTGGCTATATTTACGGAAATGAGCGAAAGGTCCGGATTAATACCATCTCTCAGTCTCCAACTCCTACAACTGCAGGAAATGGGATCAAGATGTTTGGTAATCTGCTCGATTTCTCAGAAAGGATGTCACCCTTGGGCAATGCAACAGCCGATGAGTGTGCCAACTATTGTGTAGTCATGTTTTCAGATCTAACAAAAAAAGTTACCATGCAAAATCTTTTCCATGATGGAGGGTTTTCTTCAATGGGGATGAGCGTTAGTGCTATGGAGCAATATAACAAGGGGTTCGAAGAGCCTGGACACAAATTCGATTAATTGCATAAAAAAGCGCCTCTAAAGCGCTTTTTTTATTATCTCTTATGGAGGCCACACTCCCTGGTTTCAGGGTTCTCCCACCACCAACGTCCGGCCCTGATATCTTCTCCCGGGAAAATGGCCCGCGTGCATGGTTGGCAGCCTATGCTCGGAAATCCTTTATCATGCAATGGATTATAGGGAATCCCATGAACTTTTATAAATTCCAGCACGCCAGCCTCCGTCCACTCGATGAGCGGATTCAATTTAATCAACCCGTTCGCCTCATCCCATTCAATTCGTTGCATATTTTGGCGCGTAACCGATTGCTCCCGGCGTAGACCACAAATCCATACATCCAGACCGGCAAAAGCCCGTTTTAACGGTTCTAATTTCCGGATATTGCAACATTGTTTCCGATTCTCAATGCTTTCAAAAAACAGGTTAATTCCTTTATCGCCAACCATCTCTTCCACCTGACTGGCATCCGGGAAATAGACACTGAGCTTGAACCCATATCTACTATTTGTCCGGTGAATCAATTCATAGGTTTCAGGGAAAAGCCTGCCCGTATCAAGAGTAAAGATTTTGGTGGATTTGTCAATCTGGCAAATCATGTGGGTAAGTATCTGATCTTCTGTACTAAGGCTGCTGGATAAGGCTATCTTACCTTTATATTCAGCCAGAAAACCGGTCAAAAGTTCCTCTGCTGTGGCATTCTTATATTTCTGATTAAGGGCTTCTACTTGTTCTTTCATCTGATAATAATTTGATTTTTAATGGCCACATGGAACCCTCATCCATTTTCATCACCTTTGGCGAGTGACAGTTCATGAGGGTTTCATTGTTCTGATCTTTTTTGGAACAAAAATAACTTAAAATTTCTAACACAAATGTGGCTTAAGAGTGAAGTGATCTGATTGCACTATTACCGCTATTCATTTAATCGACCCTAGGAGTCCTCTCATCCCTTGTCCAATCACCCTCTATAGTGGCGCGAAAATAAAATTCCAGTCCGCCCTCTTTTCTTTTATGGGCATAGATCTCCCCTTTGAAGCTGTGAATGGCATTTAGATGGGTATGTCGGTTTAAAGTCATAATCCTAATAATTAAGGATTAATTTCAAGGTAATATCCGAATCCCGGTTTGTTTCGGATATAATTGCCATAATCGTCCATTTTTTTTCGTAAACGGGCCATATTGACATCAACAGTCCGATCAGTGACTATGACATCGCTTTCCCAAATACGTCGAAGTATCTCTTCCCTGGAGAAGATTCTTCCTGGTGATTTGGCCATTAACGAAATAATTTCATATTCCTTACGGGTAAGCTCTATTTTTTTATCTCCGAGATGCAGACATTTGGTTTCCTGATCAATAGTGATTTCTCCGATAGTGAGTAAGGTTGATACCTCTATGACCTGGGCCGCCTTACTTCTTTTCAATACAACTTTCACTCTTGCTTGCAACTCTCTGATTGAGAAAGGCTTGGTTATATAGTCATCAGCACCAAGGTTAAATCCGGTCAATAAGTCGTTTTCTGTATCCCGGGCGGTCAGAAAAATGATCGGGACATCAAGATGCAACTCTTTGCGGATTCGTTGTGCGAGACTATAACCGGATATCTTTCCCATCATTACATCAAGAAGAATAAGGTGGTAAACAGCGAGATCTGTTTTCAAAGCTTCCTCTGCTGAAAAGGCAGTATCAATGAGATATCCTTCACTTTCGAGGTTGAATTGTAAAATCTCATTAAGGCCCTCCTCGTCTTCAACCACCAGAATCCGGAAATATTCGTTCATATTTTAATCTTTAGTTTCACTTTCGAGATTGAGATGACGGATGTCAGCCCCTTTTATTTGTATATATTTTGTTTTTAGCGGCCAAATGGAATAGCCATGATGATATATTCATTTCGGTTGGTGATTTCTCAACCGTGGCTATTTCATCTGATAGATCAAAGCTTCTGCCACATTTGTGGCATAATCGGCTATCCTTTCAATGCTCGAAATTATACTATTAATATGTATAAAACTAAACATCAGCTGCTGAGTTTTATCAAACAACGTTATTTTTGCAATGGCTTAATTATCAGGATCAATTATCCGGTTCAGGGACGTTATTAGTTCTTCCGCCTGATGAAGAGTTCTGTTGTTTTTGGACCGTTCCCTGTAAAGTATATTCCAGGTAAGAGTGCTGATAGTATTAGCTTTGGATCAGTAGAATTGGTTAACTACACCCGTGTATCTGTCTGGATACCTCTCTGAGCAGAAATAATGAACGATACTGCCAAGGCTTTAATAGAATTTCTCGCCTGATTTTGCAGCTTGACAACCGGAATTTTTTCTGGGAATTCATGTTCAGAGCCAATATATCCAAAGGGACCTTTTGTATGTTAGATGATACCTGAAACTCCGGGGTTTCCTTTGTGCCTGACCCCTTCTGGCCTTTAACACTTTTTCCCCGGTCATGACTTCCCTGTCCCATTTTTCAGCAATCGTACTCAGGTAATCACTGAAAATGAAGATTGTTCAAATGCTCTGAGAACGATAAATAATTGAAACAGCCGATGTGCATTCGAGGAAAAAAATAATACATTTGACCTTAAATTTTTAGACATTTACCAAATGATCCCGTTGAGATTCTTTAGATTTATTGCCGGTTCTGTTGCTGCAAACCCCATCAAGACGAACTTTAAGTCTGAAATTAAAGAACTAAATATTGACAGGAAGGACTTTGGCCACGACTTCCATTGGGGTGTAGCTACTGCTTCCTATCAAATTGAAGGGGCCTGGAATACTGACGGGAAAGGGGAATCGATTTGGGACAGGTTTACCGTAAATCCTAAAAATGTAAAGGACAGAACCAATGGTCAGGTTGCCACCGATTTTTATAACCGCTACGAAAGCGACTTGGTTTTATTGAAAGACCTTAATTTTGAAAATTTCAGGTTTTCTTTTTCCTGGCCAAGGATTCTTCCTGACGGGACAGGTAAGGTGAATGAAAAGGGTATTGGTTTTTATAACCGGATGATTGATAAGTGTCTTGAACTTGGAATCGAGCCCTGGGCTATGCTGTATCATTGGGATTTACCTCAGAAACTTGAAGAATTGGGCGGGTGGACCAACCGTGATATCATTGGCTGGTTTTCGGAATATGCAGATTTATGCACGCGCAGGTTTGGTGACAGGATTCAGCACTGGATGGTGCTCAATGAACCTGCAAGTTTTACTACACTGGGTTATCTCTCCGGGATGCATGCCCCTCAGAAAGGCGGTATAGCAAAGTTTCTGGCCGCGGTACATCATGCTTCGTTATGCCAGGCAGAGGGGGGGCGAATTATCCGCGAGAATGTAAAGGAGAGTCATATCGGGACAACCTTTTCGTGTGCCTATACAGAACCACAAAAGAGGTCAGGCAGGTATCAACGGGCGTCAGAGCGGCTCGACGTCATGCTGAACAGGTTATTTATTGAGCCGTCACTTGGAATGGGTTATCCCTATAAGGAGCTCCCCTTTATTCGAAAGATCGATCAGTTTATCCAACCGGAAGATGTCGAAAATCTTAAGTTTGACTTCGATTTTATTGGGATTCAGAACTATTTCAGGATAACTTCAAGGCCCTCTCTTATCCCGCTGATCTGGGCTAACCGTGTAAAACCATCGGCTAATGCAGAGGTGACAGCAATGGGCTGGGAAGTTTCACCTGAAGGAATCTATGATATTATCATGCAGTTCGCCAAATATGGAGTCAAAGAAATTATTGTAACTGAAAACGGGGCGGCTTTCCACGACCACCTGAAAAAGAACGGGAAAATACACGATCGCCAAAGAATCCACTTTTATCAGCGATACCTTCAAAATGTTCTCCGTGCCAAAAACGACGGTGCCCCTGTTACCGGATATTTTGCCTGG
Organism: uncultured Bacteroidia bacterium; assembly: GCA_903923905.1. Classification (GTDB taxonomy): domain Bacteria; phylum Bacteroidota; class Bacteroidia; order Bacteroidales; family Prolixibacteraceae; genus JAAFHB01. The sequence continues at coordinate 34,341 of CAIXZH010000077.1, forward strand.
ACTTTTGTCGATAATTTCGAATGGGATGAAGGTATTCGTCCCAGGTTTGGTCTTGTATATAATGATTTTAAGACTCAGAAACGAATTATAAAAGATTCAGGTTTTTGGTTTCAGGAGATGTTGAAATAGATTTTCATTTGAATTCCTTCCTGTTGAGATGATGGACATTTGGTGATGAAGCTTGCAAGATTTGGAGAAATTAACGGACATATTTTTTTAAAACAGACTTCAGAATCCTGTCAGGTAGATTATGACCCGGGCAAACCCATAACAAACGACAGGTTTGTCGCAGATATGGCACATTCTAACAGGGTTTTTATGCAAGGCTGGCATGAGCATCATCGCAAGTCTTTTATTTGAATCAGAAGCTTCCGGGATTAAAATTATCGGCATGAACTCAAGTCCCGTGACTATCACCAGGCAACTTTATAGTTATTTGGGAACGCTTTCTGGTCAAATGGCTTAAAATAAAGAGAATCCCTATTATGATAAATGGAAATGTGATTAAGAGGACAATTGTCAGGCTGTCCTTAACTGAATGATTTCTGTGTATATTCAGGGAGTAAACCAAAGGACTGGTAATAATTCCAAACAGCAGAAAGATAATTCCGCCAATAAGTTCTTTTTTCCAGGCAAGAATCAGGACTAATATCAAAATATACGAAGGAATATTATGGATCAAAAAATCGAGAATTTGTTGACCAAGTGGAGGTCCGGGTTCAAAGGCATCGAGAGAAAAGTAGCTTATGAAGAGTATGGCCCCAATACAAAGAATGCGGGGAAGCCAAAAAAGAGTTTTTTCTTTAGTTCTCATTTTTTCTGATATTACAATTATTGGATTGACTAATTGGATATTAATTTCTCAATTGGGACATCAACTTACTTTAAAGATACTACAATTAAAAATAAAATGCAAAACTGAGTTTCAATGACTTTGATTTTCAAAAAATATCCTACTTTTGCGTCACAAATAAAAAATGCGGAAGTAGCTCAGTTGGTAGAGCATCAGCTTCCCAAGCTGAGGGTCGCGAGTTCGAGTCTCGTTTTCCGCTCAAAATATCAGTTAGTTACTCTACAAGGTGATTAACTGATTTTTCTTTATTAGGCTGTTTTCAATTCAATTTTAGGCATGCATGCAAATCGGAATATTACCCAATTTGCATATGAATGGCTCTGTTTCTGTAATCAAAGTGCTAAAACCAAAAATAATTCTGTGGTTTATTCAAATATCCGGAAAATGAACACCCGCATAAGTTTCCTCCTGATTCTTGTATTTAAGTCTTTTTGTATTGATGCTCAGGAGATATTTACCCCCCCGGTTAAACCTGGTAGTACTTTTAAAGTTGGAGAGTTTCTTACTTATCAGATCCGATATGGTTTTATCGTGGGTGGAATTACTACCCTTTCGCTTGATGAGGCGGTTTTTGATAATAAGGCGGTCTTTCATGCCCAGGCAATTGGACAAACTACAGGAATGGCCAATGCAATTTATGGAGTAAGAGACGTGTACGAAAGCTGGTTCGACAAAAAAACCACTCTTCCTTACAGGCAGGTACGAAACATCAAAGAAGGGCACTATACCAATTATAACGAAGTTACCTATAACAGGAAAAATAACACGGTAAATTCAAAATTGTCTGGAATACATAAGGTTCCAGAAAAGATTCTTGATCTTACTTCAACATTTTATTACCTGAGACAGATCGATTTTTCCAAATTAAATGAAGACGATGTAGTTTTCGTAAACATGTTTTTTGCTGATGAAATATTTCCTTTCAGACTCAGATACAAAGGAAAGGAGATCATCCATACCAAATTTGGTAAAATCAGTTGTCTTAAAATCTGTCCGGTAGTTGAAGTCGGGCGTATGTTCAAAGCAAAGGACGATTTAACCATTTGGTTTACCGACGATGAAATGCGCCTCCCGGTCCTGGTGCGAATGGATATAAGTATGGTAGGCTCCGTATTATTAAAACTGATTAAATATGAAAACACGATATCGTCCTTGATAGTACAAAATTAAATGTCATAAAATGGGCCGATTTAGAGTTTTTTTATTTCATTTAAACCTCCTTGCTAATTTTCAGACCAATTTTTGCTTAAGTTTGCTTCAACTGAATAGGCAATGATCTATTCATGGCGGAATTCAAACCGATGAGAAAGTCAGAAAACCTATTTCATACCCTTCTAAGCAGGGAGATTTATGCGTCCGGACAGGTGAAATCATTTCCTGCCGGTGCAACTATTTTAAATATCAATGATTACGTCAAATCAATCCCCATTGTTCTTTCAGGCAGTATTAAAGTGATCCAAACTGACCAGGATGGGAGAGAGATTTTACTTTATTACATAAAACCACCTGAAAGTTGTATAATGTCTGTGCTTGCCGGCCTTAATGAAAACACCAGTAAGATAAAGGCTGTAGTTGAGGAAGATGCAGAGCTCCTTTTAATTCCGGTTACCAAAGCAAGCGAATGGATTCAAAAATTTCCAGAGTGGACAGATTTTATTTTTGCACTTTACCAAAAACGGTTTGAGGAATTACTGGATGTTGTGAATGCCGTCGCTTTTCAAAAAGTGGATGTACGACTATTACACCTGCTTAGGCAAAAATCGTCTTTATTTCAATCCAGGGAAATTTCAGTTACTCATCAACAGCTTGCCAATGAGCTTGGAATAACACGCGAAGCAGTGAGTAGAGTATTGAAGCAAATGGAAAACGAAAAACTTCTTACTATGACCAGAAATAAAATTACCCTTCTGTAACTTTGGTCACAAAGATCGGTTTGCCTTAATCGTATTTTTGAGCCAAAATTAAACGAAATCGTAAAATAGCAATGTTTGAATCAATTAAGAATTTATTCGGATTAGAAAAAACGGACTATGCTCAGCTGGTCAAAGATGGAGCAATTATTATCGATGTTCGCAGTAAAGGCGAATTTGCAGGTGGTCACATCAGGGGTTCGATAAATATTTCACTGGATAAGATTGGAAGTAATATTTCGCAGTTGAAAAAGAAGAACAAACCAATCATAACTTGTTGTGCATCCGGAATGCGAAGTGCTTCAGCAAAAAGCATTTTAAAATCCAACGGATTAGCAGAAGTTTACAATGGCGGAGCGTGGAGCAGCCTGCAGCGCAAAATCTGAGCTTAAATCATAGCTACTCCACCATCTACCGATAAATAGGTGCCGGTGATATGATTTGAAAGATCGCTGGCCATAAAAAGTATTGCACGCGCTATATCCTCCGGAATACCGTTTCGTTTTAAAGCGGTGCGGCCGGCAGCCTGTTCCTGTTGTTCTTTGGGCATCCAGCTGGTTGCGTCTGTGATCGTAAGCCCGGGTGCAACTGTATTAACGCGAATACCTGATGGGCCCAGTTCCAGTGCCAGTGATTTTACCAAAGCATCAATGGCCGACTTCGCTGCACTATGAGATGAAAAGCCCATTCCCGGATGTCGGGACAAACCACTTGAAACTGCGACAATTACACCGGATTTTCTAGTAATCATTCCTGGAATTACTGCTCTTGAGGTGTTGTAGAACGATTTCATTTCACCATAATATTTGTTTGAGAAATCTTCCCAGGATAGCTGCATAAAAGGGGCAACCTTAAAGTGCATCCCTGCATTGATAACCAGGATATCAGGATCGCCCCAGGTTTTTAGCACTATCTCCATCATCTTTTCCACCTGACCTGCATCGGTTACATCTGCCTGTATGGCAATGGCCTTGCCATTGTTTGCGGTGATTTCATCTACCACTTTTAGGGCAGCGGCTTCATTCTGATTAAAATTCACAATTACCCGTGCCCCTTCAGCGGCAAAGAGTATTGCCGTTTGAGCACCAATTCCGCGACTGGCACCGGTAATGATTGCAACCTTGTCTTTTAGCATCATAGCAATTAAACTTTAGGTGATTATTAATAGTTCCCGACTAATACCTCATTCCACAATAAAGGTAACCTTAATAGTTTTCAGCCACTTCTTCAAAGTAACCAATGGGATGATTACAGGCTGGGCAGATTTGCGGTGGATTTTCTCCTTCGTGCACATGTCCGCATTTGAGGCATTCCCAACGGATCGGTTTATCGCGTTTAAAGACCGTTCCGTCCTCCAATCTTTTGAGTAATTTTTCAAAGCGTCTGGCGTGTTCAGCCTCCACTTTTGAGATCAGATAAAAAATAGCAGCTATTGCCGGAAATCCCTCGGCTTTAGCAGTTTCTGAGAAATGAATATAAAGTTCTGTGGCCTCCCTGCTTTCCTCGTCTACAGCACTTTTCAGATTATCAATGGTTTGATTGGATAATCCGGTGGTAAATGTTGAATTAATTTCAACAGTCCCTCCCTCCATGAATTTAATAAACTGTTTGGCATGCGACTGTTCCTGTAAAGCTGTTTTAGCAAATATAGAAGAGATCTGTTCATAACCCTCTGCTTTTGCCTTTTCGGCAAACAGTTCATAACGATTTTTTGCCTGGCATTCACTGGCGAATGCTTTTAGCAGATTCTGCTCAGTCACCGTTCCTTTGATAGATTTTGCCATATATGATTTATTTTATAATTTACACTTTGCATGTTGCAATTTGAATCCTTTACTCAATAAGGTTCTTTAATTTTCGCTAAAATTCTCGCCTATTTTTCTCCTTGTCTGATCTCTTAAATTGAGCAGTTCCGTTGAACCTCCCACTTTATAAATATGAGGCATAATAAAACGTTTGTGTTCGGGAGGCAACGATGCAGCGCGCGAAAATAAGTATTTCTGACACTGTAACGGATCGGGGAGGGGTTGGGAAATTTCATTATTTTCATATACTTTTTGGTGCAGCAATTCCCTTCCCAGTCCGGCTACACGGGTCCATTTGTCAGGATAAATGGGATTATAAATGAAATCACATGAATCGGGATTTTCGTGTTCCAGCAGAATGCCATCGCGAAAAAAATTACCTTCGGCATCAAAGTACCGGTAAAGTGATTTTCTTCCCGGGAATGTCATCTTTTCGATATTCTCCGAAATTTTCATGCGTGCAATGTCGTTACAGAGTGCTAGTTTGTAAACACCGTCAAGTGAAGCATCAGGTTTCCCGGTGATCAGTTCTGTACCTACACCGAAACCGTCAATGGAGGAATCTTGTTCAAAAAGACTATTGATCACATATTCATTTAATTGATTGGAAGCTAATATCCTCACATATGGTAGGCCCGCTGTGTCAAGCATTGTACGGGCCTTTTTGCTTAGATAGGCCAGATCTCCGCTGTCAAGCCGTATACCCGCAAGTCTATGACCGCTTTTTTCCAATTCTTTAGCAACAATTATTACATTTGGGATGCCACTCCGCAAGGTGTCATAAGTGTCTACTAGTAAAATCGGATTCCCCGGATTAAAACGCACGTATTCCCTGAAAGCTGTCAGTTCATCACCGAAACTTTGAACCCAGCTGTGTGCCATGGTTCCTGATACAGGGATATCGTATAAAAATCCGGCTTGTACGTTTGAAGTGGATGAGGCTCCACCAATAATTGCAGCCCGGGTAGCCTGAATTCCCCCCGTTCCATGTGCCCTTCTAAGTCCAAAGTCAGAAAAGGGTTTTTCCCCACATGCAAGCTTAATCCTGAAGGATTTCGTGGCTATCAGCGACTCGAAATTAAGGATGTTGAGCACCAATGTTTCAATTAGTTGTGCTTCAATAATGTTCCCTTCAACCCTGAGAATTGGTTCATTTGGGAAAACCAGTTCCCCTTCCCGTACTGAGAATATCGTTCCATTGAAGCGGAATTCTTTCAGATATTCAATGAAAGAGGTATGAAATCCTAGTCTTTTAAGGTAGTTTAGGTTTTCCTCCGAATACCGGAAAGCGGTTAGTGCATCGAGTAGATCCGCTAATCCGGCAAAAACAAGGAAGCCTCCTTCAAAGGGAGTAGTCCTGAAAAAATAATCAAATACGGAAGATTCATCTTTTTTTCCGGACAATAAATAACCCTGGGACATCGATAATTCATAATAATCGGTGTAAAGGCCCAAAGTTTCAACGGAGAAATCTGTCATCATAGTGCCGGTTTTATAGAAATTAAGTCTCTGATCGATGACATAGAGTGGTGGATCAGGACTGGAAAATACCCCTATTAAAATGCAGAAGCAAAGTGCCAGAATTAAAATTTCCTGAATACTTTGCAATTTGCATTTTTCATTCACTATTTTGCTTTAGTGGACTTATCTCACGATAGTCTGTGACCGGTCGGGGCCAACAGAAACAATAGAAATCGGAACCCCCAGCTGTGATTCAAGATAGGAGATGTAATTGTTTAATTCCTCCGGAAAATCACTTTCACTGGTTACTCCTGTGAGTGGTTTTTTCCAGCCTGGAATTGACTCAAAGATTGGTTCAACGCTATCGTCGAGTTCATAAGGAAAATCTTTGGTTAGCACCCCTCCTATTTTATATTTAGTGCAGACCGATATGGCATCGAAATCATCGAGTACATCGGCTTTCATCATAATCAATTCAGTAACACCGTTAATCATGATGGCATATTTGAGTGCGACCAGATCGAGCCAGCCGCAGCGGCGGGGACGGCCTGTTGTAGAACCATATTCGTGTCCTACATCCCTGAGTTTTTGACCTGTTGCATCATTTAATTCGGTAGGAAACGGACCGCTTCCTACCCGAGTACAATAGGCTTTGAAAATTCCATAGACTTTCCCGATCTTGTTTGGGGCAATTCCCAAACCGGTACACGCTCCTGCTGTTATTGTATTTGAAGAAGTTACAAAGGGGTAGGAGCCGAAATCGATGTCCAGCATCGTTCCCTGGGCACCCTCTGCAATGACCGATTTGCCAGCTTTTATTTGGTTATTAATAAATGTTTCACTTTCAATAAGTTGGAATTGGCGGATTGTTTCAATTCCTTCAAACCAAGCCTTTTCATAATCTGCGAGTGCTGCTGCGTAATCAAAATGATAATAATTACTCAATAGATCGGTATGTTGTTTGACCCTGATCCTGTATTTCTCTTCAAAATTGAGGAGGATATCTCCAACACGGAGGCCGTCTCTTCCTATTTTATCCCGGTATGCGGGGCCTATACCTTTAAGTGTCGAGCCAATTTTTGCATCCCCTTTGGCAGCTTCTGAGGCTGCGTCCAATAACCTGTGTGTTGGAAGAATAAGGTGAGCTTTTTTGGAAATGAAAAGGGTTTTCTTCAGGTCAAATCCAAGTTTAAGTAAAGAATCGATCTCCTTCTTGAAGATACATGGGTCAATCACAACACCGTTACCAATCACGTTTATCTTATCATCCCTGAAAATCCCGGAAGGGATAGTATGCAAAACATGTTTTATATGATTGAATTCAAGGGTATGACCGGCATTAGGGCCGCCCTGAAACCGTGTAATTACATCATAATGCGGGGTTAAAACGTCCACAATTTTCCCTTTCCCTTCGTCTCCCCATTGAAGACCAAGTAATACATCTACCTTCATCCGATTATCTTTTTATTATTTACATTGGGCAAAAATCGACCAAAGGTACTGATTATTTTTGGAAAACAGGAATAAAAATTGAGCTGAAAGACCAGATTCATTGACGAACTGGAAAGGCTGAGATCCGATTATTTATAGCGTTAATTATGAATAAGATGCAAACTTTTAGCAACCGGCTGATTTAGCTCTGTAATCAGGTTTTGAAAACACACACCTTCTAACGGGAAATATAGTAATCACTCCGGAATCAACTATAAAAAGCCAGTTACAATATTATTATTAAAACAATAATTCGTTCCGGATTTTTATTTATCAGATGACATCATCCATCTCGCCATAGAGGTAAAGGGAGTGATGGGAGAGTCTGAAATTATGTTGAGCGCAGGCATCTTTTATAATTTCAAGAATTCTCGGATCATGAAACTCCTTCACATTTCCATTTCTGATGTCAATCAAATGATCATGTTGTTTGGATGCAAGTGTCTTCTCAAATTGAGCAATATTTTTCCCAAATTGGTGCTTAATGACTAACTTGCAATCAAGCAAAAGTTCAATGGTATTATATAAAGTTGCACGACTAACCCGATAATTTTTATTTTTCATTGAGATATACAACGTCTCTATGTCGAAATGTCCATCCCGCGAGTAGATCTCGTCAAGAATAGCAAAACGCTCCGGTGTCTTCCGATGGCCCTTTCTTTCAAGGTATTCCGTAAATAGTGATTTTACTGTTTCTCTACTGTTAAGCATACTATTCGTACTTAATCTAAGTTAAAATAGGGTGTAAAATTAGAAAATATTTTGAGAATAAAATATTTTGAGAATAAAATGTGAACTGAAAGGTATTATATTTCCTTACGTTGGACGGTATCGACACCTTTAATATTTAAGAGCTTGGTAATCAATTTGTCCAGAAGATCTGTGTTTTGAATATAAAGGTAGAGGTTTCCTTCAAAAATACCATCGTGTGCATCAAGATTGATTGATCGCATATTGATCCCGTATTCATTTGAAATAACATTTGTGATTTTATTGGCAATTCCCTGATGATCAAATCCCCTGATATACAAGTGGGTAAGGTAATAAAGCATTTTTGATTTAGTCCAGGTTGCTTCAATAATTTCGTCACCATGACGAGACATTAATTTTACTGCTTCGGGGCACGATTTATTGTGAATCATGATTTGCCCGTCATCCGAAACAAATCCTACCACATCATCTCCGGGGATTGGATTGCAACACGTGGCGAGTTGGAAATTTGCTTTTGTCTGGTCTTCATTAAGCAGGAATGGCTTTTTTTTATCAATAACCAGGTTCTCGTTCTTTTTATCACCTCCAAAAACGAAGGAGAGCTTCCAAAATTTCACAAATTTATTTACCGATTTTTCAAGGAGAGTTGTTTCAAGATTATCAAGGCTAACCAGACCCATTCCGATTTCTGCATACAATTGTTCCTTTGAGTGCAACCCATAGTGGTTAATCAGCTTTTTAAGGGTATTTGAAGCCGGTTTTACATTTAATTTCTCCAACTGCTGATTTAACTGGATCCGCCCTTCCTCGATATGTTTCTTCTGTTCCTGTTTAAAGGAGTCCCTGATTTTTGATTTAGCTCTTGCCGTAATGGCGCTATCGATCCAGGAGGGTTTGGGTGACTGCTTATCTGAGGTTAATATTTCAACCTGATCGCCACTTTTAAGCACATGGCTCATTGGGACCAGAATGTGGTTTACTTTAGCCCCGATGCAATGATTGCCGAGTTCAGAATGGATGTCGTATGCACAATCAAGGACGGTGGCCCCTTTGGGAAGCATCTTCATCTCTCCTTTGGGGGTAAAGATGACAATTTCCTGAGAATACAGATTTAATTTAAATTCATCCAGAAAATCAAGGGCATCTGATTCCGGATTACTAAGTAACTCCCTGATTTTCATCAGCCATTTGTCCAGCTCGTTTTCTGAAGCTCCTTCCTCTTTGTAACGGTAATGGGCGGCAAAACCGCGCTCTGCAATTTCATCCATTCTTTCGGTCCGGATCTGTACCTCAACCCATTGTCCTTCTGGCCCCATTACTGTAACATGAAGCGCTTCATAACCATTTGCCTTTGGAATCGTTATCCAGTCTCTGATCCGATCCGGTTTGGGAGTGTAAATATCTGTGATCAGGGAGAGTATGTCAAAACTTTGCCTTTTTTCAGAAATTCCCTCTTTGGGTTTAAAAACAATGCGGATAGCCAGAAGATCGTAAATTTCATCGAAGGTCACATTTTTTGTCTGCATCTTATTCCAGATCGAATAAATCGATTTGGGGCGTCCGCTGATGGTGAAATCAAAATTCTCACCATATAATTTTTCCTGAATGGGCTTGGCAAAATCAAAAACCAGGTAATTAATTCGCTCCTCCTCACTCTGGAGCTTCATCTTTATTTGCTGGTAAATTTCCGGATTTTTATATTTCAGGCTAAGATCTTCGAGTTCGGATTTGATCGCGTAGAGTCCCAGGCGGTGGGCAAGGGGAGCAAGAATGTAAAGAGTCTCAGAGGTAATCTTGAGTTGCTTCTGATAAGGCATTGAGTCAAGTGTCCTCATATTGTGCAACCGGTCAGCAAGTTTAATCAGAATCACCCTCACATCATCGGAAAGGGTAAGGAGCATTTTTCTGAAATTCGTTGCCTGATTTGAGTCAAAAGTTCCGGAGAGTTTGGTAAGTCCATCGACCAGTGAAGCTACCTTTTCACCAAACATATTCTCGATATCGTGAAGTGTATATTCTGTGTCCTCAACGACATCATGAAGAATGGCTGCAAGAACCGACTTAGTACCAAGTCCTATTTCGCTCACAACGATCTTGGCAACGGCAATAGGATGAATGATATAAGGTTCCCCGGATTTGCGTCTGATACCCATATGGGCTGTATTGGCGAATTGAAAAGCTTTTCGTATAAGCTGCTCATTACCAGTAGACAGTGGTCTGGTGAAGGACTTTAAAAGGTCTTCAAACAAATCTTCTATTTCTCTTTTTTCTATTTCGGTTTGCAAATCCATTCTTTATTAATTACCTCAAAATAACCGAGTAATCTCGTCATTTAATTTATGAAATTACGTCAGTTCCTTTTGTTGTAAATGTTGTTTAGTACTATTTCGATCGTCTCAACCATTGTACCCCATGAAAATTTTTCTTTTTCCGCAATCACATTCGCTGTGAAAAAGTCACTGCGATCATTACTGTAAAAATCAAAAATAGCGTCAGCGATCGCTTCGGGTCCGGGCTTCACAACATAGCCAACCTTTCCATGAGGGATCATTTCAGCTAATCCACCCACATCGGTTACGAGCATTGGTTTGTTGTAATTGAAAGCAATTTGGGTAACCCCGCTTTGGGTGGCAGACTTGTAAGGCTGAACAACCATATCGGCTGCCCCAAAATAGTTTGCAACATCCTGATCATCTATGAATCCAATGCGTAATTCGATATGATTGGTGAGATTTTTCCTATTGATTATTTGCATATATTTTTCCGGCGAGGTATAAAACTCGCCTGCAATTATCAATTTAAAAGGAAATCTGCGAAGTTTTTCATCTCCTAAAGCCTCTAAAAGCCAATCAAGCCCTTTATAATCCCTGATAAATCCAAAAAACAACAGATACCTGTAATCAGGACTTAACTTCAAACGCTTTAATGCTTTTTCGCGACTTACAATCTTCCCGAAAATATCATAGAGGGGGTGTGGGGTAAAGACCATTGGTGCACGCGGGTTTAATGATTTCAGATCATTCAGTACTGCCCTTGACATCGTTACAAATCCGTTGCAACTCTGTGTGAAATATCTTGTTAAGGTATTGTCAAAGAAATGTTTTTCATGGGGGATAATGTTGTCAGCAATGGCTATCACCTCGGTATGTCTGTTTTTTCGTGCAATTCTGGCAATTGTACCCAGACAAGGTGCCATAAAGGGTGTCCAATATCTGAGTAAAAGCAGATCCGGCTTTAACCGTTTAATCTCCCTGCCGACGGCCAGCCAGTTGAAAGGATTGACAGAATTAACTTTAATCCTGATATCCAGCCCTTCAGGTGCAGGCTGATCGGAAAATTGTGTCTTTCCCGGAAATAAAAAAGAGGGATACTGAAGTGAAAAAGTATAATTAATGACTTCATCACCATTGTCAATGAGGGCTTTGGTAAGACGTTCATTGAATGTTGTAATACCTCCGCTTCGGAAGGGCCAGGTTGTACCAACTAGAATAATTTTTTTTTTCACCCCGGGATATTTTCAGACAAAGTTATAAATTTTCTTCAAGATCGTTAAATTAGATTCTTTCGAATCCATTATCTTTGACCAATTGTAAAACCGGAAAATTGCACATGGATGAGCGACCTTTAATCTTAATTACCAATGATGACGGAATATATGCCAAGGGCATAAATGAGCTGATAGAGGTAATCCGTCTCTTTGGTAACATTGTCGTTGTTGCTCCGGACAGCCCGCGTTCCGGGATGGGACACGCAATTACTGTAGATCATCCATTGAGAGTTACCCGTCTTCAGGAAGAGGATGGACTTCTGATTTATTCCAGTACCGGTACTCCTGCAGATTGCATCAAGCTGGCATGCAATCAGTTATTAGATAAACTGCCTGATTTTATTATTTCAGGAATTAATCATGGCCCAAATACTTCTGTTTCAATCTTATACTCAGGAACAATGGGCGCTGCCCTGGAGGGGTGCATTCATGGCGTACCTTCAATCGGCTTTTCTCTGAATGATTATAGTCCTGATGCTGATTTCTCGCGAGCTAAGATTGTGGTGGCCAGAATATTTCAAACAATTGCCCAGCACGGGCTTCCTGAAGGAGTTTGCCTAAATGTAAACATCCCTCAAGGTGAGGTTAAGGGGATTAATTTTTGCCGTCAAACCAGGGGTAAGTGGGTAGAAGAATTTGAAAAAAGGACTGATCCGCACGGACGCGGATACTTTTGGCTGAAAGGATATTTCAATAATGCGGAATCAGAAGCGCGTGATACCGATGATTTTGCATTGCTGAACGGTTTTGTTTCTGTTGTTCCTGTAAACACCGACCTCACTGCTTATACCGCCTTTCCACAAATGCAAAAATGGAAATTTTAAGATTATGCATGTTGATGACAGATCGTTGTTTTTTAATAAATTAGGGTATGGGCTAATCGTTGGGTTCGTCACTCCGGCCGTGTTCTTCCTGCTCTACTATATTTTTCGGTTTGGCCAGCTTAGTTTTGCAGATTATCTCCGGTTTCTGGTTGAATCAAAAAAACTGGTTAATGTATTAAGTCTTGTGGTATTGCCCAATCTTGCTCCATTTATGCTCCTGATAAACAGCAGCCGTTACAGCTCGGGCAGGGGAGTACTGACCGCAACTGTTCTGGAAGGAGTTGTAATTTTTATTCTGAAATTTGTTTTATAATCCCGGCATATTTCATAGGGACTTGCATGCTCATTAATACCATAATTCAAAAAAATCTACGATGAGATATTTTATCATAGCTGGAGAAGCTTCAGGCGATCTGCATGCCTCCCATTTAATGCGGGAATTAAAAAAAGAGGATACGAATGCCCGTTTTATGTTTTTCGGAGGGGAGTTGATGGCCAATGAGGGGGGAATGTTGCTGAAGCACTACCGTGAAATGGCTTTTATGGGGCTCTTTCCTGTCCTTCTCAATCTGGATAAAATCAGGCATAACTTTAAATTGGCCGAACAAAAATTATTGGAGTTTGAAACTGATGTTCTGATTTTGGTCGATTACCCTGGGTTTAATCTGAGGATGGCTGAATTCGCGAAGTTGAATAGAATAAAAGTCTTTTATTACATCTCCCCTAAAATTTGGGCCTGGAAGACCAAAAGGGTTCACAAAGTGAAAAAATTTGTGGATGAGATGTTCACGATATTTCCTTTTGAAACTGAATTCTATCGTAAATTCGGTTACCCGGTCAGGTATGTCGGAAACCCAACAATCGATGAATTGACTCACCGAACCAATCAGCAGGAGACGTTTACAGAATTTGTTCATCGGAATAATCTTCCTGATAAACCGATAATCGCACTGCTTGCAGGTAGCCGCAGACAGGAGATTAAACGAATTTTACCTGTTCTTGCAGCTGTTTCTTCGCGGTATTCTGAATATCAGTTTGTTATAGGTGGTGCCCCTTCGCAGTCTCAACCGTTTTATACTGAAGTTTTGGGAGAGGTCGCTATTCCGGTATTATTTGGTCAGACTTATGATTTGTTGCAGCAATCAACTGCGGCACTTGTCGCATCCGGTACTGCCACATTGGAAACGGCTTTTATCGGGATTCCACAGGTTGTTTGTTACCGGATAGAAGCCGGATGGCTGGGGACCCTGGTGAAGAATATTCTGGTTAAGGTACCCTGGTTTTCATTGGTAAATCTTATTGCCGGACGCGAAGTTGTCAAGGAGCTTTTTCAACATAATTGCACCCCTAAAACAGTGGGTGACGAATTGGATCTTATTCTTTCTGATCACTCATACCGGGAATCGATGTTCAAGGGTTATGAGGATGTTTTGTCAGCTCTGGGCGGTCCTGGCTGTGCAGAACGTGCGGCCAAACTCATGGTTGAATTATTGTCAAAAAAATAGTTGTGAATATGCTTAGTCTGTTCAGAAAAGAGATCACCCAATTCTTTGGTTCAATAACCGGAACAATGGTGTCGGTAGTCTTTCTGGTAGTAACTGGTCTTTTTTTATGGGTATTTTCCGGAAATTATAATATTCCGGATGGAGGTTATGCGAGTTTAAATGGTCTTTTTGAAATCGCTCCCTGGATTTATCTGTTCCTGATCCCTGCGGTGACTATGCGGATGTTTTCCGATGAGAAACGGAGTGGTACGATGGAGCTGCTGCTTACCCGTCCCGTTTCTGAAATCCGTCTGATTTTTGCCAAGTTCCTTGCAGCTCTTTTTGTTGTCTTATTAACCTTATTGCCAACGCTGCTCTACTTTTTTTCTGTCTACTCCCTGGGAAATCCGGTTGGTTGTGTTGATACAGGGGCAACCTGGGGAAGTTACACAGGACTCTTATTATTGGCCGTGATTTACCTGACCATTGGACTGTTCACCTCTTCAATTACAGATAATCAGGTTGTTGCATTTATTTCAGCTGTTTTTATTTGCTTCTTTTGGTATTCTGGGTTTGACTTTGTCGCACGTTTGCCGTTTCCTCCGGGTATCTCGTCAACGATCATTTCTCTCGGAATAGATACCCATTACGAATCGGTGAGCAGGGGGGTAATCGATAGTCGTGATTTGCTGTATTTTACATTGATGGCCGGTTTTTTCATCCTGGTTACGCGGATTGTCCTTGAGTGGAAACGACGGCCCCTCAAAAGATCTGCAAGGCACTTTGTTATTTATGTTTCTCTTTTATTGATCGTTACATGGATATCTGATTTCAATTTCTTTCGTATCGATTTGACTTCTGAAAAAAGGTATACCCTTTCGGATCAGATGCATCATTTGCTGAAAAAAGTCAATGCACCAGTCGAAGCTGAACTATTACTGGCAGGCGACCTACCTCCCGGTTTTATAAAACTGCAATCAGCTGCCCTGGAAAAATTACACGACATCCGAATTTATAGTGGACAGCCTTTTAATATTCATACTACTGACCCTTATGAAGTTGACGACAAGAAAAAATATTTAGCGTATCTGCAGTCAATGGGTATCTCTCCCGTAAACTTGCGCATTAATACCGACAGGGGAATATCTAATAAAACAGTTTTTCCAACCTTAATTCTCCGGGGTGGCGGAAACGAGATTGCCATCAATTTATTGAAAAATGATCCGTTTCTTCGTGATGAGGAAAACCTGAATCGTTCAGTTGAATTGCTCGAATATGAATTTGCCCGCGGTTTGACATTATTATTTCAGGATAAGAAGGAAAATGTGGCCTTTTTAACCGGGAATAATGAGCTGGAGGAGGTACAGGTCCGGGATATCTCAGCAAATCTCTCCGAAAGCTTTAATATTCAGCGAATTTCAGTCGATAGACTTCTTGCCGTTCCGGATAGTTTTAAAAGTTTGGTTATAGCTAGTCCGACCAAGCCTTTTTCCGAACGGGATAAATTTGCTGTTGATCAATATTTAATGCGCGGAGGGAGAATTCTTTGGCTGATCGATCCGGTAAGTGTCAGTCTTGACAGTCTTTCGGGTGGAATGTCTACACTTGCATTTCCCCGTGATCTGAACCTGACTGATCAGCTTTTTCATTACGGAGTCAGGTTAAATTCTGATTTGATTCAGGATGTTGAATGTCAGCAAATTAAGGTGAATACTGCACAAGTCGGCCAACCACCGAAATATACTATGGCTCCCTGGTATTTCTCTCCGTTGTTGTCCCCCGCTCAGAACCACCCCATTGGAAAAAACGTCAACCGGGTTTTGTCAGAATTTGTGAGCTCAATTGATTTGGTTGGGGAATCAACAACAACAAAGAGCACGATTATTCTTACCTCTTCACCTTATGCAAGGTCAAATAAAAGTCCGATGATCGTTAATCTGGGTATGATCGATGCCCCCCCCGCCCGGGAACTTTTTAATTTACAATATATTCCAACCGGTGTTTTGACCGAAGGGGTTTTCACCTCAGTTTTTAAAAACAGAATGATCAGGGGACTAGGAATTGCTCCTGAGATAACTCCTTTATCAGAGAGTAGGCAGACAAAGATGATCTTAATTTCTGACGGTGGGATGATTGCCAATAAAGTTAGTTATTCGGGAGGAAAATACCTGTCGCTTCCGTTAGGATATGATAAAAATTCGAACATTACTTTTGGAAACAAAGATTTCCTTGTTAATGCAGTTCATTATCTTTGTGACGATTCCGGACTTATGGATTTAAGGTCCCGTGCCATGCAAATGCGCCTGCTTGACAAAGTGAAGTTAAGAGAACAAAGGGCGTTTTGGCAGTTGCTCAATGTCCTTCTTCCGGTAGGGTTAATTCTTTCAGGAGGTCTTCTTTTCTGGTTCCTGCGGCGCAGAAAATATGCAAGTCAACAGCCTGATAATTAAAACTATAGTAAGATTATGGCAATATAAAAATTTCAATTTGATTAATTTTTAATTATTTATCTTTTGAAATTGGAAACTGGCTGAATATTTGTAAATTCGTCAATTCGTGTTGCAAGGATTTTGAAACCTTTTTCGCGTAAGATTTAGTAATGAAATATTTTCAAAAAGTAAAACAAACTTAAGTATATAACCAATGAAATTTGTCGTTTCAAGTACCGAATTGCTAAAGCATCTGAATGCAATCAGCAGGGTAATCAGCAGTAAGAATACCTTACCTATTCTTGATAATTTTTTGTTAAAACTCGAAGGAAAGACTTTGTTGATTACGGCTTCAGATTTGGAAACCACCCTAATCACAAGGATTGAACTAGAAAATTCTGCTGAGGAGGGTTTAATTGCCATTCAGGCAAAAATTATGCTTGATACCCTGAAAGAGTTCCCCGAGCAACCTTTGACTTTCAATATTGACCCTGATTCGCTGGCGGTTGAGATTCTTTCAGCAAATGGCAAGTTCTCGATTGTTGGTCATAACGGAGAAGATTTCCCGGTTTTACCAAAACTGGGGGAGAATCATAATGAAATCAGTCTCCCGCACGATCTGTTGCTCTCCGGAATTAATAAAACGCTTTTTGCTACCGCAGATGATGAACTTCGCCCGGTCATGAACGGGATTTATATTGAACTTTCGCCCGAAGAGATTGCTTTTGTGGCTTCTGATGCCCATAAACTGGTCAGATATAAACGGAGTGATGTCAAATACAATGATGTAGCCTCCTTCATTCTTCCCAAGAAACCGGCATCCTTACTGAAGAACCTGCTTCCGCGTGAAGATTCAGATGTAAAACTTGAATTCGATGAAAAGAACGCTTTCTTTACTTTGAATGGTTTTAAAATGGTTTGTCGACTGGTAGAAGGTAAATACCCTGCCTATAATTCGGTTATTCCACTGAACAATCCAAACGAAATGGTTATTGACAGGGTAGAATTTTTCACCACGCTGAAAAGGGTGTCTGTTTTTGCCAATCAGGCGAGCAATCTTGTTCGTTTAAAACTTAAGGCATCAGAATTGGTTGTTTCGGCTCAGGATATTGATTTTGCCATCTCAGCGGTTGAAACGATCAAATGTGAATATGAAGGGCAGCCTATGGAAATTGGTTTTAAATCCACTTTCCTCATCGAAATTCTTTCAAATCTCTCTTCTGAGGATGTGAAATTGAAACTCTCCGATCCTTCAAGAGCCGGCCTTTTGGTGCCAGCCGAAAAAGAACTCGAATACGAGGATGTTCTGATGCTATTGATGCCAATGATGATTAATGCATAAATTTTGAATCAATAGATATTAAAGACCTGGTGGTTAGTTGACTGCCGGGTTTTTTGTTTAATATTATACCTATTTAACAGGGACATGTTCCCTAAACAAAACAAAGGATGAAGCTCAACCTGAAAAACCCGATCGTATTTCTTGACCTTGAAACCACCGGGATTAATGTGGTGACCGATCGTATCGTGGAGATCGCTCTGCTTAAAATATTTCCCGATGGTCATGAAGAAGAGAAACTTCAACGTATCAATCCGGGAATCCCAATTCCTCCCCAGTCATCTGCGATACATGGAATTTACGATGAGGATGTGAAAGATGCCCCGCTTTTTAAAGAGGTGGCTAAAAATTATGCGAGATTTATTGAAGGCTGTGACCTGGCAGGTTTTAATTCAACCCGTTTCGATATCCCCTTACTCTCGGAAGAATTTCTGAGGGTCGACATTGATCTGGACATGAAGAAACATAAATTCGTAGATGTTCAGATTATTTTCCATCGGATGGAGAAACGGACGCTTGCAGCAGCCTATAAGTTTTACCTGATGCAGGATCTTGAAAATGCACACAATGCCATGGCTGATACCAAAGCAACCTATGAGGTTTTAAAAGCCCAGCTCGACCGGTATGATGGCGTTGAATTTGAGGATAATGGGAAAAAGACGGTTCCTGTTATAAATAATATTGACGCATTGGCTACATTCTCAGCATTTGATAAAAGTGTTGATTTTGCCGGACGGATTGTTTATGATGAAAAAGGTATTGAAGTTTTCAATTTTGGTAAGCATAAAGGGAAAGCTGTAGAAAAAGTGCTGCAGGAAGAACCTGGCTATTTTTCCTGGATGATGCAGGGGGAGTTTCCTCTTTATACCAAAAAGGTTCTTACTGCTATAAAATTGAGGGATTTAAACCGGAAATTTTAAATATTACTCTCACTTCTTTGTTTTATCTTTGTTCCGGGAATATTAAAAAGCAAAATCATGAAAATCATTTGTATAGGACGAAATTATTTGAAACATGCCAAAGAACTTGAGCATGATATTCCTACCGAACCGGTTTTTTTCATGAAACCTGATTCCTCCTTATTATTGGATAACCGTCATTTTTACCTTCCGGGATTTTCAAATGAGATGCATTATGAGGTTGAATTAGTGATTAAAATAAATCGCCTTGGAAAGACGATTGAGGCCCGTTATGCCCACCGGTATTACGATGAGATTGGCCTGGGTATCGATTTCACTGCCCGCGATATTCAACGTCACCTGATCGAAAAAGGGCTACCCTGGGAAAAGTCAAAGGCGTTTGATTCATCGGCAGTCCTGGGTGAATTTATTCCCAAAGAAGAGTTGGGTGACCTGGGGCAAATCGATTTCTCTTTGCGGAAAAACGGAGAGGTTGTTCAGCATGGGAATTCCAGGGATATGATTTTTGCTGTAGATACCATAATCGAACATGTTTCGCAATTTGTGACCCTTAAAATAGGCGACCTCATTTTTACAGGCACCCCTGCAGGAGTCGGTCCTGTTAAAATCAATGACCAGCTTGAAGGGTTTATCGGTGAGAGGAAGATGTTTGATTTTCTGGTGAAATAGGGAAAAAGGGAAATAAATGGAAATAGAAGGAAATTTAGTTGTTATTCAGGTATGATATAATTCGATCTATTTCCACTTATTTCTACTAATTTCCACTACTTTCTTCTTATTTCTATTTTATTTCCCCGCGCATTCCTCATCCACAAACCAATGCAATTCCCCAATTGGATGGATATTTGAAGCAGGATAGGCTGACGCGTTATCCGATTCGGTTATTATCTCGTTGAAAATCCTTGATTTGGATGTCCCGGAAACCAGGAAAGCCACTCTTTTTGCATGATTCAGAACCTCACCGGTCAGGGTAATCCGTTTTTGCCCGGATTCGGGATGCACGGCAATGGCGGTGATCTTGTCTGATTTCATCAGTTGCATCTGATTTGGGAAGATTGAAGCAGTATGTCCGTCGTCACCCATACCCAGCATAATCAGATCAAAGGAGGGCCAGCCATTAATGGTTGGTATAAATTTTTGTATTTCAGTTGAATATTCTTTAACTTTTACAATTGGATCAGATTCTCCTTTAACCCGGTGTATCTGATCAGGCAGTATCCCTATCTTCGAAAATAGCAGTTTATTCACGACTCCAAAGTTACTTTCAGGATCGGCTGGCGGAACCATTCTTTCATCGCCCCACCAGAAATGGATTTTAGACCAGTTTAGCTGACTGGCATATTTTTCAGCCAAAAGTGTGAAAAGGAGAGATGGTGTTTTGCCACCAGATAAGGCAAGGTGAAATGAATTTTCATTTGATTCATTTACCCATTGAATGAGTTGTTTGGCGAAGGCATCAGCCAGAGCTTCAGGCGTTTTGCTGGTGTGAATAAATGGATTCATATTTTTGATTTTAAAAGGCTTTTGATACAACCTCATTTCTTCTAATTTGCCATAAGTTTTAGTTCCAAGATATATTTGCAATACATTGTCTCTCGTTTATCGATAATCTTTTATCTCAAACTTGTATAAAATCAGATCGTTGTCTTTAAACAACATTTCATAAAACAGTCCGGTTTCTTCATCATACCTAATTGGAACTGTTTCATCAGCCGATTGCCCTAAGTTGCCAAAACTAAATATCTTTTCATCCGCTAAATGTTCTTTTTTTAAATCCGCTCGTATAACTAAACATTCGCTTTTTTGTTGTTTATCATACATCAAAAAATAATACCTGGATTTAATCTGTCCGACAAAAGTATTTGAAGCCTTTTCACCAATAAATTGCGAGGCTTCATCATCCTTTATAATGTAGTTATTACTTACAAGATTATCTATGTTAATATAAAAAAGTGCCTTCGTACCGGTTACAAAAAATCTGGCAATAGAATCATTTATCATATCAACCTGCCAAATCACTTTACCTTCTTTAGTCTTTTCAATATTTGTCTTTATAGGCTTTGTCTGTATCTGAAATTTTTTGATCTGGTATAACCCTGATTGACTTGTAATAACACCATTCCCTCGTTTACTGATGTCAAAAGCAAAAATATGTACAGGACTTAAAACCTTTTTTATTATTGTGTTGTTTTTAATGAATAATAGGGTTTTATTAACTGCAAGAACAATTTGGTTGCTATCAAGTACGGAGTATAACTGAGCCCTGTCGGTTTCAGAATATTGAATGCCCAACTTTTGGGTATTTAACCTTGCAACGATTTGTGGCTGCTGAGCGAATAAATTACCCAGTAATGATAAAAAATAATTAAACAAACTAATTTCTTGTTTAATCGCATATTGGCAGTTTTGATTGTTCGACTTTTTATAAAACGAAATATTGTATGGATCATCAGATCTCACCACTACAACCCCAAACCATAATCACTCCCTTAATTTCGAGGTATTCAAGAGCAACCGGTACTTGTCCCGGTTTCCCGATAAACAGCCCCTGAAACGATCCTGAATCCCGGATTGGCTCACCTAATTTAATCTGAATATCCGTAGAAAATTCGATATCAGAGAAGGGAACCATTTTAAAGATAGCCTCTTTTGCACACCAATGGAGCAAAAGTTTATGATTTGAGAAACCTGAGGCCTCATGGCATACCTCAAATTCATCCGGAGATAGGAAACGGCTGGCAACTCTGCTGACCTTGCGAGTGGCAAGTTCGATATCTATCCCTGGCAGACAGGTTTGGTGCAGCATGATAGCAACAAATCCTTTGGTATGAGAGATGCTTATTTGATAATTTGCATTGTCGGGATATGGTCTTCCGTCGTTGTGATATTTGATCAAAGTCCTTTCCCCGGTCAGTTCATTTAACAAAGCCCGGGTAGTCAACCACTCTTTTTTACGATGGATGGCCGAGATTCCTGAATAGTTAATCGCGTCAGTTGGAGTTAAATCAGCCAGGAGTTCCAACTCTTCAAGCGCTTCGGAGATTTCCCAAAGTCCAATCTCTCCGTTTTCGAATTCGTTATGTAGTATGAGCGGCATTATTTAAGCTCTTTCCATTCTGTGGTTTTGATAAGCTGCAGAACATCCTGGGATAAAAAACCAATGACCGGCTGTAAGCTGTCTATATTTGGTATCTCTTTGATATACAGAGCACCTCGGAGAAAGTTTCGAACGCTATCGGTCAGGTAAAACTGCATGGGGGACGCGGCATTTCCTTTGATATTATAAATTGTTCCATAGACCTTTTTCGAAGGATTCAGGAAAAGCTGCTCATCAATTGCACTTGCCTTTTGTGAATGCTGATAGGCCAGGGAACGTGACTCTTCGATATATTTCTCCAGGTTGTTATTTATTTTTTTGTAGCTGATATGGATTTGTGCGTGATTGGCAGGCACATCAATGGTGACCCAATCCTGCTGATCAGGACTTAAGGGATCGTGTCCGGGAGTGGAATAGGAGGGTACCTGGAAATAATAGGGCACAGACAAATCAAGTGGTTTATAACTTTTAACTGGGAAAGCTATCCGGAAATATCCCCTGGGTCTGGGTGTATGATTTTTTTGACAAGATCCGGTTATAAACAATACTCCAATCAGGATAAGAATAGGTATATACCTCATAGTTAATGTTTCACGATACTTAGATGCACAAAATTCGGAATTTGATTATTCAGGATCAAAAGGGTAAATCATTCTCTTTGTCTCCCAGGGCACCATAGGAACCCGGATCATTATTCGGCTCTCCAACGTGGTTGGGTTCATTCGGTTTGGATCCTTCAGCAGATGATCCCTCCCCTTTTTTACCCAACAGCTGTAATGTATCAGCGTAGATTTCTGTCACATATCTTTTTGTTCCATCAGGTGCATCATAACTTCTGGTTCTGATCTTGCCGTCAACATAAATCTGGCTCCCTTTATGGACATAATTTTCTGCAACAGTAGCCAATCCGCGCCAGCAAACGATATTGTGCCATTCGGTGGTGGTTACTTTTTCTCCGCTTTTATTGGTGTAATTTTCAGAGGTTGCCAACGTGAAATTTGCCACAGATACATTACTCTCAAGGTGCCTTACTTCAGGGTCCTTTCCGACATTTCCGATTAAAATAACTTTATTGACTGACATAGTTAAAAAGTTTATGGTTTATAATCTTCAATATACTATCATCGATTTTCAACTCCCCAAAGGTAAAAAAATAGGTCGAATATTTAACGCCATTTGGGGATTCCATGAATTGTGGATTGGGTAATATGAATTATACATTGGACGCTACTGGCTATTTGCAACTTGCTGATTTTTTCAGAAAAAGTTTATTGTTTTTTTTGTCCGGAACTAATTGGTTCCTGTTCTTCTCCATTAAAAAGTTATCGATCAGTTTAGGGATGGGGTATTCAGAGAGATTTTCCGGAAGTATTTTTATCCACTTGTGATTCGCCGGAAGTTTGGAAACCGAGATCTCCAGAAACCTGACATGCAGTTTCTGGTGAGATAATAAATGAATGATTTCAGGACTAACCGATCCAATTACAGTGTCTGATTTGTCAAACAAGGATCTGAACTGATCATTAGCAAGCAATTCTTCGAGGGTTAATCCCTTTGTTGATTCAATCATTGGCAACTGGTATAAATTTTGCCAGATGTCATTGGTTACCCTCTTCTCCAGAAAGATCGATTGTTCATGTTCCAAATACAGGTAATTGAAAAAACGATGCCTGATCTTGGTTTTATTGGTCTTCACAGGAAATTGGGTGACAGCAGCCTGGCTTAAGGCCAGGCATTGGTTCTGAAAAGGGCAGGTTTGGCATCCCGGGTTTCGCGGCATGCATTGTAATGCCCCGAATTCCATCAGAGCTTCATTAAAGGTTCCTGGATTTTGCTGGTCAATAAGTTCCATAGCCAGGTTGCTGAATTCTTTTTTCCCTTTTGCAGAATCGATGGGGGTGGCTATCCCAAAAATCCGGGAAAGAACCCGATAGACATTTCCGTCAATTGCAGCATAAGGGAGTCCGAAAGATATTGAGGCAATAGCGGCTGCGGTATATTCACCTATCCCCTTCAATTTTTTAATGTTTTCAAAGGTTTCTGGAAACAGGCCATTGAAATCATTCATGACCTGACGGGCTGCAACATGCATATTTCTGGCTCTTGAATAATAGCCCAGCCCCTGCCAGATTTTCAGGGCTTCAATCTCGGGTGCATCAGCCAGTGATTTTATATCAGGAAACTTTTCAATAAAACGGAGAAAGTAATCTGTCCCCTGATCGACTCTTGTTTGCTGAAGGATAATTTCAGAAACCCATACATAATATGGCATGCTATTTGAACGCCAGGGGAGATCACGTTTATTTTGTTTGTACCAATCGTTCAATATTTTATGAAATTGAGGCATAATTTTTATGAATTTGAAAATAAATTACAAAAAGAAGAAAAAATATTGATTAGTATGTTGTTGGTTAAATCAAAAGCGATATATTTGTGCACCAAAATTGAAACAAAAGGTCGAATCATTTAAATTTTTAGTAATGACAAAAGCAGATATCGTAAACGAGATTTCGAAGAACACCGGTATTGAAAAGGTAACTGTTCAGAAGGCAGTAGAAGCATTCATGGACACCGTATCCGGTTCACTTTCAGAAGGAAACAATGTTTATCTTCGTGGATTTGGTAGTTTTATCGTGAAAAAACGTGCTGAAAAGACAGCCCGTAATATTTCGCGTAACACTACAATCATTATTCCGGAACATAAGATTCCATCTTTCAAACCGGCTAAAACTTTTGTGGGTCGGGTTAAAAACAATGTAAAATAATTAAACGAGTATTATGCCAAGCGGTAAAAAAAGAAAAGGACATAAAATGGCTACCCACAAACGGAAAAAACGTTTGCGGAAAAATCGCCACAAGAAAAAGAAATAATTTCTTTGTGGAAGAAAAGGAATTTTGAACCTAAAGTGCAAAAGCACTTTAGGTTTGTTGTATTTATATATTTATTTAAAGTTAAGAGTAGAGATCGTGAGTAATGAACTGATTATTGATGTATCGCCCTCACATGTTGAAATCGCTTTACTCGAAAACAAAAAACTGGTAGAACTTAACAGGGAAAGCAGTGATCTTAAATTTTCGGTCGGAGATATTTACCTGGCAAAGGTGAAGAAGATCATGCCAGGATTAAATGCTGCTTTTGTTGATGTAGGCTACGAAAAAGATGCGTTCCTTCATTATTTGGATTTAGGTCCACAATTTCAGACCTTAAACAAGTTTCTGAAGCAGTCAAGTTCCAAAAAGATTAAGTTAACCAATGAGTTACGAATCCAACCGGAACCAGACATCCAGAAAGACGGAAAGATTGGCGACGTTCTTAAAACTGGTCAGACGATTCTTGTGCAAATTGCAAAAGAACCGATCTCGACTAAAGGACCTAGACTTACCTCTGAACTTTCTGTCGCTGGCAGAAACATGGTATTGATCCCTTTTAGCAATAAAATTTCAGTTTCTCAAAAAATCGAATCGGCTGAGGAGAAAAGCCGTTTAAAAAAATTAGTTCAAAGTATATGCCCCAAAAATTATGGGGTTATTGTTAGAACTGCTGCTGAAGGGAAACGTGTAGCGGAATTAGACCCTGAACTTCGGAGATTGGTGACTAAATTTGAGAATGCAGTAGTCAAACTCGAAAAACAAGTTGCCCCTTCGTTAATTTTAGGAGAACTCGATCGCACAATAGGAATGATCAGAGATTTATATAATCCTGAATTTTCGAATATATTTGTGAATAACGAGGAGATTGCCGCTGAGATTAAAGAATATGTGGGAACTATCGATTCTGAAAAGAAAAAAGTAGTTAAATACTACAATGGCAAAATGCCAATTTTAGAATATTTTGGAATCGATAAACAAATTAAAGCATCTTTTGGTAAAACTGTTTCGTTCAGAAGCGGAGCCTATCTGATCATTGAACACACTGAAGCATTTCACGTTATCGACGTGAACAGTGGTAACAGGTCCAAGACCGGTGATCAGGAATCCAATGCCCTTGAGGTTAATCTAGCTGCAGCTGAGGAGATTGCCAGTCAATTACGTCTTCGCGATATGGGAGGCATTATTGTTATCGATTTTATCGATATGCATGGGAACGAGAACCGGCAGAAAGTTTTCGAGAAAATGAAGGAAGCGATGTCTTCCGACAGAACAAAGCATAATATTTTGCCATTAAGCAAATTTTGTTTGATGCAAATTACAAGGCAAAGGGTGCGACAGGAAATGGCCATCGAAACGGCGGAAACCTGCCCTGTCTGCAAAGGGTCAGGTAAAGTTACCCCAACCCTATTATTCATCGAAGAGATAGAACAAAAAGTGAGGTATATCTTCGAAGAATTACACAAACAAAAACTGACAATTAAACTTCATCCGTTTGTTGGAGCTTATCTTACCAGGGGTTTCCCTTCCAAAGCTTTAAAATGGTGGTGGAAATACCACAAGAGAGTTAGAATTGAAGAGATTAACGCAATGAGTTTCCTTGATTCAAAATTCTACGATGAAAATACCGAAGAAATTATCTTTTAGACATCCAAAGCTCATGCAGTTAAAGCATGAGCTTTTTTTATAGCTTTGAGATTTGATTTTAGAAAGATGAAAAAAAGACAAATTCTCTGTATCGCTCTCCTGATTGGCGCATCCTTGCAGTCATTCGCACAATTAGTGAAACCTGTTAATTGGACTTTTTCTCAAAAGTCAATAAGGAATGGAGAGATAGAGCTGGAGATGAAAGCTTCAATCCAGCCGGGATGGCATTTGTACAGTACCAAACTCCCTGAAGGAGGTCCGGTCAAAACAACATTTAGTTTTACTTCTGATAGTAGCCGATACCAGGTTATTGGCGAAGTTGAATCTGTAACTAATCCAATAAAGGAACATGATCAGATCTTTAATATGGATCTGGAATTTTATAGCAAAGAAGCTATCTTTTTGCAAAAAATAAAGGTCCTTTCTCCCAAACCTTTTGATTTGAAAGGAACGGTTGAATATCAAAGCTGTAATAACGAAACCTGTACACTTGATGAACATGACTTTTCCTTTAAGATTGATGGTTCAGGTGATGGTGGCGCAACTGCTAAAATTGCAGGGTTTACTAAAGTTCCGGATATTCAGCAGCATGGGCTGTGGTGGTTTCTCGTTTTCAGTTTTGTGGCCGGTCTGGCTGCAATTCTTACTCCGTGTGTTTTTCCCATGATTCCGATGACGGTCTCCTTTTTTATGAACAGCAATAAGTCAAAGTTTCAGGCCCGTATTCAGGCAATGATTTACGGGGGATCGATTATACTTATTTATACCCTGATTGGAACATTGGTGGCGCTTACTCTTGGAGCCGATTTTGCCAACTGGATCAGTACCCACTGGTTACCGAATGTGCTGTTTTTTATTGTTTTCGTTGTTTTTGCCTTCTCTTTCTTTGGCGCATTTGAAATAATTCTTCCAGGTAGTTGGGGAAACCGGGCCGACCGGTTTGCAGATAAAGGTGGCATTGGAGGAGCTTTTTTCATGGCATTAACACTTGTTCTGGTCTCTTTTAGTTGTACAGGACCTATCGTCGGAGCGATATTGGTTGAATCTGCCGGTGGAATGGTGATAAAACCAATTGTGGGAATGTTGGGATTCTCGCTGGCTTTCGCACTTCCTTTTACGCTGTTTGCCTTGTTCCCTCAGTGGCTGGTTAATTTGCCCAAATCCGGCGGGTGGCTGAATTCAGTAAAAGTTGTGCTTGGGTTCATTGAATTGGCCTTGGGCCTTAAATTCTTAAGTATTGCTGATCAGACTTATCACTGGCGTATCCTTGACCGTGAGATTTATATTGCTTTCTGGATTGTCATTTTCACGATGATGGGATTCTATTTGCTTGGTAAGATGAAATTTGCCCATGACAGTGAAAACAAACATATTACCGTTCCACGCCTGATGATGTCTTTGATAACCTTTACGTTTGTGGTTTACCTGATACCTGGTATGTTTGGAGCCCCTCTTAAAGCAATTTCTGGTTATCTGCCACCAATGACTTCTCACGATTTCGATCTGCATAAAATAATCCGTGATGAGGTAAAACTGGTTGATCATTCCTCGGGACCAGCCATTACATCAAAATCATCTGCGGTTTTATGCGAAAAGCCAAAATTCAGTGAATTTCTTGAACTTCCTCATGGTCTTGAAGGCTTTTTCGACTATGAACAGGGATTGGCCTGTGCCAGGGTTCAAAACAAGCCTGTTTTTATCGATTTTACAGGTCATGGCTGCGTGAACTGTCGTGAAATGGAAGCCAATGTCTGGTCTGATCCGCGAGTGCTGGAACGGCTCAAGAATGATTTTGTTATCATTGCCTTATATGTGGATGACAAAACATCACTTCCACAAAGTGAATGGATCACTTCGACCTACGATCAGAAAGTTAAAAAGACTATTGGGAAAAAATTTGCTGATTTTCAGATCTCCAGGTTTGGAGTCAATGCGCAGCCCTATTATGTGTTGCTCGATCAGAATCAGAATCTTCTGACTAAATCAACGGCCAGGGATTTAAATCCTGACCATTTCATTGAATTTCTTGACCAGGGTTTGGCTGAGTTTAAAACAAGGCAACCGAAGAAATAATAAATTCATTTGAAGTAAATGTTGTTATGAGCCATAATTCAATTAGCTTATTTTGGAATGTTGATACCCAGGAAGATTTTATCGATGCTGGAGGCAATCTCTATGTGTTGGGGGCAGAAAAGATCAGACCAGCTTTGAAACAGATTACATCACTGGCAAAAGAGTTAGGGATTCGTGTAATGAATACCTGCGATTTTCACCATATTAATGCAGAAGAAATTTCGGAAAATCCAGATTTCATCACCAAATTTCCACCACATTGTTTGGCAGGCACAACCGGAGCACAGTTTATCTCAGAGACTGATCCGGAAACCCCTTTGATTATTGATTGGGATTCTGAACTGGCTATATTTGCTGAGTTCGATGACCCCAAGCGATTTAGGAATATTGTACTCCGAAAAAATGAGTTTGATGTTTTTATAGGGAATCCATATACCGATAAGATCCTGAATATCCTGCAACCTGACCAGACCTTTGTTTACGGAGTTACGACCAATATCTGCGTAGACAGGGTGGCTGTTGGATTAGCTGAACGCGGGATAAAAGTTTATGTAATAGGTGACGCCATTATGGGATTACCTAATTTACCGCTTCCTTATGATACCTGGAAAGCAAAAGGAATCGAAATAATTATGTTTACTGAAGTTGGTAAGTATTTATAATCAGGATATTATCAATTCTCTTTAAGAGGAATATTCGTCGGATACATCGGTCAGTACTTCATATCCTGTATCGGTTACTAAAACAGTATGTTCAAATTGGGCTGAAAGCTTATTGTCAACTGTCCGGGCAGTCCATCCATCTGTTTCGTCAACTTTTACGCGGGGTTTACCTTCGTTGATCATCGGTTCGATGGTGAATATCATTCCCGGTTTCAGAATTGGACCACTGTTTTTTCGTGCTGCATGATCAACCTGAGGGTCTTCATGGAATTCAATTCCTACACCATGTCCACAGTATTCATAAACCACCGTAAATCCCTGCGATATCGCATATCTGGATATAGCATAACCAATATTCCCCAGATAATTTCCTGGTCTAACCTGCTGAATGCCAAGGTTGAGGCAGTGTTTGGTGGCATTAACCAGTTTAACTGCATTTTCAGAGGCCTCTCCTACAATAAACATTTTGCTGGTATCTCCGAAATAACCATTCAGGATTGTGGTTATATCGATATTTAGAATGTCTCCTTTTTTTAAGATTACATCTTCAGATGGTATTCCGTGGCAAATGACATCATTTGGGGAAATACAACATGATTTTGGAAAACCGCTGTAATTGAGCGTTGCCGGTATTGCACCGTGAGAGATGGTGTAATTATGAATCAACTGATCCAAATAGCCTGTACTAACCCCTTCCTTAACGAAATCTGCTATATATACGAGAATCTCTCCGGCCAGTTTTGAACTCTGTCTGATCCCTTCAATCTGCTCTGCTGTTTTAATAATTATATTCATTTAATTATTCTGTTTCTTTTGAAATTTGAAAAATCATGCAAAGATATCTTATTAACGCCCAAAAGAATAATTTTGTTCAGTTAAGATTAAGATGAGCACTAACTTTTAAGCCAGGAAAGAATTTTGACTGTCTTTTCATCGGTAGGTAATTCCCCGTCGAGCCATCGTATTTTAAATCCATCACGCTCCATTTTTCTAAACCAGGTCATCTGCCTTTTGGCAAACTGATGAATCGCAGTGTTAAGGTCCGTAACTAACTGTTCGTAGGTTAAATGACCCAAGAGATAGTTTGTTATGTACTTGTATTCAAGTCCGTAATAGGTTAATTCATCGGGTTTTATGCCACGGTCCAATAATTTTTGAACTTCATCAATCATACCGTTAGTAAGCCGTTGGTGCAATCGTGCAGTAATCTTTCTTCTGCGTACTTCGCGCTCTATTCTGATTCCTACAATTAAACTATTGATTTTGGGGAAAGAGAGATCTGTTTCGGGATGTGCGAGGCAAAATTCCTCAATTTCTATAGCCCGGATTGCTCTTTTTGAGTTTTCAATATCGCTCGTATTATGGATCGATTTATAATCGCTTAAGATCTTTTTCAGAGAATCGAGTGGCAGCAATTGAAGCCCGGCACGGCGTTTCTCATTGATCGGGACCTGAATCAGACGGTATCCTTTCAGAATTGCCTCGAGGTACATTCCGCTTCCCCCGCACATGACCGGGAATATACCCTTGATTTTCAGTTCCTGATAGACTTTTAGGAAATCACGTTGATACTCGAAAACATTGTACTGATAGCCGGCTTCGGCAATATCAATCAGGTGGTAAGGAATGTTTGTGCCATTGATCCGATACTCTTCAAGATCCTTTCCGGTTCCAAGATCCATGTTCCTGTATATTTGTCTTGAATCGGCAGAAATTACTTCACCTCCAAGCAGATAGGCTAAATTGGCTGCCACTTCTGTTTTCCCCGAGGCCGTTGGCCCAAGGATGGTCACCATATCATATTTTAATCCGGTCATCTCAGGTTAAATTGTTGAGCAAATTAGCTTAATTTTGGATATCTAAAATGGTTAACCATGAATTTCAGGGTTTTTATTCAGAATTTATATTTAAGGTGCATCGGAATTATCTGGTCACCAAAGGAGGAATGGGCCAGGATTAAGGATGGGAATGAATCAATCGGGCAAATACTGGTTGGTTTTATGCTTCCACTTCTTCTTATATCTGCCGTTACTTCCATGATTGGCGGCTATATTCACCGCGGGGATACGGCCTGGTATTCAGAACTTCTCATTATTTTTAGTATAAGACCAGTTTTGAGTATCTCGTTATCCATTGCCCTGAGTATACCTGCCATCAATGTGATGATCGGAACATTTGGAGGGACTCCTAACTTTAGTCAGGTTTCACAATTAGTTATTTTCAGTTTTTTTCCTGTGACATTTGTTACAATTATCCTTGGTATGTCACCTGAGATATATATTGTCGGCCTTTTTGCACTATACACGTTTTATATCATGCACATTGGCACTCAAATATTGTCGGACATACCTTCTGAACGACAATCAAATTTCAGTACCCTTTCTTCGACTATGATGCTGGTCACATATTTGATCATAAATTTCATTCTATCTGCTTTCTTTGGAGCAATTCATTAAAGTGTTATTGATTCCGCCGGGGTTTTGTTAGATTTGCACTTTGTATTTCCGGAATTTAAAAATGATCGTTCAGCAACACATAAATATTAAGAATAAGCGGGCAAGCTTCGATTACGAGTTTATCGATAAGTATGTGGCTGGCATTGTTCTGTTAGGTACTGAGATAAAGTCGATCAGACTCGGTAAAGTGAGTATGAATGATGCCTATTGCCATTTTGTTGCAGGGGAGCTTTATATCAAAAACCTGAGCATCTCGGAATACGATTTCGGGAATCTTAATAATCATGAGGTTCGTCGCGAACGTAAATTACTGATGAGCCGGCGCGAGCTCAACAAACTGGAACGGAAATTAAAGGAATCGGGACTGACAATTGTCCCGGTCAGGTTGTTCCTGAATGATAGGGGATTGGCCAAAATGGAGATTGCCCTTTCACGTGGGAAGGCCAACTATGATAAGCGCCAAAGTCTCAAATCAAAGGATGCCGAAAGGGAGATGGATAGGGTAAGAAAATAAATAAATAAAACATATGGACGTAATAAATATCACGCCCATACGTTTTTCTCACCTATTTCACACTAGTAAAAATCCTTTTCCAACGGATACCGGAGAGAAAACTCTTGTTTTTGTCCAACGACAGCCAAACGAACGACGCTTTTCCAACCACATGATCTTCCGGTACAAATCCCCAGTACCTCGAATCAGCTGAATTATACCGGTTATCACCCATCATCCAGAAATAATCCATTTTAAAGGTATAAGTAGAAGCCGGAATTCCATTAATATAAATGTTATTGTCTTTAATCTTTAGGTCATTATCTTCGTAAACGGTTATGATTCTTTTATATAATGGAAGATTTACCAGGTTCAGGTTAATGGTTACCCCTTTTTTGGGAACCCATAAAGGACCAAAATTATCCAGATTCCATCCAAATCCCGGATCATTGGGAAACAATGACGGATCAATTTTATCTGCAGGCAAAATATACCTCTCAATGGAATGAATGAATTTCAAATCAGCCAATTTTTTTACCTGTCCGGAAGTTAACGCAATAATATAACGCGAGTCTGATCCATCAATTTCGGGACGGGTGATTTCCAGTTTATCAAGAATCTTATCGTTTATAGGTGACCCATTGGTGGTAATCTGGTATTTATATTGGATGCCCGGGATCTCCTTTTGAGCTTTTCCATTGACAAAAACCTGCCCATTGACAATCTTTATGGAATCACCCGGAATAGCAATGCATCGTTTAATGTAATTTTCCCGTTTATCCACCGGTCTGTAAATGATATCTCCAAAGGTTCTTTTATCACCCCAAACCTGATCTCTGCCGTACATTCGGACTAATTCGTAGTAGTTGCTTGATTCCTGCAACCTGACGGAAACGGTATCCCCTTCGGGGAAATTGAAAACAACCACATCATCATTTTTAATTTTCCCGGTTCCGGCAATCCTGCGGTAAGGATATTGAATAAGTCTTGAATAGGAGGGGAGTGATCCAAGTAAAGGCATGGTATTATGTACGAACGGGAAAGAGATCGGAGTGTTGGGCATCTTAGGCCCGTAGGCTGTTTTGCTTACAAAAAGATAATCTCCGACCATCATCGATTTTTCCATGGATGAAGTGGGGATGGTATAGGCTTCAATAAAGAACAGGCGGATAAAAGTTGCGGCAACCACTGCAAAGATTATGGCATCAACCCATTCCGCGACAGCTGTTTGCTTTCCTTCAGGCGGATTCTTTTTTTTCCAGAAGGCCCAATGAACCTTCCTGGAAATATAGTTATCAAATAAGATGACCAGGCCAATCAGCCACCAGAAATTTCCCAGCCAAATAACCCACAGCAGATAAATACCACCTGTAAGGGCAAACTTAAACCATTTGTTATTTAAGATATTGGTCATATCAATCTTCTTTATCGGCCTGATTCCGGCTGAATTTTTCAAAACTTTTAAGATCTTCTACCTTGAAATTTCCGTAAAAGGAGACCAGACAACTGAATTGATGATCTTCACTGTTTTTAACGAGGACATGACACTCTTTTACCCGTTTGGAGTTTCCGTCAATCCAGAATTCTACATTATCATCATCTTTAGCGTCATTGAGTTGTATCTTATGGTAGTCCAGATTATTTAGTCTCTCCGAGATATTTTGGGCAAGCGATCCATGATTCTTGTTTTTTTCACGGTTCGAAAATAGTACACGGATTTCCATCAAATCCCCGGTAACTTTTTTATTTTCCTCATCAATATTCATATTTACTGCATCGATCATTGATTTTGAAAAGGAGAGAAAGGTAAAACCTTCACGATTAGCGAACTGTTCATAGATCCGATAAGACCTGCTTTGTGATGATCCTGCCAAGGTTGTGAAAAGTAGAGCGACGATAACTCCAAGCCGGTAACTGGTTTTCATTTTTTATTCTTTTTAGGTAATATAATCGGGGCATGTTTTTTTATGGTAAGTTCCAATCCTGCAGGTTTCATTGTCCAGTATTTCCCGCCCATATCACCGTCCCAGGTATCTGAAGTGTTTTTGATATCATGAATTATCCGTACCATTTCATCACTTAAATAGATCGTTTTATTTTCCGGCACCTTGAGGAGAATCTCTACCTGCTGGTTACGCCACACCGACTTTTCCGGAAGCATGTACCATGGCTGAAACGTGATCAGAGAATCCTGTAAAGTGAACTTATAATTGATTTGGCGGGCATTATTCTGGGCTTTATCAAGGTCATGGCCTCTGGCTTTAGTCTTAATTACCATGCTGAAATCACCTGTTTCACTTTTTACAATATCAAGTTTGGGCTGATTAAGGAGAAATTCTTTACCGTTTACCGATGCGATCCGTAGTCCATTGAAATTGATGTTTGAATCGAGATAATCATAGAATTCATCCGCCCCTAATTTCAGGTATAACGTATCGGATTTGGAGGTAATCTGTTCCTGCTTTGTACTTGTTGAGACGCTTTTAAAATCGCTGAATCCTCTGACCAGCATAAATATGAGCAATACAACTCCGATCACCCAAAGTCCTAAAGCAGTGAGACCTACAGTTCCGTTACTCGATTTGAACCTGAATATGAGTTTGGTTCCCAAATAGGCTAGCATGATCAGCGGTATACCGATGGTCAGACCAATTCCAATCCAGATCCAGAAAAGAGTATTCCCGTTTGCAAACAAATCGAGGTAATGGGGTATACCATGGCCGAGAGGGGTAATCCCAATAAAT
The DNA here is from genome assembly GCA_903923905.1 of uncultured Bacteroidia bacterium. GTDB lineage: Bacteria > Bacteroidota > Bacteroidia > Bacteroidales > Prolixibacteraceae > JAAFHB01. The sequence goes on from CAIXZH010000077.1 coordinate 69,155, forward strand.
TCATTAGTGATGAACAGGGAGGTGACTAAGGCTATAATTGCAAATATACCCGCAAATACCAACGCTATTCCGATGATTATGGCCAGAATTTTCAGTATGGCCCTGAATATTGAGGAGAATATATCGGCGGCGTGGTCCATACGGTCTCTGCTTCGGCTATTTGTCCTGAATTTTTCGTAATTTTCCTTTACATCCTGGATCTCTTCCTTGATGTTTTTTGAGATATTGTTGATATTTACCTCTTCCCCTCTCATTTCAAGACGTTGGGCCGAAGTGTAGGCTTTAGGGACAACAATCCACAGAATCAAATAAAGCAAAAGACTTGAGCCTGCTCCAAAGAATAACGCAACAAAGATCAACCGGATAATGACCGGGTCAAAATTGAAATAGGCTCCCAATCCGCTGCACACACCTCCCAGAACGCGGTCGTCCGGATCACGGTAAAGTTTTCTGTGAGTCTGACCTGGTATTTTCATTTGGGGCTCTTCACCCTCTTTGGCATCATCAAAAGCTTCGGGCATTCCCATAATCCGGATGATCTCTTCCACATATTCTATGGTGATCACTTCATTTCCATCTTTTACCCGCTCCTGAAACAGCTCGGAAATCCGTGATTCAATGTCTTCCACGATTTCCCTGGCCTCCGCATCATTTCCAAAATGCCTGTTAATCTGTGAGATATAATTATTCAGCCTTTCATAGGCATCATCGTCAATATGAAAAACTGTTCCGCTAATGTTGATTGTAAATGTTTTTTTCATGGTGATGCGATTTTCTAAAGATTTGTGATTTTTAGTTGGTTAATTGCTTCGACTAGTTCCCCCCAGGCCATATCCAGTTCGTTCAGAAATATTTTACCCTCCTTTGTAAGTTCGTAATATTTCCGCGGAGGTCCTTGTAAAGATTCCTCCCAGCGATAACTGAGATACCCATCGTTTTTCAATCGGGTCAGAAGTGGATATAGGGTACCTTCGACCACAATCATCTGTGCAACTTTCATTTCGGCAATGATATCAGAAGCGTAGGATGGTTTTTTAGAAAGGTTTAGCAGGATGCAATATTCGAGAATCCCTTTCCTCATTTGGGCTTTTGTATTTTCGAGGTTCATTGGTTTTTCATTTAATTTTTTTTAAGCGTACTGAAAATAGTCTCTGAATGTATTTCACCGGTTTTGTTGATTTAAACCAGGCGTACTTCGCGGGCAACTCCAATTGAGACCGGTTTTATTTTGTGGTTATTCCCTTTTTTCTCCACCTTCTTGCCAGTTATTACTTTTTCGTTCTTGGCGACTGCTGAACTTTTTAAATATTCCGAGATTTTATGTTCCGAATATTGTGTTACTGTAACCGCAACTGCAGGAATCGATTGGTAGATCACTTTGATCCCAATAGCGGTTCCGATGGCAACCCGATTGGTGCAGGAGGAGAGAATGACCAACCCTGTAAAAAGAACCACTAATTTAATCTTGTTTATTGCTGTTTTCATTTTTGCTGCGTTTAATTATAATACCATCTTATACCTTGAAGTATGCATTACAAATATACATCCTAAAGAAGGTACTATGCAACACATAGTACTAAAATTTTCAATATTTTTGAAAATATTTTTTAATCAACTGTATAATAGGATATTAATTGCAGTGTATTTCAGTTTTGACACCTTGATCTTGATGAAAACAGGTATAAATAATCGTTTTTATTGAAATTAGATCCTCATTTTGCAATTCTAAATCTGATCAAAACGCGCGTTTTTACCATTTTTGAAGAAATGGTTATAAATGCATGTCTTAACAATTAGGGCTGAATGGTCATTTTTAATGTAATTAAATATTTAAACATTTTCTTATCTTGTATCGAAATTCATAAGTAGTTAAATTTAAAATTGTTGAAATGAAACGAGCCTTTTCACAGAATGCCAAAGCAGATCTTAACAGGTTCATTCAAGTTTTCTGCGGTAATTTGAAAGCAAATATTTGCCTGTTGGTATTCCTAATCTCATTGAATACTCAGGCGCAACCATCGGAGAAACTGGTAAAAGTGGCTATCGCTCCAGACCATGCTGACTGGGTTTATAATATTGGTGATCAGGTAAAATTCAAAGTGATGGTAACCTGTCATAATGAAATGGTGCAGAATGTGAAGATCAGGTATGAAGTTGGTTCTGAGTTGATGAATGCCATGATAAAAGACTCTGCCGTTCTAAAAGAGGGGAGTATCATTATTCCAGGCGGCACATTGCATGAGCCTGGATTTCTGCGTTGTAAGATTGTTGCAGAGTATGATGGGATTAAATATGAAGGGGTGGCTACTGCAGCAATGAGCCCTGAATTAATCAAACCGACCGCTGAATATCCCGGTGACTTCATTCAGTTTTGGGAAAAGGGTAAACGCGATTTAGCAACGATTCCCATGGATGTTAAGCTTACCTTACTGCCTGAACGTTGCACAGAATTAACCAATGTTTATCAGGCAAATATTCAGAACTATAGAATTGGTTCGCGACTTTACGGAATAGTATGTGTACCAAAAAAACCGGGGAAATATCCAGCATTACTCAAGGTTCCGGGTGCCGGAGTGCGAGGCTACTCCGGCGATGTTGCAATGGCTGATTTGGGAATTATTACCTTGGAGATTGGTATTCACGGCATTCCGGTTACGATGGATGCTGGTGTCTATAACGATCTTGGGCGTGCTGCATTAGACGGTTATATGTTTTTCAACCTTGACGATCGTGATAAATATTACTATAAAAGGGTTTATCTGGGATGCGTTAGGGCCATTGACTTCATTTTCTCTTTACCTGAGTTTGACGGATCGAATCTAGCAGTTACGGGAGGAAGTCAGGGTGGTGCATTATCCATAGTAACTGCAGGACTAGATAACCGGGTCAAATACCTTGCTGCATTTTATCCTGCCCTTTGCGACCTTTCGGGATTTCTTTTGAATCGTGCCGGGGGATGGCCTCAAATGTTCAGGGATCCGAAGGAGGTAAGTAAAGAAAAAATTGAAACCTCGAAATACTATGATGTAGTCAATTTTGCTAAAAATGTTAAAATTCCCGGGTTTTATTCGTGGGGCTATAATGATCCGGTATGTCCTCCGACTTCGATGTTTTCGGCCTATAATTCAATAACGGCTCCGAAGGAATTGATTATTATGCAGGAGACAGGACACTGGTCTTATCCGGAACAGAATGAAAAATCTAAACAGTGGTTGGTAAGACGGCTAATAGGTAATCAGCAAAAATAGCATAGTAATGAATTAATGATTAAGGTGTGCAGATAAATTTCAGGTTGTTTGGAAATTGTTTATTGAAAAGGAACCATACGTACGAACATGAGGCTGTCTGAAAAGGCAGCCTTTTTATTTTTGGTTAAATTACTGAAAAATCTAGGTAGTAATTGATAAGTTTTAATTTCCAGTCTTTGATTTCTGTTTTTAGTGTTCCAATTAGGCTTCTTGCACTTAAAACAAC
>CAIXZH010000078.1 GCA_903923905.1 uncultured Bacteroidia bacterium
CATTCGGAGTAATATTTCATGAAAGGAACCGAAAAAATATCATAGATCCGGAAAGCAATAGAAATTCGCTGAAAAATTTGCTCAAGCGAAAAAAAAGTTTTAAAAATAAATGACTTTAAAGACAGACTCTAATTAATATGCCCAAAGGCATTCATGTTTAATTACAAAACAAAATTATGAAAAAAAACCAAAATGTATCTGATTTATTCGTTAAAAATCAGATCCGACAGCTTTTTCTTATTATGAAATTAGTGTCATTTATATTATTTGCCGGAGCCCTCTCATTATCGGCAAGTTCTTATTCGCAAAATACTAAAATTGATCTTAATATCCAGAATTCCAATATTCAGGATATTATACATTCAATTGAAAATAGAAGTGAATTTATTTTTGTTTACGATGCTGCATACATCAATTCAGTGTCAAACAAATCTATTACTGTCCAATCCAAATCGATTTCTGAAGTTTTGGACCAGCTGCTTCAGGGGACAGGTGTCGCTTATCTGATTGATGATCGTCAGATATTTCTGTACAATAGTAAGGATATCAGTACTTTATCATCACCTATAGGAATAACACTCCTCCTGCAGCAGTCACAAAAAAAGGAATTAAAGGGAAAGGTTACTGACGAAAATGGAGCACCCCTTCCGGGAGTTTCTGTATCTGTCAAGGAAACCGCCGTGGGTATAATCACCGATAATGATGGAAATTTTAGTCTGCTGGTACCGGCTGATTCAAAAATACTGGTATTTTCATTCATCGGGTTGAAAACTCAGGAGGTACTGATTGGAACAAAAACGATTTTTAACGTGACTCTTCACGAACAGACTACCAGCCTGTCAGAAGTAGTAGCTATTGGATACGGATCCAGAGCCCGAAAGGACATCACCACGGCAATTTCAACAATCAGCAGCGAGACAATTGATAAAAATACCGGAATGAGTGCTGAATTGGCCATGCAAGGTACCATGACCGGTGTAAATGTGATAAGTGGCGGTGGTGACCCTATGGCACGTCCAACAATTCAAATCAGGGGAGTAAATACCTGGGGAGTTGCAACACCACTATATATTATAGATGGAGTTCCTGTTACAGAATACGGAGCCGGCATAGAGGGTCTGACTGATCCACGTGCTGCAGATGTGCGTGGGCCTTTGAATATTATGACCTTGGTTGATCCAAATGACATTGAGTCAATTTCGGTTTTGAAAGATGCCTCTGCTGCAGCTATTTATGGGGTACGAGCTTCCAACGGAGTTATTCTGATTACTACAAAAAAAGGGAAAACAGATAAACTACTCGTAGAGTTTACCTCCCGGTACGGAATTCAGGATATTACTCAAAGTACCAAAACGATGAATACAAGCCAGTATACCAAATTTATAAATAGCGTCCAGGCTTCTGACCCAACAATCGATGTTAATCCGGATAATCTGAATGTATTTAACCCTACAAGTTCTCAATATTTAGGGAATAGTCCAACCTATAATTGGCAAAATGCCATTAAAAATAAAAGTGCTTCGACACAAGACTATTCAGTGCGGGTATCAGGAGGAAATGCCAAAGTAGACTACTTTGCCTCAGTCAGCTCGACAAACACCAATGGAGCATTCAAATATAACTACCTTGATCGGTTGTCCGGATCATTTAAACTCAATGCCAAAGTTAATAATTGGTTGAAAGTTGGGGCCAGCTATCGGATGACTTCAGGGAAAGGACGGGATCTTAATCCTGATTTGATTCAGGCAGGGCTATATCCCGCATGGCAAAAAATTTATGACCCCAGTGGCCTTGATGGTTATGCCTCAACGGTAGTCGGTCGATTGGCGGATGGGAGTTATTCCAGTCAGAAGCTTTATGGAAACGGAACCCGTATCAATGTACTGGGAAATGCAGTGGCTGATGATGTTACCTATAAATCAATGCGTAATATGGGAAATATCTATGTCGAAATTGAACCCATTAAAAATCTGAAAATAAGAGGTCAGATGAGTATGGATATTTACAATTATACACGCTATTCCTTTCAGGATTATGATGGTAGTGTCTTTAATTATACGGCAGGTGATCTTTCTGCTCCGACAGGTGGGAATTCTGTAGGAAGCTACGAGGAACGCAATGTTTATAATAACAACTATATCAATGAAATAAATGTAAGCTATCATAATACATTCGGAAAACACAATGTCGACCTGGTCTTAAACGGCAGCGACCAGCAGTATAATGCCAAATATATTGGGGCTTCAACCCAGTGGATGCAGTCGAAAGAACCTTACTTGAGAGTACTTGGCGGCCAGCCGGAATACCTGATGCTTGGTTCCGCATTGACTAATAGCGCTTTGGAGGGACAAATGGGCCGTGGATCCTATAATTATAACTCAACCTATTATTTTGATGTAACGGTCCGTCATGATGGAAGTACCCGTTTTGCAAAAAATAACCGATGGGGATTGTTCCCTTCCGTATCCGGGGCATGGAGAATTACCCAGGAAAAATTCATGAAAAATTTTACTTTCCTCAATGACTTGAAACTAAGGGCGGGTTATGGGCAACTTGGAAATCAGGAGGTGCAAAATATGGCTTACCTCTCCCCCATCAACAACAATCCCATTTTTGCCTGGGGAACCAATGCAGCTAATCCCGGTATGGGCTTCAAATATGTTGGAGCAGCCGTTTATTCATTGGCCAACTCAAATCTTCAATGGGAAAAGACCTCTACTACCAACATCGGATTCGACGCGGTCCTTTTGAATAGCAATCTGACGGTGTCACTCGAATATTTCAATAAAAAAACGGATGGTATTCTTCAAACGGTAACCCTGCCACAATCGTTGGGACTGATTAATATGCCTGCATCAAACATAGCCTCAGTCAAAAATAGCGGAATGGAATTCGCTGCAAATTACAATAACAAGATCGGCGAATTGAAATATGCCGTAGGCTTTAATTGCTCAACAGTCAAAAATGTTGTTGAAAAGACTTCGGGAGGAATACCATTATATAGCGGACAAACATCCAATATCGAACAAGGGTATTCAATGAATTTTATCAGAGGTTATAAAGTCGGTGGTATATTCCAGACACAGGCTCAGTTGGACGCATGGAATACAAAATTCACCGATGCTACTTATCAGACAGCCAAGGTGGCACCTGGAGATTTTTATTATGAGGATCTAAGGGGGGCTCCTACTAAAGCAAATACCTATTACAGTACCAAACCTGATGGTAAAGTTGACCCCTATGACCAGGTTTATCTTGGAAAAACCATTCCCGGCTATTATTATGGTGCTAATATAAGTCTTGAATACCGAAAGATTGATTTGTCCGCCCAATTTACCGGTGTTGGAGATGTTCAAAAGGTAAACAATGTAAAATTGAACCTGTACAATGTGGGAACTATTGGTGGCAATGAATCAGTCGATGTATTAAATGCCTGGACTTCACAAAATCATTCAACCACAATGCCCAGAGTAATTAATGGTGATCCTGCAGGAAATTACCGTTTTTCAAGCCGTTTTGTTGAAAATGGTGCTTACCTGAAATTAAGAACCCTTCAGTTAGGTTATACCCTACCTGCTCAGGTTTATCATTTCATGGCTAACAGTGTTTCCAATTGCCGTTTCTATGTAGGAGCTTCAAACCTCTTCACCATTACCAAATATACGGGATACGATCCGGAGAACGATAATTATCCTTCTCCCCGCACCCTATTTATGGGACTTAATGTCCGTTTCTAATCTGGTAATAAGCAAATTTTAATTTTCAGAAACTATGACTACGAAAAAATATATTCTGGCTTGTGCCTTCATGGTTGCCGGCCTGGTGGGTTTGAACTCATGCGATAAAAATCTGGACATCAATATATCCAGCCCGTTGGAAGTAAATTATTTTGGCAGTGAGTATGCGATTACACAGGGAGTTGGAGCTGCCTATGCCGAGATTACCAATATCTATGGAGCAGATTTAAGTAATTGCTCTAAGATGGGATTCTGGCTTTTACCAGGGGATGACATTACTTCAGATGGCACCGGAAATTCACTGGAAACATTTTCCGGACTAAATGGGAATAACAGCTCTGTGACAGCGATGTGGACGACCTATTACAAAATAATCGCCAGATGTAATTTTATGCTTTCTTACCTGAATGGCACGTCATTAGATGCCGTATATAAAACTCCCGGGCTAAAGGATGCAAATAAAGCTGAAATGTTGTTTATCCGTTCGTGGTGTAATTTCAAGTTGTGGGACAACTGGAGGAAAGCGCCACTTCAGAATAAGCGGATCACTTCGGTGTCTGATGCAATATTGCCTCCATCCCAAGATTTCGAATTGCTTGACAACGCAATTGCCTCACTTGAAACGGCTGCTCCGTTAGCCTTTGACTCCTGGAATAGTGCAAATACAGGTCGGATTACCAAGGATGCCTGTTACGGACTTCTCGTTAAATTATACGTCACAAAAGCATGCTACAATTCGAAGAATGCCACCGATTATGGGAACGCAATCACCGCATTTGGAAAGATCTCCTCTGCCCGGCTGGCCAATTTCTCTACCGTACCCTATGGCAACAGCTTTGATTACCGTACCGAAAATAATCCGGAATCACTGTTCGAATTTCAGGCAAGTATCCAACCTGCCGGGATGGACAATGCCTGGCTTGACAATGACTTTGGGGGTGATGTGGGTCAGATGGCTGCATTCTATCATTATGAAGATTCACATTGGGCAAATTACAGCAGTGGCATTTTCGGACCTTCCCAAAAATTAATGGACGCCTTCGATCCGGCTGACCCGCGTAAAAGTGAGACATTTAAAGGAACGGATGTTGAAAACTATAACTGGTCATATTGGTGGATCAACCCATTCTGGGGCAAGTTTGATAATCACCAGTTAGTAAAATATACCAATGGCGACAGGGGTAAAGTACTCGACCCGGTTTGGCAGATCGGATCCAACAATAATCCCCGTCTTTTACGTATCGCTGATGTGAAATTATGTGTGGCAGAGGCATACGTTGCTACCGGAAATGCAGGCGCCGCGCTTACCCAGGTGAATGATGTACGCGAACGGGCCCGCAATTCGGTCTCTCCGGCATCTGAGGCACCAGCTTCGCTGAGCAGTGTCTCGATGACTGAAATTATGAAAGAACGAATGCTCGAATTAGCCGGCGAAGATGGCCACCGGTGGTCTGATCTCAGAAGATGGCACGCGGCGGGTTATATTAACCTTGGAAGCTGGTCCGCAACCGATTTTGGGTTCCCGGCATCCTACGACGCTTCCCTGTTTAAATTCGACGTTACCAAAAACCTGTTATTCCCAATTCCAACTTCGGAACTAAGTAATAATCCGTTGATGGCCGCAAGCGGACAAAATCCGGGATATTAGTATTTTATCATAAATACAGGGGCTGTTCCGTTTACCGGTCGGTCCCTGTATTTTTCATTAGTGAAAATAGTTACACCCGTGTTTATTGTGACCATTTAATAATCGGTTTCTCCCAAAAATAAGAATATTGCGTTGTGAGTTAATAATTTCAGAGAAATGATACTCACAAAAATGTGCGAATAAGATAATGTACTGATATCCTGTTATGAAGAAGCATAAAATCATTTTAATTTCACTGATTACCTGCATCCTGACTACTATAAGCTGTAAAAAGGGGGGAAGTGAACCTCTGCCTGAAACAGTTCTTCCGCAAGTAACCATTACTATTGACAAAACAGTTAAATATCAAACGATTGAAGGGTTTGGATTCTTTGGAGCTGCCGATGTTTGGTGGGCCTCCCCAACTGCGATGTGGAATGATGCCTGGGGAGAAAAAGTGATCAGTGATTTAGGAATCACGATGTGGAGAAATGAAATTATCCCTCCCTCGACACCAACTGTAGTTCAGGATGGTGACTGGAACAAACAAATGCCTGTGGTACAAGGGTTAAAAGCAAAAGCCGAGAAATATGGTGTAAATCTAAAGTTTATAGCTTCGGTATGGAGTCCTCCTGCTGATCTCAAATGGGCCTGCAATTTTTCCTGGGCAGGTGATGAAAATGCAACCCGAAATCCAGGTAGTGTTTCTACCCAAAACGGCGGAACACTGAATCCAAACATGTACGCTGAATATGCCGACTGGCTTAATACCAATATTCAAGATTATAAAAATGCCGGAGTTGATTTATATGGCCTGAGTTTGCAAAATGAACTTATGTTTACAGAGCCCTACAATTCATGTACATATACCATCACCTGGTACAATGAAATGGTGAATGGAGTGGTACCCAAAATTAAAGCTGAATTCCCAAATGTGAAGATATTTGGTTCGGAGAATATGCTTGAAATGGAAGGGAAAGATGGTAACTGGCCTGTATTTTACCATTCAGGGATTAAGAGCAATGCGACTACTGCATCGAATATTGATGTTTTGGCGGTGCATGGGTATTCTGACGGAATAGCTCCTTCAACCGGTTCTGAATTGGCAAAAATGTGGACTAATCATACAGAACAATTTACGATACCAATGAACAAGGAGGCCTGGATGACCGAAACGTCAGGATATACAGACGCCTGGGAAGTGACAGCTTCAAAACCCGGAGCCTTAAACCTGGCTTTGGACATTCATGCGGCTTTGTATTATGGAAACATCAGCGCCTGGGTCTGGTGGCAGGGAAGCCAGGCTACCCCGGATGAATACAGTTTAATGAGTGGTACAACAACTGGTAAAAAATACAGTGTTTCCAAACACTATTACCGTTATATTCGTCCCGGATCGGTTCGTATTAAAAGCACATCCGGCGATCCCGATTTCTTTTCAACAGCCTGGGAAAACCAGTTAAAAGGGACTGCCACTATTGTGATTATTAATGCAGGTAATGCAGACAAAGCTGTTTCCCTAAACGGAGATGGGTTACCCGAAACATTTAAAATGTACAGAACAAACTCAACTACAGAGAACTGCATATTCATCAAAGATGTGAGTCCGGGAACTGTCAACAGTTTTACAGTTCCGGCAAAAAGCATCGTGACGCTTCAATCAGGGGGGGATGCTTTATAGGCTGGCAAATAAAAACTGCTGCCTTGCAATCACTTAGGACGATCCCAATTAAATTAAAAAACAGTAAAGTGAAAATATTCCTGAGATCTGTTTCATTAAAAACCGTGGCAATACTGCCATTTTTAGTCTCACTATTGTTTCTGAGTCTCACTGCAATCAGCCAGGTAACCACCTGGCAAGCCCCCGTTGGCTTTGCATCCGACAAATTCTACCGGGTAAAAGTTAACGGAAGTCAGATACCGGTTTATGATACCCCAATAGCTTCATACGCCATCTTTGATTTCTCAGGAGAGGCAGAAGTTGAAATTAACACAATGTTCGATGTCCGCTGGGTCGATATCCGCCCTTTACGAACCGGATTAATGCCTGAATATACCGGCGACAATTCATTCCGGTTTAAAATGAAAAATCCTGAAAATATCAGCCTGGAACTCAATGGAAGGATCAGACAGCAACCACTTTTTATTTTAGCCGGTAAACCTGAAAGATCCAGGCCCGATAGGTCAGACAAAAATGTGATTTGGTTCGAAGGGGGAAAACTTTACAAAGATGTGAAACTTGAACTGCAGGATAACCAGACGGTCTACATCGAAGGGGGCGCTGTGGTTCAGGGATACCTCTTTGCCAGTGGAAAAAAGAACATCAGAATCTGCGGACGAGGCATCCTGGATGGTTCCCTCAACAAAGACCTGCCTGAGAATAACAACCGTTTTATCAGTCTCACAGACTGTGAAAATATAACAATCGAAGATATTACCCTTCATAATGGTACAACCTGGCAGGTTGCCCTTTTCCATTGCAACAAAGCTGAAATCAACCGGATCAGAATTGTCAGTGAAAGCGGAAGCGACGATGGAATGGATATTTTCCGCTGCACCAACGTGGTGATCGATGGCGTTTTCGCCCATACCAAAGACGACTGCATTGCGATTAAATCAGGTGGCGATTATCCGGCCGATCAACCAACTGACCACATTCTGGTTAAAAACTGTGTGTTTTGGAATTCGCTCTGGGGAAATGCTATTGAGATTGGTTTTGAACTCTATTCCAGCGAAGTTAAAAATATCCGTTTCGAAAATATTGATGTCATTCATGTCGAAGATGGAGCCACCATGAGTATTCACAATGCAGGGCAGGCTCATGTTCACCAGGTCACGTTTGACCATATCCGGGTGGAAGACAGTCGGCAAAAGCTGTTCGATGTAGCTATTTTCTTTTCACAATGGGGACCCGACGGAATCCGCGATCCGGAGTTTATCCGGAAAAACTACCTCAGTGGTGCCTGGGACGGCGTCCAGAAAATACCCGAAGAAAAAGAAGCTTATCATCGTCAGTTTAGGGGGACAATCAGCGATATCGTTTTCAAAGATATTCAGGTTGTTGGTGGCTTGCTCCCATTTTCCGTTTTTCATGGTTTCGATCAGCAAAAGAATGTTTCAGAAATAACGATCGAAAACCTGACCTACATGGGCAATAAGCTGACCAATACCAAAAGTGCCAAAATCAGGCAGCAAAACACACAAAATCTTACGATTAAATGATAAGCAATACTATTTCCATAAATGTATCGATATGTAAAAAGCACCTGCTTTTTCTAATCACGCTGCTTATCTGTTTTCAACCCTCTTTTTCGCAGGAGCTGCAGTGGAAGGCGCAATGGATCATGCATCCCACCGCTGAACCACAGGCGCACGCGGTAATCTTGTTTCGGAAGAATTTCGAACTTACGGTCAAACCCGAAAAATTCATCGTTCATCTCTCAGCAGACATCCATTACAGGCTGTTTGTTAATGGCCAATATGTCCTGCGTGGCCCGGCCCGTGGCGATATTACCCATTGGTTCTACGAAACAATTGATATTGCCTCGTACCTTCAATCCGGAAAAAATACAATTGCTGCTGAGGTGGTGAACTGGGGCCCTAAACGCTCATTCACATTTTTTTCGCAGATGACCTCCTTTATTCTGCAGGGCAATTCTGATGAAGAAGAACTGGTAAATACTTCAGATGGAAGCTGGAGATGTCTGCAGAACCAGGCTTTCTCGCCAAAGATTGTCAATTGGATGACAGACCGCAACACGATCGATTTTGGCTTATATGTCGGCAATCCCACCGACAGCATTTCCGGGGACAAATATCCTTGGGGATGGGAGCAGGAAAACTTCGATGATTCAAAGTGGGTTCCGGCTAAATGGTGCGATATTGCCGGAGGGCGGGACCAGCAATTTGCAGGTGGGATACTTTATGGAGGTGGGAAACTCCTTATCCCCGGGAGAACCGGAATACTAAAGGAGACAACGCTACCGTTTACAATGATACGAAGGACAGACGGCATGGAAATAAATGAAGACTTTATTCGCGGCAAGGGGAGGCTTTTCATTCCCGCCAACAAGAAAGTCAGCATCCTGATCGATCAAACCTATGAAACGATGGGTTATCCCGAAATGGTGGTAACCGGTGGGAAAAATGCCCGGATTCAAGCCATGTATGCCGAAAATATGATTGTTAAAAATCATGCGCCAAAAGGAAACCGCAACGATATTGAGGGGAAATTCATTGTTGGTATCAAAGACGTTTTCATTCCCGACGGTGGGGCAAACCACCTGTTTAAACCGACCTACCTGCGTGCTTTCCGTTTTATTCAGCTTGATATTGAAACCAAAGATGAACCCTTATTCCTGGAAAAGTATACCCATGTGGCCTGCAACGCCCCTATTGAATTAAAGGCAAAATTTGAAACAGGTAACCCGACCATTGACTGGATGATGGAGGCAGGGTGGCGAACAGTTAGCATTTGCGCTCAGGATATGTTGCTTTCGGACGCTGCCTACGAGCAAATGCAGTACACCGGTGATTCACGTGTTCACAACCTTTCATTGTTAACTCTTTCGGGAGACGACCGCCTGACACGTAATGCCCTGGTTCAATTTGACCAGTCACGCATTCCTGAAGGTTTGACCCTGGCGTGTTATCCCAATCCGTTTTATCTGATCATTCCATCCTATTCACTCATTTGGATCGATCAGGTACACGATTATATGATGTGGAAAGATGATAAACCATTTATTGCTGGTTTTGATTTGGGCATTAACAGCGTTTTAGACTGGTTTGAGAAAAGAATGCAGTCCAACGGGTTACTTGGAAAATTGGATTGGTGGTGTGCATTGGCCTGGCCAAGACATTACAAAGATGGGGAACCACCCGGGGTTTCTGCCGGAAATAACACCCTTTATTCCCTCCATTATGCATATACATTGCGTCATGCCGCCAACATCGAGGAATATCTGGGAAAACCTGACCTGGCATTAAAATATCGCAACTGCGCTAATCAGATTTGTAAGGCGGTGAACAATCTTTGTAAAAATCAGGACGGATTTTATACCGAATCACCTTCCAATAAACAGTTAAGTCAGATCACCAATCTGCTTGCAATATTGGCAGAAGCTTCAGTTGGTGTTGATGCAAAACAACTAATGCAAAAATTACTGGAACACGGGGATTGGTTTGGCCAGGTTGATCTGTTTTTGCATTTGTATTTATTCGAGGCTATGAATAAAACGGGTTTGCAGGACCGCTTTATCAATGAGATCAGTGAGTGGCAATTGATGAAAGAGCGGGGAATGACGACCTTTGCCGAAGTTCCGCTCGAATGGGGCGAAGAAAACCAACGTTCCGAATGTCACCCCTGGAGCACCGCCCCAAACTATTTCTTCTTCAGGACGATCTGCGGAATTCAACCGCTTACGGCAGGTCATAAAAAAGTGGAAATTGCCCCTTCATTTGGCGGGCTAACCCAAATAAATGCGACCTACCCGCATCATTTGGGGAACATTGTTTTAAATTTGAAACGGGAGGGAACACATATTTCAGGAGATATTACGATTCCAAAAAATATTGAAGCTACCTTTGTCTGGAATGGACAAAAAACCAGGTTAACCGAGGGTGGGCAAACCGCTATCAAATATTGAACTTTAAGATATTGAACCAATAAAATTCGCAATTTTATCTAACACCTCAAAAGATGATTAAAACAACTGTCTTTCTGTTAATGTTGCTTGTAGCCCAGTCTCTTCTGACTTTTGGCCAGGATTACCGACTGCCTTTGTACCCCGGGGAGATCCCAAATTCGAAGTATACGGGTGCGACCGAAAAGGTTGAGAAGAAAGATATCATCCTGATCAGTAATGTACAAATCCCTGATATAGCAGTCTATTTACCCGGTAACAAGTTTGCCACACATCAGGCAGTAATCATCTGTCCAGGAGGCGGATACTGGGTGCTGGCCTATGATCTTGAGGGAACCGATATAGCAAAATATTTCAATTCAATCGGGGTCGCTGCCGTAGTCCTGAAATATCGCCTGCCCACTTACGGCAATTGCATTGAACCTCACAAAGCACCTCTGATGGATGCTCAAAGGGCTATGCGCCTGGTTCGTCACAATGCTGCAAAATGGAATATCAATCCGGAGAAAATCGGGATTATGGGATTTTCTGCCGGAGGTCATCTGGCCTCCACATTGGGTACTCATTTCGATTACGGGAACACCTCTTCTGCCGATTCGGTGGAAAGACAAAGTTGCCGGCCTGATTTTATGATTTTGATGTACCCCGTAATATCATTGACAGACTCCGTGGTTCACCCGGGATCGGGGGAAGCACTGTTGGGCAAAAATCCGGATAAAAAATTATCCATCTATTATTCCGGCGAGCTTCAGGTTCATGAGGATACGCCACCTGCATTTATTGCCCAGGCAGACAATGATTCGGGGGTTTCGACTGAAAATTCATTACTGATGTACCGCGCATTGCACCGGAAAAAAATACCCGTCGAATTACACCTCCTATCCGAAGGGGAACATGGATTTGGACTGGCAATAAACAACGAACATGTTCATTCGTGGACAAATAGTTTACGACTTTGGCTCAATTGGCTGAACTCCGTGAAGAAATAATTGAATCAGGAAACAAAGTAAACTAAACAGGAACCTCCCGGAGCGAAAAGCGGAATAGGTTGATCATATAGCTTACGCTAACTCAATCACCTTCTCCGCAATCTGGGTTAACATCTTAACGGCCTTATTTAAGGTTTTGATTTCGCTAAAATTAATGCTCAGCTTCCCTTTCCCCTCCTTGACCCGGCATTTCGACGGGTTTTGAACCACCCATTGCATGAGTTTCTGGAAATGAAGCGACTGGTAATAATTGGAAGAAGGATCTGAAGGGAGATAACAAATCATACGCGACTCCTTGAGAATGATCCGCTCCACATTGAGTGAGATGGCTGTCCAGCGCAGACGGACTACATCGATGAGCTCCTGTGATGGCTTTGGAATTGGTCCGAAACGGTCGATCAGCCCTTTCTCAAACAGACCAAGCACCGTCTCATCTTCCATATTGTCGAGTTCACGGTAGAGCAACATCCGCTCTGAAATGCTCGAGACATATTCATCGGGGAAAAGAAGCTGAAGATCGGTATCAATGTTGCAATCATTTACATATTTGACCTCGAGGAAGGTCTCAGAGGCTTCACCATTCTGGTCTTCGAAAAGATCCTGGAACTCGCCGCTCTTAAGTTCCATCATCGCTTCATTCAAAATCCGGTGATAGGCTTCAAAACCGATATCGGCAATAAACCCGCTCTGTTCACCTCCGAGAAGGTTTCCTGCACCCCGGATATCGAGATCCTGCATTGCAATGCTGAAGCCACTCCCGATCTCGGAGAACTCCTCAATGGCCTGAAGCCGCCTGCGCGCATCGGCTGACAACACATTCAGCGGAGGGGCGAGTAAATAACAGAATGCTTTTTTATTGGAGCGACCTACACGACCTCTCAGCTGGTGAAGTTCACTCAACCCAAAATTCTGGGCGTTGTTGATGATGATCGTATTGGCATTCGGAATATCGAGCCCCGATTCAATGATCGTAGTGGCAACCAGCACATCATAGTCACCATTCACAAAATCAAACATTACCTTCTCGAGCTTATCACCCTCCATCTGACCATGACCGACAATCGTGCGTACACCGGGGCACAATTTATTGATCAGGTACTCCATTTCCAGAATGTTCTGAACCCGGTTATTGATGAAAAATACCTGTCCGCCACGCGCCACTTCGTAACTGATGGCATCCCGGATAATCTCGTCATCAAATATGCTAACCTCCGTATTGATAGGATACCGGTTTGGCGGCGGGGTATTGATGATCGAAAGGTCACGCGCACCCATTAGCGAGAACTGCAATGTTCGCGGAATAGGTGTTGCGGTGAGGGTTAATGTATCAATATTGGCTTTAAGCTGTTTCAGTTTCTCCTTGATCGCAACCCCAAAGTGCTGCTCTTCATCCACAATCAGTAAACCCAGATCTTTAAACCGGACATCCTTGCCGATAAGCTTATGTGTGCCAATGATGATATCCACATTCCCTTCAGAAAGGTCCTTCAGAACGGTCTTCACATCACCGGAATGCCTGAGCCTGCTGATATATTGCACATTGCAGGGGAAATCCTTAAGCCGCTCGGAGAATGTCTTAAAGTGCTGCAAGGCAAGAATAGTAGTTGGTACAAGTACGGCCACCTGTTTACTGTCGGCAACAGCCTTGAAAGCCGCCCGGATAGCCACTTCGGTCTTCCCGAAACCGACATCCCCGCAAACCAGGCGATCCATCGGCATCGCTTTCTCCATATCCTCCTTGATCGAATAGGTCGCCTTAAGCTGATCCGGGGTATCTTCATAAATAAAACTTGCCTCGAGCTCCTCCTGAAGGTACGAATCGGCCGAAAAGGCAAACCCGTTCTCCATCTTCCGCTTCGCATACAGCGCAATGAGTTCACGGGCGATATCTTTAACCTTATTCTTGGTCTTTGTTTTGAGGTTTTGCCAGGCAGCAGTTCCTAACTTATTAATTGTTGGCTCCTGCCCTTCCTTCCCCTTGTATTTGGCAATCCGGTGGAGCGAGTGGATACTCACCAGCAGTGAATCGTTGTCGCGGTAAATCAGGCGGACAGCCTCCTGGATGTTGCCGTTAACCTCGGTTTTGACGAGTCCCGCAAACTTCCCGACACCATGATCGATATGCACCACAAAATCGCCCGGGTGGAGCTTGCTGAGCTCCTTGATGGTTATGGCCTGGCGGGATGATTTCTTCGACCGCAGTTTAAACCGGTGGTACCGCTCAAAGATCTGGTGATCGGTATAGCAGCAGATCTTCAGATCGTGATCGATAAATCCTTCATTCACGGCAAACAGCAAACTGTCTATTTTCTGCGGATCACCCTTGTCATCAAAAATGGCATGAAGCCGCTCAATCTGTTTGGGGCTCGAAGTGAGCAGGATATTGCGGTAACCCTTTTGCCGGTTCGACTTCAGGTTTTGTCCCAGCAAATCAAAGTTCTTGTTGAAGACCGGTTGTTTGGAGGTATTGAACGCAAATTCGGTAGCCGATTTAAAATGGTTTGACCCCCCAAACTCGATACAAGTATTGGGTTCTATCCCGCTTTTGAATTCGCTTCCCGAGATCACCAGTGTTGTAGTTTCCTCGCTTCCTAACCTGCCTGATGCCTCATGATGGAGCGTTTTGATCTGGGCCGAAACATACGAAAAGCTGTGTGCAGCGATCACCGCCTTCTGATTGAGAAACTCAAACAGCGAAACACGCTTTTCGTCATGCAAACCCTCCTGGATATTAGGAATAATCGAAATCCGGGTGAGGGGCTCCTTCGAGATCTGGTCTTCGATATCAAAGGTGCGGATGGAATCGACCTCATCACCGAAGAAGTCAATCCGGTAAGGATCTTCATTCGAAAACGAGAAGATATCAATGATCGAACCGCGCACCGAATATTGCCCCGGCTCATAAACAAATTCTACCCGCTCGAAACCATATTCATGCAACACCTCGTTGATAAATGCGATGGAGAGTTTCTCCCCTTTGCGGATGTGAAGAGTGTGTTTTTCGAGTCCCGAGCCCGAGATCACCTTCTCCATGATCGCCTCAGGATAGGTGATCACGAGGTAACCCGTTTCATTAAGCGCAAGTTTATTAAGCACCTCGGTCCTGAAAATGATGTTCTCGCTGTCGATGATCTCGTGAACAATGCTCCGGCGATAGGATGATGGAAAGAAGAGCACATTCTCTCCCAACCCAAGGGTATTGAGGTCGTCAAAGAAGTAGGAAGCCTCCTCGCGGTCATTGAGAATCGCCACGGCACTGAATGGATTCAATTGATATGCAGCAGCAAAGACCAACGACGAGGCAGATCCGGTCAAACCGGAGAGCAGTATTTTGCTGCTACCGGAACCATTAATCTTTTCGGATAATCCGGCAACTGACGGATGGGAGGTGTAATATTTGAGAAGCTCTTTAAGTTCCAAAATTGAGGTATTGCATACAGCCGGGCAAATTTACAAAAATATCGGAGCAATGGATTTGAAAAAAAGTTTTAACCACAAACTCCTGCGAATGATAACCTACCTTAGTTTCATGAGAATCCTCACTTCATTCGGAATAACAGTCTTTTTCTTACAGGAAGTTGTCTAAAAAAGGTGAAGAAATAAAACGCAAAGATCGCAAAGTCCGCCAGCTGGAGGATCGCAAAGGTCGCAAAGACCATAAATACAATATTTTACCTTTGCGTTCTTAGCGCAACCTTTGCGCACTTTGCGGTTA
>CAIXZH010000079.1 GCA_903923905.1 uncultured Bacteroidia bacterium
CTGAAACACATTTTGATCTTTGCGGTAACAGCAATATGATTTTTGATGCGCTGGAGATCCTCCGCGAAAAGGGGTTCGATCGTGATCAGATCCATTGCGAGGTCTATTTTTAGCCAGCGGTTAGTTGCTAATAGCCAGCTGCACATTTTAAATGAATATTAATTAAGGGAATGAAGTACCACTTGATCACATTGGGGTGTCAGATGAACATCGCAGACAGCGAACGGGTAAGTTCCGTTCTGGAAGGGATGGGCTATGAAAAGACCGACAATGAGGAGGATGCCAGTCTTTTGGGTATATTGGCCTGTTCGGTTCGTCAGAAACCAATCGATAAGGTGTATAACAAAATTGCCCAGTGGAATAAGTGGAAGAATAAACGTAACCTGATCACCTTTGTGTCAGGGTGCCTTTTGCCTGCGGATAAGGAGAAATTCCTTAAAACATTTGACCTGATCTTCCCGATGAGCGAACTGGCTCAATTCCCGGATATGATCAGGGAATATGGTGTGGTTAATCCTGCCGGTCTTAAAACTCCTGCTGTATTAATGCCTAAAAATGAGCATATTACGGCAATGTGGCACATCAAACCAAAGTATCAGTCGACCTACGAGGCATTTGTTCCTATACAAAACGGATGCGATAAGTTCTGTACTTTCTGTGCAGTACCCTATACCAGAGGTCGCGAAGTTTCGCGTCCTTCTGATGAGATTCTCGAAGAAGTTCGGAATCTGGTCAACCAGGGGTACAAATCAATCACCCTGTTAGGACAGAATGTGAATTCTTACGGTCTGGACAAAAAAGGGGAGGAGATTACCTTTGCCGGGTTGCTCAGCTCGATTGGAGAATTCGGAAAAACTTCGGAACATGAGTTCTGGGTCTATTTCACTTCGCCGCATCCTCAGGATATGAATCGCGAAGTGATTGAGGTAATTGCATCTTATGATTGCCTGGCCAAACAGATCCACCTTCCCATGCAGAGCGGGGATGAAAAGGTGCTGATTAAGATGAATCGTCGCCATTCGATGGATAAGTACCGACATATTGTTGCAGATATCAGGGAGTTGATTCCACAGGCTACACTGTTTACCGATATCATCGTTGGATTTACCGGAGAGGGAGAAGTTGAATTTCAGCACACCATCGATGCCATGGAGGAATTTAAATTCAATATGGCCTACATTGCGATGTATTCACCCCGTCCGGGAGCCGCCAGTTTCCGGTGGGAAGATGAGGTTTCGCAGGATGATAAGAAAGAGCGGCTACACCGCCTCTCGGAAATTTTAAAGATCACTTCCCATGACTATAACGAATCGATGCTCGGTAAATCCGTCCGGTTGCTTGTTAACGGTACAGACCGGAAAACCGGTTTTTCAACCGGGCTGACTGAGGGCAAAGTCATAGTGCGACTCGATCAGCGGGATGATTCACTGATGGGAAAAATTGTGAATGTCAAAATAACATCGGCTTCATTTTTATCGATGAGCGGAGAAGTTGTTTAAGGTATGTGAGTTTTGTATATCATTTAAAATCTGAAGTAAATCAGTGATATTAAACCAGAAAAAGACGGTCGCCTTTAAAACTTTAGGGTGCCGACTGAACCAATATGAAACGGATGCACTGGTTACAGATTTTAGCCAGGCTGGCTATGAACTGGTCGACTATAATGCTTCACCGGATGTGGTGATTGTAAATACCTGCACCGTCACCAACCAGAGTGATCAGAAATCGAGGTCCGTCATCAGCCAGACAGCCCGGAAGGCTAAAAATGCCGTGGTGGTAGTCACAGGTTGTATGGCCAATAACTTTAAAGAGAAGCTCGAAAGCCAGGAGAATATCACCTTTGTGGTTGAAAATAGCCGGAAGAGCTCGATACTTACGCTGGTTGATGCCCATTTTTCGGGTGAGATTGTCCATCCCGATCAGTTACCGCAGGATGTTTTCCGGTATGAACCGGTCAGCAAGAGTTTGCACACACGAAGCGCCGTAAAAATTCAGGATGGTTGTGATAATTTCTGTACCTTCTGTATCATCCCGATGGTCAGGGGGATGGCTGTTTCCAGGCCGGTTGCCGATGTTCTGGAAAGTGTCCGTAAGACAGTGGAAAATGGGTTTAAAGAACTCGTTATTACGGGGGTTAATATTGGCCGTTATGAAGACGGAACAGTCCGTTTCGAAGATTTGCTGGCAAAGATACTGGAAGTGCCCGGTGATTTTCGGGTGCGGATTTCCTCGCTTGAACCTGACGGATTTGGAGATGATTTTGTAAAGCTGTTTGCCCATCCCAGGCTGATGCCTCATCTGCACCTTTGCCTTCAAAGCGGTTCGGAAAAGACACTCCTGCGGATGCGGAGGATGTATGACGTGGAGCAATTCCGCAAAACGATTACCAAATTCAGATCAGTATATCCCGATTTCAATTTTACCACAGATATCATCGTCGGTTTTCCCGGAGAGACTGATGATGAATTTCAACAAACGCTTGACGCGGTTAAAGAATTTAATTTCAGTCATGTCCATACTTTTAAATACTCTGTCAGGAAAGGGACGAGGGCGGAACGGCTGGAAAATCACCTCCCGGAAAAAATCAAGAATCAACGATCTCTGCAGGTCAGGGAGCTTTCTGTTGAGAATAAGATGAGTTATTACAAATCATTTATCGGACGGACCCAGGATGTCCTGATCGAAAAGATCACCCAGGGAATTGCCAACGGATATGGTCAGCACTACCTCCCGGTTCATTTTAAAGCTTCAGGGGCACAAAAGAATACGGTTCACAAAGTCAGATTAACCGAATTGCATGGCGATGACGAAAATTGTTACCTTTCCGGTGAAATAGTCGTTTAGCTCCCTGCCAAAATAATCAGCCCGAGTCTCGCGACAAAAAGAACGAACATCATTGCCAATAACGTATTTACCTTTTTGGGAGCATTTTTAAACTCCTTCCAGATGAAGACGCCCCAAAGTGCAGCAATCAGCGTCGCACCTTGTCCGAGACCATACGATATCGCGAATCCGGCCTTATTGGCTGCAAGAATGCTCAGCGACATTCCTACACACCAGATCATACCCCCGGCTATCCCGGTGAGATGTTCCTTCAGTGATCCCCTAAAATATTGGGAATAGGTTACGGGGGAACCTTCAAAAGGTTTTCTCATCAATATGGTATTGAATAAGAAGTTGCTGATCAGCACTCCCAGTGAAAAGATGAAGACGGCGGCATAGGGGGTGAGCATACCGACCTCAGGGCTTACCTGATTCGTTGCCATGGAAGCAGCCACGAAACGATAAAAAAGAGCCATCAGAACACCTCCGACAATCGATACGACAATTCCCTTGGCAGGAATCTTATGAGCCTGGGCCGCTTTTTTCCCATACGCCAGTGCATCGATGACGATGGCCAGACTGACCAGTGCAACTCCGCTAAACAAAAGCAGGGCGTCACCCTGAGGCTTCGCAATATAATTGATTATCACCCCCAATACCAGTGCAATACCTATCCCGATAGGGAATGCGACTGACATTCCGGCTATAGCTATTGCTGCCACGATCAGGATATTGGCGAGATTGAAAATTACCCCTCCGGCCAAAGCACCAAAGAAGCTGGTCCATGAAGCCTGCCGGAGGCTTTCGGTAAATCCCACCCCCTGACTTCCGCTACTTCCCAACGTGTGCCCTAAAATCAGCGAAAAAAGTAATATCCCAAGCACATAATCCCAATAGAACAATTCAAAGCGCCAGGTTTTGGCGGCCAGTTTCTGGGTATTGGCCCACGATCCCCAGCACAGCATGGTGATCACGGTCAGGATTACTGCAACGGCATAAGATTCTACAATATACATGGTAAACAGATGTTTGGTTAATAATCAGAGCGTTTTTTTGAATTAAATCATAAAAAAAAGAGTTCAAAGTGAAAGGTGCAAAATGCAAAACGGATGATTTTTTAATCCTTTCCAGATTGTTTTCTTTCTGTTTTGCACTTTGCATTCTTCGCTTTGCATTTTGATATTATTCCTTTTTCCCGACCTCGTGCATGATATACCCTTCAATAATTCCCGAAATCTCACCGGGGCTCTTTTTAAAGGTCAGATAGCTGTGCTTCCCTGTTTCATTGTTGATCCACCGGTTATGCCCGGAAGGTTCCGCTACCATGGTTCCGTTCACTTCACCAAAGGCAAACGAAGCTCCCTTTACCGCGGCCAAAACTGCGGTTTCATCCCAGCTCATACGCCCGTTCCTGTCTTCCTGAGCCATGGGAATTGCAATTTTAAAAGCCATGTGCGCCGGACTTTGCAGATTACCGGCTATTAATTTCTTTCCGGTAAAGATTTTTTCCCCGATTTCAAAACCGCTCAGGAGAATCCGGGTTGGCCAATGTTCAAAAACATAGTTGGAGGAGACGGAATCTTCCTTCACATTGAATTCCCACCCTTCCGGAAACTTTCCGGCCATGGATACCAAATGCTTTACCTTTTTTGAAACCAGGGCCGTTCCGTCAAGCGGTGAAATTGAATCGGGCTTTGAAAGCAACAAATCGTTCAGATTCGTGAGGAATCCTACGGTAACGATAACCACTGAATTGTCGGGTTGGGAAGCGAGGATTTTGCGGTAAAGGAGCTTTGCATCCTGTGCCTGTGAATTTGAGTTGAGAGAATGGGGATAATGGGCCATGAGCGAGTCTGTCCAATGCTGGCTGCATCCGATATTCACTCCATGGGTTTTTGGAGCGCCGATGGGAATCCCGGGGCGGCCATAATAGGCGTTGATTATTCCGAGACACGGTGCGACGAGTTCGTATCTGTTTGAAGCCATGGTGGCCAGGATCTCTGCCTTCCCGCAGTCGGCAAAGGCGTGCAACATCGTTAAGGCACCCACATCATCATAGTCGGGACCCATGTCGCTGTCGAAGATGATTTTAACGGGATCACTTGAGGATGATTTCGGTAAATTACACGAAATCAATAAGATAATTGCTACAGGAACCAAAAGTTTAATTATCATTTTTAAGTCATTTATTAGACCCGGTCAATCGCTACAAAGTAGAGTAATTCAAAAATTCAATGGCAACCTAGAAAAGATTAAAAGTTTTTCCCGCTAATCCCGCAGATCAGCGTTGAAGAAAAAAATATCTGCGAAATTCTGCGCCATCTGTTGGAAAATATTTTATAAAATGGTGCTTATTTTTCAAATTTCTGAAACGAAAATTTATACTTTTCATTTTTTTTATCCCCTGTTTTAAAGACAATCGCTTTAGACAGGTAGAGATTGGCCGCTGAAGCTTCGGGCCGTTTTTCCCCTTTGACCACCACTTTCAGGGTATGTTTTCCCGGTTTAAGACCCGTAATATGGTAAAGATCCATGTCGGTCTGAATTTGATTGGCACACCCAAAATATTCATCGATCGTTCGATTGAGCTTACCGTCAATGAAAATATCGGCTTTGCCGCAATCTTTCATCCAGTTACCGCAAACCGAAACCCCAGTCCCTTTAAAGGCGAGCAGAGCTTCGTCACCCGGCTGGCTACTGAATTTAGCCTCATCAAGTATTTTATTATTGTTGTCTTCGTCCTGACATTTGTAGTTGGCCCATTTCCCTTTGAATTGCCAGTCCTCTTTTTCAAAGACGGTAACCTTATGATCGAAAACCAATTTTGGGAAGGCCACCTCAGGTTTAAAAGGGTGAGGAGTCTGAATTTTAATTTTCAGTTCACTGTTGTTCGCAATTCCTCCATTCTTTACGGCAAGTTCCCGGGCATATTTCATGGTTTGCCTTACCGCCTTATTGAACGAATAGCTGGTATGGATAAAGAGGGTATCGCCCATATTCTGAACAGCTTCCTGATATTCCTTTGGCAAACCGCTGAATCCTTTCATAACTCCGAGCACTGCCATGGCATTCGAAGGATTGCAATCGGCATCCTCGCCGCATCTTGCCGTAATTTCCATGGTCTTATGGGGATCACCATCACCGTAAAGCAGCCCCATTACCACATAAGCCCCGTTTAATTTGGCATCGATGTTAAAGGTGCTTCCGGCTTCGCAAATGTGAACGCTTCCCCATTTAGCCTCAAGCTCCTTCCACGATGCACGCCAGTCGGCCGGGTAGTGCTGGTGCAGCAGAATCACATCTTTTACAATCTTTGCATAGTCACCTTCAGCAGGAATGGAAAGTAGAGCCTTCCCGATTAATTTAGCGATGTCACTTTCGAAATAGGCATTTGAATATAAGGCCCCGATAAATATGCCGCCATAAACTCCATCACCATAATTCATGATATGACCCACTTTGTCCGCCAGCTTTCGGGCTGTCTGGGGCATCCCGGGGCACATAAATCCGATGTAATCGGCTTCTATTTGAAAATCAATATCATCGGCATGAATATTAAAATCAGGATGTCCTGATTGGGGAGGGAAAATACTATCGAAATAGTTTTTGCGCGCCTGCACATTGGCATGCCATAGCTGGTAACCGGCCTTGGCAAAAAGCTCCTGGAACTTCTTTGCAGGAGCATCGATCCCGCATTGATCCATCGTCATCAGGAAAGTGAGCTGGACATACAGGTCATCTTGTTCCTTGGAACCAATCACATCGGATGGAACCCAGGTTATCGGATCTTCAAAAGTTTTGCACTGCGCCTTAAATTCTACCGGTGCACCAAAGGTCACACCCAGCATCTTGCCGGCCCAGCCTCCTGAGATCTTATCTTTGAGCACTTCCACAGATATGGTGCGGGTGTTCGTGACCGATGTTTGGGTTTTTCCGGTCAAGGAAACGAACACCAGAAAAAGTATCAGCGTTACTAGCTTCATTTTTTGAAATATAAATCCTTTCTGTATACCCTCACCCGGCCCGGAATCAGTAACTTCCAGATCTCGTTCCATTGCATCAATTGCTTGCTGACCAGCCTGGATCCGTCAATCAAGGTCCGGTATGGGATCGCATAAATCAGCAATAAAAATACAAACCAATTTGGGTGAACAGTTCTTGAAACCAGGAGCAGTAAGGGAAGAGAAAGGATAATTGCGATATAATAGACAATAATATTTTTCATCAGGAGATTAGATTTAGCTACCTATATTTTGGATGAAACTTAGATAATCTCTGTCCTGTAAGGAGCCGAGGATTGGGCGCCCATCCGGGTTACCGAGATTGACGCAGCCTTACAGGCAAATTCCACGGCTTTTTCGAGGTCTGTTCCTTCAGAAATTGCCACTGCAATAGCCCCGTTGAATACGTCACCCGCGGCTGTGGTATCGATTGCTTCAACTTTAGGTGAGGGAATCAGGAGAGCTTTGTCTTTGGTAAATAGAAATGCTCCTTTACTTCCCAGTGTGATAACGACCACTTTTACCCCCCGATCATAAAGGTTTTGAGCGGCAAGACGGGCAGACTCCATATCCACGACAGGAATCCCGGAAATGAGTTCTGCCTCGGTTTCGTTTGGGGTGATCATATAGAGTCCGGACAAGAGCTCATCCGGTATTTTCGCTGCAGGGGCAGGATTGAGGATCACTTTAATCCCTGCATCAAATGCGATATTGGCCGCATAGCTGACCGTTTCAATAGGGATTTCGAGCTGCATCAGGATAAGCTCTGATCGGAGTATCTCCTCACGGGCCTGATCGATATCGTTTTTGCCCAGGTTCCCGTTTGAGCCGGGAGCGACAACGATACAGTTTTCACCATGAGCATCGACTGCAATAAGTGCCACACCTGATGGATGATCCGGATCGGTAACTAAAAAGTTGCAATTAATACGATCGCTTTCAAAATTCTGTCGTGCCTGTCTGCCGAAAACATCATCCCCGGTCTTGGCAATCAGGCTTACTTTTCCTCCCAGTCGGGCAGCTGCAACAGCCTGATTGGCCCCTTTCCCGCCCGGATTCATGAAAAAATCACCTCCCAGAATTGTTTCGCTAGGTGCCGGTAATTTGGTAGTCTTAATAACCATATCGGTGTTACTGCTACCGATCACGGCAATGCGCTTCAAATTCATGGCAGGTTAATTATTTTTTCGTTTTTGTAGTCTGTTTTTTGGTTTCCTTTTTTGGGGTTTCTTTAATGGGTTCAATTTTTGCAGGAGCGGCAATTTTATTTTGAGTAAGCTTAGCTGCGGTCATCTCCTTTTTAACTTTTTTCAGTTCTGTTTCAGCAAGGTCGAGTTTTTTCGATTTGGAAGACACCAGTTCCTTGAGGTTGGTGATTTCCTGGTCTTTAGCGCTTTCCGGAACCAGTGCATTGAGCCTGATTTTAAAATCACTGAGGATATTCATGTAATTGATAAACGCCTCATAAGGAGTGCTATAAGGGTTAAAATATTTATGAACCTCGCCATCCGAAAAGAATTTAGTGCACATGTAATAAAAGTGATCGATGGTCTGAAGGTAATCCCAATCCTTGAGTAAAGTAGCGTCATGGCAGAGGTTCATCCGCCCCTTAAGCTGATAGAGTTTATCAAAAGCCTCTTTCTGGAGTTCGTTCCCTAACCAGGCAGAGAGATCGCGCTCTTCGTCAGCCCAGGAAATCGGGTATAGAACGTGTACTGCAGAAACTGGTTGAAGGGTGGCAACGACTTCGGATGGAGTTGCAAATTGAAGTTGTCCTGTTTTTAGGATGGCACCCGGGAGGTTTTTCAGGAAATCAAAAATTCCTGTCCCTTTGAGCTGAAGCTGACCAAATGTTTCGTAATTAATAAAAACATTAACGACTTCTTCCTCTTTGGGCAGGAGAGCCATCCAACCGGCATATTTCTCTGCAGTGAGAGGATACTCATTCCAGGCTTTATTGCCAAACCTGAAGGACAAGTCGTCACTGAAACGGAAATTGCGCATCAGGACTTTCAATCTTGGATTCAATCCGTTGCAATATAAATAATTTGGACTTTTCCATCCAAGAACATGTTTGGCTCCTTCGGTAATCATCGCCTCGAAGCCCATTTTCTGAACAATATCCCCTAACTCGTCGGAGTAGATTAATTCAGTGTTTCTGAATACTTTAGGTCGTCGTCCAAAGAGCTCCTCAATCAGGTCGTCATGTGCTTTCACCTGGGATTCGAATAAGTCTTTATCGTTCAGGGAAACCATTGAATTGGCGTAAGTTTCCGACAGAAATTCAACACATCCGGTTGCAGCGAGTTTGGCAAATGATTCGATTACTTCAGGGGCATAGAGTTTAAACTGATCAATCACAACGCCTGATAATGAATATGTTACCTTGAATTTCCCCTTGTACTTCAGGATTTGCTCAAGAATTATTTTATTGGCCGGCAGATAGGATTGATCAGCAACCTTTCGCATGAAAGTTTCATTTGCAAAATCATCATAATAATAGGCATCATTGCCAATGTCAAAAAAACGATATTTCCGGTAACGGAACGGTTGATGTATTTGAAAGTTAAGGCAAACTGATTTCATATCTTTTATATTTTATGAGTAGATTTAGATAACGCTGCTAAATAGACCTGATGGACATGTTCTGCTGATTGCTTCCACTGCAAACTGTCAACCTCTTCTCTCCCGTATTTTCTAAACATCGATGAAAGAGCCGGATATTTAAGTATTCCATAAATGGCGTCAGCCATGGCATTAATATCCCAGAAATCAACTTTTATAGCGTGAGTAAGAATTTCGGCAACTCCTGATTGTTTTGAAATAATCGTTGGAACATCGGACATCATTGCTTCAAGTGGTGAAATGCCAAAAGGTTCTGAAACTGATGGCATCACATAAACATCACTCATGCGGAACATATCGAAAACATCATCTCCGTGAAGGAATCCGGTGAAGTGGAACCGGTCGGCAATACCCAAACGGGCTGCACGGCGGATCATCTTCTCCATCATATCACCGCTCCCTGCCATAACAAAATGGACATTATCGGTGCGCCTTAAAACCTGATAGGCTGCTTCAACAAAATATTCAGGTCCTTTCTGCATCGTTATCCGACCAAGGAAGGTGACAATTTTTTCATTAATTCCCTTTTTATAACTTGAATTCTCGGGTTTTTCGACCGGCTCAACTGCATTATAAACCGTGGTAACCTTGGCAGGATCTATCCCGTATTTTTCAATGACAATGTTCCGGGTGAGGTTGCTCACGGTAATAATCTGGTCAGCGATCTCCATCCCTTCGCGTTCCAGCGAGTAAACCTTAGGATTAACGCTACCGCCACTGCGGTCAAAATCGGTTGCGTGAACATGAATGACCAGGGGTTTGCCACTTACCCTTTTCGCTGCAATTCCGGCCGGATAGGCCAGCCAATCGTGAGCATGGATTACATCAAAATCGTATTCTCTGCCGATATATTCTGCAACAATGGCATAATTGGCAATCTCTTCGAGCAGGTTAGCTCCGTATTTCCCGGTGAAAGGGAGCTTCCCTTCAGAATCTGTCTGGATAAAGCGTGTTTGGGAGGTGACCCGCTGCTCAGTCAGCTTCCAAAACTCTTCAGGGGTAGAATAGGGTAAAAGGTTTGATTCAACTTCGAGTGAAGTAAACTGGTGTTCGCTATTATTAAAAATGATTTTTTTCTGGGAGATTGAAACATCGCTCGCCCCGATTATCTTCTTTACTGCTGAATTATCTTCGTCGCCATATGCCTTTGGGACGACAAAAAGCACCTCAACATCATCTAGTTGCGCTAGTCCTTTGGTTAATCCGTAACTGGCCGTACCGAGACCACCGCTAATGTGCGGGGGAAACTCCCATCCAAACATTAAAACTTTCATTCGAATTCTTTTAGATTAACTTACTCATATTGAGATTACTGACTCGAGTCCAGCCCTTCCTGACCATTTTGCCTTGCAGATTTCTGCATTGCTTTGTCCTTTTAAACCGTAGTTGAAAAGGGTTTTATAGTTATAAACTTGAGCCGTAAAAATTATTTTCTATTCCAATTTGTTTCTGCATTTGTTCGTCCTGGTCTGCAATTTTGACAATTACAAACCGATTTTTAAAATAATTAAGATGTTTCTCCAAATTTTTCGAGAGCAGTTAAAGCACATAGTACACCTCCGACATTCCAGGCCTGGGAAATTGCGCCACGGGCAGTGTAAGGTGGATTTCCTTCATAAACTTCTGAAAGTGTCCCCACACAATGTTCCGACATCTCCTCTTCGAAACCTGCCATGATCTGTTTGACAAAGGACAACCCGCCTGCCTTATGGACTTCAAGATATGTTTTAACAAAAGGATAAATCAGGAAAGGGTAAACACTCCCCATGTGAACTGCAGCAGATCTCTGATCAGGGTTTCCTACGCAAGATCCTTTATATTGTAGATCGCTGGGTGCCAGCGATCTGAGTCCGCGTGGTGTAAGCAGCTCATTTCTAACCTTACTGAGAATTATTTTTTTCTGTTCCCGGGATAACGGTGAATATGAAAAACCAGCAGCAAAGATCATATTTGGTCTCACAGACCAGTCCTTATAATTTCCATCCACATAATCGGCCAGGTAACCATGGTTATCATCCCAGAATGCTTCAAGAAATGATGTGGCTATCAGTTCAGGAAAAGCGGACCATTCATTTATAAATGCTTTATCTTTAGCTGATTCAGCGAGTTCCAGGGCCCAGCAGACGGCGTTATACCAGGCCGAATTTATCTCTACGGCAAAACCTCCCCTTTGTGTCACCGGTTTTCCGTCAATATAAGCATCCATCCAGGTTAGCGCTACTCCATCCTGTTTGGCATGGATCAGCCCATTTGGTTCCATGTGAATATTGAAACGGGTGCCCTTCTTATAACTGGAGAGAATTTCCTTCATAGCGGGGCCATAACTCTTCCAAAGTTCTTTTTTCTCTTTGAATGGTGTCAGCGCCTGAATGGTCTGAAAAGCAAAGAGTGGTGCATCAGCGGCATCATAGTCGGAAGGCAATCCGGCATATTTGGGAAGTAAACCATCCTTGAGACGCCCGAGATTGGTCTTCAGGATAGCCTCGTAAACGGCAAACTCGGATTGGCTTAACAAAATACCGGGTAAGGCAAGAAGCGTCTGTCGCGGAATCGATTCATACCAGGGAAATCCGGCAATCAGATCCTTTCCATCCTTCCTGTCACACAGGAATTGCTGCGCAGCATTAAGAAGGCAATTGACGAAACTGTCGCGTGGGAGACGCCGCTCCTTTTCAATTTTATATTGTTTTTTAAGGCTTCCCGGATCACAAACCTCGGTCGAAGCGGAGAAGAATACCGATTCCCCTTTTTTGATCGATAGTTCAAAATAGCCGGGAACAAAAAGATCCTCCTGATATTCGTAACCTCTGGAGCGCTCTTTCATATATTCAATATTCCGTGACCAATCGGGAACAGGGACAAAATCTGGATCCTTGGAAAATTGCATATACAAATCAGGATATCCCTCATATAGACACATTTTAATCCCATTCTTCACCCTGGTGAATTTGCCGTTGGCAACCATATTTGCCCTTGTAAGTTGATGAACATTGCGAAATGCAAGAAATGGTTTGAATCTCAAGGTAGTAGGACTATTGGCATCTTCCAGGGTATATTTCACAATGACGTGATTTTCATGCTCAACCAACATCCGGGTTTTTGTGAGAATCACGCCACCAACCCGATAGGTTACCTTGGGTATCGTATCAATTTCAAAATTCCGGATATACTTATGACCCTTTGGTTCATAAAATTCACCCGGGTATTTATGAATTCCCAGATTGAACTGAGTATCATGTTGTATCACTGTTTCATCGAGTGAAGATAGCAGCACATGCTTCCCTCCGTCCAGCTCATCCAGTTGCACTATCAGCAACCCATGATATTTACGGGTATTACATCCTGCAAGGGTTGAGGAAGAATAGGCGCCTGATCGGTTAGTACGCAGAAATTCGTGTTGTAATGAATATTCCAGATTAACCAGTTCCTCTTTATCGAAATTTAGGTAGCTCATACGAACTTGATTTTAATTTTACTCTATTTTTAGCGGGACACCATTCTTACGATGGTGTATGGTGTCCGCTAAAAATAAGCAAAGGTTTTGTTAACTGAAAATTTAATCTATTATTTTTTCATCAAACTTTCTCGTTAGAGGATTAAAATCGACAAACGGGTAATTAATTCTAAGCTGATCCAACTTCCCGAGCTGAGCTTCGATGAACGAAAAATATCCTTTTTCAAGGCGATTGAATGGTTTGTGTTTAAGTGCCTGAATCAATTTATCTACTTCAATAATAATAGATTGAGCCTCTTGATCAAAAATTGTCTCTGCAAATTTTTCCCTGATATAATCGATGGCCAACTCACTCAGGTGAGCCATATCGGTTGCGTAAAACCGGTAATCCCGGAGTTCATCAAGTACAAGCTCATACGATGGAAAATAGGAGATCAGCTCATCGCAGTAATTGGAAATCAACGTTTCGATAGCCAGAAGCAAGGTTGCTTTGCTGAGTTGATTCTCATGTGCACCGTCTTTCAGATGCCTGATGGGACTTACTGTAAAAACCAGATGGAGGTTTGGGTTGATTACCCTTAGTTGTCTGATGAGAGGAACCCATATTTCCGTGATCCGATCAACAGACAGCCGATTATGGTTGAATATTGCTGCAGGTAGCTTATGACAATTTGAAACAACTTTCCCGCTTTGCTTGTGCTGAAATACCCAGGAAGTTCCAAATGTGATAAAAAGATGGGTGGCGTTTTTCAGATAAGTATATGCTTCAGCGGCACCTGAGTTGATCTTAATGAGCACCTTTGCAGGATCGGGACCTGAAAACCTGCTATGATGTGAGAAACTATTATACAGACCATTTGAAAAAAAAAGATCATTTTCCGTGAAATTTTTCCGGTTCATCAACTGTTCAAGGCTATTTGCAATTGACAGCGGATTGTATTGAATACCAAACGGATTTACCATCACAGGGAGGCAACGTTCCTGAAGATAGTTTCCGATATTTTCTGCAAAGCATGAGCCGATCATCAGCGATTGATGACGATACCCCAATTTTTTTTTGAATTTGGGCAATTCAACCTCCGTTTTCAAAATTATCATAATCCATATTTAATGATTAAAGATAACTATTTTTCCGGAGATTATTTTGCAAAAATCCCGGAAGGTGCAAAGAATTTAGAGGAATAGGGGAACAACTGAATGAATAATCCCGATTCTTGGAACTTATCACTTCAGGTAACCAATATTGCGCATTATCCGGGGGTATCCGGCCCGCTCCAAGGCCGACATTCTGAACATTTTATTGTAAGTAGGGCGATCAAGTTCATCCCATCCTTTTTTATCCATTTCCAGTAATCCTTCAGTGGGTTTAAAGTGCATATTTTGATGGGGTGTTATTACCCTGTTCCAGGGGCAGACATCCTGGCAGATGTCACAACCAAAGATATGGTTTTCTAATTTCTCACGGATCTGAATTGGAACTTCCTCTTTATTTTCAATGGTATGGTACGAAATGCACTTTCTGGCATCCACGATGCGGTCAGCAATAATGGCCTGTGTGGGACAGGCATCGATACACCGGGTGCAGGTACCGCAATGATCACTTGTAAATGGGAGATCGTAAGCCAGTTCTAAATCAATAATCAGCTCGCCAATAAACACATATGAACCATGATATTTATTGATCAGGAGTGAATGTTTTCCGATCCATCCGAGGCCTGCCGCTTTAGCCAGGGAGCGTTCCAAAATTGGGGCAGAGTCGACAAATGCCCTTCCCCGGCATATGGAAATCTCTGTCCGGATGAAAACCAAAAGTTCGTTAAGCTTTTCTTTTACCACAAAATGGTAGTCTCTGCCGTAGGCATATTTCGAAATTTCGGGTGCTGACGGGTCGGTTTGTTTTTGGGATGGAAAGTAGTTGATCAGCACGGAGATAACAGATTTGGCCCCCTCTTCGAGCTTCCCGGGATCAAGTCGCTTTTCGAAATGATTGGCCATATATCCCATATTGCCGTTCATATTTTCGGCAAGCCATTTCTGAAGCGGTTCACGCTCCTCCTCAAGAGCTCTTACCTCCGATATCCCGCATTCCGAAAAACCGAGCTCCAATGCTTTTTGTCTGATCAGAAGACTATGATTTTCGGCAGAACTGTCCATTGATCGGTAAGGTATTGGGATATAAGTTGAAATAAATGGAAATAAGATTGTTTTGCATTTTGCATTTTTTATACTGCACTTTGCATTTTTCTTTTCCTGCCGGTAATTGATTTATGTCGAATCGATCAGTATCGTGCACTAAACACACCCCCGGTTTTGGATGATGGATTTTTACATAAACCCGAGTTCCAGTCGTGCTTCCTCCGACATCATCGATTTGTCCCAGGCCGGATCAAAGGTGATCTCCACCTGGCACGATTCAACTCCTTCCACTTTCTTGGACATATATTCCACATCGGCAAGAATCATATCTGCGGCAGGGCATCCCGGAGCGGTAAGAGTCATCAGGATTTTGGCTTCATCACCATCCATATCAACACTATATATCAGTCCAAGGTCGTAAACATTGACCGGAATTTCCGGGTCAAACACCTCTTTTAGGTTTTCTATGATTAAATCTATACGTGGATCCATTGTATTAATTATCAATTAGTAATGTTAAATTTCCAAAGCTTTAATTTCCCTTGGCTGAAATTTTCTCGTATGCCAATGCATAAAGTTTCATCTGTTTAACCATAGCCAATAAACCATTCGATCGGGTAGGTGAGAGATGTTGCCTTAAACCGATCTCATCGATAAAGCGGGGTTCAGAAGTCAGAATCTCGTGAGGTGTACGATTTGAATAGATTTTCAGTAGCAGCGCAACTAATCCTTTAACAATCAGTGCATCACTTTCGGCTTCAAAGGTGATTTTCCCATCTGCAAATTCCTGGTGCAGCCAAACCCTTGACTGGCATCCCCGGATCTGGTTACTCTCAACCTTGTATTTGGGA
The DNA here is from genome assembly GCA_903923905.1 of uncultured Bacteroidia bacterium. Taxonomy (GTDB): domain Bacteria; phylum Bacteroidota; class Bacteroidia; order Bacteroidales; family Prolixibacteraceae; genus JAAFHB01. Next base: position 15,891 of record CAIXZH010000079.1, read on the forward strand.
TCGATTGGGGCAAGTTCATTGCCCAATTCGATGAGGAGACTATATTTGTCCATCCAATCTTCAAAGGCTGAAAAATCTTCGATGATCCCCTGTTGTATTTCGTCTATGGTCATTTAAATAATTGTCAAATTATAATGTTCTCCGTCATCTGACGGATCAATGGGTTTTCTTCCTGATTATCTGTGTTTCGTTAAAACATCGCTTTTAAGCGGATCAATGCAATATATAATGCTTCGATCTCCTCGACCGTATTATAAAAAGCAAATGAGGCACGAACCATATTTTCAACACCAAAATGATCCATTACCGGATCGGCACATAACCGCCCTGTTCTTACAGCAATTCCCATCTGGTCGAGCAATGTACCCAGATCAAATGGATGTATTCCATCGATATTAAAACTGACGACACCGGCTTTTTCAGGAGCTTCCCCGTAAATTTTCAGTCCGTCAATCTGTTTTAGTTTAAGAGTTGACTCCAAAAGCAACTCACGTTCATAACGCTCAATCATGGGCTTATCTTGCCTGTTCAGGTAATCAATAGCTGCTCCCAAGCCGATAGCCCCTAAATAGTCGGGAGTTCCTGCCTCGAATTTGTATGGAATCTCATTGTAGGTTGTTTTTGAAAACGTAACTCTGTCAATCATTTCACCTCCACCCAGAAAGGGGGGCATTAGGTCGAGCCATTTCCTTTTGCCATACAGAACTCCAATACCGGTGGGTCCATACATTTTGTGTCCTGAAAAGGCGTAGAAATCGCAGTCAAGAGCTTGAACATCAATCGAAAAATGAGGAGCAGCCTGAGCTCCGTCGATTAAGACAGGAACATTTTTCAAATGTGCTTTGGCTATGATCTCTGTGATAGGATTAACAGTTCCCAACGTGTTAGAGACATGAGTAACGGCCAATATCCGGGTTTTATCAGTAATCAGCTTATCTATTTGGTCCAGATCTAAAACGCCGTTATCTCCAAATGGAACTATTTTCAGCCCGGCTCCGCGACGCTCGCACATCATTTGCCAGGGAACAATATTGGCATGATGCTCCATTTCGGTGACAATGACCTCATCTCCTTTACTGATAAAGGCTTCGCCAAACGAAAAGGCCACCAGGTTAATCGATTCTGTCGTTCCGTGCGTGAAGATGATCTCTGCTGGTTCAACCGCATTCAAATAGTTGCGAACCATTTCCCGACTCTCTTCGAAGGCTTCCGTAGTCTTATTCGCCATAAAGTGAGTCGCCCGGTGGATATTGCCGTTAAACCGGTGTGAAAATTCATTCATCCGATCTATCACTTGTTGTGGCCGCTGGCTGGTCGCAGCATTATCCAAATATATGAATGGCTTACCATTGACTTTTTGGTCAAGGATAGGAAAATCTTTACGTATTTTGAACAGATCAGGGTTCATATGAATTGAAATTGACAATTATTAATTGGCAATTGACAAATGTATTATAAATTGAATATTAGACCTATATGAAAATAATAAATGAAACCAGCAATCTGTTTTAAGCTGAATTGAACCAGCCAAAAGGGGTGATGGCTTCTCAACGAATGCAGTCCATGGCACAGGAATGGCATTTGGAGACTTCTCCTCTTAGCCGCTTATTGACCAGTTTATCGATTACATCACGCAGTTTTTCAATTTTTATCTCAGCCAGTACCTCGTGGGCGAAGGCAAACATTAACATGAGCCTTGCCTCCTTCTCGTTGATCCCCCTCGCCTGAAGATAGAAAAGTGCTTCATCGTTAATGCGACCAACAGTGGCACCATGAGAGCATTTTACATCATCGTTATCAATAACTAACTGAGGTTTGGTATTCATTTTCGCTGCATTGGTGAGCAACACGTTGTTATTCCGTTGATATGCAGCGGTTTTAACGGCATGGGGCAAAACATGAATCCGACCGGTAAAACCACCTGTGGAACTGTCGTCCAGAATGTTCTTATACAGCTGATCGCTTTGACAATTCGGCCTGATATGTTCTATATTCGTGTAATTATCAACATGTTGATTTTTATCGGACAAAGCCAGGCCGCAAATTTTGGCAGAGGCATGTTCTCCATCCAGTAAAACCCTGAGATTATTCCGTATAATTCCTCCATGCAGCGTTATAGCATTGGTAACCAATTGCGAACCGCCTGCCTGACGGATGTAAAGCCCTGAAAGACTTGCAGTTTTATTATGCTGATTTTGAATGCTGTAAAGATCAATAACTGCATCTTCACCAATTTCAATTTCAGTGAGATTATTGTTGATATATTGCTGTGGCATCAAGGTGTGATCGCAGAACATGATCCTGGCCTGACTATTCTTCCCTGCAATGACCAGGTTCCGTTGAGTTACATAGAGGTCATCCTCACTCCGCAGGATATTAATCAACTGCAAAGGTTTGGCTAAGTGAGTATTATCCGGGATATAAATAAATACTCCATCCTGTGCAAACAGGGTGTTCATCGCTGTTAACGGATCCTCCTTCGACTGGGCTAATTTGCCATAGTATTTTTCAATAAGTTCCGTATTTTCAACCATAGCCTTGCGGAGGCTTTTTACGATAACCCCTTCGGGAAAGGAGGTGTTCCGGTTGCCGGCTTCATCGTACCAGCCATTGACCACGAGGATCAAATGAGTATCAAATTCGGGAACATCACAGCTAAATACCTCATTCAGATTAACTTCAAAGTCATCTGGCTTAAATGACCGTCTGAAATTTTCGTTGTCAAAAAGGCGTGTGAGGTCGGTATATTTATAATTTTCGGTTCTGAATCCCGGAATACCCATCCGCTGAAAAGCCTGGAGGGCAGGTTGACGGGTCTGGTTCACCCACCCGGGCAGACCCTCTCCAATCGTCGCCAGATTTGTGTCATAAATTTCGCTGATCCTTTTGACTGCTGTTATTTTTTCTAATACCTCTGCCATAACTATTCCTGCTCTTTTTTAATCCAGTCATAGCCCTTCTCCTCAAGCTCAAAGGCTAACTCTTTTCCTGCCGATTTGACAATTCGCCCTTCGTAAAGGACATGTACAAAATCAGGCACAATATAGTCGAGCAAACGCTGATAATGAGTGACCAGAATTGTTGCATTATAGGGAGATTTAAGCATATTCACTCCGTTGGAAACAATCCGGAGGGCATCAATATCGAGACCGCTGTCGGTTTCATCGAGGATGGCCAGTTTGGGTTCGAGCATAGCCATCTGGAAGATCTCATTTTTCTTTTTTTCTCCACCTGAAAACCCCTCATTTACAGAGCGGTTAGTGAGCTGTGAATCAATCTGTACCATCGCCTTTTTCTCGCGCATCAGCTTGAGAAAATCTCCGGCCGACAACTCTTTCTCATTACGGTATTTTCGGTGTTCATTCACGGCAGTTTTCAGGAAATTGACCATGCTGACTCCCGGTATTTCAACAGGGTACTGGAAACTGAGGAACAATCCCTCTTTGGCCCTGACATCGGGTGACATATCAAATATATTTTTACCGTTAAAGGTGATCGTTCCATGGGTCACTTCAAAATTGGTGTTTCCGGCCAGGACATTGGCCAACGTACTTTTTCCGGACCCATTTGGCCCCATAATTGCGTGAACCTCCCCGGCATTCACCGTAAGGTTTATCCCCTTGAGGATATCTTTCCCTTCAACCTTTGCGTATAAATCTTTAATTACGAGCATCTTCTATAATTGTAATTTCATTTTTCATTCCTTCATTCCTTCATTAACCAACGCTTCCTTCAAGGCTGATCTGCAACAATTTCTGAGCTTCAACGGCAAATTCCATCGGCAATTTATTGATGACTTCGCGTGCATAGCCATTGACAATCATACCAATGGCATCCTCGGTGGAAATTCCCCGCTGATTGCAGTAAAAAATCTGGTCTTCCCCGATTTTGGAAGTGGTTGCTTCATGTTCAATAATTGAACTGCTATTGCCAACCTCGATATACGGAAAGGTATGAGCCCCACATGTATCGCCCAGTAATAGGGAGTCACACTGTGAGTAATTACGTGCATTCTCGGCTTTTGGAGCTACCCGCACCAGACCACGGTAGGAGTTGGAACTGTGGCCTGCCGAAATCCCCTTGGAGACGATGGTACTCTTGGTATTTTTCCCTATATGGATCATTTTGGTACCTGTATCGGCCTGCTGGAAGTTATTGGTCAGGGCAACTGAATTGAATTCTGCGACAGAATTGTCACCCATAAGGACACAACTTGGATATTTCCAGGTAATTGCAGAACCGGTTTCTACCTGATTCCAGAGTATTTTTGAGGAAATACCTTTGCAAATCCCCCGTTTGGTCACAAAATTGAAGATCCCACCCAATCCATTCTTATCGCCGGGATACCAGTTCTGAACCGTTGAATATTTGACCTCGGCTCGATCCAATGCAATAATCTCAACCACGGCCGCATGAAGCTGATTCTCATCCCGCATCGGGGCAGTACATCCCTCAAGATAAGAGACATAGCTATCGTCGTCTGCAATGATCAGCGTGCGTTCAAACTGCCCGGTATTTTGGGCGTTGATCCGGAAGTAGGTGGATAATTCCATCGGACAACGGGTCCCTTTCGGAATGTAGACAAACGATCCGTCAGAGAAAACAGCTGAATTGAGTGCAGCAAAGTAGTTGTCGTTGTATGGCACGGCCATCCCAAGGTATTTCTGGATCAAATCGGGATGATGTTTGACCGCTTCGCTGAAGGAACAAAAGATAATGCCCCGTTCAGCGAGGGTTTCTTTAAAGGTCGTTTTCACCGAAACACTGTCAATGACTGCGTCGACGGCAACGCCGGAAAGCATTTTCTGTTCCTCGAGCGGTATCCCCAGTTTCTCGAAGGTACGTAACAATTCCGGATCAACTTCGTTGAGGCTTTCATATTTCGCTTGCTGTGTTGGAGCAGCATAGAATATAATATCCTGATAGTCAATCTGCGGAATCTTTAACTGAGCCCATTCAGGCATTTTCATGGTCAGCCAGCGACGGTAGGCCTTAAGGCGGAACTCGAGCATAAATTCGGGCTCGTCCTTCTTGGCGGAAATAATCCGGATTACCTCCTCATTCAACCCTTTTACAATAGTATCAGTTTCTATATCAGATACAAAGCCAAATCTATAATCGCGCTGGGTGACCTCATGTATTAATTTATTTTGGTCTTCCATGATAATTTTTGAGTTCAATATTTATACCAGTAACAAACAAATGCAGCAAATTCCTATTGGCTGCTTAAATAGACTGGTTTTAAATTGCAAAGATACAAAATGAACATTACTTTTGAGGTCCAAAATTCTAAATAAAAGATGATCTTGTATGGCAAACGCAACGTACAGTAAAACAGAACTTTCTGAACTTGGAGAGTTCGGCTTAATCCGTCGGCTGACTGAAAATATCGTATTGAAAAACGATAGTACCATAAAAGGAGTTGGCGATGACTGCGCGGTACTCGATTTTAAGAATAAAAAAATTGTCGTCACCACCGATCTTCTGACCGAGGGGGTCCATTTTAACCTGATGTATGTGCCTTTACGCCATCTGGGCTATAAGGCAGTAACAGTTAATCTGAGTGACGTTTATGCGATGAATGCCACACCTAAACAAATTACGGTTTCTATAGCTGTCTCTTCAAAAATGTCGGTTGAAGCTATTGATGAGCTCTACATCGGAATTTACCTGGCCTGCGAAAGGTATGGGGTCGATCTTGTCGGAGGTGATACTACCACTTCAATTACTGGACTTCTGATCTCTGTGACCGCTATCGGTGAGGCTGACGATGAGGATCTGGTTTATCGAAACGGGGCTAAAGACACCGATATCTTATGTGTTACCGGTGACCTTGGCGGAGCCTACATGGGGTTACAGTTGCTCGAGAGGGAGAACGAGGTGTTTAAAGTAAATCCCAAAATGGTGCCTCAATTTACCGGTTATGATTATATTCTTGAACGGCAATTAAAACCTGAGGCCAGAAAGGATATCCCATTGCTTTTTAAAGAGTTAGGCATTAAACCTACCTCCATGATAGACATATCCGACGGACTCTCTTCTGAAATACTACATCTGTGTACCCAAAGTGAGGTGGGTTGCCGGCTTTATGAAGACCGGCTGCTGTATGATAATCAAACTAAAAAGATGGCTGCAGAGCTGAATATTAATCCGTTAGTGGCCGCTTTAAATGGGGGTGAAGACTACGAATTGCTCTTTACCCTTCCCGTAAGTGACAATGATAAAATCCGGAATCATCCCGATATCTCCATAATCGGGTACATCACCAATAAAAGTGAAGGGGTTAACCTGATTACAGCAGGAATGGGCCAGGCAATTCCATTGAAGGCGCAGGGGTGGAATCCGTTGAAAGACTGATTTACAACAGCTAAGTGAATTGAAAAACTATGTCGATGCATGGATTTCAAAAGAAAAGACTGCCAGAGTCATCCACGGCTTTGGCAAATAGGCACAACTGAACCGATGCAGAGTAATCGTTTGGGTTGGACACGTGCCTCGGCTTTTGAATTAAGAGATATCGTTAGAATAATACCAAGGTCTTCAAAATACTGTCCGAAAATGAACATAAGCCAGTTCAAAAATGTACACTTATGTACAATCTGTTTTGACCTTCCGGAATTTATATCTTTGTAATTCAACTATATATTGTAACTGGCACGACTCTTGTCTGGAAATAAAATATTAGGGGTTAAATCTTTTGAAAAATCGACGATTTAGTGTAACAATTTGATAAACTTCACGTCTAATAAGTTTAGGTCGGCGTGAATGGAGAATAAATGATAAAAAATTAAATAAAATGATACAGATTAGTAATCTGCATAAGTCATACGTGATGGGCAGTAACAGTCTTCATGTTTTAAAAGGGTTGGATCTGGATATCCAGGAGGGGGAATTTGTTTCGATTATGGGGTCCTCCGGATCGGGGAAGTCCACCCTTTTGAATATTCTGGGGATCCTGGATGACTATGACCAGGGGACTTACCATCTTGGGGGCAAATTAATTCAGGGGCTGAATGAAACCAAGGCGGCCATGACACGCAATGAAATGATCGGATTTATATTCCAGTCCTTCAATCTTATTTCGTTTAAGAATGCTGCTGAAAATGTTGCATTACCTCTTTATTATCAGAAAGTTAGTCGGAAGAAGCGAAACCTTATTGCACTCGAATATCTCGATCGGCTTGGGCTGAAAGAGTGGGCCCACCATTTGCCGAGTGAATTGTCGGGTGGGCAAAAGCAAAGGGTAGCAATTGCCCGTGCACTAATCTCCCAACCTCAGATTATCCTGGCGGATGAACCTACGGGCGCGCTCGATTCTACTACCTCGTTTGAGGTTATGGATATTCTGAAAGAGATCAATGAGCAGGGGAAAACTGTCATCATCGTTACTCATGAGCATGATATTGCCGCAATGACCAAAAAAATTATCAGGCTCAAAGATGGAGTAATCGAAGAGGTGATTAAAAATGGAGATCTTCAATTATTTAAAGACCGCGTGCGAACCGAATAAAAACAGACGATATGTTTGATGTTGATGTTTGGCAGGAGATCTTCTCCACCATTAAGAAAAATAAGTTAAGGACATTTCTCACCGGTTTTTCGGTGGCGTGGGGCATCTTCATGCTGATGGTCCTTCTGGGATCAGGCAACGGCCTTCAAAATGGTGTGAAAGAGAACTTTGCAAGCAACTCTATAAATATCATGTGGCTTTGGACCGGTGATACCTCCATCCCTTATCAGGGAATGAAAGAGGGTAGAACCATTAAATTCAACAATGCCGATTATACCTTTCTTAAGGAGAAGGGGGAAAATCTTGAACAGGTATCCTCCAGGTACTATCTACCGGGAACCATCGTCTATACCTACAAAAATGAGTATGGCTCCTTTGAAACCTCATCATGCCATCCTGCCTTACTGGAGATGGAAAAAGTAATTATTGCTTCAGGAAGGTTCATAAATGATATGGATATGAATGATTCCCGGAAGGTAATTGTGATTGGGGAGAATGTTCGGAAGGCCTTGTTCAAGGAGGAAGATCCGATAGGCAAGTATGTAAAGCTGAATAATGTTCCGTTTAAAGTCATTGGAGTGACCCATGACAAAGCCAGAAATGACGAAAGGACCAATTATATTCCGGTAACTACAGCACAGCGGATTTTCAATGGCGCTGACAGGGTTCACACTTTTGCCATTACTACGAAAATGGTAAAAACTGTTGAAGAGGCCGATTCAATCACTGCTAAAGTGAGGCAAGGTTTGGCAATGCGGCATAAATTTGATCCAAATGACAAAAAGGCCATGGGTTCTTTCAATATGCTGACTGAATATATCCGTACCATGAAAATATTTCAGGCAATCAAAATTTTTGTCTGGATTATTGGTATCGGAACCCTCATTGCCGGGATCGTAGGAGTGAGCAATATCATGTTGATCCTGGTTAAAGAGCGGACCCGAGAGATTGGAATCCGTAAAGCTTTGGGGGCATCACCCGCATCCGTAATCGGTCTGGTTTTGCTCGAATCGATCCTGATCACAACAGTTGCAGGATATCTGGGATTAGTGGTTGGGGTGGGCATTATGGAGGGGATCAATTATGCTCTGGAACAGGCCCTGGCATCAGGGGCCGGAGACGGGATATTTTTTCGCAACCCGACCGTAGATTTTACGACGGCAATTACTTCAATGGTGATTCTGGTTGTTTCCGGTGCATTGGCCGGTTACCTGCCTGCCCGCAAAGCCGCGAATGTGAAACCCATTGAAGCGTTGAGAGATGAGAATTGATAATGAAAGAATTAAGGAATTAAAGAATGAATGGCCAGTTGAAGGCGCAGAGATGATCCTGTGTGATTATCCGGAAAGTTTGTTCGAATTACATTGTTTGCATTAATATTTTAAGTCATGTTTGATATCGACAGGTGGAATGAAATTTGGAATGCTTTGGCAAAAAACAAGGTCCGGAGTTTGCTCACCGCGTTTGGCGTATTTTGGGGAATCTTCATGCTTATCGTTATGGCCGGTGCAGGAAATGGTCTCGAAAATGGGATAACCGAAGGGATCGCAAAATTTGCCGCCAATTCGGCCTTTTTCTGGAGTGAACAGACCAGCGAACCTTACAAGGGTTTTAAACGGGGACGATACTGGCATATGGATTCAGAAGATCTTCAGTACCTGAAAGACAATGTGCCTGAAATAGAATATATTACTCCAAAAAATTTCACCGGGCGATTCGGAAACAGTTCAAATGTGATCCGCGATAAAAAAAATGGATCGTTCAATGTCAAAGGGGATTATCCCGATTATGTAAAAATAGACCCTGTAACCGTACTGAAAGGACGGTGGATTAATGATATGGATATCCGTGACAAACGAAAAGTGTGTGTTATTGGAGAAAAGGTGTTTGAATCGTTGTTTGATCCGAAAGAGGATCCGCTGGGAAAGTATCTTAAAATTTCAGGGGTCTATTACCAGGTGGTGGGATTAATCAGGGCAGAAACCAGGATCAATATCAATGGAAGAACCGAAGAATCAATATCCTTGCCATTTACAACCATGCTGCAGACCTATAATATGGGAAACCAGGTTCACTTTCTCGCCATTACCGCCCAAAAAGGGATTCCTGTCAGTGTTGTTGAGGATAAAGTAAAGGAATTCATCAAAAAGAGACATTCCATTGCACCTACCGATCTTCAGGCATTGAACAGTGTGAATATCGAAAAGGAGTTTAAGCAGATGAGTGGCCTTTTCCTTGGAATACAGATTCTTACCTGGATTGTTGGTATAGGTACCTTGCTTGCCGGAGTGATCGGGGTAAGCAATATCATGCTGGTGATTATTAAAGAGCGAACCAAGGAGATTGGTGTACAGCGGGCTATCGGAGCAACACCGCGTACAATTATCGGACAAATAATGATGGAAAGCGTTGTGCTGACTACCATCGCCGGATATGTCGGATTGTCCATGGGTGTCGGCCTCCTGGAATTAGTTAACAAGATCATAGAAAGTACGGCTGGCCAGGGTGGCGATCGCGCGTTCTTTGCACACCCCGAGGTTAGTCTGACGGTTGCCGTTTCAGCGTTAGTCGTCTTGATTATCGCAGGCCTTTTTGCAGGGATGATTCCTGCTTCAAGGGCTATCCAGATCAAACCTATAGATGCCTTAAGAGAAGAATAAAAGATAAATTAGTATAAATAACAGAATAACTTGGAGTATCATGAAAAAGAATAGTGGAAGTATCCTCAGAAAGATTTTTAAAATTTTCGGGTTCACCCTGCTGGCAGCGGTGTTCATCGGAACACTGGTTTTCCTTTACCAGAAATCACAGAAAAAACCCGATGTTTTCGAGATTCAGACGGCAAAGATTACCAATATCGTCAAGAAAACCGTGGCAACAGGTTCGGTTATCCCCCGCAAGGAGATCGAAATCAAACCTCAGGTTTCGGGGATCGTCGAGGAGATATTTATTGTTGCAGGACAGAAGATAAAAGAGGGTGATGTCCTTGCCAGGGTAAAGATCATCCCAGATATGGTTAACCTGAATGCTGCCGAATCTCGCGTAAACAGGGCGAAACTAAATCTGGAGGATGCCCGGATCGATTTCGACAGGCAGTCGGTACTCTTTGGAAAACAGGTGATCTCGAAAGAGGAGTTTCAAAAGGCTAAGCTGGCCTTCAATTCAGCTAAGGAAGAGATGGAAGCGGCAGATAACAACCTGGAACTGATCCGCAAAGGGGTCACAAAAAGTTCAGCAACAACGACCAATACCCTGATCCGTTCCACCATTCAGGGGATGGTACTTGACGTACCGGTCAAAGAGGGTTTCTCTGTTATTCAGGCGAATACATTTAATGCAGGAACAACCATTGCCATTATTGCAGATATGAACGATATGATTTTCCAGGGCAAGGTGGACGAAACCGAAGTGGGGAAAATTAAGGAGGGGATGAATATCGAATTGACCATCGGAGCTATTGAATCTGAAAAATTTAATGCGGAACTGAAATATATCGCACCTAAAGGAGCAGTCGATAACGGAGCTATTCAGTTTGATATCAAAGCAGATGTAAAGCTCAAGGAAAATCAGTTTATCCGCTCTGGTTACAGTGCAAACGCCAATATTGTCCTTGAAAAACGCGACAGTGTGTTGGCTATTCCCGAAGGATTACTGAAGTTTCAAAAAGATTCTGCCTTTGTTGAAGTGGAGTCACTTCCTCAGAAATTTGATAAGCGGTTCGTTAAAACAGGCATTTCTGACGGGATTAATATTGAGATCATCTCCGGAATTACCAAAACTGACCGGTTGAAAGGACTGCTGGTAGATCCAAAAAAGAAAGTGGCTGATAAAAAATCGTAAAATCCTGAAATAACACCTAAACATTTAATAATTTAGCGAGTCCGCTGATCCTTAAAATTTTCACCTATGATACGGAATATAATTACGATTACTTTTTTACTTCTCGGGGTGCAGCTTACCTCTCTTCAGGCCCAGGACGTTTGGAGCCTCGAGAAGTGTATCAACTATGCCCTGGCAAACAATATTAAAATAAAGCAGGGGGTCATCTCCACACAATATCAGCAGAACCAGTTAAGACAATCCAAATTGTCACGGCTGCCCAACCTCAGCGGACAGCTATCACAGAATGAGAATTATGGACGATCTCTTACCTATCTGAATACGTATGAAAATGTCAACTCTTCAGAAACTGATGCCGGTTTAGGTACCGTCCTTCCTGTCTTTCAGGGGTTTCAGATTTCAAACAGTATATCTAAACTTAAACTCGATCTGCAGGCCAGTATCGAAGATCTTGCCAAGGCAAAAAGCGATATTTCGGTAAATATTGCCTCCACCTACCTTTCAATACTTTTTGCCAAGGATCTGGTTAAAGTATCGGAGAATCAACTCAGGGTGACTCATCTCCAGATCGCTCAAACCAATGAAAAAGTTGAAGCTGGGAGTCTGGCCAGGGGAAGCCTTCTCGACATTGAAGCGCAAGCCGCAGGTGAGGAACTGGATCTGGTGAACGCCAAAAACCAGCTGCAAATTGCTAAATTATCGCTTTCCCAGTTGCTGGAACTCCCAATCAAAGATAGTTTTGATGTCGAAGTTCCTGTACTTCCTGAGATTTCTGCACAGGCATCCATAGCCACTTCCAATGAGGTTTACAAAGCAGCTTTGGAGAATCGTCCTGAAATCAGAGGGGCAGACTTCCGTTATCAGAGTTCCAAATACCAGTTAAAAATTGCGCAAAGTGCACTTTATCCCAATGTAAGTTTATATGCGAACCTTTACGATAACTATAATAATATGTATACAGATCTTACTGGGAAAAAAATAGATTTTAGCTCCCAGTTAAGTAATAACCAGCGTAAAGGATTTGGAGTACAGATGAATATCCCGATTTTCAGCCGTTTTCAAAATAAGATACAAATCGATAATGCCAGACTTCAGGTTTTGAATATGGGACTGGATCTCGAAAGTGCCAAAAAATTGCTCCGCTCCGATATCGAGACTGCCCAGACCAATGCCATTGCCGCATTGAACAGGTTTATCTCAAATCAAAAGGCAGTATCCTCAATCAAGGAGGCATTTCGTTATTCAGAAGAAAAATTTAGTGTTGGACTGGTGAATGCCGTAGAATACAATACTGCAAAAACTAAGCTGGCTAAATCGGAATCTGACCTGCTCCAGGCCAAATATGAGTTTATCTTCCGGACCAAGATCCTCGATTTCTATCGCGGCCTTCCACTGAAACTCTAGGTATTATCCTGAATTTTATAATTTCATCAGGGGATTGCAAATCTCATTTACCTCTAAAACCCCGAATGTTTTTATAACCTTCGGGGTTTTACTTTGGAATCAATTGCAAATTACTGAGGTGGCTTCTTCAGGTGAAGTTCAAACCAGATGAACAATCAGCTGACCAGGTAAAATAAATTAGCATAAACAATTTTGGCTTCGTGTTCGTTTAGCATTTATGAAACGAACTTCGCAAAATTGTATTTCCCTGCTGCGGTTTTAACCCATTTTATGGTTGCTTTGTCTGTCCGTTTTCTTCGTATTCCGGTTCAATAATATAGTCTTTCCCATACAATGATTCATTCCCGATCAAATGAATCAGAACAGGGTTATTTGCCTCCTTTTCTACGTAAAAGGTGGCAATATCCTGATATGCATTCTCATTAAGAGCCACACTAAGGGTAATAGTGTGTAAATTTCCATCGACATTATATCTCACATTGATATAATCTATTTGTCCATCACCATTCAAATCCAGGTTATTAAAATCTGATTGTTCGTCATTCAGATTTTTCTCAAAAATCTCCAGGGTTTCAGATTCCCGAAAAATCTTCATTACAGCAAACAAATTCAGATTATCGCCCGGAAGTCCCAGGGATCCATAGCTATTCTGGACTGCGGTTGAGTCAATATTCGTAGTCATGTCTTGGCCGGACTGTGCCCATGAGATTGCAGGGACCAGACCTATGAGGAAGATTAGAACAAGGATACAGTTCTTCTGCATTTTCTTCAAAATTAAAAGTTGTATACTTAAACTATGGTTACATCTAGCGTTGTCTCTGATTCAGGTTCATCTGCATAAACGTAACCCCTTTCAACGAAACCGAATGATCAAAATTCGGACTAATCTCTTTGGTTTCAGATTTCATGGTCAGTTTACCATTTTCATCATAAGATTCCATGGCAAGAAACATTCCCCCTTCGAAGCCTTCATAGCCGTAGTAAGCACCCATCTCAGTCTTCTGCCAGCCGCGCCTGTCGATTTTCAGATTCGCCTCCTTTGTAAACCATAGATGTGAATTGGTCTTTTTTTCCGAATCAGTATAGGTATACTCATCGCAGTTGTAACCCGCAATTATCCTGGTATTTCCGGTCTTTGAAAAATTCCCGTGGGCAGTTTTTTGAACAGGCTTATCTCCCTGATTGGCCGCAGCTGCATGTTCATCAGGTATGGCGGAAATCATTGCCATGTTACTGCCATTGTTCTCAACCAGAATTATGAAGCACTTGTTTTCTCCGTCCATCACCGTAAATGAATTGACCGGGGTAGTTTTTCCTTTCTCATTGGCAATTGTTTTTGATTCAATGCCAACATCGGAAGAATTGGAGCTGAAATACATATAAAGATCCATATTCATTGTCTCCTTTTTATGGTATGTCTCCATAACCATGTAAAGTCTTGAGGTAAAGCTATATTCATCCTTATGTTTTAAATCTACTTTACCCCCGAATAAATTGGAGAGATTCATCCCGGCTGGCATTTGTCCCTGTTGATTAGGGGACTGTTTACCCTGGTTGAGTTTCGCAATCGAATCATTTGCACTGGTTGTCCCATTCTTCAGCGCGGTGGAATCAGCAGCCTCTTTCGCAGGTCCCTTGGTCAAAGAATTCAGCGCTTTGGAAGCTTTGTTACGGATCAGATTTCCAAACTGTGCGTTGGTAAGCGTTGGCGTAAATAGGATTAAGGCGAGTAGTACGATTAATTTTTGGCTTTTCATAGTCGTGGAGGTTAAAATGTAAAGGCTAAATATAGATAATTTAATTCAAAGTGCAAATTCCGGATGTGAGCCGATGAATTTTTTTGATGGATAACAAAGACTTCTCTCCGGACGAGGCCATCACAACCCATTAGTGTTAAATTTTTCGATCCTGTAAAAATAAAATAATAATTTGAACCCCCTATAATATTGATATAAAACTTAAAAAATGCAAAAAAATATCTTGCCCCCCCCATAAAATATATTTAAATCAATAATTAAAGTGTTTTATTAAACATTTTTCAAAGTGCCTTTGTTATTTTACATGATGGTGGATAGCTTTTGAAGAGAGGTCAGATGATTCTATTTTATGTTGCGAATTCTACCTGATTTTCTCTTAAGGATGTTTGAGCCTCCGATCCGGCAGGTAAAAATCGCGAAAGATGACCGGGAAGAAAGTGTGCTGATTCTTCGAAATTTGTTAAATAATTTATAACAGGAAAGGGGTAATTATGGGTAATGTGGAGATAACATCAATGAAAGCTGCTGATATCAATCACGTTCTTAGTCATATTTATGATACTGTGATTCAAAACCGCGAAGGGGCTCTTGCCGACTACATCCCTGAGCTGGCCAAGGTTGATCCGAATATTTTTGGAATGGCATTGGCCACCAATAATGGGAAAGTCTATTCAATTGGCGATCTGGAAACTACCTTCACAATACAATCGATTTCCAAAGCGCTCAATTACTGCATTGCCCTTGAACTAATGGGTAGTGATGTTGTTTTTGAGCGGGTTGGGGTAGAACCCAGTGGTGATCGGTTTAATGCTATCGAATTCGATCCCCGCACCCTCCGCCCATATAATCCCATGGTTAATGCAGGTGCAATTACTATAGCAGGATTATTATACGATCGGTTGGGCAGTGAGGCTTATGAATACATTTTAGATCGCTTCTCACAGGCTGCAGGCCGGCAACTGGAACTTCACGAAGGGGTTTATCGTTCTGAATTGTTGACAGGTCACAGAAACAGGGCCATCGGCCATTTACTTCTTAGTGCTCAGGCTATTGAAGAGCCTGTGGATGCAGCCCTTGATCTTTATTTCCGCCAATGCTCCATTAGTGTCAACGCTATGGATCTTGCGGTAATCGGAGCAACCTTTGCAAATCTTGGTCAAAATCCCATTACCGGCCGGCAGGTATTCGACATGACGGCGGTGCGCAACACATTATCTGTAATGTTTACCTGCGGGATGTATGACTATTCAGGAAACTGGGCCTACGATGTAGGGCTGCCGGCCAAAAGTGGAGTCGGTGGAGGAATTCTTGGCATTGTAAACCGGCAACTTGGAATCGGAACTTTTTCACCCCGTCTGGATACCAATGGTAACTCGGTTCGTGGACTTGCCAGCTTTAAGATTCTCTCCGATGAGTTTGGATTACATGCCTTTGATCCTACCAACAGAGGATCGGGTTTAGTCTCACACTTTTTCGATCATTAGAGATGATTTTTCGTTTTTGGAAGATATTTATAATAGCAAAGGTTTCATTTTAAGTGAAGCCTTTGCAATTTATATATCCGCCCCACTGAATTGTATTCCTTTAAATTTCTGATAAATGCGGTGATCTGGGAATTTAGATTCCGGAAGAATCAGAACTTTTTTGTCGCTTGTGTGTATTCTTCTTAATTAAAATCTTACGAACCAATTATTCCATTTATGAGTAGTAAATCAACAAAAGGGATTTGGAAAGTAATTACGGCTTCCTCCCTGGGTACAATGATTGAGTGGTATGACTTCTACATTTTTGGGAGTCTGGCTGTTGTTTTATCCACTAAATTCTTTCCAACTGACAATCCATCAGCGGCTTTCTTGTCTACATTGGCTACTTTTGCGGCCGGCTTTGTGGTCCGTCCCTTTGGAGCACTTTTCTTTGGAAGATTGGGAGACCTTATCGGGAGAAAGTATACGTTTATGGTAACACTGCTGATAATGGGAGGGGCGACGTTTTTGATCGGATGTATCCCAAGTTATAAAACCATTGGTTTCCTGGCCCCATTATTGGTATTACTTTTAAGATTACTTCAGGGTCTTGCTTTAGGGGGAGAATATGGTGGTGCGGCGACCTATGTGGCAGAACATGCTCCAAAAAATCAGAAAGGGTACTGGACATCGTGGATACAGACTACAGCCACTGCCGGTTTACTGGTGTCCCTAATGGTGATTCTTTTGACAAAGGGAATCCTGTCCAAAGAAGCTTTTGAGGAGTGGGGGTGGAGAGTCCCGTTCTGGATTTCAATCATTATGGTAGTGATCTCTTACCTGATTCGCAAAAACATGGCAGAATCACCAGTTTTTGCCAAGGCAAAACTTGAAGGGAAGACCTCAGTAAATCCAATAAAAGAGAGTTTCAATAACCGGTTTAACCTTAAATTTGTTTTATTGGCTTTATTCGGCGCCACAATGGGACAGGGAGTTGTGTGGTATACCGGACAGTTTTATGCGATGAGCTTTATGAAAACCGTACAAAACATCGACTCTTCACAGGTTGATACACTATTAGGTATTGCCCTGTTAATCGGGACTCCCTTCTTCGTCGTATTTGGATGGCTGAGTGATAGAATTGGCCGTAAATCAATCATGATGACCGGCCTGTTACTGGCTGTTTTTTTTTACCGGCCAATTTACCGGCAGATGTACGTACTTACAGATTCCAAAGCGATGAAAGAAGGTGGAAATATCTTAGTTCCTGAAAGCTGTAAAGCGGTAGGTTCACCGGTGGCAAGAATTCTCACAGAAGCTGACAAAGCGGACCCGGCAATTAAAAATACGAGGGTATTTATTGAATCAAAATCTGATTCAACGTTCGCAAGTGGTGCTAAATTTCATTATACCAAAACAGATACTTTATACCTGGCAAAGGAACTGGCCTATGATTCTAAAAGTAACGCGGCTGGCGAAATCTGGTTAAAATATGATACCGACGACTCAGCTGGTGCCGTGGTTCATCACAAAGTGAAAATTAAAAACAGTTTAAAAGCCAGGGATTCCACCACAAAAACAGATACACTCGAAACTGTGTCACTTCGGCAATATCAGGATGGAAGCACAACCCATAAATCTCACCAACACGGCATTAGTACCAGGGCCAATATTATTGTTATCAAGGATATTGCCAGTGATGTCAAATGGTATTTGGTATTTTTAGTATTCGTTCAGGTCCTTTTTGTGACAATGGTTTATGGACCTATCGCCGCATTCCTGGTTGAGATGTTTCCGGTAAAGATCAGGTATACCTCAATGTCATTGCCCTATCACGTGGGTAATGGAATCTTTGGAGGATTGTTACCCGCTATCTCCACCTATTTTGTAACAACGGCTAAAAGCATCGGAAATCCCGAGTTCTATCTCGAAGGATTATGGTATCCGATTGGAATTGCAGCGGTATGTTTTATCATTGGAATGATTTATATCGATCGGAAAATTAATACACTTCACGACTAACACCTCTGGTATGAATAAATTAAAAAAATATTTGGGATTTGTCTGGATTCTGCTGGCAATGGCAGTTTCCTACTATTTCATAGGAATCTTTGGAAGCAAATTAACTTCGGGCAAACAGGATGATCTGGTTTTTGGCATCATAATATTTTTCATTCTGTTGCCTCTGATTGTTACCGGATTAGCTATCTTTGGCTGGTACGCATTGACGGATGAATACGAGGATTAAAATTCAAATCGTATCTTTGATTTTTAGAATCGTGAATGGGTCAATTATTTCTATTATTTTGATATTCAGTGGTGCGGTCTAAACAATGAACGTATGCGTATTTTACATATTCTTCATTTCCAATAATACTGTCCGGCTAAAAAACACTTTCGGTCTTGCTTTAATTTCAAATCCCATAATTTTGACTTCATCAATCATTTCTTCAAACGATTTTTTTGAAACATGGATCTTAGGTTCAATAATAAAGATTTGTCCATTGTGCTTTAAAATTGATTTCAGTTCCTTAAAAAGTGTCCTTTGATTTGGAACCTCATGAATCATATAGAAAGCGAAAACAAAATCAACTTTTTCAGTTACTCCAATCCTGTCTTCCTGACATTTGTGTAATTCAATTCTCAGCTCTAATTCTGTTCCATCAATCTTTTTAAATACTTTTTCAAGCATTCCCCTTTGCAAATCTGCCGCAATAACTTTTCCCGTTTCAAAAACCATTTTCGCAATTTCAACGGAGAAGAAGCCTGGTCCGCAGCCTAAATCAAGGACCGTCATTCCTTTCTTAATGTATGGCTTTAATATTTTCTGTGGGTTTTGTAAAAATCTCCGTATAGAATTATCAAGTCCTCCTGCATTTTCAACAGGACAATTTGATTCTTTGCGTAAAGATAATTCATTAAAATAGGCTTTAGTTATATGTCCTTGAGAAAGAGCATATTCAAGAAGAACTTGGGCGACTTCTTTTTGTTTTAAAGGGCGATTCATTTTTTCACCTTTTAGAGATCTTGATGTTCCATAATAATCACAACCATGCATATCCCATGTTTGCATACAGCCTTTGCATGAAATTACGTTATGTATTCCTCGTCCGGCAGGAGAATGTTGGCTTGTTGTCACAAATAGTTGATGCTTATGTCGAATGGAAGAAAATAGCTTTGTTATAAATGGGATTAGAATTGGAAGGACACCAAGGGCACAAAGAATATAATACCAAATTGTATCGTGTGATTCCATAGGTTTAAGTTTTATGCAATTATTTACAACTTAATCCCTAAATGTCTGATTAAGTCATAGCAATACAATCTGTTAAGATCAGAGCGACTCAGCCAAATTGGATGAATAGACCTGATAATGATAATTCTATATTGAACTATTTTAGGTAAGGTTTAAGAACGAAATCAATCTTTAAAATTAGGTTCTTTAAATTTACATAAAATATTTCGGAAGAAGTAATTAAACGACTATTAATAATTATTCTAAATGGATTTTTAGTGATCGGGTGAGTTCTGGTGTCCGTGAATTACTCACCCGGTCACTCCTGCCATAAATTTATCTTTTAAAAGGTTAATTCATCAGTGACCGGGTGACTTTCAATTCCTGAACAGGTCACCCGTTCACTAAATTTTTATCAGCTCCTGAACACCGTCACCCGTTCACTGAAATTTCTTCAGATCCTGAACCCAGTCACCCGTTCACTTCAAATTGTATCTTTGACCTATTGATAATCACCAGCTCTATTTTATGGCCTCGCTTAAACTTAGTTGTGATTTGCTTTCAAATTGTATCTTTGACCTATTGATAATCACCGCGGATAACAAAGCAAATGATCCGCCCTGCGTTGTGATTTGCTTTCAAATTGTATCTTTGACCTATTGATAATCACCATTAATGATTTCGCTCCGGATCCTTTTCTTGTTGTGATTTGCTTTCAAATTGTATCTTTGACCTATTGATAATCACCCCGATGATAATTGAGATGAAGGTCAAACGCGTTGTGATTTGCTTTCAAATTGTATCTTTGACCTATTGATAATCACCAAAAGAGCAATTAAGAAACGTTTAAAGGATGTTGTGATTTGCTTTCAAATTGTATCTTTGACCTATTGATAATCACCAAAGAGCAGGAAGGCCAACATCTTCCGCCGGTTGTGATTTGCTTTCAAATTGTATCTTTGACCTATTGATAATCACCGATGAGCCAAAAATCAAACACTTAAACGACGTTGTGATTTGCTTTCAAATTGTATCTTTGACCTATTGATAATCACCCACTACCATAATGGAACCCCACTTCCTCCCGTTGTGATTTGCTTTCAAATTGTATCTTTGACCTATTGATAATCACCTAAACAATTAATAATCAATTGCCATGCCACGTTGTGATTTGCTTTCAAATTGTATCTTTGACCTATTGATAATCACCGGGGATATAAAGTAAAATCTACGCTGTACCGTTGTGATTTGCTTTCAAATTGTATCTTTGACCTATTGATAATCACCTCTGGGATGAATCGCACTTATGCGCTTGAAGTTGTGATTTGCTTTCAAATTGTATCTTTGACCTATTGATAATCACCATATCGTGACGCAGGTAAAGTTCAGCAAGAGTTGTGATTTGCTTTCAAATTGTATCTTTGACCTATTGATAATCACCCAAGACGGCATAATCTCAGACACCTTAATTGTTGTGATTTGCTTTCAAATTGTATCTTTGACCTATTGATAATCACCCCGACCTTTTCAGAGCCGACCTTTGCAATGTTGTGATTTGCTTTCAAATTGTATCTTTGACCTATTGATAATCACCATATGAGTTTAATGAATTGAGTGAGACAGCGTTGTGATTTGCTTTCAAATTGTATCTTTGACCTATTGATAATCACCCTGGGAGTAAACTGCTACACAGTATCTTTCGTTGTGATTTGCTTTCAAATTGTATCTTTGACCTATTGATAATCACCATACCCCCATTCAATATGCTGTATGTTTGATTGTTAAGGTCTGAATCAGAATTAAAAATCGAGGGGTTATCAGCATAAAAAATCCGGTTTAAAGACCGGATTTTTTATTTCAGTACCGAAAGGAGTTGGTCTAAAACAGTTCCAGTTGTTGTACCTGTCCCTTCTTTTCAGCTGGTTTTTTCCCGTAAAACAATTCCATATCCCCAAATTGTTTGTCGGTGATGCACAAAATTCCGATGTGCCCAAGTGGAGGAAGTTCGAGTTTTACCCGTTTAATATGGATGTCGGCGTTCTCTTTGCTCGGACAATGACGCAGGTAGATACTGAACTGGAACATGGTAAAACCATCTTTCAATAATTGCTTTCTGAAAATTGCATAGATTTTCCGCTCTTTTTTGGTCTCAGTCGGAAGATCAAAGAGTACCATCACCCACATAATCCGATATTCACTTAGTCGTTCCATCTTTTTGCCGTAGTGACCAGGTGAGTTGTTGTCCCTGAAGTACTCACCCGGTCACCTCTATCATCAAAACTGATCTCTTAAAATGTAACTCGACAGTGACCGGGTGACTTTCAATGCACGAACACCGTCACCCGTTCACTTTCAATGCGGATTAACAGACTAATTCATCTCCGGAAACTCCAACTTTCGCAATTCACCTTGAAAGCATTTCGCAAGTGAAGCTGCAGTTTGCTGGGTAGCCAGCATCAGAGGGCTCCTCCGGTTGTTTATCGTAACATCCAATACCGGAATCTGAAGTAGTTTTGCCTTATGTACCCTAGTCAGTTCGTCCGGAATCTGATCTTCATTTATAATCCTGAGCACCAGCTGATCAACATAAGGCCGGTAAGGCTCCATCATATCATCAGCCAGACAATAGGCGTTGTAACGGTTGTGATGGTGAATGCCAAAGGTCGGGAGCATTCCTGAAGCCACCAGCGAACGGGCAACGGTTGCACGCAGGATGGCATAACCATAATTAAGGAGGTTATTGGGGGCAAATCCTTCCCGATCGCGTCTGAATTCAAGTGACGATTCAAACAGCTCACTCCAGTAATAAGCAGCTGCCCGACCCTCATGATTTTCAGTATCACCGCTCTTGACCTGATCGGCCCAGAATTTCATGTTTTCGGTTTTAATTCCTTCCTGGTTCAGAACCATGGCCTGGTTCAGTATTTTTTGCCGCACAGTTTGCTGCCATAATTGTTTCCGCAAGGGCTCTGAAGCATTAATCTGATGCCTGAACCTCTCCTGCTGGGTGGTGTTTCCCTCCAGGGGGAGCAATAATCCGGATGGCATATGGCGACTGTCACAGGTTATTACAGCAACATTATTTTTCAGGAGGGAATTTATCAGCAGGTGAGTCACGGTAATCTGTGGATGTTCGATCACGATTACACCGATATCCTCAATCGGTATGGTAATTATCCGGTCTTTTTCGGGGAGTAAAGAGGTCTCTGGAAGAGTAATCACCAGTTGTTCGTCCTTGAAATGGAGATAGGCAGGGTTTCCAAAAAACAGAGTTCGTTTGATCATGGCAATTTTAAATAGTGACCGGGTGACTATGTTGAGGATCTGAAAGTCACAGGGTCACTCAGATGAAATTTTTAGTCCCAATTCCTCAGCTAATTTTTTATTGATCAGGGATTCGTTCCTCATTCCGGTAAAATCCCTTGCGGAAGAGAATTCCCAATCGACATCCTTTTGGACTAAACCAGCTTTGACCGGATTAAAATGGATATACCGGAAACAAGTTTGCAGATACTCCTCCTCTGAATTTGAAGCACCTGTACGTTCAGTCTTAATTCGATTTTGATGTTTCAGTTTTTCACTTTGTCCGGTTCCCAACAATATTGCTTTCGTCCTTTCACGGAATAATGATCCTGAACGATGTTCCTGAATATTAATAGCCCGCGTATAGGAACGGAGCATGATAGCGATTGAACTGTTTAAAGTGACCGGATGACTCGAAGTCACCCGGTCACTAACCCGGTCACTTTCAGAGGGCACTGCAATTATCAGATGAAAATGGTTCGGCATCAGGCACCAGGCCAGAATATCGGCCAATGGGGCGATATGCTGTTCGATTTTCTTCAGGAAATAGGAATAATTTGCACTGGTGAAAAAGATTTTTTCGTGATTATTTCCCTGATTGTATAGATGATAAATATGTCCTTGTTCGAGATCCATCTTTGTTTTCACATCAGAATTTATATTCAAAAGAGTCTGTCTGGTAGTGAACGGGTGACAGTGTTCAGGAATTTAAAGTCACCCGTTCACTTGCTTATTTTATTGCCGGTGCCGGTGCCGGAGTGGGCCCTTTGATCCTGCTGTTGATCAAAAGATTGTATTGATCGATCAGCGCGTTTAGTTCGTTGATAGTTTTTTGGTATTCCGGGGTATTTTGTATTACGGAATAAGCTTCGAGATATTTTCTAAGCTCATAGTAGGCCAGCATGGTTTCATCCCGTTTAGCCTTCAGAGTATCGGGATTGGCAGCCCCATATTCTTTAGTTCGTTCAATATATTTCTGGTCGAAAGTCTGGTTAGCCGTTTTGAGTTCCGCAACCCATGGAGCAAGTCCCAGGGTTGCCAGGGCTGCAGTTAGTCCCGGTTTTGTTTCCCAGTCATTGATGATCCCGTTGATCAGGGCCGTCTCTGACGGTAGGTTCTGACGGGCAACACCTGTACCAAAAAGTTGTAAATCACCAGCAAGCAGATTTGCAGCGTTTGCGGTTTCCGGAACAAAATGGGAGCAGTACGCCGATATTACCCCTGATATCCCATTGATGGCGCGGTCGCGGCGATCATCGAGCATGACCAACTCCTGGGTGATTGGGCTTGCCCGTTCCGTATTGAAGAGTTCGCCCATCTCACCGATTTTAGTTTTAAAAACCAGATGTTGCGGTTCAACATTAAGTCCTTTCGGATTGTTAGATTCGACCAAATCGGAAACATTGGTCCCAAATTGCAAAAATTCGCCGTTGCGAAGCTTTGCCAGATCAATCGCGTTAATCATACGAATTAAATTAAAATGGTTAATACTCAAAGAACGATCATCTCAATCGCTATTCTATTTTTTATAGTTTCTATTGTCGGGTATTCCCGAACCCGCTTTTCTCCGGTGTTTGTAACTTTCGGGTATTCCCGAAACCTTACTTCAGTATGCGAGAACTTTTTAGGTGTTCCCGAAACCTTCTTTCACCCCTGCATGGAACTTTCGGATCTTCCCTGAAACTTCTTGCATTAGTGTTTGAAGGTTTCAGGGAAAACATTCCCTAACCAATCAATATTCAATTTTATACATGAATCTTGAATTTTACTTATTCTTTCACCAGTTTCATTCTGTGTTAAGGCTAATACAAAAGCTTTATTTGGTTCTGACTTTGTACTATTACCAAATGAACCAAACTCCTCAAAATTTAACTTTTGTTTCGGAATTTTCTTGTCAATGAATTCTAATTTTAATTTCGATTTTTCTTCATCGGATATGTCTTTTGCGACACTTATGCTATTCGCATAATTATGAGGTATAAAGAAGCAATCTTTCCCTGTGAACTTGACAACTTTGTATATTCTTTTACAGAATTTTGTTTTATTTTCATTAATATCTATCCATTCCTGAAACTCGTCTCTTGAGGAGATTTTCAAAACAGGATCTTCAATATTCTCAGGATAATAAACCAAGTCATTTTGTTGCAATGAGCATAAGACCCTATTTGGTTTCTCTTTGTGTTTAATAAGATAATCACAATAAATTTTCATTTTGAAATTTTCATTTTTAATTTTCCATTCATCATTTGCAATTTGTGCTGCATCAAATAAAGAAACAATATCAAATATTCGAAACTTCTCAATTTCTCCAATTTTATTTTTTTTATCTTTCTCCATAATTAGAAAAAGATAGTTCCCGCCTGTTTTTACACTTAATTTATTGTTGTTGTCATATAACCTTTGTAATGAGCTTTCTTTTACTTCTTTTGTGTTGTAATATATCTTTAACTTGTAAACGGGAGGCTTTAATTTAACGTCATTTTTTCTTTGAAATCTACTTTCATTAAATGCTTTCAACCCTTCACCAGTAAATGATTCCCTCATGGAATTGTATTTCTTTCTATGCAAGTCAATTTCATTTCTTAAAACAGGATCAATAACCTTTTTTATATCACTAGCAGATAGATTTGATATTGCTATAGTTTTAGTGTCTTGACCATTATTTTTGCCATAAAATGTTTCTTCGTGCAAAGCACTCCTTATTTTCAATTCCCTCTTTCCTGTTTTTTCATTGAACTGGATCGATAAATTATCCTTAGGTTTATGTGAAACAACCATTGTTTTGAGATTCTGTTCCGCTTGATCAATCAAATCAGTAAAAGGTTTATCAAATTGTCTAAAACTTTCAATACTTTCTTGAATACTAATTCTACGTTTTTCTTCCAAGTTAAAGAACGCTTCAATAATACTTTCACCATCTTTAACCTCTAATTTAATTTCATCCTTATTCTTTTCTAACCAATTCTGCAATTCTTTATTAAGGTTATTAAGACGTTGAATGTGGCTTTGTTCTGTTAAAGCAACAACTAAAGCATCGATGGCATGGTGGCGATGGTCATATCTTTTGCTCCAATGTTCAATCTCATAAACATTTCGATTTCTTTCCACATCAAAATATTTTTTCACCCATCGTTTAGACGAGTCCCAGGCTTCCATTTGTGCAAAACGGTCTTCGGTAAGTTTCATAAACAGTTTTTCAATCCCCAGCGACTCCTTAAGAAACTTGTAACTTCACCAGTAGTAGTTTTAACATTATCACTTCCTACTATATGAGCCAATTCGTTTTTGACAGCAATCGAAATATATTGAGTGTCTTTGATTTGTCTTTCTATGAAGTTATTAGGAATTTTTTCAAGTAATAAATTCTTTTTTCTTTGCCCCCAGAATATTGCATTTACATTTTTGATATAATCTTGAATGTTACATATTTCAAACTTTGATGACTGTTGTGTAATATATTCCCATGCTGTTCTGTTACTTTTTTCTTCATTTACATTACTTTCACAAACTACCTTATTACCCAAAGAATCATCAAACAATCTGGATTTAGGAATAATATGATCTATATCATATTCTCGTGTAAATAATTTTGATAATGGAATAGGCTTCAAGGTATATGGTGAAACGCATTTTTGATTTTCCCATATCCGTATTTTTTCTATTTCTTCAACAGTTGGAGAATCGGATTGCATTGGCCTTTCTTCGATTTGTTGTTTGCTCCAAATCTTATATTTTTCAATGTTCTCATTATTTATCTCTTGTTTAATTTCCATTAATCGCCTTTTGATACTTTCGTTAATCGTATTATTCTTATTTTGAGAATCAAAAATCTTTTTTCTTTCAATAGCGCTGTTTTTTAAATCTCTTGCCAATTCAACTCTTATTTCAAGTTCTGCCGGATTAAATTTGTATTGTTTCCATATGGCTTTTATAACCTGCATAGTTTCATTAGAAATTTGTTCGACTATAGGGTTCCTAAGCTTTCTGTCCTTATTGTAGTTTATTTGGTGATAATTTGTTATTGTTGGTTTAATTCGGTCAGCTGTATGTTTTCCATAGATTAAAGAGGCGGCAAAAGCATACATCATTCCTCCTGTTTCGATTAAATTAGGATTATTTTTGATATAATCTATCATGTACACTTCTATGCTATTATCATCGTCTATTTCACCTGTCTCAATTATTTGTTTAATCTTTTCAATCTTTTCTCTTATGGTATTATTAATAATGATAGATCCACAAACCATTAGTGGTAATATTTTGTTTATCGCTTTGGCGGATAGGCTGGAATATTTTCTTGGAAATGAAATATTTTGGGCCAATTTTAATGCAAGATCTGTTACTGAGTTTTCAATTAATGGATTAATAACTTCACTCAATGCGGATACTTTTTCGCTTTTTTCGTCATATTCATTTCCTGTATTGTTGAAAATTGCATTCCATAACTTTTCAACAATTTGAATATCTTTTTTGATTATGTATTCAAATTTGTCACCTATAATCTTTTTAAAGGAAAGCAAAGTATCACATCCTTTTAGTTTTGATTTTTCATTTAATCCATTAAGAAATTCTGTTTTATCATTCTTTAAACCGATGATTCTTGCTACTTCTGCATATCCAACTTGTTTTTGATTCTTAAGTTTTGTGTAGATCAATAGTTTTTGTTCTTTCGTTAGATATCTATCATCATATTTAAATATTATTTTCTTTTTCTTCTCATCAAATGTTTCAATCTTTGAGGTAACATACACTCTATTAATTTGATCCCAACATCTAAATTCTTGAAAAAGAGGATGAGAGGTTGGTAATACTCTTTCTTCAGTTTCAAATTGGCATTTGCTGATAAGTTCAGTTTGAGGTTTTAAAGATCGTTGAAAGTATATCACCTGATCTTTAATAATGTACTTTAATCCTCCATCAATTGCCGCTCTTCTAAGTGTTTCTTGTGATTCACTTGAACCGGGAAATAAATATGATACGATTTTCTCCAATTTTTCCTTCGGACATTCATTTAGTATTTGATGATATTTGGCTTGTTGATTCCATATTGCATCAAACTCCTCTTTGTAGCGATCTCTAAGTATGACGCGATTTCTTATTTTAGCCCATCTGTTTTCATTTAAATCTTTAAGAAGCAATTCTCCAATAAATATTTTAGAGCTATTTAATATTTCTTCTGTCGCTTCCATCTGTTTACGCCAATTTGTCTTCTGAGGAAGAGCAAAAATGATATTTTCTCCTTTTATTGTTCGTTTTATTCTTATTTCTAATTCTTCTTCTTTATCGGGCTCTAAATTCTGAAGTGAAGTCGAACCCTCGATTTCCTTTCCGTCTATAGCAATTGTTATATTGAAAATAGGCAAGTCTGTTCCTTTATTTAATCCACCCTTAATTTTGAATGTCCTTTCAGATTTCTCTACTTTTTTTATTTCGACCTTCTTTGTAATTACTTCATAATTTTTCTTTTCATACTCTTCATCGTTATTGTCTTCTTTTTTCCCTTTTACGTCATCTTCATTATTGCCACCCGCATAACCTCTAAGCTGATTAAATTGATAAAGAATCTTGCCCAACTCTTTTAAACCTATTGGATTAGATAGTGATTTTACCCTTAATTCATAATGTTGTAAGGAGTTTAATTGTAGTGTTCCCTTTTTAATTGGCAGTAATTCCAAATCTTGTATTTTAGTTGGTTCAGGTATTCCAAATTTAAATTGGAATTGCTCTGGTTTCATGTCTAATTCATTCAGTATATAAAGAAGTTTATTTCTTCTTAGTTTGTACCTTTTATTCATTTTACGAATTGTGCGTGCGGTTCTTCGATCTGCATTTTTAGTTATACCTACACCTTTCTCATAATCCAATTTGTCGGTACCCATTGGAATAATTCTTGATCCCATTCCTAAAATCTTTTCAGTGTTCATGTTTACCAATGCCCACCCAATACTGTTTGTTCCCAGGTCAAGTCCTAATATTTTTTTCATATATTTTTGTTTGTCATAAATAAATATTACTTTAGCGGTACAATTTGAAGCAAATCACAATAAGGATTATTCCGTTGTGAAAACATTTAAGCCACCCTCGTCTTACAATACGGGGGTATTTTTTTGGTGAGAATTGGCATGCCTATCCAAAGCAAAAGCATGTGGTTTCCTGTTGCACAACAGGATGTTATGCAATGCGAATAATCCTTTTTAAGAATAGAATTTTTGATGGTGAAGCTATTTTAGGTAAGGTTTAAGAACAAATTCAATCTTTAAAATTAGGTTCTTTAAATTTACATAAAATATTTCGGAAGAAGTAATTAAACGACTATTAATAATTATTCTAAATGGATTTTTAGTGATCGGGTGAGTGTCGGTGTCCGTTAAATACTCACCCGGTCACTCCTGCCACCAAAATTTACCTGTTAAAAGTTTAATTCTGCAGTGACCGGGTAACTTTCAGCTTCTGAACCCGTCACCCGTTCACTTTAAGTTCTGTCTTTAACCATTTATCTGCTGCCCGTGATATTTTCTGTAGTGACCGGGTGACTTTCAGCTTCTGTCCCCGTCACCCGTTCACTTTAAGTTCTGTCTTTAACCTTTTACCAGCTGCCCGTGATATTTTCTGCAGTGACCGGGTAACTTTCAGCTTCTGTCCCCGTCACCCGTTCACTTTAAGTTCTGTCTTTAACCTTTTATCTGCTGCCCGTGATATTTTCAGCAGTGACCGGATGACTTTCAGCTTCTGTCCCTGTCACCCGTTCACTTTAAGTTCTGTCTTTAACCTATTACCAGCTGCCCGTGATATTTTCTGTAGTGAGCGGGTGACTTTCAATTCCTGAACATTGTCACCCGATCACTCCTGCCACCAAAATTTATTCCCCGGTGTATCTCAATTGCGAAAAATTCTCATTCACAGCCAGTTCATATTTGGTCATATTGGCAGCCTTCTTAATCCGCTTGAACGTTTTATGGGGATCGGGAAACGCAAAACAAAAGTAGCTCCAGAATTTTTCCATTCTCATCAGCAAATGACTGTTTCCATTCAGTATCCCGGAATAACCGATCAAAAGTTCTTCATGAAAATTCCTCAGCGTTTCTTCACATTTCTCTTTCTCGGGCAAACTGCCGGTTCTTAGCAAATTGGGGAGAAACGGATTTTTCAGGATTCCCCGACCAACCATCCAGCTTTCAGTGGAACCAAAAAGATTTTTGAGCCGGCTGAAATCTACAGCAAAGGTGATGTCTCCGTTATAGACCAGCGGGTGTTTAATCCTCCGGCTCACCTCGGCGAACAGCTCTTCATCCGGAACACCCTTGTAGAGCTGTTTGGCAACTCTTGGATGGAGGATAACCTCATGAATCGGGAAATCATTCAGCACATCGATGACCTGAAAGATCTCGTCCGAAGTATGGAGTCCGGATCTCATTTTTACCGAAAGCCTGCATTTAAATCTGGGCAACGACTCTTCAAGGATTACTCTAATCCGTTCGGGGTATGGAAGGAGTCCCGAGCCGAGCCCTTTGTTGGTCACCATGGGGTAAGGGCAACCTAGATTCCAGTTGATCTCGTGGTATCCGGTCTCCTGCAATAGTCCGGCAAGAACGATAAAATCATGGGAATTTCCGGCAAGAATTTGCGGAATTAGCGGATATCCGCCATTATTCACTGGGTTGATATCCCGCTGGTGCGAATTTTTGACAGTCCCGTCGTTTTGACGCAGGATGTATGGGGCAAAGTATTTATCGATCCCCCCGAAATATTTCGCATGTGCCATCC
>CAIXZH010000080.1 GCA_903923905.1 uncultured Bacteroidia bacterium
TGCCTGAGTGACCATTACAACACCAATGGATCAATTGAAAATCAATTTATAAAGCATTAAAATACTCCTTCTGAACATCCCTAATCCGGGCTGGTGTTGGGTCTTAAATGGTTTACCAATGATTATAAGATATAGGATAGTTTAGCAGATGGATAATTATTTGTTGTTTTTTTTGTTAAAAAGCAACCATTATCTTTGGAGCTAAAATATATCCCTTGAAAAATCAACTGCTTTCAAGTCATCTTAAGCTCCATTTGGTTGTTTTAATTTATGGATTTACAGCTATACTGGGAAAGTTGATCTCATTGCCGGCAGCTCAGCTGGTGTGGTACAGGATGTTGATCGCTTTAATCTCCTTTTATATCTTCCTCCGCTGGAGAAAGATCAATCTTTCAATTGACCGAAAACATTTTTTTCAGTTATTTGGTATCGGGATGATTGTTGCCCTTCATTGGATCGCCTTTTTTGGAGCCATCAAAATCGCCAATGTTTCCGTCGCACTTGGATGCCTGGCAACAAGCACACTATTCACCAGTTTGCTGGAGCCCTTTTTCTTCCATAAGCGGATCAATGCCGTGGAAGTGATTGTCGGATTGTTGATCATTCTGGGGCTCTACCTGATCTTCAGATTTGAAACCAGCTATTCTCTGGGTATCATTGTTGCCCTGGCTGCGGCATTTCTGGCCGGGTTATTCTCGGTTCTCAACAAAAAAATGGTTGTTCATCAAAAAGCATCGGTGATCAGTTTTTATGAAATGATGGGTGGGGTTTTCTGCATTACCATTTATCTGCTGGTAAGCGGATGCGGAAATAATCCGTTATCGATACCCACTCCCACTGATTTTATCTGTTTACTCGCCCTCGGCATAATCTGCACCGCTTATCCATTTGCGGTGCAGGTCAAAATTATGAAGCACCTATCTGCTTATATTGTTGCGCTGACCATTAATCTTGAACCGGTGTACGGGATTCTGATGGCTTACTTTTTGTTTGGTGAAACTGAACACATGACCGGTGGTTTCTATTTGGGAACGACAATCATCCTGCTGTCTGTTTTAGGATTTCCTCTATATCACTTTTACAGACGGAAAAAAGAAAGAAAGCAGTTGAATGGAATAATTTAAATCATAACTGTCCGGGGGAAAATCAAAGATTCTTTGCTATATTCAGAAGAACAACAAGTTATGACTGTGAAAGAAAATAAAAAATGAAAGTAAGATTCTTCGTTCCGAACGCAGTGAGGAATCTCATTTTTAAAAATAAATTAAATCTCAATAGGACTATTCGAACTCATTGATTACCCCTTTATCAAGCAGTGCAGGTTCAATATTGAGGTCGTTCTCCAGAAATTCATCCATCTCATCTTCTGAGGCAAATTCAGCAATGACTCCGTTATAGACTACAGTCCAATTAATTGATGATTGCAGAATCTTTAATCCTGGGAGTTCCGGGCTGAAATCCTTAACAGGAAAACCCTCCTTACCGCCATCTTCTGCTTCGATATCCTGAAGATACCTGGTGTAATAATCGCGGGCAGGAAACAATTCGTCCAAAACATCTTCTTCATCAGCCCGTTCGTAATATTCTATGACCGTAAGCCTGTAAACAAGCATTGCACCCATGCCATTCACATAAAGAATATCTGCAAATGGTTTGTCCGGGCGGTTTTCGAGTTCCTCAAATTCGAGACCTTCAACCTTGGCCAAAAACCTCGGGTGCTGGTTATGAAGAATAAACTCGGCCGGTTGGTCACCAGTTGCCATTATATCATTACAAATCAGGTATTTTGAAGTTTTCATAATCTCTTTAATATTTTTTGCAAGATAAAGAATTTTTAGGAGCTAAATCTTAACTCTTATCATTTAGGTATTTTTGCAGAATGAAGCCGAATGTCTACTTATTCAATCCAACCTGCGAACTTGCCGTTGCCAACAGTTCCGCGAATTTTATGGCTTCTGCAAAATTGCGCCGTTTTGAGGATGAATTAAGTACCCTGCCGGGAATCCTGGCTCAACCTAATGATCTGGTTATCGTTGACCGTCAGCCCCCACAACAGTTCAAAGATCAGCTTGAAAGTGCAGGGTTCCTCCCTCCTCTCTATCGTCCAATGGAAAATTTCCTTTCCGATCCGTCCTTTATGCCTGATGAGATTGGATTCCTGTTTCCGTGGGGCTGGAGCCCTTCCGCTCACAAATTGCTTCATCCATTCAAATCAGCCTGCTCTTTTGATTTCCTGAATTCACCTGTGGCCGATTGGCATGAGATTCACCGCGAACTTTACAGCCGGAGATCGTCGTTGGACATCCTCACCGATATTATAACAAATAGCAACTTGTGCAATATATTAACATTAAATGATTTGCCTGAAATTTGCACCAATCATAATGACATTATCAGACTTCAGCAAAAATGGGGACAGGTGGTTGTAAAGGCCCCGTGGAGTGCATCAGGTCGTGGTTTACAGGTGTTGCACCCAAATGAATACAATCAAACAAACAGGCAGGTGATATCCGGGATATTAAAACAGCAGGGTTATGTGGTTGCTGGTCCCTGGCATAATAAAGTATTTGATCTCTCATTTCAGTTCTTCTCATTCGGAAACGGGAGTATCAGGTACAAGGGGTTAACTTCCTTTTCAACTGACCAGACCGGACACTATGTCAGCAACAATATTCAGGAGTTTCCCCCGGATCTTAATCCGGAAATTGAAGAGTTTTTGAAGCAAAATATTCCGGAAATAAAAAATGCACTTCATGATACTCTAAACAGAAGTAATTATTCTTCAGATTATTACGGCTGGTTTGGAGCTGATGCTATGATATTCCGGTCTGATCAGGGAGACTTAAAATTCCATCCTTGCCTCGAAATCAACTGCCGGTTCACAATGGGAGCAGTCGCCTTAAGTCTTAGGGATCATCT
Source organism: uncultured Bacteroidia bacterium (assembly GCA_903923905.1). GTDB lineage: Bacteria > Bacteroidota > Bacteroidia > Bacteroidales > Prolixibacteraceae > JAAFHB01. The sequence continues at coordinate 2,920 of CAIXZH010000080.1, forward strand.
GGCTTCCGGATCAACGGGCAAATTCCGGATCAGTCAAGGTACAGAGGGGCAATTCCAACAATTTTGCAGGGAGAAGGCGAAAAAAGAATCCATTATTGTTGAAAGCGGAAAAATAATTCATGGATTTTTGCCTCTTACACCCTATTTGCCAAATAGCCATTTTGGAGCGTTTATGAGCATCAGAAGTAATAATGGTAACCAAGGATGAATTAGAAAAAATAAAACCGTCGATTATCCCTGCCAGCGATCAAAATAATGATTTTGCCATAGCTAATATTGAATTCGAAGTAACTGAGAAATAATTTAAAAAAGAATGGAAGAACTTACAAAAGCGGAAGAACGCATTATGCAAATATTCTGGAATCTCAAAAAAGCCTTTGTTAAAGATATTATCGGGCTACTTTAGTGGTTCTCCTGCTTCACTGCTATCATTTATGGTCAAGGAAGAGAAATTAAGTAAGGAAGAGATCGAAGAACTTCGGGAAATTATTAATAAGATTGAATAAAAAATTCTATATTCCACTGATATACAAAGGACAATAGCGAGTTCTGCATACGCATCCGACCCATATTCTAAAATCATTATCCATTATCCATTAACCATTAACCATTATCCATTAACCATTATCCAGATTCTTTTTCAAAGCCTCGAACATACTGTTATTGAATGGCATATAGGTATTATGAGCAGGTTTCTCCTCAATTTCAAAAATAATTTCTTCAATCCTGGGATCGTTTAATCCGATTCCGGTAACCCCTGAAATCTGTTTTTTTATGGCAAGATCTTCTGCCCCGTTTTCCCGCATTTGAATCACTTTACCGATCATTCCGATTGTGGCACTGATGGGGAGCGGTTTTCCCGAGATTTCAAAAATCCGCTCAATCATCTCGTTAATCTGCTCCTCCTGACCATCTATACTATTTTTCTGCATATCCTGATTTTCTTAATTGAACATAAGTCAGTTCAGTTCCGCAACTGAAAATAGGGACTATTTTCCTATATTTGCGCTCTCTAAAGTGATACTACAAAAGTAATGGAAATCTTAATCAGGAATAAAGTAATTGAGGCAATTAAAACCCTTTACGGACAGGATGTTGACGAAAATCAGGTGCAGGTCCAGACCACGAGGAAGGAGTTCACGGGTGACAAAACGGTGGTGGTTTTTCCGTTTCTGAGATTTTCAAAGAAGTCAGCAGAACAAACAGCCGAAGAGATCGGTAATATTTTGGTGAATACAATTGAAGTATTGTCGGAGTTTAATATCGTCAAAGGTTTTCTCAACCTCGTCATTGACAAAGGCTACTGGATCAATCAGTTTAATACCGCTGCAGCGGAAGAAAAATACGGATTTAAAGCTCCGGATGAGCAATCAGAGCTGGTTATGATTGAATATTCCTCCCCCAACACAAACAAACCACTCCATCTTGGACATATCCGGAATAACCTTTTGGGCTATTCCGTCAGCGAAATCATGAAGGCAAATGGCAATAAAGTGGTAAAAACCAATATTGTCAACGACCGCGGAATTCATATCTGTAAGTCGATGCTGGCCTGGAAGAGACTTGGGAATGGTGAAACACCCGAATCTTCCGGGAAAAAGGGAGATCATTTGGTCGGTGAATACTATGTGAAATTTGATCAGCTATACAAGAAAGAGATTGCAGATCTGATTGCCGGTGGTTTGAGTGAAGAGGCTGCAAAGGAGCAGGCACCAATTATCAATGAAGCCCGTGAAATGCTTCGTCTATGGGAAGCCAATGATGCAGCAACGCGCGATCTCTGGCAGCGGATGAACCGTTGGGTATACACAGGATTCGATGAGACTTACAAGACTCTGGGGGTAAATTTCGATAAAATATACTATGAATCTGATACTTACACCGTTGGCCGCGACGAGGTTCTGCGAGGTGTTAAAGAGGGGATCTTTGAACAGATGGATGACAGTTCAGTTTGGGCTAATCTCGAAAACGATGGTCTTGACCGTAAGATACTTCTCCGTTCAGACGGAACTTCAGTTTATATGACCCAGGATATTGGTACAGCAAAAATCCGATATAGCGATTTCCCGATTGACCATATGATCTATGTTGTTGGGAATGAGCAAATATACCACTTTCAGGTACTTTCTCTTTTACTTGACAAATTAGGTTATAAGTGGGGAAAGGATCTATATCATTTCTCCTACGGAATGGTTGAATTGCCCCAGGGGAGAATGAAATCGCGTGAAGGGACTGTGGTTGATGCCGATGACCTCGTAGCCGGCATGGTGGATGTTGCCCGCAAAGTCTCGGAAGAGCTTGGGAAACTCGATAATTACACCAATGAAGAAAAAGAGAGAATTTATCGGATGGTGGCCCTTGGTGCGCTAAAATATTTTATTCTGAAAGTAGATCCCAAAAAGACGATGCTCTTCAATCCTGAGGAATCGATTGATTTTAACGGGAATACAGGCCCGTTTATCCAGTACACCTATGCCCGGATTCAAAGTGTTTTGCGAAAAGCCGCCGATGCCGGCATTGAAATTTCTACCCATACCCCTGAAATCGAACTGAACGATAAGGAAAGTGCATTAATCAAAATTCTGGTTACATTCCCTGAAGTTGTGAAGGAGGCAGGCCAGAATCACAGTCCTGCGCTGGTCGCCAATTTTGTCTATGAACTGGTGAAAGAGTTTAACCAGTTTTACCACGATTTTACCATTATGAACGAACCCGATGTAGAGATTCGAAAATTCAGGTTGTTACTGGCCAAAACAATTGGTCAAACGATCAAAAACGGGTTTTTACTATTGGGGATTGAGGTGCCGGAGCGGATGTAAATAAATGAACTGAAATTTGACTAACTTTGTAAAAAGCGCATCAAATGAACGCGATAGAGCTTAAAAAAAACTTTCATCTACTAATAGAAAGTATTGATAATGAAAATCTTCTAATCAATTTTTAGGATATTTTAAAAAGAAGATCAAACGTTCAAGAAGGTCATTTGTGGAATAGCCTTTCTAAACAAGAACTGGAGGAACTCCTCTTAGCATTTGAAGAAAGTGAAAATCAGGAAAATCTGATTCCTCAGGAAGAAATGACAAAGAAGCTTCTGTTTTGCTTTTAGATCTTAACTTGTTTAAATTTGACAGATAGGAGGCTGAAATGAGAAAGAATTTACATTACATTCATGATAATAAAGGTATCAAAACCGCAGTAATTGTTCCTTATGATCAATGGACAAAAATTAATGCTGATTATCAAAAAATTCTAAAAAAATTAGAGGTCATTCAGGCTGTTGAGGATGGAATGATCGAATTGAAAAATTCAAAAAATAATGGTGACGATTTACAAACTCTTTCTGAATTAGAATGCTAAAAATGGCGACTCACAAATTGAATCGCCATCTTTTTCTTCCGGAAATATATTAAACAACCTATTTCAGCTCCGCAAAGAAATCGTTCCCCTTGTCATCTACGATAATAAAAGCGGGGAAATTCTCAACGTAAATTTCACGCACAGCCTCCATTCCAAGTTCCTCAAAATCAACGACTTTAACCGATTTGATACTGTCTTTGGCCAATATTGCTGCAGGACCGCCGATTGATCCGAGATAGAAACCGCCATGCTTTTTACAGGCATCTGTGACCTGTTTGGAACGGTTACCTTTTGCAAGCATAATCATAGATCCGCCAAGTCCCTGAAAAAGATCCACATAACTATCCATACGACCTGCCGTTGTGGGACCAAAGCTGCCAGAGGCCATCCCCTTGGGTGTTTTGGCCGGACCCGCATAGTAAACCGGGTGTTTCTTGAAATATTCAGGCATCGGTTTTCCGGCATCGATCATCTCCTTGATCTGTGCGTGGGCAATATCACGGGCAACGATAAGTGTCCCTTTGAGATTCAAGCGTGTTTTTACCGGATATTTGGAGAGCTCTTTACGGACCTCATCCATTGGCCTGTCCAGATCAATATCAACAGCCGGTTGCATAAACGGTGCCTCCTTCGGAAGGAACTTTGCAGGATTGCGTTCAAGCTCTTCCAGGAAAATACCATCTTCTGTAATCTTTGCCTTGATATTCCGGTCAGCGCTACAGCTCACTCCAATACCCACGGGACACGAGGCCGCATGACGCGGCAGACGGATTACCCGCACATCGTGGACGAAATACTTCCCTCCAAACTGTGCCCCGATTCCGCTTTCGCGACAAATCTTTGTGATTTTCTCTTCCCATTCCAGATCCCTGAAAGCCTGACCCCCTTCATTTCCCTCGGTGGGAAGATGATCAAGGTATCCGGCAGACGCTTTCTTGACTGTTCCCAGGTTTGCTTCGGCTGAAGTTCCGCCAATGACTACTGCCAAATGGTACGGAGGACATGCTGAAGTTCCTAAATCCTTGATTTTTTCCCTGATAAATCTGGTCAGGTTTTCTTCGTTTAATAAAGACTTGGTCTGCTGATAGAGGAAGGTCTTATTCCCGGAGCCGCCCCCTTTGGTTACAAAAAGAAATTCGTAGCTGTTTCCCTCCGTGGCATAAAGATCAATCTGTGCCGGAAGGTTATTTCCCGTATTTTTCTCCTCAAACATCGTAAAAGGAACTACCTGTGAATAGCGAAGATTACGGTCCCGGTAAGTTTCATAAATCCCTTTTGACAGTGATTTGGCATCATCACCACCGGTCCAAACATTTTCACCCTTCTTACCTATCACAATTGCCGTTCCTGTGTCTTGGCAGGTGGGCAATTCGCCCTCTGCTGAAACAACCTGATTTAGGAGCATCGTGTAAGCAACAAAAATATCGTTGTCGCTCGCCTCTTGGTCTTTTAATATGGTTGCCAGTTTTTCAAGATGTGCCTCCCTGAGGAAGAATGAGACATCGGCAAATCCCTCTTTGGCCAGTAATTCGAGACCTTCAGGTGCCACCTTTAAAATCTTACGTCCATCGACTTCCAGAGTCGATACAAAATCTTTGGTGAGTAACCTGTACCTGGTGGTGTCTTTCCCGAGCGGGAAAGGCTTTTGATAAATAAATTCTGCCATGATAAATATATCTATATGATTTTTAATATAATAAGCGATTTATTTGAAAGCATTTATGTTGTTTAAATGCGTAACAAAAATAGGCAAAAAGTGTGAGAACACTCCCCGATTTCCATGAATTTAACGGCTTGATAACATATGACCGGGCATCTGGATAAAAGCAACCTACAACTAGCTCCTTGCAGATGGAATCTGGCTTCTAACGGAATAAAATGTGACTCATATTATTCCTTAAATCTTCGTCTTATTTTGGTCAAAATATTCAGGATTGTAGAATTGTATCTCCAGTATCAACTCTTAAATAAAGTAATTATAGCCTTTTCCATCAAGCTCTAAGAATCTGACTATTTACTGATAACTAATGAGTTCCTCCTCATTTCCCATATTCAGTCACCAACCTCATAAAGGTCATATTGGCATCTGTCTTATCATGAGGAATTAGCGCATATTTCCAGTTTTTTTCTTTGCGCTGTTGATTGATTTCGCTGGCTGTTTTGCAATAGTTAATCGCTGCATCGGTTTTCATTTTTACAACCTTGTCTTCTAAAGCGTTTTCGGCTTTAATCTCAATTAAATACAGTGTATCCACTGTCTCTGCAACAAAATCTGGCACATACCTGTCGGAATTATTATTGTACCAGATATTGAATTGCCTGGTTGCCGGACGGAGCCATTTAATCACTTCATTTGGTTTCTCCAGAATCTCAGCAAATTTCTTTTCGGGGATGGAATCGAATTTGTATTTGTCGTGACATGATTTCTCAAAACCATTGAAAACTTTTGAGGGTAGCAACCTGGGGCTTATTGTTTCTTTATAATTGAGAATTTCATCTTCTCTTTCTTTTGAAAAATTCCACGGTAAAATCAGGGCATAAGGTTCAGCTTCCGGTTTTGATTGGACCGTTGTTACAATGGTTAGATTGTTTTTTACTTGTGTGTAAATCTTATTTGCAATAAGTTCCCGGTACATCAGGATTGTATCGCCAAGCGTTTCTGGTTTCTCTAAGGAAGCTTTAATGGCATTTACTGCTTGACTGCATAGGTTGTACAGAATGTCAGAATTGTTGTCATAATCAATTTCAGACTTTTTCTTCAATATTGACAACAGGGTATATTCCGGCAATTCCAAAACCTGCGACCGTATTCTGATTTTATCTTGTTTGTGGTCGTAAATGGTTTCCCTAATCAGTTCAAACTCCTGCTGCAATATGTTTTCAGAAAACAGGGTAGTGTCTAAATTGAAATCCCGGATCACTCCTTTATTCTCAGCGATTGTGACTTTAATATTGGGGATGAGCATGTTGTTTCGAACGATGCTTTCGACAGTAGTGATATATATCCTTTCTACTTCGGCTACAATATCTTCTTTTTCTTTTAGCGGCAGATTCGGATATTCATTTTTAATCTTTTCCTTTATTTCCGTAATTGCTTTTTCTTTTACCTGAATCTGGTTTAATTCTGCCGGCGTTTGAATTTCCTTATTAGCAATCGCGGATCTAATCACATAATGAATAGCCGCTTTCGCAATATGTTGATATTCTGCTTTTTTTCGAATATCAACATCCTTTATCTGGCTTATTTTTTTCTGTTCAGACTCCAAATCAATTACATCATTAGTCTTTGATTCCACGATTTCTTTGCCTGAACTCAAATCTGTTCTTGTCAGTTGAATTTTACCAATCGAGTATAAAATTGAATTTTTATCATTGGCTGCATCAACAACCTCCTGAAACTTGTCGTGCATCATGATTGAAAGCATATCAACCTTTTCAACACCTGTCCGTTTTCCGCCAAAGGGCAGGCGCAAACCTCTGCCAATTGTTTGTTCTATAAGTGTCAATGCGTTCGATGCCCGTAATGGAACAATGGTATATAAATTCGAAACGTCCCATCCTTCTTTGAGCATATCAACATGAATCACAATTTCAATTCTGTTGTCCGGCTTTTCAAGAGTCAGTAGTTGGTTGACTTGTTCTTCTGATTTGCTGGTGGAATCGATCTGGATGGTTTTATTTCTGAATTCCCCTTCATAAAACTCATCAGAGGTAACAAAGTCATAAATGTATTTGGCATGGGTCGTGTCTTTACAGGAAACAAGAATGGTTGGTTTTACCGGATTAAGATTATTATCGGCCGCATAGTTTTGAATCGCAATTTTAGTGTCGCGGTGCATTTGAATGGCATCCCTTAACTTAAGTTTTTCAATCTCATCATCTTTCATTCCTGCAAAATTGGTATCCGCACGGGTAACAACAGCCGGATTCTTTATATACTTGCGATCTTGTAAAGCGTCGGCAAGGCCATATTCATAAACCACATTTTTAAACCGCTGGTTGGTTTTGGCATCAATGGGCGTAGCAGTTAACTCAATTCCGAGTATAGGATTCAGTTCGTTCAATGTTTCCATTCCACGTTCACCGCGGTAACGGTGTGATTCGTCCATGATGATGACCAAATCTTTCAGGTTGACGAGATAGTTGTAATAACTGTCGCCTATCGTTTCGCGAAACCTTTTGATCCGGGGTGGTAATGTTCTTCCGTCTTTGGTAGTGGTTTTAACATCAGCATTGATTTTACCAATATTAAACATGTTTATTTGAATAGAATCAGGGGTTTCATTAATTCCTTTCGTATCATAATCTTCACCAGTAATAATTACAGCATTATTTGAAATTTCAGGTAAGCCTTTAAAAACATACTTTTCTGCTCCCTTATTTCCAAAATCATCTTTTAATTTGTTGTAAATGGTAATGTTCGGCGACAGTATAAAAAAGTTTTTGATTTCCTTTTCTTTGACCAGCCAGGTAACAAAAGCTCCCATCAAACGGGTCTTGCCAATTCCGGTTGCAATCGAAAAGCAAACCGAAGGGAAACTTCGTTCAAATTCCTCAAATAATGAATAGTCTTTTTTTACCTGGCTTTCTTTTAGGACAAGTTCTTTATCTCCTAAAAGTTCATTTTTTATGATCAGGTTTTCCAACACGTCCAGACTTTGTTTAAGCGGTTCCCTTAAACTCATGGTGTTGCTTATCGAATCAGCGCTTTTGCTCATGGTAATAGTTTGGTTAAGGCTTTATGGTAATATGAACTTAATTTTTGATTGCTTTAGTTGTTTCTTTGGTGTTGAGTACATTTAGCTGGTAATTTCATTTTTAATGTTACTGAATTCAGCTATATTAAAGAGAGGATTATTTAGTCGCTCCCACAATCCCACAAATTCTACCGTGTACCTTGTACTAAGCCAATGCGATATAACCAAGCCTATAGATTCCGCATTTTTGAATTTTGCCATATCAGTGAGAGAGATATAATCATCCTGCTTTTGAGTCAAAATAACTATCTCGAAATTGTCAACACTCATTTTTTGAGATTTGCTCATTATACTTTCCTTTTATTTATTCCATTTGTTTTATTCTTAATTCATCTGGTGATACAAGGTCGTTTTTAAAGCATCGAATTCAATGCTTTTACTCAATCTATTCTTTCTTTCCGGTTCTCAGCAGTTACGTTTTTTTACCGCAGAGGGCCGCAGAGTCTTACGCAGAGAGCCGCTGAATTTTGTTTGATAATTTCATTGCGTTCCTCAGCCTCTTCTTTGCGGTTCTCGGCGGTTAAGTGTAGTTTTTACCGCTGAGAGCCGCTGAGGTTTACGCAGAGGGTCGCAGAGTTTATAGATTATTTACCAATCTTTTTATTCCATCTTTAACTCTTAATACATTGAAATTCATCAGCAAACCTAGTTTATAACCAGATATTTTCAAATAAGTCAATACCTGAGCAGTATGAATATCATTCAAGGCTTCAACTGATTTTACTTCAATAATTACCTTGTTCTCGACTACCAGATCTAATCGATATCCAACTTCTAACTTAACTTCTTTGTAAATTAAGGGCAACGGTTTCTGCTTTTCTACTTTTAATCCTGTTTGACGAATTTCATAAAATAAGCACTCTTCATAAGCGCTTTCCAATAATCCGGGACCAAGCGCTTTATGAACTTCAATGGCACACCCAATTATCTTTTCCGAAATTTCATTTTCATGCATAATCGTACTTATTTTTCTTTGCGGTTCTCTGCATCTTTCTTTGCGGTTCTCTGCGGTTAATTGTAGTTTTTACCGCAGAGAGCCGCTGAGGTTTTCGCAGAGGATCGCTGAGATTATTCAATTTTCTTTTTCTCTTTCGCAGGCGGGAGAAAATTTTCGCCTGTCACAACACTTTTGCCTGTATTTGATTCTAATTCTTTTCGGGCATTCTTTGCTACTGATCCGCCTTTTTTGCTTGCTTTTGCATTCTCCTGTAAGCCTTTTGCTTTTTCAGCTTCGGCTATTTGCCGGGTGGACAGTTCGGCTAATGCCGTAAAAATAAGTTCCGCCTCGCTCATGTGATCCCGCAGGTTCTGAGATTTAAGGTTTTTTAAATCCTTGTGTTTCTTTACTGTTAGTCCAGTCCATTCCTGATGAATAATATTTGTGAGCAGCGCAAATTCGTCATGTTCCTTTACTCCGGCATCTTTCCAATAATCAGTCAGTTTATTTCTGGTTTCCTGACCTGTCATCCGTTGCTGAATCCACTTTTCACTCCGGCCTAGTCTTTGCCAGTTTTCTCTTGCCCTGTCAATACTTTGCCCGGGGTCTGAAATTTCCTGCATCCGCTCATAACCAACCTTAGCCAACCATTGTTTGAAAGGCTCAGCTTTTGGCGAGGGAATAGATTGAATTAACCGGAAAATATGCTGAGCATTACCTGCCAGGGCTTTTCTTTTTATACCCGATGCTGTTTTCATCTCTACCAGGGGACAATTTGTCCCCAGGTAGTAGTTTAATTCCTCATCGCGTTTCCGGATTTTTTTCAGATAATCAGTAGCATTTGTCGAATCAGTAAGGGCTTCTACAATATCTACCAGTGAAAAATACCACTGTTCTTCTTTCTCATCCCAATGGCTTCGTACCTTTTTGTTCTCAAATAATTTGATATCGGATTCGTTTGTCATATTCTCAACTATTAAAACAACAATTTCGATTGCGTTGGATCTTCCTTTTTAATCTTTGCCGGACTTGGTTTTATTTCAGGACTTACATACGAAGGAACAAATGCAGGCTGGTCAGGATCAACCGGCATGTTGATGATGTTTGTTTCGGTGCAATAATCTTCTTTCCCGAATTCGCATTTGCCCAAAATAACATCAGGTATCTTCCTGATTTCAATACGTGTACTGATTTCATCACATTCCGCTTTAAAAGCAACACAGCAGATCAGCAAGCTTTCTTCGGGTTTCATCTCACTCAATATTTGTTCAACCACATCAGGCGTGATGGTATTGGTAGTTGTGAAAATATAATGATGTTCGGTTGCAAAGCCTTGTTTCCAGACTACTGTTTCGCTGGGGCAATAGGTAAAACCTTCGTGGCGGGCCATAGCTGCTGCAAGCAATTGCACATTGTAATTGGGATTAATCACCCATTGGTTGTATTTATCTTTATTGAGTAAGCTGGGAGCCAGGCCGTAAAACTTAAAACCTCCGCCACCTTTCCATGCCTGTGCTTTCGAAATGCCGCCCTGATCAGTACCATCACAAACCACTTTTAAGCGGGGCAAACAATGGGTATTGCAATGCTCGCCTAATTCTATACCTATCCATTTACGCCCCATCTTATGAGCAACGGCGGCGGTTGTTCCTGAACCCAAAAACGAATCAAGTACAAAATCACCTTCGTTTGTGGCAATTTGGATAATTCGCTGAATTAACCTTTCTGGTTTTGGAGTATCAAAAGAATTTTCTTTTCCAAATAATGAATGTTGTTCTTTCTTTGATTCATCCGTATGACCAACCTCTTCACTTGGCCACCAAGTCCAAGGAGTCATTCCTTCTACTTCTGACAGATATCGAATTACATTAGGCTGGGAATCGCCTTTTTTTCCAAAATAAATACGTCCTTCTCCAAGAAATTGCTTAAATGTTTTTTCTGATAATGCCCAACATCTACCTTCAGAAGGTGTATATATTTTTCCTGAAGGTGTAGTGATTTCATAAAACTGAGATGGCGTAGCATGTCCTGATTGTGCTGTAATAGGAATTGTTCGCCATGGTCCTTTAGGATCATTATTGGGATTCTTATAAACCTTTGCTTGTTCTTTTGTGAATGAAATTTTGTTGCGTATCTCCTTAAACTTATTTCGATCTTTAGCATAAACAAGAATGTATTCATGAACATCTCCAATAGCTTCTCTATTTTCTCTTGAATACCTCTTTTGCCAGACGTTTGAAGCAATGAATTTAGCTCGGCTACATATTTCATCTAGCAAGACTCTTAAATATGGCATTTCCTTATCATCGATCGAAATCCATAGAGAACCATCAGTAGGATGAAGTAAATTCCATAGTATTTGTAATCGCGGTTTCATCAAATTCAACCACATACTATGCTCTAATCCATCATCATAATGCTCAAAAGCACTACCGGTATTGTAAGGCGGGTCAATGTAGATGCACTTTATTTTTCCGGCAAAATTTTGCTCCAGCGCTTTTAGGGCCAAAAGATTATCGGCATGGATGAGCATGTTCTCCGTGTTTGTTTCGCCATACGATTTTGTGGGGTCTTCAATCAATACACGTGGTTCAGGTTTTACTTCCAGGTCTTTACCAGGCCAGCCAAGTTCAAGCTTTTTATAGTTACTATTCATTAAATCTATTTTGGAAATGAGTTGCAAGCAGAGATTGCAATCAATATAAATTAACTGTTTAACTTATCTCTGGTAAATATAAGAATAAAATTATTACATATTTGAACGACCACAAAAAAAGCCCCTTCCGAGGCTTTTCCTGATCAGCAGGTTGCGGATATCAGCTAATCATTAAATAAAATCAAACCCAATAATTTCAGTAATATTTCACCGAAAAATATTCTAAACACATCGGAACTCTTGAAATTTACTCCGGATTACTCACTAAAATCTCCGGCATCGATGAAAATAGCTCCGGCATAAATGAAAATAGCTTCGGTGGCCGGGAAAATAGCTCCGGTTTACTCAGTAGGAACTTCAAAACCAAACAAAAAAGGTCCGGTTATCTCTGAAAATTGTCCGGCATCGACACAAATTTCCCCAGTGCCGAATACAATAACTTGAAAGCCGATGTTATTTTGTTGAAACGGGAACTTTGGAAGTAACCATTAAAATTAAATCCGGGATTAGATGAAAAAGTTGTGAGAAAAGGTATGAAATTGAATTTCCATCTTATAAAGCTCAATTTGCAGAAGATTAGTTACCAAATAGATAGAGGTGCAGAGCACTGATGATATTTGTAGGATATGCAATGCTATATGCCCAAAAGGTACAGCGTACCGGAATATCATTTCATTCCCATTGAGATACATCATCAAAGAAAATAAAGACATATTCATCTTTAAATTCAACTTCATTTTTTTGAAGTAATTCCATATATTCTTCGCGAAATGTCCTCTTTTGATGATGAATCTCCTGGTTCATAATATATTGGATTACTGTATTTATTTGGGAATGGGAATGTGTAAATGCTCCATAACCTCTTTGCCATTCAAACTTGAACTTAGACAGATTGTTATTCTTTACCCATGCATTACTTGAAGTCTTAATTTCTTCTACTAAATTAGGAATCAATTGATTAACATTATAGCCGATAAAAATATGAATGTGATCTGACATAGCGTTAATAGATAACAGCTTGTGCTTATGATTTTGGATGATTCCAGTAATGTACATCCCTAATTCATTCTTCCATGCAATCTTGATTAATGATTCCCGATTCTTAACTGCAAATACCAGGTGAACATAGCATTGGGTATATGTATTAGCCATATATAAAGATATTACGGTACGCTGTACCTAACTTGAATAATTTTAAAAAGCTATTTCTACAATTATAAACGGTGCTCTGCACCTTTATGCATTTATTAACAGGTTTTTTTGGACAGAATACGATATCGTCATTTGGATAGCACCTATCAAACCATTGATAGAAAAATTAATGTCTATAAAAAATTGAATTAATCCGAAATCCATGAATAATCGAGCTATGGGGCATATAAAAGAGCCTGACTTAATGATTGACTTATCTCATTAAATCAATTAAATACAGGCTCTTAGTGTACAATTTTAAAAACCAGTGATGAAAATTTCATTTATGCGTTAGGAAGTTTCGACGTTGGTCTTCCCGGAAAACGCGCTGAAAGATCGTCATAAACACCTTTTAAACCGACCTCGCCTGCAGCGATTGCGGTCTTCAGAGCGCTGTAAAAAGCCAGAGATGCCGTGTACGCTTCACTTCCAACCATTAACATGGTATCATCAACTTCCTCAACAAGTTTTTGCGCCGGCGCTGCAATCTGAAAAAGCCGGTTAAAAGCTTCTACATCTTTAGAAAATTCATTAATATCCAGATATTTAGGAAGGACATCAGGGTTTTGCCGGGCATAATCAATGGACTTGGATACAAAAGCCTGGGTTTTATCTCCCATTTTGGGCAATGCACGCCGCTGCTCAGGCGTAAGGGTAATCAGGTTGGGTAAATTGGAATGAATCATATCAAGGCCAGCCTGGATATTCTTCATGGCTTCGTCGTTAATGACGATGGAGACGTTGTTTTTCAGGTTCATAACAAATTTAAATTAAGTAAAATTTAATGATATTTTAAATTTACATAAATTAAATGAGTTATCGTAATTTCGGGGAATAATTTAAAACAGAATTGCCCGGGAAATTGGGAATCCGTATTAAAAGATTCTTCGCTACACTCAGAATCTTTTATTATTCCCCGAAAACATTGAAAATAATTAGGTCATAGGGTAGTTGAAAATGATTTGCCAGTCCCCAGTCTCCAGCAGCCACTAGCCATTAGCCAGCCGCCAGTACCCCTATTTTCTATCAATTAATTCCTTCAGCGGAATTCGCTCCTGCTCATGATATTTTCCACCCTCAAATCCGGCAACAAAATTTTTATTAATCTGATAAAGCTGACTGTTGATCCGGTCCATTGGGTAGGTATTCTCCTCATCAAAATCTTCAAAATCATATTCTGTAAAATTGAGCTCGCAGAGCGACAACTCATATTCATCACTCTCCATACTCATATAAAGCAACGGCAAGCCATGGGTACGGCAAATCACAGGTCTCGATTGGTATATCGTACAGCCGTGATCAACGAGGAATCGGCACTGGGCTTCATCTTTGGGAACAGGTAAACCCGATAATGACTCAAGATCCAGTTCTGCCTTGATCGCATAAAACTCAACAGGAAAAACTGAAATTGCCATGCAACAGAGGTCGCAACCCTTCTTGCAATTCAACTGTTTTTCATGAACTTTTTCCAGTGATTCACATAAAGAGTCGATCTCTTTGCGCAAGGAATAATATGGGGCCAATACGGACTTTACTGCTGAACTCATAAGGCAATTGAATGATTTGCCGCCAAAGGTAGTGAAATGGTGGAAACCTTACCTTCTACGAATACATTCACTATCCAATAAAGGTTTGACAACGCTTTACCGGGATAGAATTATTCCTGAAAAGTTCAATATATTTGTGTTGACTTTGCGGTTCTCTGCGAGAATCCTCTGCGATTCTCTGCGGTTAAATTTTCCACTTTTGATACAGCCTCGATTTAGAGTGTCAAAAATGCTAAATATGAAATTTATTTTGGCACATTATATCTTTTCTTTAACTTATAGAGTCAATTAACAGAATCAGATAAAATGAAACGTATATTAAGCATTACGATAGTTCTTTGCGGCCTTATTTCCAATGCGCAAACCCTTCCTCAGGTAGCCTCGGGCAGAATTGAACGGATTGAGAATTTCAAATCCCAGTTTGTCGAGTCCCGAAATGTCGATGTATGGCTCCCTGACGGATACAATTCCAACAAAAAATACAGCGTGGTCTATATGCATGACGGGCAAATGCTTTTTGACAGCACTAAAACCTGGAACAGGAAAGAGTGGGGAGTCGATGAAACTTTTTCCCGCTTAATCAAAGAAGGAAAGATTAACCGCTGTATCGTCGTAGCAATTTGGAATACAGGATCAAACAGGATTTCCGAATACTTTCCTGACAAGGTTTTTTCCCAATTGGATAATAAGACCAAAACGACGTTCATGGAAAAATATACCAACGGGAAAACTGTTAACGGCGATAATTACCTGAAGTTTTTAGTCAATGAACTGAAACCATACATTGATCACCGATATTCAACTTATCCTGATAAGGATCATACTTTTATCATTGGTTCCAGCATGGGTGCAACGATCTCGCTTTATGCAATCAACGAATTTCCTGAAGTATTTGGCGGTGCAGCCTGTTTATCGACCGCCTGGCTTAGTTCGATCGAACCCAATTACGAAATTCCGGCTGCAACATTTGAATACCTCAGGCATAACCTTGCTTCCCCCTTCGGACATAAAATCTACATGGACTACGGAACGGGTGAAAGCGATAAAAACTATGAGTTAACCCAGTCATTCATTGACCTGATTGCCAAAGGTAAAGGATTTTGGGAATCAAACTACTTGTCCAAAGTATATGAAAAAGAGGTACACAATGAAGTTGCCTGGAGCAAACGGCTCAATATCCCCATTGAATTTTTATTGGGTAAATTACCCGACCAGAAAGCCTCTTCAGGAAAAATTGAGAAGTATGAAAATTTTCAGTCAAATTATGTACCGGAAAGAGATGTCGAAGTATGGTTGCCTGAAGATTATAAATCTTCGAAAAAGTACAATGTGCTATATATGCAAGACGGGCAAATGTTATTCGACCCATCAAATACGTGGACTAAAAGTTCGTGGGAGATAGATGACGTATTAACCAGGCTTTTGAAAGAGCGAAAAATAGAGAATGTAATCGTTATAGGGATTTCAAATAGAGTGATAAAAAGACATGCGGAATATTTTCCGCAAAAACCTTTCGAATCGTTAACTTCTGAACAACAGGATTTTGTCAGTAAATCACTCTTGAGTACCGGCAGGATATCAGAGGTTTTCAAGCCTGTATCAGACAACTATCTCAAATTCATAGTAACCGAACTTAAACCATTTATCGACAAAAAATATGCGGTTTACAAAGACCGGAAACACACCTTCATTGCAGGAAGCAGCATGGGGGGACTGATTTCAATGTATGCGATTTGCGAGTATCCGTTAGTTTTTGGGGGAGCGGCGTGTTTAAGTACACATTGGCCAGGTGTTTTTTCAATGGAGGGGAATCCGGTTCCCGATGCATTTATCACCTATTTAACTTCTCATTTGCCAGACCCAAAAAACCACAGAATCTACTTTGACTATGGAGATAAGACCCTGGATGCCATGTACCCTCCTCTTCAAAAGAGGGTTGATGAAGTGATAAAATCCAGGGGGTACACAGGAAAAAACTGGGAAACACTTTACTTTCCGGGCAAAGATCATACTGAAAAATCGTGGCATGAACGTCTCGAGATACCAATGCTTTTTCTCCTGACTTCCAAAACCGAACAGAAATGAGAAAAATTGGCCGTTCATTTATCTTAATTATAAGCTTAATCTACTTTATGACAAACTTTTCCATCGGTTCAACGAATCAAAATGCTAAAGCTCATGAAAAGAGTATTCTGATTGCTATGGCCCAGATAATCTGCATTGATAATGACAGATCCGGAAATCTGGTCAGGATTGAGAATGCCATTATCGAGGCCAAACAGAAAAACGCCGATCTGGTTCTGTTTCCTGAATCCTGCCTGCTGGGATGGATTAACCCGGATGCCCACCAAAGAGCATGCCCGATTCCCGGCAAAGACAGCGAACTGATCTGCAATTTAGCAATGAAATACAAGATCCATATCTGCATTGGATTAGACGAGAAAGATGGAGATAAACTTTATGATTCAGCTGTCTTAATTGATGATAAGGGTTATATACTTTTGAAGCACAGGAAGATTAACGTGCTTCCTGAATTAATGACCCCACCCTACTCCGTTGGCGTCGGAGTTCAGGCTGTTCAAACCAGATTTGGAACCATCGGAGTCATGATTTGTGCCGATTCATTTCGTGACAATTTGCTGGAAAGTATGAAAGAAAAGAAACCTGATCTGTTGCTTATCCCCTATGGCTGGGCAGCTCCTGAATCCGAGTGGCCCGCTCATGGTCATGAACTGCTTAAGGTGGTTCAAAACGCCGCAATTAAAGTTAATTGTCCTGTGATTGGGACTAACCTGATTGGTCAGGTATCCCACGGGCCGTGGACAGGCCAGATTTATGGTGGACAGAGTGTGGCCTTTGACCCGGAGAAGGATATTCTGACGGTAGGTAAAGACCGTGAAAAGGAAATCGTGATAATTAAATTAGAAGTACCCAATTAAAAATTCAAAAAATTAAAGCAGATAAAATGAAATATTATTGCATTTTTCTTTTCATAGGTTCAATTCTGCTTAACCAGTCCTGTTTATCAGATTATACCCAAAAAACCAGAGATGATGCGGGCTGGAACAGTGAAATCATATACCATGTATTCCAGCGAAGCTTTTACGATTCAAATGGCGATCGAAATGGCGACCTGAATGGGCTCACTCAAAAACTTGGCTATCTTAAAGAGTTAGGGGTGACTACGATATTATGTACACCACTTTATGAATCAGATTTCTATCATAATTATTTCGCCAAAAATTATGACAAAATCGACTCAAAATATGGCACCATGGATGACTATCTGGCTATGATAAAAGCAGTCCATCTAAACGGAATGAAATTCATTATGGATATGGAAACTCAATATGCTCAAAATGGGAATAAATGGTTTGATGATTCCTACAAAAATCCTCGTTCGGCCTATTCTGAATTTATTTATTACAGCGATTCGCTAAACCAGCATCCTGATCAGTTTTACGTACCATCGGGCTCTGATTTGGTTTTTTTCAGGGGATGGCCCGATATAAAATCAAATATTGTATATCTTAATCTGAACAATAAAAAGGTCAGGGATTGGACAAAAACTTTCTACGCCCACTGGGTCGATCCCAACAACGATGGGAATTTCGATGATGGAGTTGATGGTTTTCGTATTGACCATATGATGGATAACCTGGATAATAAAGGGACATTTACCAACATGTTTGTTAACTTCTGGGAACCGGTTTTCAAGTACTGTAAAGCGATAAATCCCAAACTATTTGTAGTTGGGGAACAATCGAACTGGGCCGAATATGGTGAGGATATGATTGTTAAAAGTGGCATTGACGCGAGCTTCGGATTTCCGATCCATTTTGCAATCGCGGGAACTCCCTCATATTTTATCGGCAAGTCAGCCGATTCAACTTTGAAAAATGACCTTA
The DNA here is from genome assembly GCA_903923905.1 of uncultured Bacteroidia bacterium. Taxonomy (GTDB): domain Bacteria; phylum Bacteroidota; class Bacteroidia; order Bacteroidales; family Prolixibacteraceae; genus JAAFHB01. The sequence goes on from CAIXZH010000080.1 coordinate 21,273, forward strand.
ATGCAAATAATATTGGAAAACAGGTAGAACAAACTTTAACAAAAATTCCTAAGGGGAAGTACTTCATCAATTTTCTTGAGAACCACGATACCCAAAGATTTGCAACAGCCGTTAAAGATGAAAAAAGGAAAATAGAATGTGGTGCAATTTTAAATATTTTATTACCTGGAATTCCTTCAATCTATTACGGACAGGAATTAGGAGTTACCGGGCAGATAGGTGAATGGGGCTATGATGTTAACCATATACCTGTACGAGAAGCCTTTCCATGGACTCCAAATCCGGATGATTCCGGAACGGCTGTATTTTATAAAGATTCAGGGCCATGGTGGGATAAATCGTATTTTAAAACAGGTGCCTCAGCAAGACTCGCCTTATCGGTTCAGCAAAAAGATCCCGCATCTTTATGGAATTTGTATCACCGTCTTATTCATTTCCGCAGAGCGAATAAAGCAATCATGGAGGGTAATTTCATTCAATTACCAAACGTCTCACGAGATATTTTAGCCTTTTCAAGAGAAAAAAATGGTGAAAAAGTTTTGGTCATGATGAATCTTTCCGGGCAATTGCTAAAAACCAGATTGCCTTCATTAAAAAAGTTTCAGTTTCAGAACAACATCACTATTAGTGCCGACAGCCTTTTGTTTCAGCCTTTCGGTTATGCAATCTGGCAGGAGTAAAACCCCGGATTCAAGTATTACCCAGAACAATGCTATGGTATTGGAAATGAACAAGTATCAGTATTTACTTAAAGGAATTACTTTGTTTTGGATATTTTTGGGATGTTGCTGTTTGTTGTGTCCCTAATGCAGGACGGATTACACCATATTTTTTGCAATCCTGCTGGCTGAAGGAAGAAGAAAATTCACTGGTAGCAGCCGCGTTAAGTCCTAATATTCTGCAAACAATAGTTAAAAATATTCCAGTAAAAATAGAAGAGATTACAAATTATCCTTTTGATAATCAATTTATTTTCAAAATTAAAACTGAGGCACCGGTCCATTTTAAGCTCAAAATCAGAAAGCCTGCATGGGCAACATCGGTGAAGACCGGTGAAAAATATCGGATGGAAAAAGGACTTATTGTTATAGAAAGGACATTTTACAAAAATCAGCAGGTCAAACTGGAATTCTTAACTGGTGTGCGGATCCTGGAGGATTTGAATCACGAAAAGTATTTCGCTTATGGAGCACTAATTTATGCCAAATCCATCGCGGCCAGTGTACAAACGGGCAAAGCCTATGCCCCCGGGTTTGAAGATTTAATGTATGCCCCAAAAGAAACTGCCCGATTTGAATTTTTAAACAATCATAATGCACAATTTCGAAATGGGAAGATTCAGGTAAGCCTGAAAAATAAAGAGACTCAAAAATCAGAGCAGATTGAGCTGGTTCCTTTTCCCAAAACAATATTAAGACAGGCATCTTTCAATTGAACGATTACCTCCATATTTCTGAGCATTACGGCATTTAATACCTGATCACCCATAAGTTTTTATTTAACCTGATTCCCGTGAGGTGAATCTTACTGCACAATCCTTTCGATTTCACCCGTTTTTCCTATTTTTGTCATCTTGTTAGGTAGCCTGGTAATCGTGCCAGTTTAACCAAAGAATAATTTGACCCATAAATTGCATATAATGATTGAAATTCCCAGCAAATATGATCCTTCGGTAGTTGAGGACAAATGGTATAAATACTGGATCGAGAACAATTTTTTTCATTCCGAACCCGATGAACGTGAACCTTATACAATAGTAATACCCCCGCCGAATGTGACCGGAGTCCTTCACATGGGACATATGCTGAATAATTCCATTCAGGATATCCTGGTACGCCGGGCCCGGATGCAGGGGAAAAATGCCTGCTGGGTACCGGGAACCGATCATGCCTCGATTGCTACTGAGGCAAAGGTGGTTGACAAATTACGCAAGGAAGGCATTTCAAAAGATAGCCTGACCAGGGATGAATTTTTGGCCCATGCCTGGGAATGGACCGACAAACATGGAGGTATTATCCTGGAACAGCTGAAAAAACTTGGTGCCTCATGCGATTGGGAACGGACCTGTTTTACCATGGATAAAATCCGATCAGAATCGGTTATTAAGGTATTTATTGATCTGTATAACAAAGGATTGATCTATCGGGGAGTACGAATGGTTAATTGGGATCCCGCAGCCAAAACAGCTGTTTCAGATGAGGAGGTCAATTATAAAGAAGAGAAGTCTAAATTATACTATGTCCGTTATCTCATTGAAGGGACAACCGGAGAATATGTTACTGTTGCCACTACTCGTCCTGAAACGATTTTAGGCGATACTGCCGTTTGTGTCAATCCGAATGACGAACGGTTCCATCACCTTGCCGGAAAAAAGGTTTTTGTACCATTGATCAATCGGTTGGTTCCCATCATTCAGGACGAATACGTGGATATTGAATTTGGAACAGGATGTCTGAAGATTACACCTGCTCACGATATCAATGACTATGAGATCGGTTTGCGCCACCAACTGGAGGTAATCGATACTTTTAATGATGATGGTACATTAAGTGAAAAAGCTCAGTTACTAATTGGTGTTGACAGGTTTGAAGCCCGTAAACAGATAATTCCAATGCTTGAAGCAGCCGGAAACCTGGTTAAAATCGAGGATTACAACAATAAAGTTGGTTATTCCGAACGTACGGATGTACCAATTGAGCCAAAATTATCGGCTCAATGGTTTCTCAAAATGTCGGACATCACCAAACCGGCGGCAGTTGCTGTTGAACAGGATGAAATCAGATTTTATCCTGCGAAATTTAAAAATCTCTACCGCCACTGGATGGAAAATATAAAAGACTGGTGTATTTCGCGTCAACTTTGGTGGGGACACAGGATTCCGGTTTATTACCTTGCAGACGGTTCATTTGTCGTTGCAGACTCTGAGGATCAAGCGGTTGAACTGGCACGTCAGAAAAGCCGAAATAACCTACTTACTATTGGCGATTTGCGTCAGGATGAAGACGTACTTGATACATGGGCTTCTTCGTGGTTATGGCCGATTTCGGTATTCGATGGGATCAATGATCCTTACAATAAAGAGATTAACTACTATTATCCGACCAACGACCTAGTCACAGCCCCCGAAATTATATTCTTTTGGGTGGCGCGTATGGTTATTGCCGGTTACGAATATCGTGGGAATCTGCCATTTAAGAATGTCTATTTCACAGGTATTGTCCGTGATAAACTGCGTCGCAAGATGTCAAAATCGCTGGGTAATTCCCCTGATCCGCTTGACCTGATTGCAAAATATGGTGCTGATGGTGTGAGAGTTGGAATGTTATTCTGCTCTCCTGCCGGAAACGACATCCTGTTTGATGAATCACTGACTGAACAGGGGCGTAATTTCAGCTCCAAAATCTGGAACTCCTTCCGCCTGATTAAAGGTTGGGAAGTCGACCCGAACATACCGCAACCCGAACATTCCAGATTGGGGATTGAGTGGTTCAAAGCCAAATTGAGCGAGGTGATCGAAACAATGGACGACCACTTTGATAAATACCGGCTCAACGATGCCTTGATGACCATTTACAGTAGCATCAGGGACGAGTTTTCCGGTTGGTTACTTGAAATTGTCAAACCGGCCTACCAGGCGCCCATCGATGCCAGAACATATGAGGAGGTCAGTGAATTGTTCGATGAAGTCTTGAGGTTACTCCATCCGTTTATGCCATTTATCTCAGAGGAGATCTGGCATTTGCTGAAGGAAAGGGAACATGGTGATTCAATCATGATTTCAGCATGGCCCAAGGCCAATACTTACCATTCTGAGATTTGCGGTAAATTCGAACTGATTAAAGAGGCAATCACAGGAATCCGGGCTATTCGTAAGGAAAAAGAGATCGCAAATAAAGAGATGCTCCGGCTCTTTATCGTCCCGGGAGAAAAAGGATTCATTCCTGAATACAACCCCGTTCTGATTAAAATGGCAAATCTTTCTGAACTACAAGTCACTGCCGATGAAATTTCCGGAGCACTATCATTCCGGGTCAACACCTCAGCCTTTTACGTTCCGCTGGGTGATGTGGTAAACCTCGAAGAAGAGGTTATAAAAATCGAAGATGAGTTGAAATATACAATTGGATTTCTTGAATCGGTGATGAAAAAAACAGGCAATGAACGTTTTATGAACAGTGCACCCGCCCAGGTAGTTGAACTGGAGCGAAAGAAACAAACTGATGCGGAAGAAAAAATCAGGATGCTTGAGGAGCGGCTTCTTTCGTTTAAGTCGTCGATGAACTAATTCAAAAATCAGGCTGTTAGACTATTAGGCTATTGGATTATGGAAATAAAAGGCCTTCCGGATATTATTTATCGGAAGGCCTTTGTCGTTTTAAGAATCGGGATTATTAGATCAATACATTGTTGACTTCGAGATAATCAAGGCCAAAAGCATCTGCAACACCTTTATAAACTACCTTCCCATCAACAATATTCAAACCTCTTTTCAAGGCCATGTCCTCCGAACACGCTTTTTTCCACCCTTTGGCTGCCAGCGCCATCGCATAAGGCAATGTGGCATTGGTTAAGGCGATGGTTGAGGTACGCGGAACCGCACCAGGCATATTAGCAACTGTATAATGGATCACTCCGTCAATTACATAAGTAGGATGATCATGCGTTGTTGGAACAGTACTTTCAATGCATCCGCCCTGGTCGACAGCCACATCAATTAATACCGTTCCGGGATTCATGGTTTTTAACATGTCTTTCGTAATTAGAAAAGGAGCTTTAGTCCCTGGTATAAGCACTGCACCAACAATAACATCACTTACTTTAACCTGAGCCCTGATGTTGTAATCGTTCGACATCTGGGTCTTCACATTGGCAGGCATAATATCGTCAAGGTACCTTAACCTGCGCAAACTGATATCCATGATCGTAACATCAGCACCCAAACCGGCTGCCATTTTAGCCGCCTCTGTTCCTACAATTCCTCCGCCTAAAATAAGCACTTTTGCTGGAAGAACTCCGGGTACTCCACCCAGCAACATTCCCCTTCCGCCAAAGGTTCTTTCAAGGTATTTAGCCCCTTCGTGTATCGACATTCTCCCCGCCACCTCCGACATAGGAATCAGTAAAGGAAGAGATCTGTCATCCAGTTCAACAGTTTCGTAGGCCAAACAAACAGCTTTTCGTCGAATCATTGCCCTTGTTAGCGGTTCCGATGAGGCAAAATGAAAATAAGTATAAACCAGCTGACCTTCCTTGATCAGGTCATATTCTGACTCAATGGGCTCCTTAACCTTCATAATCATCTCTGCAATGGCATACACCTCTTCAATACGGGGAAGAATCTTTGCCCCTGCTGTTACATATTCATTGTCGGCAAAACCACTGCCATTACCGGCTGTTGCCTGTACATAAACCTCGTTGCCCCGTTTAACCAATTCTGCAGCACCGGCAGGTGTCAAGGCTACACGGTTCTCGTTATTTTTAATCTCTTTTGGTACACCTATAATCATAATCTGAAATTTTAATTACGGGGTAAAATTAAATAGAATCAACTTTGATAAATATGACTAAATACCATATATTCAAGGAGTTTTAAGGTTTTGAATAATTGAAACCAAACCATCTGATTTTAATCTTTTTTTCAAATTTTACAGGTTATAACTTAATGAAAAGAAAGTAAAAGGACGAAAAAAGAGAATAATTATAATTGTATCTTTGCCCCTTGTCAACAATGAAATAACAGAATGCCTAAAATTTCTTACAGGGGAGAACTATTGCCTGAATCGGCAATTCGTAAATTAGTTCCATATTCGGAAAAAGCCAAAGCTTTGGGAAGAAAAGTTTATCACCTCAATATTGGTCAGCCCGACATTAAAACGCCCCCTCACGCTATTGAACGGATCAGAAATTTTGATTTTGAATTGATCCCTTATGGCCATTCATTTGGTAATGATTCATATCGTAACAAGTTGGCTCAATATTACCGTGACCGGAACCTGGATGTTGATTCAAGCGAGATCCTGATAACCACGGGGGGATCTGAAGCAATCTCTTTTGCCTTTATGGTCTGTTTTAATCCCGGTGATGAAATCATTGTACCGGAACCATTTTATGCCAATTATCTATCGTTTGCCATCGCCACGGACGTAGTGATTCACCCAATTACCTCAACCATTGAGAACAGTTTCCAGCTCCCATCGATTGACGAATTTGAGAAGGTAATTGGTCCAAAAACCAAAGGTATCTTCATCTGCAATCCCAATAATCCTACTGGATATGTCTATACCAAAGAGGAGTTGGAAAAACTCAGGAAATTGATCATAAAATACGATCTCTACCTGATTTCGGATGAAGTTTACAGTGAATTTGTTTACGACGGGAAGACACACCATTCTGTTCTGGAACTCGAAGGAATCAGTGAGAATGTCATCATGATTGATTCAGTTTCCAAGCGGTTCAGCGCATGCGGAATCAGGATTGGCTCGGTGGTATCTAAAAATAAATTGATAATCAAATCAATCCAAAAAATAGCCATGGCCAGGCTGTGTCCCCCGATGCTTGGACAGGTGGTCGCTGAAGCTGCTGTAGATTCGCCTCCTGAATATATGGAGGCCGTATATCAGGAATATCTGAACCGGAGGGACTATTTTATAAATGCATTGAATGAGATCCCGGGTGTCTATTCCCCTATGCCAATGGGGGCATTCTATTCGATTGTCAGACTTCCCATTGACGACAGTGATAAATTTTGCCAGTGGATGCTTGAGGAATTTGAATATCAGAACGAAACAGTAATGATGGCTCCGGCTTCCGGATTTTATTCTACAAAAGGAATCGGAAAAAATGAAGTCAGGGTTGCCTATGTTCTGAATATAGAAGATCTCAAAAAGGCCGTTGAATGTCTTAAAGTCGCGCTTCAGGTATACCCTGGAAGAACGATTTAATTCGACAATTCGGTGGTAATTAGGATAATGTGACAATTAGTTAATCTGGTAATTAATCTATTCATAATCAGCAATTTACACCAAATCATTTTGAAATTGTAAGACTACTGTCTCATTTTCAAATTGCCAAATCTTCAAATTACCGAAGTGTCAAATCTTCAAATTGCCGAATTGCCAAATTAAACCACCTCTCCGAATAGATCAAATTCCTCTGCCCCGGTAATTTTAACCGAATAATAGGTTCCCAGGTTAAGTGGTTTGACTGTGGCCGGAATAAGCACCTCACCATCGACCTCAGGTGAGTCAAATTCAGTACGTCCAATGAAGTAATCCCCCTCGAGGCGATCGATCACTACTTTCATAGTCTGACCAATTTTGGCTGCGTTGATTTCAGCTGCAATCACCTGTTGAATAGCCATGATCTCATCGGCCCTGGCCTGTTTAATTTCTGCCGGAACATTATCTTCATAAAGCTCACCGGCAATAGTACCTTCCTCATGGGAATAGGTAAACACGCCAAGACGCTCAAACCGCATTTCGCGAACAAAATCCTTCAGTTCCTCAAAATCGGCTTCTGTCTCTCCCGGATGTCCTACGAGCATAGTTGTACGAATATGAATACCAGGTACTTCCTCCCGAATACGGTTAAGGAGTTTGATGGTACCCTCCTTTGTGACATTCCGGCGCATCAGACTAAGTATATTATCACTGCAATGTTGAAGTGCTATATCGAGGTATTTGGCAATATTTGACTTTTCCCGTATTACCGGGAGGATTTCAAAAGGAAAATTGGCCGGATAGGCATAATGAAGTTTAATCCATTCAATCCCATTGATTTGGGATAACTCCTCAATCAGCCTTGCAAGACCTGACTCTTTATAAATATCACGTCCATAATCGGAAAGGTCCTGGGCAATGATCAGCAGCTCTTTTACACCTCCTTCTGCCAGTCCTTTGGCTTCAGTAATGAGGTTTGCAATCGATACCGATTTATGTTTGCCGGTCATCTTGGGGATTGCACAATAGGAACATGTTCTGTTACACCCTTCCGAGATCTTAAGATAAGCGTAGTGGGATGGTGTGGTGAGATACCGTTTCCTTGAAAGTGACATTTTATAGTCGGCATTAAGGTCCTCTACCATTTTTTTAATCTGAAACTTTCCATAAACTCCGTCAACCTCAGGAATCTCAGCCTGCAAATCATCTTTATACCGCTCAGATAAACAGCCAAATACATATATCTTATCGATTAATCCCCTCTTCTTTGCATCGGCATATCCAAGGATCGTATTTACCGACTCCTCTTTGGCATCCCCGATAAAGCCGCAGGTATTGATCGCAACGATGCGGGCTTTTGAATCGTCTGAGTTATGGGATACTGCATATCCGTTTGCCGCCATCTGGGACAAAAATAGCTCAGAATCGACCAGATTTTTGGAGCATCCCAGGGAAATAACATTTATCTTTTTTTTCATTTAACCATTACTTATAAACTATTCCATAAAAAACAAAAGGATGCACGATGGCATCCTGAATTGCTGCAAGCTGCGTGTTTATCTATTTAAACAACGAATCGACAAATTCGTTGCGGTGAAAGATCTGTAAATCTTCGATTCCCTCCCCGACGCCAATATATTTGACCGGAATTTTAAACTGATCGGAAATCCCGATCACCACTCCCCCCTTTGCTGTTCCATCCAGCTTGGTCAATGCCATCGCCGTCACTTCCGTGGAAAGGGTAAACTGTTTTGCCTGTTCAAAGGCATTCTGACCCGTTGAACCATCAAGTACCAGTAGCACTTCGTCAGGAGCAGAAAGATAAACCTTTTGCATCACTTTCTTGATTTTGGAAAGCTCATTCATCAGGTTGATTTTATTGTGAAGCCGACCAGCAGTATCAATAATGACCACATCGGCACCCATTGCTTTGGCTGACTGCAAGGTATCAAAAGCCACTGAAGCAGGATCTGATCCCATGCTTTGGCGGACCAAATGAACTCCTACCCTATCTGCCCAGATTTGAAGTTGCTCAATCGCTGCAGCCCTGAACGTGTCTGCTGCACCCAGAACAACCTTTTTTCCTGCTGCTTTAAACTGGTGAGCCAGTTTACCAATCGTGGTGGTTTTGCCAACTCCGTTCACTCCAACAACCATAATTACATAAGGTTGTCCTGTTGCCGGAAGGTCAAAGTCAGAGACATCTATAGAGTTGTTTTCGGCTAACAGCGCTACGATTTCTTCTTTCAAAATCCGGTTTAATTCTGAAGTATTCATATATTTTTCTACAGCCACCCTTTTTTCAATCCGTTCAATAATCTTAAGGGTAGTTTTGACACCAACATCTGATGAAATCAGGATTTCCTCCAGATTGTCAAGTACCTCGTCGTCAACGATAGTCTTGCCAATAATGGCCCGGGAGAGTTTTTGAAAAACCCCCTCCTTTGTTTTCTCAAGACCTTTGTCAAGACTTGCCTTTTTTGATTTGGTAAAGCTGAAAATTCCCATGATTAATTGATTTGAACCGATGCAAATTATGCTATTTCGGGAAATTGAAAGCGGATTCGTTGAGAATAAAAAAAGAGCTTCCATCCTTTACGACGAAAGCTCTTCTTCTACATAGGCTGTAGATTATTTACTTTTAAAATAATCAGTTACCGATTCGTTAGGAATAATCTCCTCTACGAATTTGTAGGCTCCGGTTTTTTCAGATTTAACCATTCTGATAACTTTGGAATAAGTTTTACCAGCCCCTTTCTGAAGGGATGCAACTACTTTCTTTACTGCCATAACTCAAATTATTTAATTTCCCGGTGAACGGTAATACGTTTAAGAA
>CAIXZH010000081.1 GCA_903923905.1 uncultured Bacteroidia bacterium
CACCCCCAAAGACCATGCATATAATTTTTAACCTTAAAATGTTATATCATGAAAACTTCATTTTTAAATCAAACAGCCGGCAGGAAAAACGAAATGACTTCTATCTTCTGGAATTCAGACAACACCGATTCATCAATCACAACCTGGAATGCAGAAAATGAAGAATATGATTCAAACCCTGATTTAACAGAAAAGATGGCAGAAGAACTTCTCGCAAAATATGAGAATAATTAATTTCTCTCATTTTCCTTTAAAACCTCTCAGGAGGTTTTTTTTATGTCATTTTATTCTCTATTGTTCATCGTTTTTTTTTGAGGAAGTTTCCTTTTACACTCAAATTAGTGAGCAAATTTATTGATCGCCGGAGCGGAAAAGTAAAGGGCCGTCCGGCGCCTGGTATGACATGTTTTGACATAGCGCCTCCCGGCACTTCGTGCTTGGTCGCTTTCTGCCTCAGGTCATTGAGCGGAGCCGAAATGAAAGGCAGAAACTGACATGCGCCCATTGACACTATCCGCCTGGCTCAATATTAAATGCCCGTAATTTAAGCATAACCGGCGAGCCAGATGCCAAAATAAAACCGGAGGGCAGAGGTAGATGATTATGAGTAAGAATAATGGTTCCGCAGTAACCCGTGATGAAGCGGTTGCAATGATTGAGTTGGTTGAAGTAGAAGCAGTGGTTGCTGCTGTTGAAGTTCCTGAGCCAGTCGTTTTAACGATTGTGAAGCCGGAGCCGGTAGTAGCACCACGGAAACTTTCCCTGGATGAACGGATTCAGAAGGTAGAGGATCTGAGTCTGTTGATCGACCGTTACCGGATCTTAAACGAAAGCCGCAGGAAGTTGCAGACTTTCCAACTGGGCGCTGATGGGCTCAACTCATCCATTCAGTTGCGTGATGCTGCAGGAAATGAGTTCAGAACCTCAAACTCTGCTGTTATCAACACCGTCATCGACGAGATGAAACGGACGCTTGACACCAAAGTCAAAGATGTTGAAGAGCTGATTGACCTTTGAAAATTGGGAGCTTGCTCCCTTTTTTTGCTCGCGACATAGTATTGATGCTACAACATCGATTATGAGAACTCTTAATCAGTTCAAAAAGAAGAATTTCTGCCATATATTGGGTTCACTTTCTTAAATATTATTATGCATTTTAAATAATTCATTAAAAATAAATTTACATGCAATAAACCCCGATAAAAGGGGTATATTGCATGCAAATTATAATTGATCATTCAATGGATAGTTCAATTAAACATACAAGTGATTTTCTTCGAAGTGTCAGAGCTAATGGCAGGTATTCTTTTACGATGGAGGAGATGACTAATAGTATTCCTAAATCAATCAAAAATATCAGGAAGGATCTCGACCGGCTAAAGGAAAAGAGTGAAATCGTCAATATCAGAAGAGGGTTTTATACTATTCTTCCCCCTGAATATCAGCGTATGCGAGTAATTCCGGTCGATTTTTACATTGACGAATTAATGAACTTTATTTCAAAAACTTACTACGTTGGTTTATTTAGCGCCGCAATGTATCATGGTGCTGCACACCAGCAGCCACAGGAGTTTTTTGTGATTTCACAATCCCCAAAACCACGGAAAATTCAAAATGACTATTTACAAATCAACTTTTCAGAAAAAAAGAACTTTCCACTTTTTGGGGTAGAGAATAAGAAAACAGAGACTGGTTACTTTAAAATCTCGAACAAAGAATTAACATTTCTTGATTTAATCTATTTTGAACAATCTGTTGGTGGATATAACCGTATCATTACGATTCTTGAAGAGTTGGCTGAATCTATAAATCTTAATAAGGTAAGAGATGCTGTTAAAAATGATTTCCCGGCAAGTACATTTCAGAGGGCCGGTTTTATAGCAGAGAATATTCTAACCAATAATAAATTGGCGGGTATTTTTGAAACAAAATTGGGTAAGCTAAAGACAAAAACTGTCTTACTAAAATCTTCAGGCCTTCAGGAAGGAGAGACAGATGATAAATGGAAAATATTAATTAATACTCAGATTGATAGCGATATATGATTCCAAGAGCACATATTATTGAGTGGCAGAAAAATACTCTTTGGAAAACCAATGCACAAATTGAACAGGATTTGGTGATTGCCAGAGCGCTGATTGAACTTTTCTCTGATAATTTTCTGGTTGAAAACCTAGCTTTCAGAGGTGGTACAGCTTTGCATAAATTGTACTTACAACCACAGCCCAGATATTCGGAAGATATTGATCTGGTTCAAATAACAGCCTTTCCTTTCGGGCCAATCATTGATCGAATAAAAGAGCGTCTGAAGTTTTTAGGAAAGCCAAAACTAAAGCAAAAAGAGAATAACAATACCTTGATTTATCACTTTGAATCCGAGTTTCCACCAGTTCAAGTACTAAAGCTAAAAGTTGAAACCAATTGCAGGGAGCACTTTTCAGTATTGGATTATCAAAGATTTCCATTTGAAGTAAAATCATCCTGGTTTACCGGTACATCCAACATTACAACCTACAAGTTGGAAGAATTATTGGGGACGAAACTTCGTGCATTATACCAGCGTAAAAAGGGTCGCGATCTTTACGATATATTCAAAGCTTTAAAACAAGTTCCTGGCCTCGATAAACAAGCCATTCTTCATTGCTACCATGAATATATGAAGTTTGTAGTCGATCATCCTCCAAATCAAAAGCTTTATCAGCAAAATTTGGAAGAAAAAATGCGAGATCCAGAATTTCTTGGTGATATTATTGGTCTGATACGACATGATGAAAAATATAATATGCAAGAAGCATATGAGCTGGTGCGAACTGAACTAATTGAGAAAATTTAGGTTATCAATTTGCAGTAAAATCAAAGAATTGAATGATTTATGCATCAAATTTCTTGAAAAATAAATTTTAGCTCCCTCCACAGAGCAATATTTACCTTTTATCGATTTCAGCATTGTGATTTGAATTTTGATTAATGCCTGTAATAAACCATGATGAAATAAATGCAGTAAAAGTCCCCAACAAACCAACACCAACAAACATCAGAAGAACACCAATAAACCTGCCCTCTGTTGTTACAGGAAATTTATCACCATAACCCGCTGTCGTGATTGTTTCAAGGGACCACCAAATAGCATCTTCTGCTGATTTGATATTGCCCGCTGGATCGGTTTCAACAAGAAGAATAGAGATGGATGAAAATATTACTACCAGGAAGGTAATTAATCCGACTATTGACATAGTATCTTGAACCCTATTCTTGAATACATATCTTAATACTGCTTTTAAAGAGCGAAATGCCCTCAGTATTCTGAAAATCCGGATCATTCGGAATAACCGCCCAAATCTCATCAATGGAAGTGACGGTATACTTGAAACAAGGTCTATCCACCCCCATGTAATGAAAGCCAATTTGTTTCCAGCTTTAAAGAACCTTAGAAAGAAATCCAAAAGGAAGATTATGCAAATTCCATCATCAATGATCTGCAGCAGAACCTTCACATTAGGTGGTAATTCAAAAAACAGATAAACCAATAACGAAAGAAGTACATAAACTGACAGGACGAGGATTAACAGGTCCAAAAAGCTTAATTTTTCCTTAATTTTAGAAGAATCAGTCATATTGAACTTCTCTTTATGCCGATCATACGAAAGTAGTATTGTCGGAAGAGAGTGTCCAAAAATCAACTTTTGTTGCCATTGACTATTCTTCCAACTTTACTAAATTATAATTCGCCCCTTATTCAGGATTTTAAAGGCCTAAATCAATTTCGATCTGCTCGAGTGTTTTACCTTTGGTTTCGGGAATCCATATTTTCACAAAAACAAATGCAGCAACACTAAAGAATCCAAAAATTCCAAACAAATATTCTAAGCCCAGTGTTCCTTGGATTATCGGAGCGAAATAAACAGTAAGAAAAGTACACAACCAGCTTACAGCAGTAGAAAACGACATGGCTAATCCTTTGATCCGGTTGGGATAGATTTCGGAAATAATCACCCACATGACCGGTGCAAACGAAGCTGCAAAGAATGAAATATAAACCAGTAATGCTATTAAAACGCCTGCCCCGTTCTGCACCGGTTTTGCAAACTCAACAGTCAGGTATGACAACGAAACAAACATCCCCACTGCCCCCCACAGCAATAACGTTTTACGGCCTTTCTTATCTACCAGCCACAAAGCGAATAATGTCATCAGGAAATTCACTGTTCCGACAACCATCGACATCATCAACGAATCGTTTTTGGCTGATCCGGCAGCCTGGAAAATATCAGGGGCATACATGACAACCGCATTAATACCTATAATTTGCTGAAAGGCAGCAATCAAGGTTCCGATCAGAACAACCTTCCCGATTTTACCTTTGAACAATTCAGCAATCGATATCTTTTTCTTTTTTCTTTCGGCCTCTATAGCAACTTCCATTTCTGGCAGTTCCTCATTAACGAGTTGTTTCCCACCCAGACTGGTTAGTACTTCAATGGCTTCTTTCTTTCTTCCATGCGACAGTAACCAACGGGGACTTTCAGGAAACTTAAAAGTCAGGAATATCAGAAAAAGAATCCCGGAAATTGCTGGAACTGCAAGCATATAACGCCAGCCTGCATCGACCAGTCCTACGAACAAATAATCGAAGATGTAAGCCAGCAGAATCCCGATTGTTAGCGCAAACTGGTATAGCGACACCATCGTACCGCGTTTTTTTGCAGGCGAAATTTCAGAGATGTACATGGGAGTTACAACCGATGTTGCCCCTACTGCAAGGCCTGAAAGCACACGAAAAACAATCAGCATAAAGGATGAGCCTGCCAAAGCGCATCCCGAGGCTGAGATGATGTAGAGAACAGCGGTTGCCAGCATTACATTTTTGCGACCATACCTTTCGGTGAAATTACCTGTAAACAAAGCACCTATGAGTCCTCCGACCGTCAACTGGGCAGCCACTGTACCTAATCCCGAATCGGTCAGTGAAAAACCGGTTTTAATACCGTCGACAGCTCCGGAAATACCTGCCATATTCAATCCGTACAAAAGCCCTCCGTTGACAGCAACAAAAGTCACCCAGGTTAAAACACGTGTATTCAATCGAATAGGTATTAATCGTTATTATCTGTGCTTTGAATTATTCTATTTATCATAGATTGATGTTGTAATGGAAATGGAACCGGAGTAGAAGATTTTGGTGCAGCTAATTCGGATAAGAATTTCTACATAATAAATGTTCTCCTATTTCTCTGTTTCCCTGGTTTCAGAGCCCAAAATTTAAGGCGCTATTACAATCGTTTGTATTGCCTGTGCGCTGATCGGTACTTCAACCGAACGATCAGCGATTGAAAGTTTAAGGTTCTTTGATTTTAAATTCATATTTAAAATTACAATAGCTATGGATCCGTCGGGATTCAGTGCTGTAGTTGCCATTAATGACGGGTCGGTGTTTTCAAAACCGATGCGTACGGCACCAGGCCGGATAAATTTGCTAAAGTGAGCCATGGTATAATACAAAGGGGTAAAATAGACCTCGTCCTTCACCGGATCAACAATTACTGGCGCAATGCACCAGTTTTTAAACCAGTTAGGGCCACCTTGTCTATCCAAAACCATGTTCCAGTCTACCCATCCATCTACCCAGTTATTCATGCAACCGATGATATCCCTGGCATAACGGTACACGGGAACATATTTTGGATGAAGCTTCTTCTGGTCTTCGGGCGCCCAGTTCCATCCCCAGTCGGTGGCTTCTTCCGACCAGTACCATTTATCCTCCTTCCAATGTGGAACCTGTGCGTCGATGCATGCTTCGGTTTGAATAAGATACTTGTGTGGCGCCAAATCATGGGTTAAGTTCAAGGATTTTGGGAACCAATCGAATGTACTAGCATACCAGTGGATGGCAAATCCGTCGAAATATTTTGATGACGATTCATCCTTGTAAATCACTTTTGCCCATTTCTCCATTTCATCTCCACGATTTTGATCATAAGCCAGCACTTTTACGTGGTGACCATCGGCTTTCAGTTTGGGACCGAGATGATTTTTTACGAAGTCCGCCATCTCTTCCGGTGAATAATTCATACTTTCCCAATTGCCACTATTCCCAAGAGGTTCATTCTCTACCGTAAGTCCCCAGATATCAATACCCTCCTTTTTATAAGCGTTGATATACTTTGAGAAATACAAGGCCCAGCAATCGTAGTATGCGGTCAGTAATTTACCTCCCCGCCAATCGATATTGTCCTTCATCCAGGGAGGTGCTGTCCATGGTGAAGCAATAATCTTAAACCCCTCCTCTGAATGGGTCATTGCATCCCTGATCATTGGAATCAGATCCTTCCGATCCTCGTCAATGGAAAAATGCTCCAATTCCAAATCTCCTATTACAGGTGCATAGGAATAACTTCCCAATGAAAAATCACACGAACCGATATGCGTGCGCGTTAATGAGTACCTGGCACCATTGGCTCCAAAATAGGCATCTAAAATCAATTCACGGTTTTTCTTACTTACACGGTTTAACAAGTAAGCCGACGATTCAGTAAACGATCCGCCGAATCCGGTGATGGTTTGAAATTGATGGTCAGGAAACAAATGAATGGACACTACTCCATTCCCGGAAGAAAATTCAGTTATTCTTTTGAGCTTATTGCCATTTACCGAAGTTTCAAACACCTCAACAGACAACTTTTTTGGCTTTACTTGGCAACCCATCAATAGAAATATAAAAGAAATGGTTATATAAAAACTGAATCTTTTCATTTTCGTTTTATGATTTATTTAGGGTAAGCTAGATGCTTCAGGTTGGCGCTACAAGTTACACTCTTTGGAATTTAATCACCTATAGAGCCCGGCGATTTTATTGAATTAATCGCCGGGCCTAGGGAGAGAGACAACAAACTTCTGTTCTTTTTTATAACTTTAATGGGCAAGATTGATTATTAATCTGCCTGTTTGTAAACCTTAACATAATCGACAAGCATAGTTTGGGGGAAAGGAGTTTGACTTGTAGGGAAACCCAGATAATTTCCTCCCACAGCGACATTCAGAAGAATAAAGAACGGTTGATTAAAAACCCAGGTTCCAGGAACACTGGCAGGAGTAATCTCTTCATAGAGGAAGTTATCAACAAAGAAATCGATATAATTGGTTCCCCATTCAACGGCATATAAATGGAAGTCAGTATCGAACCGACCATTCACAAGCCCATAACTTTGTGTAATTGCTGCTGCTCCTGAATATCCGGGACCATGCACCGAGCCATTAATAATATTTGGATTCTGACCCCGAAGTTCCATGATATCAATCTCGCCGCACTGAGGCCATCCTACACTATTTTCATTGGCGCCGAGTAACCAGAATGCAGGCCAGATACCAGGTCCATAAGGCACTTTAATGCGCGCTTCGAAACGTCCGTAAGGCTGACTAAAAAGACCCATTGTGTTTATTCGTCCCGAAGTAAATGCAGAACCCGAATAGTACTCACTCTGAGCAGTAATTGCTAAATTACCGTTTCCATCCAACGATACATTAGTAGGTCGGCTGGTGTAGTATTCCAGTTCAGCATTTCCCCAACCGTTGTCTCCGGTTCCAAGATCAAACTTCCATTTTGTCGTATCGGGCGACACCCCTGCCGAACCAGTGAAATCATCGCTCCACACCAGTTGCCAATTCCGTTTTGGAAGTGTTTGAACATTCTCTTTTTGACATCCTGTTAGCATTAGAATCAAAAATGAACAAATAGCTGCCAGAACCTTCTTTTTGCTAGCTTTTTTCATATCAATATTTTTTTTGATGAATGACTTAAAATATTCCAATTGTTATCGCCTGGTTTACCAAAGCGTTGCTGAAACTTCTTCATCTTATTTCTGATGAAAAGTTATATTATCAAAATATACCACATCATCAGAACTCCTTGCGTTATAATCAGGGAATACAATTAATTGAACATATGGAGTTGGATTTGAAGAGTACATGGCGGCAGAAAAGTCAAATGTAAGTTCCTCCCATGCATTCACGACTGTATTTGGAACCTTAACTTCAACCTGCGCCCAGTTAGAAGCTGTCGCAAATTTTATACCAACATCACTTATGACTGTTTTATAGACCATTATTTTGACCAGGTTGTGGGCCGCATCCAATTGAAACGTACCCATGGAAACATAATCGGTTTGACATCCAGCATAAGGCTGACCTGCCTGAAGTGCTGTGAATTTTGCAACAGTTGCAGATGTATTGATTCCTGATGGATTCGGGTTTGCTACAAACTGTAGTGCCGGATTTGTAGAGTCTTCGAACACGGTCCAGTTAAAACCCGTTCCATATCCGGACGATTCAAAATCAATTGGACTATTCAAGGAGTATGCACCGCCTGTTGGTTGATTATAAAAATAAATATTATCGACCCAGATATCCCCTGTTCCTGTAAATTTAAGTTGGAACACATTCTTTAAATCCACAGGTGAAAAAGAAGATAATGGTATATCAAAGCTTGACCACCCGGAGGTTGGGACAGCTAAACTATAAGCTACTTCAACATCTACCGGACTTATCAGGGAGACACTCAGCGAAGTGGAATTGGCTGTCCATACATCCACGTGCAGAGAACTCATCCCGGAAACATCCTGGTTACTGCCTAATACAATTCCCTGATAATTTAATCCGGCATATTTAAGAGTATTATTCCCGGCGACACTAACCTGTGAAGTAACGGTGGTTTGTCCCCAGTTGGGATTTAGATCTGTTCCGGCCACGTTGGTATAAGCATCACTGAATATAGAAATGACGTTTGCCGCACTTGCAGTTGGAGTAGGAGCTGCAGTAGTCGGCTGAGTTGGCGAAGCGCCGGTTCTGTAGAAATAAATATTGTCGATAAAGATATTTCCATTTCCTGAAAACATAAGTTGAAATAGATTCTTTAAATCCACAGGTGAAAAAACAGATAATGGAATATCCACACTTGACCACCCTGAGGTAGGAACAGTTAATGCATAGGGTGTTTGAACTGGTCCTGGACTTATCAGGTAAACGTTCAGTAAAGTTGAATTGACGGTCCAGAAATCTACGTGCAGAAAACCCATCCCGGAAACATCCTGGTTGCTGCCTAACGCAATTCCCTGGTAATTTAATCCGACATATTTAAGGGTATTATTCCCGGCGACAGAAACCTGTGAAGTAACGGTGGTTTGTCCCCAGTTGGGATTTAAATCTGTTCCGGCCACGTTGGTGTAAGTATCGCTGAATACTGAAATAACATTGGCGGCACTCTGTTTCGGAGCAGGTGCGGCTGTGGTCGGCCCCGTTGCTGTATTTCCACCTCCACCGCTGAAAGTTATGTTATCAAAATATACTACATCATCAGAAGTCCTTGCATTGTAATCGGGGAAGACTATTAATTGAACATATGGAGCCGGATTAGTAGAATAAATGGCGGCAGAGAAATCAAATGTAAGTTCCTGCCATGCATTTACTACTGTATTTGGAACCCTAACTTCCACCTGTGCCCAGCCAGAAGCCGTTGCAAATTTAATACCAACATCACTTATGACAGATTTATAGACCATTATTTTAACTATGTTGTGAGTCGCATCTAATTGAAATGTACCCATGGAAACCTTATCCGTTTGACAACCGGCATAGGGCGCACCAGCCTGAAGGGCTGTGAATTTAGCTACAGTTGCAGAAGTATTAATTCCTGACGCATTCGGGTTTGGGACAAACTGAAGCGCCGGATTTGTAGAGTCTTCGAACACGCTCCAGTTAAAACCTGTTCCATATCCGGTCGATTCAAAATCAATTGGCTTACTCTGGGAGTATGGCGCAATTGCCTTATAGAAATAAACATTATCTACATAAACATCCGGCAAATTCCCTGAAAGGACCAATTGAGCCAAATGAGATTTGCTTGTTAATCCTGTCAGGCTTGACAACGGAATATCCAGGCTAATCCACTTTTGAGAAGTCAAACCAGAACCTTTAACGGTATATGTGCCATTGGTATCATCTCCACCACCATACACACCATTAGCTCCAAAATCAACTAATTCAACATTGAAATTTGATGCACTATTTATGGAATCAGGTGTCCAGATATCCATATGGAAATTGGTCATACCACTGGCGTCGACTGGTTGCGACGAAAAATCAATACCCACAAAGTTAAGGTTTCGATAACGTATCAAACTATTTCCATTTACCTGAATATTCGAGTTTTCAGCCGTTGAATATTGCCAGTGTGTATTCCATGAATCCACCTTAACATTGGTATAGGCATTACTAAACAGCGATATTACATTTGCACTATTAACCGTTGGAGTTGAAGGGAGTGTGGTAGGCGCAACCGGTTGACCTATTGAATTAATTATATATGAACCTTTCGCAACCATATTCCCCACTTTGCCGGTAATAACTGCCGAGCCTTTATTCGCAGTTGTAACAATTCCCGAAGTACTTACCGTAGCAACTGACGAGTTGGAAGAGGCAAATGTGAAATACGAACCAGATAAATTAGCTGTTTGATCAATACCTGTAGGCAGATTAAATGTTGCATAAATACCTGATATATTATTTATGTCTCCAATTTCAGATTTGTTGATTATCGAATCTCGTCCATTTAAAATTCCAGCTCTGGAATACGCAATTGTTCCCAATTTTTCAAATTTAACCTCATCTATCCACAAGGTATAACCTTTCCCATTTTGCGGTGATGCCGTATAAAAAAACAGCCCTTTTTCTTGTTTAAGAACAGAGGGATCGGGAAGTAAAACATAATATTTTGCCCAATTTGAATTAACGGACACATTTGAGATAGAAACCAAATATTTTGATAATCCCAGGTCGTTACCAAATCCGGCCTGATCAAATGTTGCCGGTTGAGATGCTTTTGCCCAAAAAGTGAGCACGTTATATCCAGATAGATCACGACCCTTAGGTGCCAGAAAAACTCCACCAGCATACCCGCCAAGTGGGTCGCCGGTATCCGGAACTTCAAACTTCATAGAAGCCGTACCACTATATTTTACTACGCTATCTACGCTAAATGCTGTCACTTTGGAGGTTCCAAATGCTGCATACTGCAAACCGGCACTAAATCCATCAATGAATACATCAGCTGTTGTCGGAAAAGTTGCCAATTCTAATCCCTCAATTTTTCTTTTGCAGCTTACTCCTATCAATAGAATTGTTATCAGAGCAGCTATTGAAATATTAAATTTTAAATTTTTCATTTGTTTCAATTTTTTCTGGTTTATTTACCAATATTAATGTGAACATAAGTTCTGATTTCCCATTCATCACCATTAGGATATCCAACGGCCAGAGGATCAGGAATCATTTGGCCTGTATTGTTCATTAAATCAGTAGGGTCATAACGTGGAGAATATCTATTCAGAGATCGCCAGGTACAACGTAATCCGATTCGTGTTTCGGGTAGATTAAACCACCCTGGCTTTTTAACTGAAGTTGATAAATCAGCCATTAACTGCAGGGGATAAGTTAAGTTATAGTCACGATGATAATCATAAGGTCCCCAGTCATTGAATTTAACGGCTGAAATGAGTTTAACCTTTTTATAGATCATTCGCAGATTGGCCCCATAACGATTAATTACTCTTTGATCACTTCCGTTTGCTTCACCTTCTCCAACATACAAGTTAGCAATAAACCCAAAATCGTGTGTCAATTTTGATACGATGCGTGAACTGGCTTCCCACAGATCACGTCCGTGAGGAGCTCCAGGGAAAGCAAAGGCTGTACGGTTTGCCATAATACCTATTGCAGCATCCTGGGTCGTAGGCATATGCCGGTAAACAAAATCCGCACTTATAGCAAACCGGGCGTCTTCAATCTCATCACTATTCCATTCGTACATCCAGGTTCCGGGCGTCGGATCATAGGTAACTAATAGTTCACCAGCGGTAGTCTCCCTGTTTTGCCTTACCGCAAACGGGTCGTCGAGGACATTTCTTGAGATCGCAGGAGCCGGAGCATCCAGTGGAATAGGTCCGACAATAGGTTTTTGCCATAAGAAATTTGGAGCTATCTGGAATTTTCCTATCCCATAGGTAAAACCGGTTAAAAAATTGTACTGGTTACCGCTTCCGCAATCTTTAAGCGTCCATCCGGTAAAAGTTTTTGTATAATCTGCTCCTCCATTGGCGACTAATCCCATTGCAGCACCTTGTGCATACCAGTTGATTGGTCCGGCCGACAAGGTCATTTTAGCCTTTCCTCCCCACGTATCTTTTGAGGATATTTTGTCCTGGTAAACAGTGTAGTTTCCGGGACTGCCATCTACAATCTGAAAAGAATTTCCTATTCTTGGCTGACCGGACCAGATACCGCCAAGTTCAAAATTTACTTTTCTGAAATTAGTTTTTAAGTCAAGTGTAGCCCTGCGGGTCTGAGGAAGCGGGACAGCAAAGGAGCTCACAATATTATTGCTTTTGTCAATATCTTCATGATAGATCCCGGTTATAATAAACTTCCCTAAATCCCTGCTGTATTTTACTAAAAATGCCGGATTAGCACCCCACCAAAGCTGAGGACCAAAAACAGCTTTAAAACCATTTAGTGATTTTTTACCGTCGAATTCAAATCCAGAGGGAGCTGCACCATTATAGATATCAATGTTTGGTCCGTAATTTGCCTCCGGATATAATCCGAAAAAGTCCCCTTCGTATCCCCAGGGACCATGGCCTGTTCGGTAGAAACCTTTAAGATTAAACCACTTGTCCTCCCAAGTTAAATCACCCCTGTATACCTGGATCCGATTATTTGAAGTTAAAGAGAGATTTCCTTTATTCGTGTTGACCTCCTGCGGGAGGCCACGATTTTCATAAAATATCTCATCAATTGGATTTTGGGCTACATTTCCAAGGATATTGAAGGTGACATTTGCATGCACATTTTCGGTAGGTTTCGCTGCAACTCCAACATAAATTGACTCCATATGATCAAAGCCAAGTCTGTTCGGATAAGTCGTTGAATTCGGAACAGCTGCTCTGGGAGTTGTAATCTCATTCCCGCCAGTACTGAAAGTAGTTAATTCTGCCCTTATATTGCTGATACTTATCTTATCTGTCGTTTCACTGATCAAAGCTGCCTTATCCCCTCTGGCTTGTAAAATTGAGTTTGTCACCGGGATATTTGCGAAATGCTTATTGATTGAATCGGTTGTTATGTTACTGGCATAAGGATTTAGTTTATGAGCTTGTTGCAATGAATAATAGGCCGCTCGGGGATACAATTGATAATGTCCTTTCTCATTGGTCTGCCCTTTTGCACATATTCCAAACCACTCCTCATTCATATTATTCTCGCCCGGTTTATAATCGTTGTAACCACCATTAATCCAGGATGCATGAGTATCATGAATATCTAAATTTTGATTCTGGAGATATTTCCACCAGCCATCGCTAAACTGAAAAGTAAATCCACCTATGCAATTTTCTGCTTTACCTAACCCTGCTGCATTTTCATAAATTTCTTTCCAGTTGTGCACCAGGTAGTATTCCTGTGATTGCTGATCTTCCTCATTGGTAAGCACATTGAAAGCATCAGCACCAAACTCGGTAAAAAACATGGGTTTATCAGGTATTGTCTTTTTCATTTTTGCAAATGCATCACCAAATGATACACCCCTGTAACAGTTAACACCAAGTGCATCAATATCTTTACATTCATCAGCAATGATATCAATGAAAAGTACGTCACCGTTACATATGGCTACCGGACAAGACCTATCGATGGCTTTCATAGCTACAGCCGCGTCGTTAAAGAGTTTATACAAGGCTTTGGCACCAATGGTTGATTTTCTTTGTTCAACTGGAATATTCTCCGTTTCTGCCCCCCGCCAGAAAAGACCATAATTATTCTCATTACCCAATAAATACATGAGCAAACCAGGGGTATTTTTATACTCCTGAACAATTTGATTAACTTCCTTAAGAAGTAAGTCATGTACACGGGGATCAGCATAGTCAATATTGGGAACCCATGTGCCGTTTAATGTTAAGCCGTACCTCCCGAAAGAGTGATTTACCAGAGTATAAATACCATATTCCTCGTAGATATACTTGATCCACTTTGGCTGAATCCCTACGTATACACGGATGGCATTTACCCCCATGTTTTTTAACATAGGCATTTCAGCATCAAGTGCCGCTTTAATAAAATCATCCGATTGCTGCCACAAACTATACGAGTAATTAGTGCCGATTGGAAAGTAATCCCAATTCATACCATTAATCATAAAATTGTTGCCATTGACTAATAGCTTCATTCCCTTGTCGTTATTAACAACTGATACTTTGTTTGCTTGCGCAATAATAATAGTTGTTGTAAACAGGAAAAGAGCAAATGTTACCAAAAATTTTTTCATATTATTATCATTTTAAGGGTTAATTGATATTGTTCTGCGATTCGGATCAGTTTTGGTATTAGTATTTGATCTTTTCATTTTTATCCCAGATACCCCAGTAAGCTCCGACATCCCCTTCGGCTCCTACTTTCCAGGACTCGTCAAATGAGGTAAAGTAAAAAATGTCAATCTCTTCTTCTTTCGACCAAATTTGAGTATTGAGAAAATATCTTAATGCGTTCTCCCACGAAGGGAGGGTTCCTTTATAATCTTCTCCTTTGCTTGGCCATCCTGTTTCTGTTATAATTACGCGTTTATTTCCGCCTCCTGCACGCAGAGCCTGGGAATACATATTTTTCATGTACATCAGGGAATAATCAATGTGGCAGCACTCCCAAAAGGGATAGCAGTTTGCTAGAATGACATCGCATGCATCCGTAATTTTTGGCCGCGCACTGAATTCATAATAAGCATCAACATAGCCTACGGTAATGTTTGGAATAGCTTCTTTTACCCTTTTTATAAAAGCTAAAAGTTCATCTTCGGTTAAATCTTTACGATACAAAACCTCATTTCCAACGGCAGCTATGTCTACATAACCAGCTTGGGCCAATTCAATCAATCCCGATATTTCCTGTTCATTTTTTTCGGGATCATCACCTAACCAGGCACCTACCAGGGTTTTAATACCAAAATCCCTGGCAATTTTCGGAATAAGCTCATTGCCTTCGATACACGAAAAAGAGCGAACCCATTTTGTGTATGGTTGAATAATCTTCATTCTTTTTCTTATCTGATCATCAGAAAGTGCATCTCCGGGCTTTTGCCCTTCTTCGTAAGCGCTAAAACAGAGTCCGTGCATCCCGGCGTTCATGACGATTCTGAACAAATCATTTAATTCTTCTTTAGGCTTATTGGCAATATCTACACCGCCTGCCAAAGCCAAAATTTTTCCTTCTCTAGCTGACATATTTTCTATTGTTAGTTGTTAATTAATTGCTACAGTTCACCTCTGCGTTCGACTAATGTTTGTCGTATTTCATGTGCCTTTTTTTCGGTAATATCATAGTTCCACATAATCGCAATTGCCAACAGACCGGTAACTGCCGGAATAATGATATCTGCAAGACGGAGTTTTGTAAGAGTATCTATAGTTTGGGTTGGAAGTGCAGGGTCAAATCCGACTCCACTCAGAACAATTCCGCCAAATAGAACAGCAAGGGAAGTACCAAGTTTTACCATCCACCAGTAAATTGCCCCAAAAGTGGCTTCTTTACGAGGCATTCCGTATTTCAATTCATCGTAGTCGCAAACATCGGCGGTCATCGACATCATCAAAGTGAATAAACCACCAATTCCAAACGAAATTAAAGGGAGCGGTATAAACATTAACCAGTGCGTTTCAATCGCATCTCGAAACCCCCACCATTTCAAAATATAACCTACTGTTGAAATTAATATGGATATAATAAAGGCATTTCTTTTGCCAAATTTTCCGGACATCCAGGTAATAACCGGAATTACCAGAAATGCCGTAGCAAAGGAGCTTACGGTACCAAACAATCCAATCCAGAGCGTTGAAATATCCTGAACCTCCTGTCCTTTTGGAAAAACATAATACATAATAATAAAAACACTAAACGAGGCAACTAACTGAAAACCATTGAATACGCAAAATGTAGCTCCGCAAAGACGTAAAAAAGGGCCGTTTTTGATTGTTTCTCCAAATCCTTTAAAGAAATGTTTCATATTTCCAACAAGATTCTTTAATGACAATTTCGATTGACCAGTTATATTGGTTTGGTCTATTTCTTTACAGAATAAAGCCGGTAAAATGCCAAGAATCAGGCATAAAAATCCGATAAAAATAGCGAGATGGCGAGAACCTGCAGCCGCCACATGGGGATCTTTACCATAAAAATTATAAATAATATATAAAAACCATGGTGATATCATCCATGCGAATTGACCCAGGAATTGGGATACAGCCATTAATCGGGTACGTTCATTGTAATCGGGTGTCAGTTCGTATCCAAGACCAATAAGTGGTGCTGCAAAAACGGTCAAACCAATATAGAAGAATAATGAAATAATCAGTACGTACCAAAAATTGAACATTTGAGTATGTCCAATAAATAATTGCCACATTGCAATAAATAAAATGCTGGTAACAATAGAACCTACGAAAATATAGGGTTTCCTCCGTCCCCACCGTGAACGAGTATTATCAGAAATATAACCCATTATCGGATCCAGGATTGCATCCAGGAAGCGAGGTATCGCAGATAAGATGCCCGCTAAATAAGGGTCCATTCCAAAAATAATTACTACAGCCCCCATATAGGCTCCAACTGCAGCGGGGAATAACTGGTTTGCCAGACTACCTGCTCCAAAGGCTAACTTTTGTCCGATTGGTACAAAATCTTTTGGGTTTGTTTTGTAATGTTCCATATTGCTCGATTTATATAGATTAATAGAATTTCTGCATGACTTTCTTTGGTTTTCGGTCAACGGTGAATAGGCCCCAGTGTTTTTCAGGCTCCATGGCTTCATGCGAACCTTTCCATGGCTCATCAAAAGCTTCAAACACAAAAGTCATAATACCCTCTTTTTTGCTCCATTTTTCCAGATAATTTAAATAGATGGTCTGGAATTCCTGACTTGCATTTTCCGGATCTATGCCACGTCCGTTCGAATTGGTAGCCCACCCTGCTTCAGTTATGATAACTGGTTTCCCCGGGTATTTACCGGCTACGCATTCATAATTTTGTTTGGTATATTCCATGGCATCATGAATGTGTTTATACTCCCAAACCGGATATGTATGAATGGATATAAAATCAACCTCATCAACCAGGGATTTCAGTTTATCGCACCAGGGGGCGTAATTTTCGCAGAATGTAACTGGCTGTTTGGTCCCTTTTTTTATCATCCTCACGTAGTTGATTATCTGTTCTACAGGTACATAATGATCAGTCCAGTCAACTATGGCTTCGTTGCCGGCCGAAAGTGAGAAAACAATATCTGGATACTGATTGGCCAGTTTTATTAATTTTCTGATTTGTTTCAAATTCTCTTTTTTGTTTCGGTTCAGCTCTTCTTTCGAATAAATCGTACCCCATGGGCAGCCAAAATTATTCAGCTCAGCTCCGATATATGCACCAAGCATCACCTTAAAATCCAGGTTTTCAGTTTCGATTACCTTTAAAACTGTTTCAGCATGTTTACTGCAATCGTACAACCGGAGGTAAGTCCAATGTTTCTGTAGGATAAGTAAGTCCTCTTTAACCTGTTCATAAGATGGATATATGCGGGATTCAGGACTTTGTCCTTCCCTATATCCGGAATAACAGATTGCCTTTCCTTCCTGAAGATTTAATTTTTTAAGTAAATTCATTCTCATTGCTATAATTAAGAATATTTCAAGTTCCCATCTTTATCCCATACCCCCCAGTAAGCGCCTACATCTCCTTCATCGCTCATTTTCCACATTTCGTCGAACGATGAAAAATAGAACACATCTATATCTTCCTCCTTACTCCATTTCTGGGTGTTGATAAAATAGCGGATCGCATTATGGAATGTGGGTTCTGCTTCTCCAATTGAAGTTCCGCGGTTTGGCCATCCGGTTTCGGTAATGATCACTTTTTTGCCATTTCCCGTTCTTAATGCACGATGATACATATCCTTCATATAAAGAAGTGAACAGTCGATGTTACAGCCCTCCCAGAAGGGATAACAATTGGCGTAAATTATATCGCAAGCTTCTGTAATAGAAGGGCGGTTGCAGAATTCATAATAAGCATCAACATAGCCAACCGGAATGCCTGGTAATTCATTTTTTACCTGTACGATAAATTTTAACAGCTCCTCTTCTGTTAAATCTTCCCGATACAATACTTCATTCCCCACTGCAACCAGATCGGCATAACCATCTTTTGCTATCCGGATAAGATTGGAGATTTCCTCTTCATTAATAGCCTGATTTTCGCCCAGCCAGGCCCCTGCCATTGTTTTTAATCCATATTCTTTTGCAATGGCAGGAATCATCTCATTTCCTTCTGTACACGAAAAGGACCTGATCCATTTTGCATATGGACTGATGAGCTTGATTCTATTTCGAATCTGCTCCTCAGTTATGTAAGAACCGGGTTTTTGATTTTCGAGATAGGGGCTAAAGCAAATACCGTGCATCCCTTTGCTGAGTATTTCGGTAAAAAGTGACCTAAGATCTGCTTCTGATTTATTGGTTACGTCCAGCCCTGCCAATGAAAGTATGTTATCATTTCTAAAAGACATATCGAATTTCTCCTCAATTAAATATGTAGCTGTCTGATTTACCTGACAAAATCCCTGAAAAAAACTTCTATTTGAACGATATCTCCCGAACGCTGAAATATCCTGGTACTCATTTCGTTATTAATAATATGACCTATTATGAAAGTCTTTTCCCCATCGCTGAATGTTACGCAGATTTTATCTTCATTTGATACACTGTATACTACCGGAACCTGGCAGAAAGTAAATCCCAGTTGACCATTATGCAGTGTGATTCGCTGTTCTTCCCCTTTCAAATCAAAATATTCAAATACGCCCCGCTGATTCACCAGTTCTGTCGGATTGAGCAAGGAGAATTGAAATACAATTTTCCCGTTCCGGATATGAATACCTAATTCTCTCATTCTGGAGATAAAGTCTTCTTTTACCAGACCTGTCATACCCGGTTGCTGAACACCTGCATTCCCGGGGGTATGCGAATAAGGATCCGTAGGGAATGCTCCGTATAATTCGGGAGATTTATTCAACCCTATTCCTGCCTTGATTTCAAAATAATGATCCTTAATCTGACCAACTACAACAGGGTCTGCTCCTTCGTCAAATGCTCTGAAATAACATTCCTGGGCAGCAAGCAATAATTTGGAAACCATGTGCCAGTAAATGCATCCCAAACCTTCGTAACCGTAAAAAGTACCGGAGCGACCAGTAAATGACTGATGATCGAAAAGTTCTTCGAAGATTTCCATTACCAGCTCTTTTTCCCTGGCAATCAGTGCCGAATATTTTGCCTTGTCAAGTTGATCCAGTGCGTTTTCAAGCATAGCGGCATTACGGAATGTTCCGTTAAAATGGTAATTCCCCAAATCATCTATATTTATAATCGATGAATCCTTATCTTCGACTAATCTGGAAAGCAGTTTCGACCCTTTTACTTTTTCGTCGGGGATATTGTTTTTTTGAATAAAAAGAGGTAACTGACGGTCGGGATATAGCAAATAACTGTATTGGTCGCGACGGAACAAGCCACTCCATTTTAACGAATTAAGCACATCCAGGCTTTCATGCGCATTCAGATAACCGGAACTTAATACACCCACCTGTCCTTCCAGCATTTCGTACAAATGTCTGATTGAAATACTTTTATCGGAGAATGAAATCAGGTTGTAGGCATGATAAAGTCCATCCTCGCGTTTGTTGACTTTAATGCTCTGATCCATATAAGCCAAAGCGAGTTTTGTAAATTCAACCAGGGATTTAACCTGAATATAATTTTTTGTGCCGGAGAGCGATTTTTTATAGATGGAATTTCGGTAATTGCTCCCTGCTTCACCCAGATAATCGACGAAACGGCGTCTGTCTGAATTTGAAAATCCGGCTTCAAGAAGGGCTGCATTCCCGGCATAAAGAGTAAATATCTTGTTGAATAATGTTTCAACTTCTTCTGAAACAGGTATCTCAACAATGTCAGATTTCTTGAAATATTCAGACCAGAATTTCAGGAAACGCCTTAAATAATAAAGCGTGACCATTGAAACACCATTGCCTACAAGGGCATTATTGGCATCATTCCATTCGGGACGTTGAGTGTTGAGCCATATCCCGGCTTCCGGAACAAAATTGCTCAACTTAGCCAGCAAGGTAACCAATATTTTTTCGGTAAGGTTAACATGGTAAATGTCATCATCCTGGCTACGTAATAATACTCCGTCGCTCCCAGTTTTCTTAACCAACTCTTTAATTTTACCATTTAATTCAAAATCAAATACAATGGTATCCTTCGGATTTTTTACAATTTCAGTGTATGGTTTTATGCGGTAAGGCACATTGGCATAGACAAATATTTTTAATTTCAGTAATGTATCCAGCCGGCCAGGATGGAATTCATCGGATAATTCAAGAAATTTCTGCAGATAAATAATCTGGTGATCACCCCAGTAACCAATGAATGACCAGGCATCGTGGGGATCAGGACATTCCCAATCTATACCTTCACGGGTTATCCGGTAAGGATTATAGCCATCAGCTGTAGTAGCATTGACAAATTTACTTATCATACCCTCTATAAACTCCGGATAAGAAAGTCCGAGTGCTTCCCAGTTTTGAAAAATGTCGCGCCAGTTTCCCTCGTAATTCAATTTTACTGTACCATCCGGATTTTTTGTTTCAATCGAAAACAGATTCCAGGGGCGACTGGGATCGCCATGTCTGCGACTGAATGTAAGAGGCAGGTATTCGTAACAAAGTCTAATCAAATCAGGATTTGAGGATTTTTCTGCCAATGCGATTAATTCTGTATATTTGATCTTTTCGGGCAGCTCTTCCAGCCATTTTTTGTATTTGTTACTCACAGCTGTATTCCATTGTCCGACAAAAAGAGTGAAGTCGTCAGTATTGATCAAATAATTTTCAAGGAAAATTCCACCTCTCATTATATTGAACAGAGTATTTGAAAAATGGCGGGCATAGCTTAGCTCGTCATTTCCCATTTGCATACCATCAGCATTTGCAACAATATTTCTCAGGCTATTTTTCCCATTTTCAATATCAGCATCAACTATTTGTGTTAAATTATCAGTTGTTTTAATCGCATTACTCAGGTTTGCAACCTCTCTGGAATCCTGGTTAATTTCAGCCACAATCATCCACTTTTTAGAACCATCTTTTTCAAGTTCCAGGCTAAAATTTACAAAATATGCGCCCCGTATTGCCCTGATATCGGTTTCAGTTTCGACAGGCAGACCCTTTTTGAAGTTCTCAACCTGTTGGGTTGAAATCAAAAGTTTTGCATCAGAATTGAGCCCGCCCGACCAAACAGTTGTTGTTTTAAGCGACTCGCTCGGTTCGGCTTTGTCCACCGGAATTGAACTCAACATATATAAGCCCAGTTTGCTTTCTCCGATCAGTTCACATTTTTTATAGGCATCCAGCAAATTACTAAATGAATTCTGAAAATCGTAACCTACCCCATTGGGAAGAATGTTCTTAATTCCATCAAGGATGTCAACTGAAACAGCTTTTTCGTTGTGATTAGTGATAACCGATTTCTTTACGAACCCAAATTTTTCGCTGTTATACCATCCATACCGAAAGCTGACATGCAGGTCCAGATTTTTCTCTTCAAAAATGATTTTATTGCCATAAATGCTTTTATAGATATTTCGTTCAATCGTATATATTTTCTCGGACTCTGCCGAAAATGGTTCCCATAAAAAGGTTTTGTCGTCCTTGGAAACAAGCAGGTACGTTTGACTTCCTGTAATACCTTTCCCATCATGTATTTTATCGACAGAATAATAGGGGAACAAAGCGTTATTGCGGTCTTTCCTTCCGGCTGACAGTGAGCCGTTACTCGAAATAAACATCCAATGATCCGAATTGCGGACAATAGTCATAAAGAAATCAGCCATCTGGTTGTAGTTGCTGATCTTATAAAATTGTTCGTTTTCTATTTCGATAAATTCGCCATTAACTCCCTGCCTCAAGCATTTTAAAGGTGAATTTCCCAGGAAAATGTTTTTGGTATTCATAAATTTATGTTTTTAAAATTCTTATAATTTCAGAAGTAAATTTTAGAGGAGCGTTAGGTTACTCAACATGAAACTTGCTGGCAGCATAAGTTGAATTTCAGAACATCAATAGATGTTTCAGTTGATGCAGTTAAAATGAAATTATCTGTATTATTTTCAAAGGTAGATTGACTCTCAAAAAATTAAAAATTTTGAGATGCATCTAATACACATCAACCCTTTTTAGCAGTACATCATTTTTACATCAAATAATGTATCTATCTGTTTATCAGGCATATATAAGGCTATTCAGAGGTAGGATAATGCCTCCTACAGGATACAATTTGTTCATCCTACCAATTTATGCTGCATTAAGTAAGAATAAGAAAGGACTGTGTTATTTACTTTATTGGTTCTAGCACGTTTGGGTGTGAATATTAGCATTACTTTTATTGTCCCGAGGTGTCGGGAGCAACTGGCTTCTAGCAGATTTTTCCGGGAGAAAGTTCTATTTTTCAGAACAAGGTTAAGAATTAAAGTTAATCCATTATAAACTTATCCTAAAGATCATGATCTAGATGGAATGAGTCAAAAATTAATCATAAATTCTGTCAGGTTTGCCTCCCGGTCGAGTCTGAGTTTTTTACGAATCCGATAGCGGCTTATCTCTACACCTCTTGCACTAATGTTCATTAGTGTTGCGATTTCCTTACTCGAAATATTCATCCGAAGGTAAGCGCATAGGCTTAATTCACGTGGAGTAAGATCAGGGTAATTTTCAATTAATTTCTTAAAAAGGTCCTCATAAACCTGTTCAATATGCAGATTGAATACTTTCCATTGTGTTTCACTGTCAATTTCCTTATTTATCCTCGTTATCAGGATGTTGATATTATTCTTTGCCAAATCATTTCCAAGTATTGAATTTATATTCCGCAGATCATTATGTAATTTATTGAGAAAATTATTTTTCTGAATAACAAGCATCGTTGAATTGGCAAGCTCTTTTTCTTTATGGATCATTTCACGTTCAAGATAAATTTCTTTTTGTTTCAGAATCTCAGCAACGCGTGATTTTTCAATTCTAAAATATAAATATTTTCTCCCCAGGTAGACAAAAAGGAGGAAAAATAGAAAATAAATGATCCATGCATAAACTGAACGATACCATGGCGCCAAAATAATGAATTTGAAAGATAACGTAGAAGGGGTCGCAGGGTCGCTGTTGCGGGAACGAAGCATAAATGTGTATTGTCCTTCAGGCAGATTTGTATATTCTTTAAAGTTCCGGGTTGTCCATTCAGACCAGTTTTCATTAAAATCTGCTAACTTATACTGAAAACCAATATTTGACGACTCAAAATTGTTTGCTGCAAAAGAAATGGATATGTTATTTTTTTTATACTTAAACTCTGGTATCAGAGTCTGAATTAATCTCTTGCCATTATATCGGTAGATTCCTTCAATTGTATCGCCCGACCTGAGATCGCTTATATATATTGTACAGAGTTTAGAGTAATCTTTTTTATATTCCGAAGCGTAATTTGCAAATCCCCCTTCAATACCAATAAGAACATTATTCTGATCCAGGTCTTTAATATTCTCAAACGATCGAAGACTGATATTCGTAAGTTTTAAGAATGGAATATTAATCTTATTGTATGAACCATCTTCCTGTAAACGCAGCACTCCAATTTGTTTGTCGGCAGAGAACCAAATATTTTGCTTCGAATCCTGGTATAGATAATCAATCTGCATCTCTTTATCAAAATAAGGTGAATATTTTATATCCTTCTCAAATTTCTGTGTGCTATTATTGAATTTGCAGATTCCCTTCTCAGTTGCAACTAATATATCAGATTGAATTTTGAAGAGTAAATTAGCCTGATCGGAAGGCAAGCCATTTTTTGAATTAAAAAATTCTACTTCCAATATGTTTTCCAATCCGCTATCACATTTTAACCTGAAAATGCCTTTATAGGTTTGGCTTACCCAAATATCTCCCTCCTGATCCTTTTGGACAAACCGTGATGACTCATTAAAACCTCTTAATTTATTTCGAAGCTTCCAATTGCCGTTATGGTTTTCGAGAGTAGACAGTCCAGAGTAGGAGCCTACCAGAATAATCCCGGAATTATTGATTTTTAAAAAGTTCCATGCTCCTTGAACTGAAGATATTTTAATAGCTTTATTGTCCTGAACCTGAAATACCCCGCTATTATGACCGCAAAATAATGTATTATCAATTACTGAGAGGTTCCACACCTGCCCTTCTGTTCCTTCAATCAATTTGAAATCAGTCTTAGTTTTCGAAGGATCAATAAAATCTTTAGCTTTGATATAGAAAAGCCCCTGATTGGTACCGAGGTAAATATTATCCCCGAATTTAGCAGATGCGTAACCGGTTCCAATGTCAAAATATTTTTGAAATAAAGAAATGGGCGAATCAAATTCAATCATTGAAATCCCATTGTCAAGGCAGAGCCAGATATTGCCTTTATAATCCTGACCAATATTTAAAACTGTATTGTTCTGCAAACCACGCTCCTTGTTCATTTCAAATGTAAGGTTACCATCCGTATCGGTAACTATTAAACCATTCTGAATTGTGCCAAAAGCAAGATAATTGTTATTAAGCTTCTTTGCCGAATAAAGCTGATACTTTTTCAACTCTTCATTTACTTTTGATGCCCAGGGAGTTACTTTGTTCCCGTTGTAGCGAAATATACCGTTTTTACTAGTACCAATTAAAACTTCATCATTATTTAAAGGTAATATAGACCAGATTTCTGTCCCGATAAAGTAATCACCACCGGGCACTGCTTTTACTTTACCATTCTGGTATTGCATGAGTCCTTGTTTTTCATCTAATAACCACAATATGCCATTAACATAGTATGAGAAGTGAAAATCAGATGGGGGATAAATAATGTCTATTTTCCCGTTATTGTAGATAAATATCGCCTTAAATGATTGAAATACAATGCCAAAACTTGTTTTGTAGATCTTCCATATTTCATCAAAATCTTTTATCCTATCCTGAATCAAATAAACTAACGAATGGTAAATCAAAACTCCACGCTCATTCTCTTCATAAAACCCAAATTCGTTAAATGCCCCGGTGTAAATCCGGTTATTGTCGGCACAAACTGCCCTGTTTACTGCCTGAACCGATTTGTACAATGACCAGTGGACTCCATCATATTCCAGTAGTCCGCTGTTATTGGCAAAATACAATAATCCATTTTCAGTTTCAGTACAAGACCAATTTTGAAGACCGCCAGCATACTCCAAACGAGGAAAATTTCTTATTTCCGGCAAGCCAATCATGGGTAGTCGAGCATTTAAATTAATGCTTATTACTAAGGCAAACCATAAAAGCAGAAATGTCCTTTTACCATTAAAATTCATAGGCCATCATTTTTCTGTAAAATTTGAGCTTCTGACAATTGCTTTATCAGCACCACTTTGCTGTTTACTGGAAACCATAATCCCATTCAAAAAGTTGGGATTTACTTTTGATTTTATCTCGTCTATCTTTTTAATCCAATCTGAACCTTTGTGTTTAATTGGTTTTTGAATTAATCGGCTATCATTTTAGATAACGATTTATATTTTTTAAAAGTAATTAAAAAAAAGAATTTGATTATTGATTTGGGTTTGGTACTAAAAAGGAAAAATAAGTAATAAATTTCACAGATAAAATATACCGATTTACCCGGAAAATCTTCCATTCACTTGATCTTTTTTGTGTCAGCTTATATTCCAATTTAAATTTGTTCAGGTTATTAGCAAATTTAAATTCTATAATGATGCGAAAGTTCAGTCAACAAACCAGACTAATTATATTGCTTATTCTGCCCATCACTGCAATTACGTACGCACTTTTTGCCTGCGAAAAGGTTTATGAAAGGAGAACCGAGAGTTTAAATTTTACATTAACAAGCTCTTATATTAAGCCTGACAGCATACTCCCGATGGAATATACCTGCGATGGTGCAAGTGCTACGCTGCCTCTTGAATGGAGCGGTTACCCGGAAACCACCAAATGGTTCGCCCTGATTATGTACACTGTTGCTTCCCCGACAGATATTCACTGGTATTGGGTATTATACAATATCCCCGGATCAGTAAACAGTCTTGTAAAAAATGTTACCGGAGTAGGTAGGCTTGGTAATAACAGTCTGAACGACAAAACAAGTTATTCGCCCCCTTGCTCACAGGGACCGGGGTATAAATATTATACCTATACAATTTATGCCCTTTCAGATTCAGTCACATTTTTGGTACAACCAGCTGAAGTGACTATGGCGGTCCTTCAGTCAGCCATAAAAAAAAACACACTCGCAAATACCAGTCTTATTGTTAAATATTCGAGAAATTTTTAATCCTAATTTTATAAACACCTTTTTTTTTCAATTCCATTATCACTTACAAATCAACGTCATGAAAACTAAAAAACGGATTCTCCAAAATGGATTGCCTGAAGTTGCAGGCAACACCAATTATTGCACAATGTTTAGATCTGTCAGGAAATCATCTTCCCTTGCCTTTGTCATTCTAATTTCAGTTCTTCTTTCTTCGATGTTCGCACAATGCAGAAAAGATTTGCCGGGTACAGTTATCCCTACTGACCCAGATGCCAAGGCACAGTACACCATTATCCAGGCGATTTCGGACCAGGCTCAAAAATACACGATATCCTTCGATGGACTGGCATTCCTGACCGGATGTGTAGGTGCGCAATCGTTTATTCCCCCCGGTAAAGTTGCCGATTACAGCGGTTTTCAATACCTGCGTGATAATGATCCGACCAATATGGGGCATAACACGAGTTTCGTAACGATTATTTCGAACAATATTCTGAGTATTCTCAACAGCGACCAAATCAATATGTTTGTTCAGCGGGCACAAAGCCAGATCGATTCGATCAATGCTTTTGCCTATAAAAGGTATCCCTTGCTTGAAGCTTTCCGTCGGCTGCAGCAGGGGACTTTTCCAGTGGGGACAACCCAGCTCAGTGAGAATGCAGTTAAGACTTATGCCGGGTCATTATATGAGACTGACGGGCAGATCAGTTACAGCAGGTATCAGCTTTTTGGAGCAGTCGTTAATTCATTAACTGCTGCCCAGAAGACCAAGCTGGCTGCTTTAAAAGCACTGAACGGAATTGGACATTGGGACAGTACCCTCGTAAATCCGCTGCAAACCCCTAATCTTCATTTGTCCCAGGATATGGGTGTGGCAGTGATGACCTACGCCAGTGAGATGTATGCCTGGTACGTTGGCGATGTTTACTCTGATACCTATTTCTGTCCTGAACGGCATGGCACCTACTTTGGCTCATTTTACCTTAAAGATTGGCCGGCAATGGGAAATCCAAATTATACCATTGATGAAACGCTCACCGGTAATGCAGGTCAGAATTTTCTTGGTGTCCTAACTACAGCTCAGGCAGCTCAAGTGAGTGGAATTGTTAACCTCCAACGAACTGCACTTGACAATATCGTTGCAAAAAGGACGGCGATCGCTACAGAACTTCGAAAATTCTATACGGGAAATACCGCTGATTTATCAACGGTGCTATCCCTTTCAGAAAACTATGGAGAGCTTGATGGAGAGCTAAGCTACCTTTATGCAACGACGTTTTCAAAGGTTTACAACCTTCTGACTACAGATCAAAAAGCAAAATTGCTTAGTCTTGTAAATCAGCTTGGATATGTGACTCCGACTGGAGGGTTCCTTTATTCTCAGCCGATTCCAATGCCAGCCATTGAAAATACCGATTTTATGTTCAAGTAGATGCTGAAGAGTCATTAAGGATGGTATTCTGAGCCATCCTTATTAATTCAAATTAATTGCATAAAAAACAATCCTATGAATTTTATTATATTTAAAAGTTAATTCAAATCAAAATGAAAAACATATCTTTTCCAAACTTAAGGACTGCTTTGCTGATGATCAGTATTCTGCTGGTTTATCATGAATCAGCCTATTGCCTGGGGAATAAAGATTCGAAGCAGGCACCGCAGGGAAATTCCATCGGGATAAGTTCTGAACAAACTTCCCAAATCAAGAAAATTTTATCTGGCTATAATCCGTTAAAACTAACAACCGAAGAGGCAAAGGCAATTCAGGAAAAATTCAGGAATGCCGGTATTCATGCAGGGCCTGAATGTGACAGTGTGATCAGGTCTGCAGGATTCGATCCTGAAAAGCTTCGTCAGCTTGCTCCTCCGCCTGAATCAAAAAGAACAGAAAAGTCAGAACCTCCACCACTAATGGAGAGATTAAAAGTAGTGGATGAAAAAATCTGCAAACCCCTCTTTTTAACTGAAGCACAAAAAGAGAATTTAGTGAAGGCTTTCAGCGAATTTTATACGGAAATCGATAAACTGAGGAAATCAGAACCTAACCGACAGAAGCCTCTGGATAAATCAAAAGTTGATCCTCTTGAAAAAGCAAGGGATCTCCAGATAAAGAAGGTCATCACCAGTGTACAATTCTCAAAATACCTGGAGCTGGAGAAGGCTTCCAGGCCTCCACAACCAGAAGGAAGGGAGCAATAATGGCTTAAATAGGACGAAAATTATACCTGAATTTGTAAATTTAAACCCGAAACCCTATGCATCAAAATGGTCAGATGCGCGACAGAAAAATTAGATATGCAGAAATCATCTTAATCTCGTTAGTATGGATCGTTTTACTGGTCACCCCGATCCTTTTCAGGGAAGATAATGAAAATCCGGCATGGAACAGCATCAAAAATCAACTCGAGATTCTGATTCCCATTTCTGTTTTATTCGTTTTGAACCGTTTTATTTTGGTTCCCCGGTATCTGTTCAGAACAAAGTTAATCAGCTTTATGGTCACAACAGTGGGGTTGATCACCCTGTTTTCCTTTGGATTAAATTATTACGATTCCAAAATTGATCAGCCACCCAATGATATCAGTCAGGCCGACCAGTACCGGAATCCGCCTCCCAAACCTGTACCTGATCAGGTAGATCAGCAGGAAATGACCCCGTCACCCAGGCAACGCCAGCCCAGACCAGTACCTCCCTTTGCAAATTTTATTGTGCTCTCGGTACTTGTACTGGGATTCGATACCGGGCTGAAAACAGGACTCCGATGGATAACCTCTGAAAATGAAAAGATACATCTCGAAAAAGAGAATGTGACAACTCAGTTGGCGATGTTGCGAAATCAGATCAGCCCCCACTTCTTCATGAATACCTTAAACAATATTCATGCGCTTGTTGACAAAAATTCAGAAGAAGCCAAAGAGGCCATTATTAAGTTGTCAAAAATGATGCGCTATCTGCTCTATGAAACCGACAGCGAAATAACGACTTTAAAGAACGAGGTTGAATTCCTTGAAAGCTATGTGAACCTGATGAAACTGAGGTATAGTTCGAGAGTCAGGATCAACTTCAAACCCCCTGCTATTGTCCCTGAAAAGACGATCCCTCCGCTTTTATTTATCTCACTCATAGAAAACGCGTTCAAGCATGGAATCAGTTATCGGGAAGAGTCGTTCATCGATATTGACCTTATCACAGGCGAAGAACGTCTGCTGCTGATTGTTAAAAACAGCAAGACCACCAAAGACCAGCATCAGACCTATCCAGGAATAGGCATCGAGAATACGCGAAAAAGATTATCTTTACTTTATGGGAACGATTACCACTTAGATATTATCGATACTGCTGAATTGTTTACTGTAAACTTATCAATTCCATTATGATCAGTTGCATTGCAATAGATGACGAGCCACTGGCACTGGAACAGCTCGCGGATTATATACATAAAACGCCATTCCTTAAACTGGAAGGGTTGTTCGATAATGCCTTACAGGCCTTAGAGACATTGGCAACAACTCCGGTTAACGTGATTTTTGTTGATATTAATATGCCGGACCTTAATGGTATGGATTTTGTAAAGTCCCTCGAAAATCCCCCCTGCATTGTTTTTGTCACCGCTTACAGCGAATACGCAGTGGAAGGTTTTCGGGTCGATGCGCTTGATTATCTGCTGAAGCCTGTAAGCTACAGTGATTTTCTCAGGTCAGCAAACAAAGTGATAAAGTGGTTGAATATGCAACAGCGGAATACTTCTCAGATCAGCAGTGACAAAGATTTTCTGTTTATTAAATCGGATTATAAACTGTTACGCATCAACTTTTCGGATATCAGGTATATCGAAGCGATGAATGAATATATCAGGATTCACCTTACCAATTCGAAACCGGTCTTGACGTTGACTAGTATGAAGTTGATAGAAAACCAGTTACCGGTAGATCGTTTTATGCGGGTTCACCGCTCCTATATCGTAAACCTTTCAAAGATTACTGTGGTCGAAAGGAACCGCATTGTTTTTGATGGAAAGATATATATTCCTGTTAGCGAGCAATATAATAATAAATTTCAAAAATATATTATTGGAACTTTATTTTAATATCGTACTTTTCAGGTTGTGTGGAACTCAAAATGGCTACTCCTTGGAGAAGGGACCATTCAGGAAAATGGTCTGATTAATCGAACAAATACTCCACATCAGGAATATAATAATTGTAACTCAAAAAAAATCCAGATCGAATTATTGATCGAAAACATAAAAAACGC
>CAIXZH010000082.1 GCA_903923905.1 uncultured Bacteroidia bacterium
AACGGTTTCGGGCTAAGAGCTGGCGGGCATTTCGAAGCACAAAACTGTCATTTTACGATAAAGTTTATTAGATGCAATACCTTTCAAATTAGCACTATCCGCCCGCTTGCTTTTAGCCCGTGTTACCAACTGGGCGTTCTTGTCTGTCAATGGTTTGAGATTATTTTTCAATTCTATCATTCCGTTTTACTCTGGCTTAAAAGATTTATTTTTAGTGCAAAAAAAAGTTTTGTACACTCTGTAGCTAAATTGCTTGTTTGCTTCTATTCATTTCCCAAAATACTTTTGAATTAATGCAATCAATTCATCTTTGTTAATGGGTTTTGTAATATAATCGTTGCAACCCGCTTCAATTGCCTTTTCTCTGTCGCCAGATAGTCCAAAAGCTGTCTGCGCTATTATGACAACATCTTTGTTGAATTGTCGGATTTGGCGGGTTGCTTCATAACCGTTCATCACCGGCATTAGAATATCCATCAAAATTAAATCAATGTCCGGATTATTGCGACATACTTCAATAGCTTCAAAACCATTTTCTGCTTTTAAAATTTCTTTGCTAAACTTCTCAACATCAATAGTAATCAGCATTTCCGATACTACATCGTCTTCGGCAATTAATATTTTAAGTTTTTTAATCTTGTTTTTTTCTTCTTGTGCCAGAATAACTTTTTCAACTACTTTTTTTTCTTCCGGTTCGGCATTGTATGGCAAGGTGAAATAAAATGTTGAGCCAATGCCTTCTTCGCTTTCTACCCAAATTTTGCCGCCAAGCATCTCCACATAGGCTTTTGAGATTGACAAACCCAATCCTGCGCCCTGACGGGCCATTTTATCGGAAATATCAGCCTGAATAAAACGTTCAAAAATAGCTTCCTGTCTGTCTTTTGGAATCCCAATTCCTGTATCTTTCACGTAAAATTCAAGGGTTTCACCTTTTTTTAGATAACCAAATTCTATCGCACCTTCTTTGCTGTATTTAATGGCATTTTTAACAAGGTTGGTGAGAATTGAATAGACTTTCTCATTGTCGGTTCTAATATTGGCTTCTTTTGTTGGCAAGGTGTTTTTAAACAAAAGCTGCATTCCTTTTTCTTCAACCTGGGGTTTAAAGAAGATATAAATGAATTCGAGTTTCTCGTTAATATTGCAATCCTTAATTTCAACTTTCATCAGACCAGCCTCTATTTTTGAGATGTCGACTATATCGTTGATGATATTGAGCATCCGTGCGCCGCTTTTCTCTATGATTCTGATATATTCTTGCTGCTGTTCACCAGTAAGATTAGGTTCTTTCAATAATTCGGAAAAACCAAGAATGCCATTCATTGGAGTCCTTATTTCATGCGACATATTGGCGAGGAATGCTGATTTTAATCGGTCGCTTTCTTCTGCTCTATCTTTTGCAATAATTAATTCTTTCTCACTGTGCTTGCGTTCGGTGATGTCCTGATGGAAGGCCTGAAAAAATTGCTGATCGTCAATGCTGACCAAGCTCGTGGTAACGCTTACAGGAAAAATATGCCCATCCTTATGGTAATGCTCCACATCAAAACGAACCACCTCGCCGGCAAGTATGCGAACAATGAGGTTTGTGCGGTCATCGAGGGTATTATCCCCCAGCACATCCAATTTTCTGATGTTGTAGTTCTTTAGCTCGTCCACAGTGTATCCATGCATTTCGGCAAAGGCCCGGTTTAAATCGGATAACTGTCCATCGAGAGTCATAATTAACAGCCCTTCGTTTGCCTGACTAAACAGATCATGATAGCGATTTTCGCTTTTCCTTAGGTTTTCTTCCGCTTGCTTGCGTATTAAAGCATATTGAATAGTTCTACCAAGCAGGCTGCTGGATAAATCTTTCTTTTCAATGTAATCCTGCGCACCTTCTTGAATAAGCGATATTGATAATTCTACATCCTGCAGTCCGCTAACTGAAACTACAGGAATACTCTTCGTAAATTTAATTATTGTATCGAAGGTCTGTTTCCCAATACTGTCAGGCAAATTGAGGTCGAGCAGAATGAGAACAAAATTATTATTCTTTATTTGTTCGCATCCGTCTTTCAAAGTTTCGGCAACAATAAGTTTGTAATTAAAGGAAGTTATTTCGGTCAGCATTTCTTTAATCAGCCTGATATCGCCGGGATTATCCTCAATTAGGAGTATTGTTTGTTCTTCTGTATTTTTCATAATCTGGGTAGTTTAACCAAGGTGAGCCAAAAATCTTCAATTGTTTTTACCACTTCA
Source organism: uncultured Bacteroidia bacterium (assembly GCA_903923905.1). Taxonomy (GTDB): domain Bacteria; phylum Bacteroidota; class Bacteroidia; order Bacteroidales; family Prolixibacteraceae; genus JAAFHB01. The sequence goes on from CAIXZH010000082.1 coordinate 2,248, forward strand.
AAGAATTTAATCAGGTCAATAGGTTTGGTTATAAAGCAGTTTGCATGTAAATTATATGACCGGATAATTTCTTCTTCGGCTTTTGAAATGGTAAGAATAATAACAGGTATGCCTTTCAGGTTCTCATCAGTTTTAATTTCAGCCAACACTTCCTGCCCATTCTTTTTTGGCAGATTAAGGTCGAGAATGATAAGGTCGGGACGTGGTGCATTTTGGTATTGATTTCTTTTGAAAAGGAAATCGGTTGCTTCTACTCCGTCATACACAATATGAAGGTTATTTTTCACCTTTCCCTCTTTTAGTGCTTCCTGAGTTAGCCTTGCATCGCCTGGATTGTCTTCTATTAAAAGAATTTCAACTAATTTTAGATTTTCCATGATTGTTTTTTTTATTTTGTTAATACCGGGATTGTGAAATAAAAAGTGGTTCCTTCATTTGCTATTGATTCAAACCATATTGCTCCTCCATGCCTTTCAACAATGCGTTTGCAAATAGACAGGCCTATACCAGTGCCGGGATAATCCTTTGCAGAATGTAATCGCTGAAAAATGGTAAAAACCCTGTCGTGATATTGCATTTCCATTCCTATTCCATTATCTGCCACCGAAAATTGGTACATGTTGTTCTGCTCTGTACATGAAATATGTATTTTGGGTAATTCAGTTTTCTTTTTAAACTTAATGGCATTTTCAATAAGGTTTTGAAACACTCGAATAATCTGCGATTCATCGGCTTTCACAGTTGGCAAATCATCGTTTGTTATTAAACAAGTATTCTCAGCAATCAATAGATGTATATTGGAAATAACCTGACCCAAAATAGTTGAAGTTTCTACTTGCTCAAATCCCTTTCCACGGCTGCCTATTCTCGAATATTCGAGTAAATCATTTATGAGTTTTTGCATACGGACTGCCCCGTCAACAGCAAAGCGAATATAATCGTTTGCATCTTGGTCTAATTTGTCTTTATATTTCCGTTCGAGCAATTGGGTGTAGCTCGAAATCATTCGTAATGGTTCCTGAAGGTCGTGTGTAGCCACATAAGCAAATTGCTCAAGTTCTTTGTTGGCCATGATTAACTCGGCGGCATGTTTTTCTTTTTCTTTGATCTGAAGGGAAAGTTTTTCGTTTGCAATAATTATCTTTGCTAACCATTCTTTCTCTTTCTCTTTCTCTTTCTCTTTCTCTTTCTCTAACAAAAGGGATTGTTTTTTGAGCATGAATATTTCTTCAATCTGTTTTATTTTTTCTTTGTTGGCAATGATTAATTCGGTTGCACGTTTTTCTTTCTCATCGTTTTGAAAAGCGAGTTCTTTGTTGGCAATGATTAATTCGGTTGCACGTTTTTCTTTCTCATCGTTTTGAAAAGCAAGTTCTTTGTTGGCAATGATTAATGCTGATTCAAGATTTTTTATTTGATTTTCTAAATCTTCGTATGTAAGTTTATTATTTCCCATTATCTTTTTCCTTTCATTGTCATTTTATTCTCAAACCATTTTCATTGTCAGTGTCGCTGTCTTTTCTTCGCCTTGTTGGTAACGTAATAGCGTTTTATTTAACGTTTCCCCAAAGGTATGTTAAATAAGTGATGGTAAGTAAATAATCGTTCAGAATTACCTTAAAGTTACGAGGGGAAATGGGAAATAAAACCGAGTTGGACTTAGCCGGCAACTATGGGTATTGTATTTTGAAATTAACGATCTGTTTGTTGTTTCTCTCAAGATGAAAGAGCTGAAAGGATTGCTAACGGGAATTCTCGATATGTAACACATAAATAGCATTTTAGAATGAGCATAACTTTCCCTGTTGGCCTTTTTTTAAGCCATCAAGTTGATTCCAGACAGATTAAAAGAACGATTGATTCATTGGTTGACTAACCGGGCACCAAACTTTCAATTTTAATACCATGCGGTATCATTTTCCCTTTTTTGCATTTGGGGCAACACATCGGATCTTTACCAGAGATTACGCGCCAAACCTCTAATGAATTGAGTCCTTCCAGTACCGGCAAATAGCTTCTGGTTTCGATCAGAGTGAAGCAAGTTTCCAGTTTTGATTTCATATTGCACAAAGCCAGAATACCAAAATACCTGATTTTATAAAATCCGGAGGGTAAAATATGTTGCAGGAATCGTCTGGCAAATTCATTAACATCCAGTGTCATACTTTTTTTCATAACTCCTGACTTGTAGTCCTTATAGCTGAATGTTACTTTATCATTTTCAAAAGCTTCAATCCGATGATTAGAGATTGCCACCCGATGGGTATAGTTGCCCAAATACCGGATAATACCCTCAGCACCTGTAAATGGTTTTTGACAATATACCACCCAGCTCTTCCGGTAGCACAATTCTTTTAGTGTTACATAATCAGATATACAATCAGGCAATAATATTTCTCCTTTTTTGATAGCCTGACCGATGAGTCGGCATAGTATTCCCCGAAATACATTGCTCAGGAGTTTTACCGGGAGGAAGAACTTTCCGGGTGACGGAATCCATTCCATCTGATCATCAGAAAGTCCACCAGCGGGAACAATCATGTGTATATGAGGATGGTAAACCAGTGTTTGCCCCCATGTATGCAGAACTCCAACTGCACCAGCCTGAGCGCCTATCAGCTTCGGGTTGGCGGCACATTGTAATAAAGCCTGGCCTGCCGCCTTGAAAAGCAAGCTGTATGCTTTATCCTGATTGAGGTAAAAAACAGTGTTCAGGCAATCGGGTATGGTAAACACCACATGGAAATGTTTTATCGGAGGCAGGTTGGCCGCCAGTTTATCGACCCATTGAAGTTTTTTAGTGGTCTGACACTTTGGGCAATGCCTGTTACGGCACGAGTTGTACGATTGTTTGGTGTAGCCACAACTGTCACACTGATCGGTATGACCGCCCAAAGCAGCTGTCCTGCAATTTTCGATGGCATAAAATGCCTTCAACTGATCGACACATAAGTTGTGCGTTTTCAGAAAATTGTCACCTATGGCTCTGAAAATATCAGCCAGTTCGATGAGTTGTTTCTTGTTTTCCATGACAACTGTTTTTAGATGTTCATGGAATCCAGTGGAGAAGTGATACCCGACGGCTGAACATTTACCAGATGCAGGTAAACAGCGGTGGTTTTAAGAGATACATGACCCATAAACTCCTGAATTATACGAATGTTGACACCTTTTTCCAACAGATGGGTTGCAAAACAATGCCTGAGTGTATGAAAGGACACATCTTTCCTGATGCCTGCTTTTGATGCGCTCTTTTTGATAATACAGTCCATTGTCCTGTCAGAAAGAGGTACTCCTTTCTTACCCTGCGCTTCAAAAAGAAAGGTTTTTGGCCGTTGGATCTTGTAATAGGTGCGCAGCAGATCCAGAACTTTGGGTGAGAGAATGGTTTGCCTATCCTTCTTGCCTTTTCCCTGTACCACGTGTACCAGCATGCGGGCAGAATCGATATCTGTTGGTTTTATCATTTGGGTTTCCCCTCTCCTTAACCCTGCAGAATAGGCCAGTGCCAATATGGCCCTGTGTTTGAGGTTTTGGGTAACTGAAATGAGTTTTTCAACCTCACCTGTCGATAAAACTACGGGCAATCTTTTTTCCCGGCGTGGCCTTCGGATTTTAAATTGCTCCCACTCACGGCCTAAAACATCGACCTGCAGGATTTTGAAGGCACTGATGGTCTGGTTGATCGTAGAAACAGAAATCTTTTCATTGATGATCCGTCGGTGCAGGTAATCTTTGAACTGAATAATGGAAATAGTATCCAGTGAAGTGGCAAAATCGCACTCGATTTTTGAAAGAAGTCCGCTGTAAGTATGAACTGAACAGGGACTGTAGTTACGAAGCTGCATCTCCTGAATAAGCTTCTCGATCAGAGGTGATTCTTTTTTTTCATGATGGTAAATTTTAAAATTTGCACTTTAAAATTACCAAAATCAACATTTACCGCATTAGCGGTTTAGTTCAAC
>CAIXZH010000083.1 GCA_903923905.1 uncultured Bacteroidia bacterium
ATTTTAATTTATTAAAATTTTATTTCTCCTACGTGCACCTTTATACACGTAAGATACTGATTAATAGCCGTTATTTTGAACAAGGTTGTGATTTAACTGTATTTGTGTTAATGGCAGCGGGAACAGATAGTGCATCCTTTTAAAATTACGATTCGATGCAGCATCGATCACGATACAATTCAGATTCCCTTTTCCGGTAGCCACCGATGCTTCTCCATTGACATAAGCATTGGGAAGGTAGATACTTGTGGCAGCGCCACTGGCATTTCGGAATTCAGTCGGATAAGAGGCTCCTCCAACTACCATACCACACAGATTCTGGTCTAATTCTGTCTCCGCAATACCCCACCGTTTTAAATCATCAAACCTCGAATTTTCACCATACAATTCCAAGGTTCTTTCCCGTCTGATTTCATTCAACATGACTAGCCCATTGGAAGTTGCCAATTCATTGGTCAGTGGAGCGACTCCGGCTCTTGCCCGCACCAGATTGATTGAAGCGTTCAGATCACCATCACTTATGCTTCCGTTCTTTTCAACCAAAGCCTCGGCATAAATCAGATAAACTTCGGCCAGCCGCAATTGGGGGTAATCCTGTGATTCCTGGAGGTCGTTACGGTAAGTTGGATAATTATAGGCTGCAAATTTTTGATTGCCATATCCATAAATCCCGTTCAGATTAATTGATCCCGTTACCGGAGCTGCCGCATTTCCAAGAACATATCCCAATAAACGGAAATCCCGGTTTTGGTACTCTTTCGTTACATTCGAGTATCCCTGGAATAGAGGTGATTTGTCTACAGGTAACCCATCCGTACACAAATACATATCCATCAATTTGCGATTAGGTGTCATATAACCCTGAACGGTGTGCGTGAGATTGGCACCCCCTTTTCGTAAAGTAAAATCATACATGCTTTTAAGGATGAATTCATTGTTGGTTGTTTTATCCAAACCGAGGGGGTTTGAACCTGAACCGTCGATATTGAACAGGTAATAAGAGCTGCGATTGTTTAACGTGCTGTTATAATTCCATAATTGATAACCGCCATTATCCATAACATCTTTAGCAAGAGTTGCTGCTTCAGTCAGGAACTGTGAAACCTGATCAGTTGCTGTTCCGGCAGAGCCTGAAAAATCGGTAGTAACTCCTGTATATTTCCGCCAGGTAGCCTCATATAGCAGAACACGAGCTTTAAACGCTTCGGCAGCCCATTTGCTCACATGACCTTTATCAGCTGAAGGAATGGCCTGTTCGGTAGGCAAACCTGCTATGGCATCATTTAGGTCTCTGTTTATTTGATCTACAACCTCATAACGGCTGTTCCGCTTTGCGGTTAACAATGCAGAATTCAGATCGATAACTATCGTATCCACTGGAACACCACCGAAACGTTTCAGCAAAAAGAAGTGCTGCCAGGCCCTGAAAAATTTTGCTGCTGCAACATACTTCTTGATATCTGATTTATTACCGGTATAAGCGCTTGCTTTCTTTAATACAATATTGATATTCCGGATATAGGTATATGGATTATTCCAATAGATATCGTTGTTCGGAGTATTCACCGAGCCACGTCCATAGTTCACTGTAGACCCAACGACCACATTGGATGAAAGATCCGACCCAAAGTCCATGAAATCGTAAATGCTGCTTCCATCAGTTGGCTGCCAACTAATCATCTCATAATATAAGTTGTTGGTAGCAAATTTAAACTGATCGGGAGTTGTAAAATAGGCTGCTTCGGTAAGCTGATCCAGGGGCTTCAGATCCAGGTAATTTTTCGTACACGAACCCGTCAGTAAAACTGCACCGCCCAGGGCTATGAGAAATAATAATTTTTTCATATTAATATATTTTTTTGACTGTTCAATTAATAAATATTCTAGAAATTAAAATTGAAGCCAAATGCCCAGGATCTCATAAACGGATAGCCGTTATTCTGAGAGGTTGAACTCTGTTCCGGATCAAATCCGTCCTTGATAGAAGTCGATTCCCATAAATCGTTGCCTGAGAAATAGACTCTTACCCTTTCAATTTTCGCTTTTTTGAATAGTGTTTTAGGTAGTGTATATCCGATGACCAATGATTTTAACCGGATATAGCGGTTGTTTTGCAGCATAAAATCGTTATGCAAATAATTCCATTGAGCACGGGTGGGATCCACTGTCAACCTTGGATATTTGGCACCAGGATTTTCGGAGGTCCATGTTTTACCGGTAAAAGATGTATTTGAATTGGTCCACACAGCCCAAAATGGATAAGCTAATGTTCCGTCGCGCTCCAATTTCTGGTCGGCTACACCCTGAAAGAATGCATTAAAATCAACACCTTTCCAGAAGGCACCCAGATTCAATCCAAAAATGTAGTGTGGTGCCGCATCACCCATATATTTAACATCACCTTTATCTCCTTTGGTTGGATCGCCAATAGCACTGATATAACCGTTTCCGTCAAGATCTCTCTTTTTGACATCTCCGGGACGTAAATTTTGAGTCAAATTGGTTTGTGAAGGTAACTCACCCTGCTTAGTCGCAGTATATTTAGTATAATATGCATCCACATCGGCTTGATTTTTGAAATAGCCATCCGTAGAATACATAAACCAGGAGTTCAGCGGACGACCCACGATGGTACCTACTTTACCTGCGCTCCAGGTAGTTGCTCCTACCATTGATAAAAGTTTGTTACGGCTGTCACTAATATTGAACCCGACACTATAAGTAAACTCACCGACTTTGTCTCTCCAGTTAACGATTGCTTCCCATCCTTTTACTTCCAAAACACCACTGTTTGATTTGGGCGCAGTTCCTCCTATGATTGAAGGATAGGTCACGTTAATCAACATACCGTTGTTTTCCTTTTTGTATGAGTCGAAGGAAGCGGAAAGGCGATTGTTCAGAAAGCGCATATCAAGACCAATATTAGACATGTTTACCCTTTCCCAGGTACGTGTATTGCTGGTGAGTCCGCTACCATTTAACCAGGCTGAAGTTTGATTTGCCGCAGTACTGCCAAAAACGGCATTGCCTGTTCCTATGGTAGAAATATAGTCGTATAGTCCGATACCAACCTGATTACCGGTTACTCCGTAACTTCCCTTAATCTTTAAAAAACTAAGCGCGTTAAAATTCAGATTCTTTACAAAATTTTCTTCAGTAGCAACCCAACCTCCGGAAACATTATAAAAGTTAGACCATTGAAATCCAGGTGCAAAACGGGAAGAACCATCGCGACGTCCAAGAATCTCAAGGAGATATTTTTCTTTAAAAGTATAGTTAAGCCTTCCAATATAGGAATAAAATCCCCAATGGTTTTGTCCACCTGATCCCTCCTGATAGGATGTAGGTGCTGCATTTAAGTCATATACACCATTGCTTCCGATATTGGTCCGGTAAGCATATAACCCTTTAAAGTCATTTTTCTCAGAATTGATACCTGCCATAGCTGTTATATGATGATCACCTACTGACTTTGTATAGCGCAAAAGGGCTGTATAATTCTGATAGAAGGTATTATCTGACTCGGCTCTGATGTTGGAAGTCGGATTGATACTGGAAGGAGCAGGTGTTCCGTCCCATTCGTATAAAGGAACATTCAGGTTGTAATTATCCCATCGGTACTGATTTGACTGGATAGAACCACCAGCTTCAAAATCCAGGTCTTTAATCAGATTAATGGTAGCCTTTAAATCAACCCTAATCAAATCATTTGTTTTAATGTCCCTGCCACCATCTGTAGTACTTGCTGTTGAATTTCTGTTCCCTGCGGTACCAAAATTAGCATACCATTGTCCATAAGGATTTTTAGCAGGGAAAAATGGGGGGTCTTCTGCAAGCATATCAAAACCTAAACCACTTGCAGGACCTGAAGTAACATCTTTCTGATAAGTTACCCCGGTTTGCAATTTAACTCTGTCCGAGATTTTATAGTCATAGTTTAACTTAAAGTTGTACTGTTTCTGACCATCGTAAGCCGTCGCCAGGTTTCCCTGATTATCGGCATAACCGGCAGAAAGGCGGTAATTGGTTTTATCCGAAGACCCGGAAAGACTTACAGTATGTTGTTGTGAAAGGCGGGGCTGGAATAATTCGTTGAACCGGTTTCCTTTTCCTATAAAAATATCGCCCCAGTATTGTGTTGAATAGATTCCTTCAATTCCCTTTTGCATATTTTGCAGGTTAGCCAGTGATTTCCATCCCCAGTAATTAGGAACGGCTTCTTCTTTATTGGCATCGATCCAAATTGTAGCATATTGCTCCATTGAAGGTGAGGGTGTCTTTATACCAATTGAATTCATACGCCAATTCATATCATATTCAATTTTCATTTCCCCTTTCCCTCTTTTGGTCGTTACCAAAATAACGCCATTGGCAGCTCTTGACCCATAAATTGCTGCCATTCCGTCTTTTAATATAGTAACTGATTCAATATCATCGGGATTCATTGTGAAAAAGGCATTCGAGGTAATCGTCGGTACCCCGTCAATAATCACCAGCGGAGTTCCTCCATTAACTGAGGTAGCACCCCTGATCTGAAAATTGATGCTTTCATTCCCAGGACGTGAAGAATTTCTTGTGACTACAAGACCTGGAGTTTCACCCTGAAGGGCTAGAGCAGGATTGGTCACTGCCCTGCTTTCAAAGACTTGACTGTTTACCTGTTCCACCGCACCAGTGAGGGTTGCCTTTTTCTGGACACCATATCCCACAACAACAACATCTTCCAGTCCTATTGACTCTTCAATCAATTTTACATTGATTTGTGTCTGGTTTCCGAGAGTCTGTTCCACAGATTTCATCCCAATAAAGGAATAAACCAATACTTTGCCCGTAGCCGGAACTTTTAAAGTATAGGAACCATTTGAACTGGTAACAGTTCCGATGTTGGTTCCTTTTACAAGGACGGTTACACCAGGCAGTGAAGTTCCGTTTTTGTCGGTGACAACACCTTTAACAGAACTTTCCTTTTGCGCAAACGCCTGGTTGAACATAAGCATGACAAATAACAAAAGCATGCCCATAATTGAAAACAGCTTTTTCAGTTTTTGGCTGTTCCCGTCAGAGAATTCATTCGGGTTTTGTTTCATAAATTTTAATTGTAATTGTTAAACTATTAATTCATAAAATATAAGCTTGAGTCATTTCAAAGTGATAGTGATCATTTTTTCTCATTAAGATTCTACTCGTTCGGCTTAATGTAAAGCTAAGGTTAAAACTAAGTGTCCAGTTTGTTATTAAATGGCTTAAAGGTCCCAAATCATAAATTGGGACTCCGGAGGAATATGTACTAAAACAATGAAATATAACTACATATGCAATCTGGAACATGAATGTTAAAAAATGTTAGTTCCTATTTTATTTTGGCACCTTAAAACGTTAATTTTTGATTATATTTTTCTTCCCGTAAATGATGAAAAACGATATAAAAATTAACAAGTTGCTATAACAAGGATAGGGGCAGATAAAACCAAATGGGGAATAAGGCTCTCTGGATAGGTAAAGTATCTGGATTCTAAGGTGTTTAAAGTAATAAGAACAACCCCAAATCATTCGAGTTTGCAATTAAACCAATGATATTGATTTCCTGATGTATAAAACCTTGCTTTTTTGAAACCTAAGAGCGATTGTGTTCTTTAAAATAATCGGCAGGTGTCTTACCGGTTTCATTCTTGAAGATGCGGTAGAACGATGTTTTAGAGTTAAATCCGCAATGCTGGGCAATAGCTATAAAAGTGTATTTTGCAAAAGCTTTATCCTCCATACACTTTTTCACCTCGTCAACCCTGTATCTGTTGATAAAGTCTGAAAAGCTTTGGTTGAGATCCTGATTCAATACTTGTGAAACTTCGTGTAATGGGAAGTTGATCTCAGAAGCGAGGTCTGCCAGTTTTAATTCTGCATTCAAATAGGGTTTCTTTTCTTCCATATATTTTTTCAGTTCTCTTATAATCAATACACTATTAGTATCAGAGATTTTTAATCCTTTATACTTTTCAATTTTTTGCGGTAAATCAATTAACCGCTTTCCATCTTTTTGCAATTTCTTAATGTATTTCGTCATAATAACTGCTCCTATCAGGACCAGGAGAATAAGAAATCCATAAAAAACCGGGGAACTGAATAATGAATGGCGAACTAATATTCTGATATTTATATTATTAGGTGAATTTTCATCCGGATCGTTGGCATTTCTTACCTTAAATAAGTACTTACCTGTTCTTACTTTATCATAAAAGGCCGTATTATTACTTCCGTTGTTTCTCCATTCCTTGTCGAATCCCTCCAGTTTGTATTGGTATTCGTTGTCGGCAGGATTAATAAAATTAAGGGATACAAACCTGAAACCGATACTATTGGCCCAGTCATTTAATCTTATTTCTTCAGTCGATTCAATTGACTGTTTGATAACAGATTCGGGTCCTGGTTTCACCAATTTTCCAAAAAGGTAAAAGTCTGTAAGTCTGATTTTGGACTTCAGTGCTGTTGGGGCAGCCTCGGTAGGGGTAAAGTAGACCAACCCCTTTTCATTTCCAAAA
>CAIXZH010000084.1 GCA_903923905.1 uncultured Bacteroidia bacterium
ATGCTACGTATTCTATAATAATGAAAACCCAGGTTTATAATTACAAAACCTTTTGTAGCCATTTATAAGAAAATATTTACCCCCAAAATCGAATGATATGTTAACCTTCCTGACCGGATTTATCGCAAGTGTGGCTCACGTTGCAACGGGTCCTGATCATCTTGCTGCAGTTACCCCACTGGCTATCGACAGCCGGAAGAAGTCGTGGATGATCGGTTTTTCATGGGGTTTCGGGCATACAGTCGGGATGTTGCTGATCGGAGCTTTATTTCTGGTTTTTAGGGAGTTTTTGCCAGTTGAGGCGATTTCCAAACACAGTGATACTGCGATTGGATTTCTCCTGATCGGGATTGGAATCTGGGCATTAGTGCGCCTCTACCGGCGTCATACCCATGGGTACTTACCTCATGCCCACTTTCATACGAGACCATTTTTATATCCTCATATTCATAAACATACACATCCTGTACCTTTGGTTTTTGAACATCCGGTTGACCCAATTCATCCTGATCATCCTCACGTACATTCAGATGATCATTCATTTCCCCACGATCATCCTCACACTGATCACAATCATCATCACCATGGACATGATCACCATCATGACTATCATGAGGTTCACCATCACGAACATCCTCATGAAACCAGTCCTGTACATTATTCAGAACATATTCCGGATTACGGACACGGACATGTGCATACCGGGAAGGTGAGACAAAATGCGTTTTCTGCTTTTCTCATCGGTACGGTTCATGGATTTGCGGGATTCAGTCATCTGTTTGCACTGCTCCCTTCACTGGCGCTTCCAACCCTTTTAGCATCAGTGATCTACATAGTTGCCTTTGCAACCGGAACCATTCTGACGATGATTTCCTTTGCCTTTATCCTTGGTATTGTAGCGCATCGGTCAGAATTAAAAGATAATCAGCTGTTTCTGAAATGGTTCTCCCTGACCGGGGCCATTCTTGCTATTGCTATTGGTATCCTTTGGATTTTTCACCCCATTGGGTAATGGCCAAATTATTTGGATGGGAAATAATTGACTTTTTAATATTTTTTCATTGGTGTCCGGTGAAAAATCAAAGATTCTTCGCTACGCTACCAATGACAGAATTCTATTGGCTATTTAAAAAGGAGATTCCTCGCTGCGTTCGGAATGACACCCTTCATTTTAAAGGAGGTGTGGGAGAGGGAGGAGGCGGCGCGGCCACCCCCTCCCTCTCCCACACACATTATCAAAGTCTATTGTCATTCCGATTGGAGCGCAGCGGAATGAGGAATCTCATTTTCAATAGAATTATAAACCAACGAATAAGCTTTGTCCGTCAGGATATTAAAAGATAATTGGTTAATTCCTATGGGAAATTTGTTTTCAGAATTATATTTTTTCTATTGATATTTATCTCCTGCGGAGAAATTTAAACAGTTTCGTATTAAAAACTACTGTGTCTAATGTGGTGGTTAAAATATTTGTTAAAAAAGGTGATTTATACCCTAGGAATTCTTGTTGTAATTATTATCTTTGTTTCAATCGTCATCCAAACGTTTTTAAGTGATCGGCGGTGCTAACTATCGTTTTAAAACCATAAATATTAGCCTAAATACAGATGACACCAATTCTTTAGTGTGCCTTCTGGTGCGTCGGATTTATTTGGCATTCATCCTGTATATGGCTGTAAATTAATTGAATAAATCCAGGAGAATTAGAATTTCATTCTTTGTTCTTAACCGGCATTCAGTAATCCAATGGGTTTATTATCAATTTTACCGGTTTCTATCAACTTATTAAAATTATTTAATTTTAACATTTTTGTAATTAAATCTTAACATTAATTACAGTTTAAATCGGTTTAGCATAAATTGGAATGTTAAAATATCATGCAGAATGTTAATATTTGATGTAAAATGAGTAATATTCTACAAACAAAGTTTCTTTTTTTTTTGAAATCTTTGTTTTAGAAGGTACTCCAAGCGCAAGTTTCTGAAAGGGAAGTTGTATTTAAGTAGAGTTTTTATTAATAAATTAATTAATTAACTATGAAAAGAAAAATCTTTCAAATGCTCCTACTAGGTATGTGCGTGCTTTTCACAAGCAACATATTTGCCCAGGTTAAAGTGAGTGGTGTTGTTAAGAGTTCCTCTGGTGAAGCACTTCCCGGGGCGACTATCGTGGTCAAAGGGACGACCAATGGTGTGGTTACCGATGCAGATGGTAAATACTCCTTGACGGTTCCAAGCGCCAATTCTACCCTTATCGTTTCCTTTATCGGGATGGAAAACAAAACGATCGCATTAAATGGTAAGACATCTGTCAATGTTACCTTGGCTCAGACCATTGAAAACCTTGACGAGGTGGTTGTAACCGCTTTGGGGATGAAGAGATCGGCAAAGTCTTTAGGTTACAATGTTAACCAGGTAAACAGCGACAATCTTCAGACCGCTGGGGTTGGTAATGCCTTGAAATCGTTGGAAGGTAAAGTTACCGGTGTTCAAATGAACAGTTTGTCCAGTAGTCCAACATCTTCCGTTTTATTTACCATTCGTGGTGCAACCTCATTGGGTGGTCTTTTAGCGGGCTCTAATTCAACTATTAACAACAGTACACAGCCGTTAATAGTGATTGATGGTATTCCTGTTGCAACCAATCAGATAGGTTCTGTTTCAGGAATCGATGTTGGTAACCGGATGTCATCTGTTAATCCTGATGACATTGAAAGCGTATCTATTCTTAAAGGGTCGGGTGCGGCAGCATTGTATGGATCTGCTGCAGGATCTGGGGTCGTGCTGATCACGACTAAAAATGGTTCAAAAGCCAAAAAAGGGTTAGGAGTTACCTATAGTAATGAATTCTCTGTCGAAAGGGTATTCAATACACCTCCGGTTCAGCGCAGATTTATGCGTGATGCTGAAGGGGATCAGGCCTATATGAATGGCCCTGATGGTGATGGATGGGATATTGCAGATAGTAAAAACATTAATTTGAATGGTCAGGTTCCACAGTGGAATTTAATGACACAACAGTTTGATTATAAATTACAGGGGCCGTTAGGAGACAAAGATCCTTTGAAGGCTTTCCTTCAAACCGGGGCTATGGAGACGAATAATTTATCGATAACAGGAAATTATGATAAAGGCAGTTATCGTTTCAATTATACGAATATGTTATACACCTCTGTTGTTCCCAGCAACCAAACTACTCGTAATAGCCTTTCATTTAATTCTACTTACAAATTGAATGATAAAATTTCGATTACGTCAGAGGCTTCCTATACTCACACTTTCACGCCACAACAGGCAAATATTCAAGGACATTTGGGGGACAACGCCATATCAATAGCAATGACGACTCCAATTGACATGCCGAAGATGTCTGTTTTCAGAAATGCAGATCCCTGGTTAAATGGGTTTACGGGTATTTATCAGAACACCCCTTATCTTAAGAACGTAAATCAAACCGGCAATATACGGTTTGCTAAGAATAATAGTGACGGTAGTGATGGTAATGTTGGTTCAGACAATCCATATTTTGATACTCGCTATAATATCAGAACTTATTCGAGAGATGTAGCATTTGGTAAGGTTCAACTGGATTATGAAATTCAGAAATACTTAAAGTTAACACTGCGGACAGGTTTGGATTTCGAAACTTTTGGTTTAGAGCATAAAATTCCCTGGGATTCCAAAAACAATAATAAGGGTGGTTATGAAGAAACCAACAGCACTTCACTTGCAACGAACACCGATGCCATGTTGAATTTTAGTAAAGGGTTCTTAAATAACAAATTATCAGTTGACGCTACGGGTGGTGTGAATTTCGCCTACAATGAATCGAGTGGGTCCAGCTTCAGCGGCACGGATGGTTTGGTACAGCCTAATGCATATAGTTTTTCAGCGATAAGTCAAAATGCCAAAAATAATGCAAACATTTTTCGCAATATTGGAAACAGAACTTACAGTGTTTATGCTACCGCCAGTCTTGGATGGGCTGGTCAGGTATATTTAGATTTATCGGGACGCAATGATTGGGTAGGCGTTTTGGCACCGCAAAAAGTGAGTAAATTCTACCCGGGGGGATCTTTGAGCTGGTTGTTATCTGAGACATTTAAACAGCAATTACCATGGGCTGATCTTTTGAAATTAAGGGGTGGTATTGCTGAGACCGGTTATGGAATAGGACATCCCTATAATTTAGATACTTATGGTATCGCCGGAAGTTACTGGAATGGCGTTACTGTGGGAACTGTAGGTGGCCCTCTGGTTGACCCCAGCATTAAGCCCGAATTGAATATTACAGAAGAGGGTGGAGTTGATTTTGGTATCCTGAATAATCGGATTTCAGGTGATTTTACAATCTACCAAAAACGACATATTAATCAAATACAAAGTATCCCGGTAACCTCTTCTTCCGGTTTTGCATCACTTCAAACAAACATTGGTGCCGTTAAATCAAATGGTCTTGAAGCATCATTAACTGTTGTCCCTGTCAGGAATAAAACGTGGGAATGGAGTGTCAATGGATCTTTCTCTACCTTTAAATCGGTCGTTCAGGATTTAGACTCCCGTTTTACAACAACACAAATTTCTTATGTTGAAAACACTAATTTCTATTTGTATAAGGGAGCAACATTAGGCGATATGTATGCACAGCAGCCTTTGCCAATTATTCAGTCAGGCGCCTACAAGGGAATGACTTTGATTGACCCGGATAATGGAACGCAGGATGTATCAAAGGGATTATCACCTGCCCTGGCTAAAAAAATTGGTTTTATCGGAAATATCAATCCAAAGGCAGTTTGGAGTTTCAATACCAATGTGAAATATAAGAATTGGAATCTGGGAGTGGTTACAAGTTTTCGTGTAGGTGGAGCTTTTGTATCCGGAACTGCACGTCGCCTGGGTGATGATGCTTTGTTAGATATGAAAAAATATTTTGGCAAAAATTATAGTAAATATTATGTGGGTGGACGTTATGCTGGTGGTTTACCCAGTATGCCTGATCCTAACTCAATGTTCCCAGGTTCGTCATGGGCAACATTTAGGAATGATGTACAGTATTATATGTCAACTTATAATGGTGACCCAAGATATTTTGGCTACCTGAAGGGTGTTTTTATTAATCCGGAAACAGCAGGTGATCTTTCTCAGTACAACGCTGATTCACGTTTGAGTTTGGCAGACAATTCCTATATGGTCAATGGCGCTAATCCAACCCAAACGCTTTATTTTCAACCATATGCCATGGAAGGTCAAAACTTTTGGAAGAACTCTCAATTTATATCGAGTAGTGCTACCTGTTTTAAAATCAAAGAGATCAATTTAACCTATAAATTGGATAAAAATCTTGCAGCTAAGTTGTTATGTCAGGATATATCTTTTACTGCCTTTGCTAAAAACGTGATGTATTGGGCAAAAAATAACTTGCATGAGGATCCTGAAAATGCTTTTGATGGCAGCGCAGTAAATGGTCTTGGTGGATCAAACTATACGGTACCTCCAGTAAGAATTATGGGTTTAAAATTAACTGTAGGTTTTTAATAGATTATAATAATAAATAGATACTATTATGAAAAAAATTATATTTTTCTCATTTGTTTGTTTGTTCACACTTTTTCTGGTTTCCTGCCAAAAAGAGCTTAGAATAGCCGAATTGCAGCAGAATTTTGATAACCAATATTTGGGTTATGCAAAGTATCAGCTGACTTCTGCCATTGTGAATACTGCCATTCCTTATGGCAAAGGTGTTACACTTGAAGAATTAGGACAATCAGACTGGTACTTTGTAAGTTGCTATGCAGCAGATAATATGCCAACATTTTATTTAAGCCGGACTCAATACTGGTCGGCAAACGATGGATCCAATCCATATACCGGGGTCTTCCGTACCTGTATTGCTATGGAGACTTTGGCTAAAAGTGAAGGCAATAATTCGTATATCGCATTATCGTATATTTTAAAATGTGTTAATCTGGCCTATTTAACTGAAAAGTATGGCGATGTTCCATTCTCAAAGGCGGTTCTGGGACGTGCAGGTGATGTTTTTCCTACATATGATTCACAGAAATCAATCTATACCCAGATGTTTGCCATGTTGGATAATGCTGTTAATATTTTGAACAATCCCAGTTCTTCAGCAATTGATGCGACCCAGGATGTGTTGTATAAAGGAGTTAAAGCCCAGTGGATCAAATTTGCCAATTCTTTAAAATTCCGTTTGATTATGCACTCTTACAAAGCCTTTAAAACTGCTGGTACGGATTATGCAGATACATTGCAGGCAATTGTGGCAGGTGGAAATTTTATGCAAACCAATGCTGACAACGCCTCGTTGCCATTTGTCGGGACCTATTCCGGTGATACATGGTATTTAAGCACTGTAAGCTATAATAATTCCAACAATTTCACCTCCTATAAACCGACAAACGCGATTGTTGGGAAATCAAGAGCTCTTAATGACCCAAGGTTATTCGTATGGTGTGCACCAGCCGCCTATCCATTAACGGCTGCAGCTACAGCGTCAACGCAAACAGTTATGATTAACGGCTTTAACAATACAGTCAATTATTCACCCGTTGGTTCAAGTCCGCTTACAACGACTGGTGCCGATGAGAATGGTAATCTGTACACATTTACTTATCCGTTGGACACTATGTGGGTTGGCCCGGTAAATGTACAGGAGATCAATAGTCAGTTTGGGTATAAAACTACTGTTTATGACAATGGCAGACTTTGTGCTTTGTCTCAGTTGTTTCAAAAGCCGAAAGATTCCCGTTTATCGGCTGTTCTCATGGAATCAAGCGAAATGCAGTTTTTGCTCGCTGAAGCCCGTTCCAGAAATTTAATTACTGTTGGTACTGCAAGTAGTTATTATAATGCCGGTATTGAGCTGTCATTTACAAGGTGGGGAATCACCAATAGTGGTACCGGAGCTCTCACTACCAATTTTGATGGGACAAGTTCAATTTCCACAGATTTTGGCGCTTATGAAAGCCAAGCTAATGTTGCATTGGCTAACGATGGCAGTGCGAATGATTTAAAATTGATTGCTTTCCAGAAATGGTTATCTAATTTCCTCACAAATTATTCAGAGGAATTTACTGAAATCAGAAGAAGTGGAAATCCAGCCTTCGCGTTTAGTATCGCACCTGCTTTTACTACAGGAGAATCTTATCCTTACAGGTATCTTTATCCTCAGGATGAGCTTAGCAACAACAGTACTAACTACAATAGCTCACTCACAGATCTTGGAGGTAACGATGCCGGTGGCGCCAAGATGTGGATCTTCCAGTAAATATCTGTTGATTACAATATGAATATTAAGTGCCACCACCATTTGGAGGTGGCACTTTTTTCGTTAAAATATTTTGGTTAAAAAAAGTGGTGGATTAATTTTGTATCTTGCAGACATAAACGATTAGATATGAGGACAAGTGAGATAATCAAAGAAATTCAAAGATTACCAATTCAAAAAAGGATTTTTGTGATTGAAAAAACGATTCATTCACTTCGCAAGGAGGAAGATACTAATCAGCTGAAAAAGGCTGCTGACAACTTGTATTCTGATTACAAATCTGACAAGGAATTGATTGCATTTTCGAACCTTGATTTTGACGACTTTTATGAAGCAAGGTGAAGTTTGGTTAATAAATCTTGATCCAACGGTTGGTGCTGAAATTCAAAAAATTAGACCTGCAATAATTGTGAGCGATGATTCATTGGGCAGATTGCCATTGAAAGTGATTGTTCCTATTACCGACTGGAAAGACAAGTATGAAATTGCACCCTGGATGATTAAAATAGAACCCAATTCTATAAATGGACTGTCTAAAGACTCCTCAGCCGATTGCTTCCAGGTTCGGTCAGTATCTCAGGAGAGATTCGTTAAAAAAATTGGCACCATTTCTGATCAATTAAAAGCGGAAATTAAGGCAGGATTATCAATGGTGTTATCTATTGATAATGAATAATCTACATTCCGGATTTTTTTTCTGAAGGTTCATCCAATTTCTCAGATATCAGACATTTGCTTTGTCGGTATGCTGCTTTTAAATATATCCCGTCTGGATGGTTTCCCTCTGGCAAACAGGATAAATAAACAAACCTCAGCGAGGTGGTATATTTATAAAAAAAAAGGATCAAAATAAGGTGTTCGACTCCGGTCGGAATCGAATTCTACTCTTTCATATTTCTATAAACATACAAATCCTCCGGATTTGAACTAATAACATTGATATTCTTAGAATTAAAATGAAAAAAATCACCTTGTTTATTGCTTCCTTTTTCCTTTTTATGGCTTCCTCTGCTATAGCGGAAACTGCGAAAACCGCAAACCCGGTTTTTAAAGATGTCCCTTTCACACAGAATTACAGTATTAAATATTATTCAAAGAGTGAGGGGCAATCGCTGTTAAAGGCATTTTCTGACCGGAACGGAGTGATTGAAGTCTTATCCCCGGAAGGCTTATTAAAACCATATGCCGGTGCCTTCCTTTACCCGGGAACACTGGAGCCTGATGTGTCTTATCGTCCATTAACTGATCGAAAGATTGTCAATATGGGGGTTAGTGACCACCAATTTGTGTACCTGGACCCCATCGCTGTTTTCAGCAATGCATGGGCCGGTACACTGTTTTCCCGTCATAAAATGGCTGGGGCCCGGGTTTTTGACGGTGATCCAAAGTCTGCTTTCCTGGTTGCTGACGGTTCAACTTTAAAATGCATCAAAGACTCAAAAGTGCTCTGGTCAGGTAAAACAAATGGAGAGGTACTTGATATCAGGTTTTGTCCTGAAACCGGTTTATTCTGGATTTTGGGCAACAGCGCACTTGCGAAGTTTTCCATTAAAGATTTGAAATTGGCCACTGTATTTGAGGGATCTGATTTTACCTCCTTTGATCTCTCCGAAAAGGGGACAAAAACCTTTATCGGGACGAAGAACGGTTATCTCGAGATCAATAATAGTACGGGAAAACAAACCGGTGATATTCACCGCAAGGTTCCGGTTCCTGAAATCAACTGTGTGGCATCGGTAAATAGTCATATCTGGTTTGGATCGGCCATGGGTGCTTTCATGCTGCGCACGGATGGAAAGTATGATTATTACAATGGTGAGCGGTGGTTACCCGGCGATCAGGTAAAGCATATTTCTGCAGGCCCCGAAAATTCGGTATTAATATTGACAAACAAAGGTTTAGGACAGATCTGCTTTAAGCAAATGACCCTTGAGGAGAAGGCAATGTATTTTGAAAAACAGGTGAGGGAGCGCCATATCCGGAATGGATTTAATTCCTCGACAGAGGGGATGAAACATGGTAACCTTTCAACGGGCCACCTGAAGGATTCCGACAATGACGGATTATGGACCTCGATGTATCTTGGAGCTGAGATTTTCAGGTACGCCGCTACCAAATCGGAGGAAGCGCTTCAGAATTGTTATGAATCGCTGGATGCCATGGAGCGTCTTTATTCCATCAATACTGCTCCTGTAGGTTTTCCTGCACGGTCGTTCGAACGACATGGCGATCAGTCCAGATTGTCTGACGCTTCAAGATGGCGACCTGCAAAAGATCCGGAATGGGACTGGAAATCGACCACCAGCAGCGATGAAGCGATAGGACATATCTTTGCGTTGGGGGCTATGGCTGAACTGATCAATGTGGAGCCTATGAAATCAAGGGCGATCCACCTGATTGATATTTTAATGACGCATATTGTTGATCACGATATGTACCTTTTCGATTATGATGGCAAACCAACCCTGTGGGGTCGTTGGAATCCCGAATATGTGAATGCACGCCCACTGATGGTCGGCGACCGGAAAATCTGTTCTTCGAACATCACCTCCATGCTCCAGACGGCCTATCGTTTTACCCATAA